>JAFPVR010000088.1 GCA_017395245.1 Bacteroidales bacterium | reverse complement strand
TGAATAATCGCTGGATGGTGGTAGCTTTACTATTCACTATTCACTGCTCACTATTCACTGCTCACTAATTTCCCAAAATTTCGACCGCCTTCGGCGGTGTTCTTATAAATTGTTAAATTGTTAAATAGTTAATTAAAAAGCCCGAACACTACGCACCCTACTGCTGCTGCCCTTACTGTAGTTGGTCACGTCCCCATTGCAGGCCACGTACCACGCGGAGCTCTGTCCATACTCTGTTGACGACCAATACCACCAACCTGAATCCATAGGAAACTGCGTGCCACCCACCACTTGCAAAGAGGCGTTCAAGGTCACTATCTCACCGAACATCAACCGCAACTGCCCGGCGGCGGGCAGGTACCAGCCATTGGCGAAATCCACCGCGTATGCTGCCGGATATTTTGTGGCGTTGCCAGCGTTGCGGATTTTCTGCGTGTTGCTGTAGCCATTCAAGTCCGTAATCGCATCGCGGGCGTTGGTATAATTCGTCAAGGTTGAGATGTCCGTATATTGGCCGTAAGGGGTCCACTGCACGCTCGTCCCCTGGTCCTGCAGGTGTACCGCCCAGCCGTGCTGTCCCGTATTATCCACATAGAAGACGACGCCTTTGGCCGTTTTGCCCGCCACCGGCCAGGCGGAGGGCTTCACTATGCTGTTGTCGGTGCAGAGGATGTCGCCAATGGCCACCGGAGGGGCTTGCCCGCCCTGCGAGAAACCGGCGTTCTCGCCCATGGCATGCACCGTCGTGCTCTGCCCCGTGCATATTTCGGCAGGTTGCGCCAGGGTGGTCAGCGTGGGCGTGCCCGTCACCAGCAACTGCAGAATGCGCACGCTGTCGCAGCCTTGGGCGGTGGTGTAGCGGTCGGTAAAGGTGTACCAGCCTGTGCTGTCCTGCCGCGCCAGGTCAAAGCCATAGCGGTGATAATCATTCCCCGTGCAAAGGCTGTCCTGGAAAAAGATATGGTAGGTGGGGGAATGGGTTACACTCAAGGGGATGGTGCCGCTGCCGCAACCGTTAGCGCCGGTGAGGGAGATGGTAGCGGGATTGGGCGCACCGTCGGCGAAATAGAGATTGGCGGTGGCAGTTCCTTGTCCGTAGATGAGGTTTACACCATTGGGCAAGTTCCAATGGAATGTGGCCAGTCCCTCAACGTTGGGTAGGCTGTAGGTACATACTTCTTGGCGGCACACGGAGGTCGGACCACTCAGAGTGTTGCTGTTCAAGGAGAATGAAGGATTCACCGTCAGGTGCAACACGGTCACTAGGTCGCAACCCGTAAGGAGCGTGGTCACTATCGAATCAATAAAGTTGCCCACCTGCAGGTTGGTGTAGTGGAAGCCGTGGGCGTTGTAGTTCGTGCCCTGGCAAGCCGCATCGTAAATGTGGTTGTATTTTGGCAGCACAGTGAGGTAAAGCGTGGTGGTCACGTTGCCGCCCGTGCAGTTACCCGCGTTGAAGAAGGTGTTGCGGAAGGTGTGGGTACCCGTTTCAAACTGCGGCGGCAGGTTGAAGAAGTGGTCGCTGTAACTGTCGCCCTCGCAAATGGTGTCGTAAATCGTGGAACTGGAAGTGGGCAGGCCGCTTTGGGAAGATATGGTTCCGCTCAAGGTGAACTGGCAGCCGGTGGCGGAGGTGATGAGACAGTTGGCCGTGGTGGTGCCGTTCACGGTATAGGTGGCAGTCGTAGAGGTGCTGCCGTTGTCCCAAGCGTAACTTTCGAAGCCGGAGGGTGCCACGAGGGTCACCTGGCTGCCGTTGCAACCGCTCAAAGCCAGTTTGTTGCTCATGCAGGAGGCGGTGAAGTAGGCATAGCCGAAATGCCCCCAGTAGTCGCAGTCGTAGGTCACGAACTGCAGGCGTATTGGCTGCCCGGCATAGTCGGAGAGGTCGATGCCCACGTTGGTCCACGGCCGCCACCG
This sequence comes from Bacteroidales bacterium, assembly GCA_017395245.1. Taxonomy (GTDB): domain Bacteria; phylum Bacteroidota; class Bacteroidia; order Bacteroidales; family WCHB1-69; genus F23-D06. The sequence goes on along the minus strand of JAFPVR010000088.1, from coordinate 16,423 downwards.
CACGTTGTACCAGCCGGAGGTGTAGGTCTGGAAGCCTGGGATGTCGCCAGCGGCGGTCACGTCATACTCGGCGCAGGTCTCCACCAGCTGGCCTGCGTTATTCAGCACGCGCACCACAAAGCGCGGTTGGGCGGGCGCGGGATGGCCGGGGTCTTCCAGCACCACCGCGAATTTCAGCAGCAGGATGGCGTAGTCGGGGTTCACGGTAAACTGGTAGGTGATGGCCTCCGCCTGCTTGCCCACCTGCTCGTTGCCGAGCTTCACCACCCGGTTCTCGCCCGGCGGGAGGAACGGCAGCTGGTGGCCGGTGTTGGGGTCGCTGCCCTGCTGGGAGATGACGGTGTGCCGCCCCGAGGCGATGCCCGTGAATTGGAACGGGTCGTCAAAACTGCCGTATTGACATGTCACGTTTGCGCCAGTCAAATTGGTAAAATCCGGGCACTGCGCCACAGCGGTCAACCCCAAAAACATCAAAAACAATACGGGTATAATCTTCCTCATAGGCTCATATATCGACACTTTTTTCGCAATTCTAAATCAGCAAATTATGAAGCTGCAAATATCCGAAATAATCAAATACAAAAACGCAATATTTTTTTGTCGTAATTTTTGCCACAAAACATCGTTAATTTTACCATGGTCGGGTTCTTATATCGCCTTCAAAAGGAAACACCTCGTAGAGACGCGCCATGGCACGTCTCTACAGCACCGTGACAAATTCCGCCGCGAACGCAGTGAGCGAGCGGAATCTCCCACGAAAAATCACGAAAAAACGTAATTTGCCATCACACAAAAAACAGGCACACCCCCGCCACACTGATGACAGCTCCTATAACCTCCCTCACCGTCACTTTCTGGTGGAAGAGGATGGCGGAAGGCGCGATAATGAGGATCGGGGTGAGGGCGAAGAGGGTCTGCGCAATGCCGGCGGAGGTGTACAGGGTCGCCAACAGCGAGGCGCTGACGCCGATGAACGGACCGAAAATGGTGGAGGCGAACACGCACCACATGGCTTTGCGGTCGCGGAAGGCACTGCGCAACTTCTCTATTCCGTCCTTGCTGAACAGCATCAGCGAGAGGAAGAAGCCCACCAACCCGATGTAGGCCCGGATGGTGGTGGCGGCAAACGGCACGCTGATGCTGGCCGGCAACGGCAGCACCGCGCCCTCAAGAACCGCATCCTGGGCTATGCCGAGAGCCGACATCGCGGCATCATAATGCAGCAACCCTATCTTGCTGAGCACCAAACCGAGACCTTGACATATTCCCGCCATCGCGGCGTAGAAAATCCCTTTCGCGGGCAACTTAAACCCGATGCCGCGATGCTCGGAACTGTCGTTTTTGGAGAGAATCGACAGCGCGATGCCACCCAAGGTGACAACCATGCCGAGGATGGCTGTCGGACGCATCTGCTCTCCAAGAAGCAGCCGTCCGGTAATGGCAGCCGTGGGAGCCGAAAGGGTCATGAAGAGCTGCCCGAAGCGCGAGCCGATGTGGATGTAGCCCTGCATCAGGCAGTAGTCGCCGATGACGTAGCCGACCACCCCCGACAGCAGAAGCCAACCCCACGTGCCGCCGTCAGCGTAACGCGGGTACGGGACGCCCATCACAAACCAAAGCGTGAGGGTGAGGAGCACCAGCGACATCGCCATCCGTATCGTGTTGAACGGCAGCGACCCCATACGCTTCGAACCCACCTCCGCGAAAAGGGCGGTGGCGGTCCAGGAGAGGGCTACGAACAAGGAGATTATCTCACCGAGGAACATGGTTTGGATTTAGAGGCAAAAGGCATTAGGCAGAAGGCAATAGGCATTAGGGGCGATGGGTTCTTGGAATTGGCAGATAGATTGTTGGGGTGTAGAGACGCAAAATTTTGCGTCTCCACGAAATACCGATGGTTAAAATATCACAGAAACAATGGTATAATCTTCGGAAGGAAAACCAGCAACCCGATGACCGCTGCGGTGATGGCGTTCACCAGCACGGCAGCCGCCGCCAAATCCTTCACCTTCTTGATGCGCTCATCCCGCTCGGGGCAGACCACATCCGACAAATCCTCAACGGCGGAGTTGAAAATCTCCCCGCTGAACACCAGTCCGACGGCAAACGCCACGGCCACCCACTCCAACAGCGAAATCTTGAGCAACACGCCCGCCACAACAACGCAGACGGTCGCAAAGAGATGGATGCGGGAGTTGTGTTCCTCTCTGAACAGAACCTTCAGTCCTGCGAAAGCATAGGTGAAGCTTTTAAGCCGTTTGCGTATTGAGAATTTTTCCTGTTTCATAAATGACCTGATTACAATGTTCCCAGTTCCGGCACCAACCGGTCGATGTCGCCCGCACCGATGGTGAGCAACACATCGGGACGATGCGCTTTCAGGTACGGGACAAGCTCATGTTTCTGCAATACCATGCCGTTCGAATCCTGTACTTTCCGCAAAAGGAATTCGGAGGTAATGCCCTCAATCGGTTTTTCGCGGGCCGGATAGATGGGCAGTAGAATGACGCGGTCAAGGAGGCCGAGCACTTCCGCGAACTCGTCCGCGAAGTCGCGGGTGCGCGTGTAAAGGTGCGGCTGGAAGACCCCGCAAATCTCTTTGTCGGGATAAATCTCCCGCACCGCCGTGATGAACGAGCGCATCTCGGCGGGATGGTGCGCATAGTCGTCAATATAAACAAAGTCAGGGCGGCGCACAATGTAGTCGAAACGGCGCTTGACACCCGCAAACGTACCGATTTTCTGACGGATACGATCCTCCGGCATCCCAGGAAAAGCTTCCAAGACAGCGGCAATGGCAGCCGTGGCATTCCATATATTATATTGTCCGTGCGCCGGCAATGCCAAATCGGTTATCTCCCCTTGTGGCGTGTGCAGACAAAAACGGGTGGTTTCCGGTTGGTAATCTATCTGATAAGCATAATAGTCGCAATCTTGGCTTGTGCCGTAAGTCTTTTTGTTCGGTTGCGTAATGTATTGGGCCACAGCCTCATGCGCAAGCACCGTGCGCGATGTCTGCGAAGCAAACTTCCGGAACGCGCCTTGCAAGTCCTCCACATCGCGGTAGATGTCTAAGTGGTCGGCATCCATGGAAGTGATGACAGCCACCTCGGGGTGCAGTGTCAGGAAAGAGCGGTCGAACTCGTCGGCTTCCACCACGGCAGTCTCCGGCCTTGGACTGCACACGTAGTTGTCGTTCAGGTTCTTGGAAATGCCCCCGATGAACGCAGCCAACGGTTGTTCGGGATAAAGCAGATGTGCCACCATCGAGGTCGTAGTGGTCTTGCCGTGCGTGCCCGCCACCGCAATGGTCCGCAGCTCGTCCGTGATATGCCCGAGCACCTGCGAACGCTTGTACATCGGGATATTATTCTCAACAAAGTATTGATATTCGACAAAATCCTTCGGAACGGCGGGCGTATAAACCACAAAATCCACCTCATCGGGAATCTGGGTCACATCCCCGTCAAAATGAATTTTCGCTCCCTTAGCTTGTAACATTTCTGTTACAGCCGAAGGGGTCAGGTCGTAGCCGGAGACGTGGTCGCCATTCTGCAGGAAATATTGCGCCAGCGCACTCATGCCGATGCCGCCGATACCCAAAAAATAAATGTGCCTATTTCTCATAAATCAGGAAAACAGTTCTGCGGTTCTTGGCGCGACCCGCCGCCGTATTGTTGTCGGCAATGGGCTGCGATTCACCGTAGCCTTTGTAACGTAAACGGTTGGCGTTCACCCCTTTGGAGACCACATAGTCATACACCGACTTGGCGCGGTTTTCAGACAGCAACAGGTTGTCCTCGTCGCGACCTATATTGTCCGTATGGCCCTGGATTTCCACCTTCACAGTGGGGTTCTCGTTCAGGAACTCGATGAAGAGTGCGAGCAGCATCTTCGACTCCTGTGTGAGACTGAAGTCGTTGGTTTCGTAGTAAATGTCACGCAAATCACAAACCTTGCCGGTCTCTACGGCCTTCACCTCAGCATCCTTCTCGATAACCTCCTCCGTAATATCTTCCGGCTTAATAATCTGGGTATCAAAGGAGTATCCTTCTTTCTTAACATTGACAATCAACGGTTGCGGATTGTCTTGCTTTACCTCGGTGGCCACGGCATAGCTGCCCGTGTTCACACTCACAATGCCAGTGGAAACCACATTGGCGTTGGTGTCGCGAATCTCGACCACGGCGTTTTCCAAGTCGCCCTCGTCGACCGTCACCTTGCCCTTGACAATGACCATCGTGTGCGGACGGGCCTCTTCGTACAGTTCAAACTGGTAAATATTCCAGTCCTGGTCGCCATAATTGTTGGAGGAGAAGTAACCGGTTTTGCCGTCCAGACTCACGAAGAAATCGACCTCATCGTTTTCGGTATTAATGGGCGAGCCGATGTTGACGGGATCCGACCACTGCCGCTTGCTGTCCATCTTGGAGTAGAAGATGTCCTGTCCGCCGAGGCCGTCGTGACCGTTGGAGGAGAAATAGAGGGTCTTGCTGTCGGTGTGGAGGAAGGGCGACCGCTCGTTCATTTCAGTGTTGATGGCCGGGCCCATGTTAACAGGGTCGTTCCACGAGCCGTCGCTCTTGCGGGTGGCGTACCAAATGTCGGAGCCGCCATAGCCGCCGGGACGGTCGCTGGCGAAGAAAAGCAACCTGCCGTCGGAGCTGAGCGAAGGCTGTGACTCCCACGAGTCGTTGCGGTTGATCTTTCCTGGCAGCGGCTTGGGGGTCGACCACTCAAAGCCGTCGTATTCAGAATAATAGAGGTCGTAATTGGGGTAGTTGCCACCCTGAAGCTTCACCGTGTGCCGCTGCACGAAAATCAGCAGGTCGTTGGTGATGGTGATGGTGGGGCTCCCCTCCCCGTCCGCCTTGTTGAAGGGTTCCGGTAACGCGTCGCCCTCTCCGAACTGTCCGTTTTTCTTCACACTGCAGCTGAAGAACTCCTTCTGCACCTTGCCGCCCTGTCCGAACGGGGAATTGTCGGCCACGTATTTCCTACGGGTGAAGTAGAACAGGTGTCCGTCGGGTGAAAGCGTGCCGAGATACTCGTCGGCACTGGTGGAGATATTCGGCACAGGGTGCGGATCGAACGGCACGGGATGGTTGAGGATATTGTCGTAGAAACGGGCTTTGCGAAGAATCAGCTTGGCCTCCCGAATCTTGTCCACATCAACCTTGCTCGTATCCTTGGAATCTCTGAAGAGATCCGGATTGTCGACAATCACCCCCGCGAACTTCACCGCTTCGGGATACAACTCATTGAAGTAGGCGATCTGCGCCGCGTAAAGGTTGCAATAGGGGCGGTAATAGGGACACACCTCGAACATGCGGTTGAAGGCGGCCAGCGCCTTTTTCACGTCCGACTTGTCCTTTTTCCTGGAAATGAACTGGTTATCCTTAAGCGGAAGGTAGTAGCCAAGGGCGTAATAGTAGTTCACCTCTAAATATTCGGGGTGGTCAGCCAATATCTCCTCGTAGAGTTCGTATGCCTCCTCCTTCTTGCCCGACTTGTGATAATCCCGCGCCTTTTTGAACACTTTCTCGCTGTTCTTGTCCATCGTCTGCTTGCACGGGTCGTCGTCCTGCGCGAAGATGGCGCAGGAGAGTCCCATGAGGAACAGGAACAATATCAACGATATTCTGGACATCATAAGGAATTCTGGTGCTTATATTACTACCCCGCCCTTCGGGCACCCCTTCTAAAATAGAAGGGGAATTAAGGTCGGACGTTACTACCTAAGTCTTAAGTCTTAAGTCTTAAGTCTCAAGTCTTAAGTCCCAAGTCTAATTCTCCTTGATCACGGTTTCGGCCGCCTCAATGATCTTGACAAAGTCATCGGGTTTGAGGGAAGCACCGCCGATGAGGCCGCCGTCAACGTCCGGCTGAGAGAAGAGTTCGAGGGCGTTCTTGGCGTTGCAGCTGCCTCCGTAAAGGATGTAGGTGAAGACGGCGAGCTCAGTGCCGAACTTCTTCTCGATGAGGGAGCGGATGAAGGCGAGCATCTCCTGCGCCTGCTCAGGTGTGGCGGTCTCGCCGGTGCCGATAGCCCAGATGGGTTCGTAGGCAATCATCACGCGCTCCAGCTCGTCGGCCGTGAGCGTGCAGATGGTGGCCTCGATTTGCTTCTGGACAACCTCGAAATGCTTGCCACCCTTGCGTTCCTCCAAGGTCTCGCCACAGCACATCACCGGCACGATGTCGTTGGCCAGCAGACGGTGCATCTTCTTGAGGACGATTTCATCAGTTTCACCGAAATATTTGCGACGCTCGGAGTGTCCCACAATACAGAAGTCGACGTTCATGGAGGCCATCATCTCGGCGGAAATCTCGCCGGTGTAGGCACCGTTCTCGAACTCGCTCACGTTCTGCAGGCCTGCATAGAAGTGGTTCTCTTCGATGTCGGCGTGGTCGGTAACCAGTTCGGCATACACGGCCGGCGGGCAAAGCACAACCTCGGTCTGCAACTGAAAATCAGCCAGTTGCTCCTCTATTTGGGTGATAAGGTCTTCCGCTTCTTCGAAGTCCTTGTTCATTTTCCAGTTTCCGATAACAATCTTGGGTTTCATCATGATGATTTTATTTTATTGATATACTTTACGTTACAATTATTTCGACTTAACTCTTAAAAACGGGCAAATGTACATAAATTTCAAACATACGCAGATATTGTAGAGACAGGGCGCGCCCCATCTCTACGTATTAAATAATCAATTCTTCAGGCAACGCACCGAATAGCCGTTCATGCCGGGCTCGTCGCCGTAGGCGGTTAGTTGGGCACTCTCGCTGAAGAGAAGGCGCACGGTAATGCCTTTTGAACCGGGCGTGGAAGTCCAGAAACCGGCGCTGTTGCCGAAGTTGGCGGGAGTTTGATAAAAGACGCCCGCCGGCATCGCCGTGAATCCTGAAACGTTGTTTCGCTCAAGATCCTTTCCTACTGCGCAGTCTGCGCCGCTGAGCTGCACCGTGTTCCATCCCGTCTGGCTGGCTAACGACTTGGCGATATTGTCTTGTCCCGTCCCACACACGCAGATGGGCTGCAGTGCCAGATAGCCAACCAATTGCGACCACTCCGCATCCGAGGGAAGATGCCAGCCGTCAGGACAAGCCCCTTGCAGGGTGCCGTTGAGCGCATCCAAGAGGGTACTCTTGTTCGACGCCGCCGACCAGTTGTAGAGACAGCCATAGACCGAAGCATTGGCACTGTCGCCAGCAGGATAGTATAAACAGGGGCTGTCGAGGAGGGCGGAGTCGGAAAGCGCAATCAATCCGCCGTCGGCAAAGCGGGTGGCGCGGAGGTTCTCACGCATCCAGCACTGCCCGCCGATCCGAATCGTATGGTAGACATTACCCTCCATATCACTCATCGTGGAAGGGCAGTCGGGCACAACATCGGCAGGTACTACTGCGGCAGGCACAACGGCGGCCGCAACAGCTGCGGTCGGTTCCACAGTCTGCTGAGATACAGGTTGAGGAGCGGCAGGCTGTGCAGTAACAGGCTGCGGAGCTACAGCTTGTGGGGCAGCAGGTTGAGGAGCAGTAGTCTGAGGAGCAACAGCTTGCGGGGCATTAGGCTGCGGAGCTACAGGTTGCGAGGCGGCAGGCTGCGGGGCAGCAGGTTGAGGAGCAACAGCTTGAGGGGCGGCAGGCAGCACGGGAGCCGTCGTTTGCACCGACGGAGCAGGAGTATTCACAGGTGTTTGGGCGGGATTCGGCTGCTGGTAAGGAGCCGGTTGCTGGTAAGGATTCGGCTGCTGGAAAGGAGCAGGCTGCGGATAGGGTTGCGCAGGCAGCGCCGGTGCCGTCACAGGCGATTGGACGGGAGACTGTTGCTGGAAAGGAACTGGTTGCTGGTAAGGCTGTGCCTGCGGTGCCGCAGGCTGGTTGATCGGTTGCACAGGTATTGTGACAGAAACCGTGTTGCCGTAACGGATACCTGATTTTGTTCCAGCGTAAGCACGTATGTAACAAACTGTTCCGGGATTCAGTCCGGTAATCACCGTGGTAAAGTAGCCGTCGCCTTCGCCGTCGGACGTATGTGCACCCGTAACCGACGGATAAGGATTATTGCCCCAGCAGACACCGCGTTCGGCAACTTCCTCTGTGGCGCTGCCGGTGACCTGCCCGGAAACGGTGACGCTTCCATGCATCACCTGAGAGACCGGCATGGTGACGACCTCGAGAGTCTCAGATTCTCTTGTAGTCGGGGCAACAGGCTGCGGATTGGCAACGACAACCGGCTGCGAAACAATCGGTTGCGGAGCAACCGTGACCGGAGCAGGCGTTTGCGACTGCGGAACGGCAGGCGCAACAACCGGTGCTTCCGTGACGATCGGCTCAGGTGCGCGGGTGCCGCGACGTTCGCGTTCCTGAAATTCCGTGCGGTAACGGTAAGGAATGCATATACCGAGACCCGCTTTCACGCCGAATGAAAAACGGTTCTTATCCACATGATAGAAAGGTCTTTGAAGTCCTTGGACATTATACGTACTGAGCACCTCGCCCGAGACCACAAAGCCTCCAAGATGGAACATGAACCCCGCAGCGGCGGCCGGTCCCTGCGATATGTGCGAAGCTGTGTGCGCCCATTGTCCGTAAATCGTCTCATTATTGAAAGAGCGGTAGCTGTAGCCGAGTCCGAGATGGAACGACAGCGGCGCCCAATAACGAAGCGTGATGCCCGCCAACACATCGAAATAGGAGCTGCTGGTGGAGAGAGGGTTGAGTTCGGACTCATCGCAGACGACAAACGCGCCCTTGAAGTTGAAGTTCGTCATCGCGCCGACATACCAGCCCACATTGCGCATCGTGCCCGCCTTGAAGCCGAACGCCGGCACCTGTGCGCTGAAGGTCTGGTCGGGACGATAACCGCCCAGATATTCGGCATTTATCGTGAGAAACGAAGCCGACGGCAACGTCTTGAAAAACGGGGTCTTTTTAGGAGCATTATCCTTCTGCGCCGACACCGGGCCCATTCCCGAACACAGCAGCGCAACCACGCATAAAACATACAAAATCCCTTGTTTACAGTCGTATTTCATCATAACGAACGTTAAAAAAAACAAACGTGCAAAGTTACATTTTTTTCGGTTACGCGAAGCAATTGAAAAAAGTGTATCTTTGCACCCAGTTATTAAATTGGGGTAGAGTTTTTTTGACCCTTGATTTTTAACCTTTTTAACCTATAATAAATGGACATATCAAGCGTCATCATCGCAATCCTGACCCTCACCGCGGGTATCGGTGTGTTCTTAGTGGCCTGCCAGACGATGAGCGGCAATTTGGAGGCAGCGGGCAGCCGCGGGCTTCGCAGACTGTTCGCCAAGACGGGTGACAACAAATGGTTGGGCGTGGGCATCGGCCTTGCGGGCACAGCCGCCATCCAAAGCAGCGGCGCCGTCACCGTGATGGTCATCGGTTTCGTGAACGTGGGCATCATGAGCCTCACCCAGGCCGCCACCATCATCTACGGTTCCAACATCGGCACCACCGTGACCGCACAGCTGGTCGCCCTCGGCATGTTCGGCCGCAACAGCATCTCCACCACGATCATCTTCGCCGCCTTCGCAGGCATCGGCGCCTTCATCTCGCTGTTCGCCAAAAGCGACAAATGGAAGCAGACGGGCGGCATCCTCACCGGATTCGGCATGCTATTCGTGGGTTTGGGCATGATGTCGTCGGCCATGGAGGAGTTCGCCGCACTGCCCGAGGTGAAAACCATGCTGGCCGCCATCAACAACCCGATACTGCTCGTCATCATCGGCACCCTGCTCACCGCCGTCATCCAGTCTTCCTCCGTGATGACCTCCATCGCCATCACTATGGTCGTCACCGGCTTGGTGAACCTCGACCAAGGCATCTACCTGACTATGGGTTCGAACATCGGTTCCTGCGTGGTCGCCATGATTGCCGGCATGACCAGCGGGGTGAACGCCAAACGAACTGCTTTCATCCATTTGATATTCAACGTAATGGGTGTTGTCATGTTCCTGATTCTCGCCCTTATCTTACGCATCTCCACCGGCGGCGCATGGAGTTTCGGGACCCTCTTCGAAAGATGGTTCCCCAATGCCCCGCAAATGCAACTCGCCATGTTCCATACGTTCTTCAACGTCTGCACAATGTTCGTAGCCCTGCCGCTGACCGACGTTCTGGTGAGAACAGTCTGCCGAATCGTCCCCGAGAAGGAGGTTGTCCCCTCCGCCGCGCCGCGCCTCAAATACCTCGACCCCTCCATGCTCAGCACTCCCGCCGTGGCACTCCGCCAACTCAAGACCGAAATCGAAAACATGGCCGAGATGGCCATGACCAACTTCCACCGCTCCATCAAAACCATCACTACGATGGATTACGACGACATCGAGGCGTTCCGGGATACTGAAGACCAGCTTAACTTCCTGAACAAAGAGCTTTTGCGATACTCCGTCCTCTTGTCGGAGAACAACCTCAACAGTTACGACCAGCGATACTTGAACGGCACCATCCGCACCGTCAGCGACCTGGAGCGCGTCGGCGACTACGCCGAGAACATCGTGGAATACGCTGACTCCCTCAAGGAACAGGATGCCGCTTTCTCCCCAGAGGCCATCAATGAAATTCTACAGATGGAGAAGTTAGTGAGCGAACTGTACGGCGAGGTTAGGATTGCCTATCATAACAAAGATTTGGAAGCCTTACGACGGGCAAACGCCATCGAGGACCGCATCGACGACCTGACCGAAGAGATGGAGCGCAACCACATTCGCCGCCTGAACGAGGGCACGTGCAGTCCCGCCGTGGGTGCGGAATACCTCTCCTTGGCGCAGAACGCCGAACGTGTCGCCGACCACCTCATCAACGTTGGCAACACCGTCAAAGACTTGGTGTCGTAACAGGATTTCGGTCAACCTTCCACCACAGAGACTGCCTCGCCTTCATGCAATTTCGTGACAATCTTGTCACCCGGACGTAGGTCTGCGGCATTCGTTACCGCTTTGCCGTCTTTGAGCGTAATGCTGTAGCCGCGCCGCAGCACATTGTCGGGATTCAGCAGACGTAACTTGCCGTCCATATCGTCGCACTCGCGCATGCGCCGCTGCATCAGCACTCGACAGTCTTTCGGCAACATCTCGGCAAAACGCCCGACCTTCTGCCGCTCGCGGTCTATGTGCAGCTGTACGCCCCGCGCCATGTCCTGCGAAAGCGATTTCATCCGGAACATCTGATTCATGGTCAGCTCTTTCGATTTGAAAACCAACACCTTGGCAATATCACCCAAACGGTTTCGATGACCATCGATGACTTTCGGAAGTTCATACTGGAGCACGGTCTGCGTGTGCGTGAGTGCCTGCCGCACCTCCGTAAGCCGTAGCTGCGCGCTCTGCACGATGCGTCCCATCGTTTCGCTTAATTCCTCATCAAACCGACGGAAAGCTTCCAACAGGGAGAACGCCACATCCGTGGGGGTGATGAAGTTGGCGTGCGCCACCATGTCAGTGACGGTAAGGTTGGTGGAATGCCCGATACCGGTAAGGACGGGCAGTGGGAAAGTCGCCACGCGCTGTGTCAGCCCGTAATCGTCGTAACAGCTCATGCCCACGTCTCCACCACCACCGCGCACAATGACCACCACATCAAACTCGTCGCGCCGCACCTCGATTTTCTGCAGCTGCCCCATAATGCCCGTAATGGCCTTGTCGCCCTGCAGAATAGACGGAAACAGCTCTGTCTGAAAACGATAGCCGTGCTCGTTGCGATGCAGGGTCTGTATAAAGTCGCTGTAGCCCTTGCTCGTCTCCACCGAGATGACCGCCACGCGCTTGGGCAGCGGCGGCATCGTCAAGCGGCGGTTGAGGTCGAAAACCTGTTCCTTCTTGAGCCGCTCGATAACCTCCTGGCGGTTGCGCACCATCTCACCTAACGTATAACTCGGCTCGATGTTCTCAATGTGCAGCGCAAGACCGTGCTTCGGGCTGAACTGCACGGTGGCGAGACAGAGAATGCGGATGTTCTCCTTCAGCGGCTCGCCCGTGATCTGCTCGAACCGCCGGTTGATGTCCTTGAAGTTGGCCGACCAAATAATCGCCCGCATCTCAGTCTTGATGGTATTTCCCTCACGTTCAACCAGTTCCGGATAACAGTGCCCGCTATACGGGTAGTAGTTCAGTTTCAGAATCTCCGCCTTGATGTAGTAGGGCCGCGTGTAGGTGCGCTCGATCACGCGGTGCACGCTCATCGCCACCTCAGACAGGGAATATACGTTGTGATTGTTAAAGGTTTCACGTTCTTGCATTTTATCAGGATATTAGAGTACGAACTGCGGCTACGCCCTCTGGTGGGCCCCACACTGCGGCTGCGCCCTCTGGTGGGCCCCACACTGCGGCTGCGCCCTCTGGTGGGCCCCACACTGCGGCTGCGCCCTCTGGTGGGCCCCACACTGCGGCTACGCCTTGTGTGGGGTTACTTGCGCTTCGCGCGTTTTGCCTCTCCGAGGCTGTTTAAGGAAGTACTTTTTTACATTCAAAGTCATACGGCACAAATCAATTATACGCAATGTTCTTCGGGAAGCGGAGCCAGTGTTCGTAACGGGGGCCGAGGCGGCGGATCGTGCGGGTCCAGATTTCGTCGGCGGGAGTGTCGAAAACGAGGGACTGCGTGGCGGGGGCGATGACCCACATGTTGCGCTCCAGTTCGTCCTCCAGCTGTCCCGGCGACCAGCCCGCATAGCCCAGCAGAAACTTGGACTTGAGGTTGGGGATGGCATGCTGTTCCAAGACGGCAAGCAGCACGGGGTTGTAGCCCACATAGACGCCGGGCAGCAGCCGCGTGGCCTCGGGGCAGGAGTCGAAGCTGTGCAGCAGGAACACCGCCTCGGGCATCACCGGCCCGCCGAAATAGATGGGGTCGTCAACCCTAATCTCGTTCACCACGTCATAGACCGAATGCGGCAGCTGTCGGTTGATAATCAGCCCCGCCGTATGCTCCTCCATGTAGTCCGTCAGCAGCACCACCGAATGGTTGAAGAACGGGTCGTTGAAGTACGGCGTGGACACTAACAGCCGCCCCGCCTCCAGAGAGAGGCCGGTGGGTTCGATGCGGAGAAGGTCGTCGTATTCGTTCATTCTTTGTTATTGTTTGGGGTTCGTCAGAGCCTTACCACCCCGCCCTACGGGCACCCCTCCAAAGGAGGGGAATGGGCTGCTCAAGGAAGAATCACTATGTCTATACTAACTGTTGTCTTTTCGAAAAAGTCTTATCAATTCGCTCAACTTGCCCAATTCGCCGACCCCCTTTCGCCGTCAGAAACCGGCGAAGGGGAGGAAGAGCGGCGGCAACAGTAATAGGAATCCCAGCACAATCAATGCGAGCAGGAACTTCCAGATGAACTTTGCCCACGTCGCGTACGGGATTCGCGCCACGCCGAGCACGCCGATGAGCACGCCGGAGGTGGGGGTGATCATGTTGGTGAAGCCGTCACCGAACTGGAACGCCAACACGGTAAGCTGCCGCGGAATCGCCATCAGGTCAGACCATTCGGCCATCATCGGGATGGTGAGTGCGGCCTTGGCGGAACCCGACGGGATAATCAGGTTCAACAGGTTCTGCATCACGTACATCGCGGCGGTGCTGCCGATACGGCCCGCACCCTGCATACCCTGCGCCACGGCGTAGAGAATCGTGTCGATGATGTGACCTTCTTCCAAAATGATGATGATGCCACCGGCCAACCCGACCACGAGCGCAGCCACGAGAATGTCCTTACAACCCTCCAAAAAGCTGCGGAAAATCTTGTCGAAGCGCATCCCGAAAGCGCAACCGGCTAAAATGCCCATCGCGAAGAAGAGGCCCGCGATTTCCATCACGTACCAGCCGTAGCCTAACACACCCGTCACCAAAATCAGAATCGTGAACAGCAGGATGGTGAGAATCAGATGGTGCACCGACTTGCGGGTGGCGAAGAAGCCGATAAGTATGAACAATCCCGCCCAAATCGGGAAAAGTATCACCCGACGGCTGCCCAATCCAACCGTGATGTCCGTATAAGGCATCGTGATGGCGCAATAGAGTAGAACCGCAGAGATACAGCCATATACAATCCACGCTCCCCTACCCGACTTCACTAACTCATGCTTGTCCTGCGTGTCGGCGGTCTTCTCGCGCCAGTAGCTGTCAATGCTGTAAGTCAGCGACTTTTCCGGATTCTTCTTCACCCAAGCAGCATAGATCAAGGTGAAGACGATGGCGATGACGGTCAGAATAATCCAACAGATGAGCCGGTAGCCAATGCCCGAGAAGGTGGGCAGCCCTGAAAGTCCCTGCGCAATGCCGATGGTGAAGGGGTTGAGCATCGCACCCGCAAAGCCTACATGCGCGGCCACGTAACACATGAGTACGCCTGTAATGGAGTCGTAACCCATGGAGACAGCCAACGGCACGAAAACCACAATGAAGGCGATAGTCTCCTCGCTCATCCCGAACACCGACCCGAACAGACTGAACATCAGCATAATGGCGATAATCAGCAGGTTATTGACTCCCACCTTTCGGAAGAAGGCATGCTCCTGCATCCGCTGGGTCTTGTCGAGGAAGAGCCAAATGCCCCGGTTGATGGCATCGGTCTCGTTTATCACCCAAAACGCACCACCAATCATCAGAATAAAGACGATAATGTTGGCGGTTCGCTCGAAGCCCTTGAAGAAGGCGGTGAACACCTGCCAGGTCTGCGGCGCGGGATCGACCCGGTGGTAGGAGTCGGCCACCACCACATTCCGCTCGTGTCCATCCACCGTAACGGTCTGACGGTCAAACTGTCCGCCCGGCACAATCCAGGTCAGGACGGCGCACACGGCGATAATACTGAAGACGATGGTGAAGGTGTGGGGGATATTGAATTTGGTACGCATATTTTCGGTGATTTTCGCGGCGCAAAGGTACAATTTTTTTGCTATTGGCTGGTGGCTGGTGGCTGGTGCTGTGCGGGACTTCCTCAGGTTGCCTGAAGTGGACAGACAGAAATATTCCAACCCGGACAATAAATCGAATGGAAACCTGCCTCACCGACGCCGCCATGCTCCGCGCCGCCGAAATAGCCTACCGCAAGGAAGTGGAGCAAGAGGGCGAGACTTCCGTCGCTCCCGGAAAACGACCGAACGGAGACGGCAACCGCGTGCTTATCGCCGAACGTTACTTCACCAACCAGCAGCCCACCTCGTATGAATATATCCAAAATGCAGAAGACCATTTCATCGATATCGGCTCGGTTGTCAAAGCGTTGAAAAGCAAGAGCAACGGGACGAGTGCCTTTTACAGCACCTCCATGCGAGTCATCGGATGCGGCGCATTCCTTTCCGAGAGTGGGCATTATTACTGGGTGCTCTTTTTTCTCCCTTCCGGAAACAAGCAAAGCTATATCCCAACAGGCCAGAGTGTCGTGACAGTCAGGATCGGACTGAACAGCGGGGATCACACGGCAACGGTAGCCCACGTGAAATCGGAGACCGACCTGAGCCCCACCAGTTTTGAGGTTGCAGGCCATTTCAACTACGACAATGCGATAAAAGTGGCGGAAATCGTCAACAAAGAGCGTTCCGCCAAAGGTCTCAAGCCCCTCATCATGGACTCAACGCTCACAGAGATGGCCATGATCCGCGCGGCTGAGATGAAGGGAATAAGGAAACTGACACATACGCGCCTCAATGGAGAAAGCGGCACCACCATCATGTACTCCGAATTTGATTGGAGCAATTTAGGAGAGAACATTGCCTGCGGCCAGACTTCCGCAGCGGAGGTCATGTCACAATGGATGGACTCGCCCGGCCATCGCTCCAACATTCTTAGAGGATGCTACATGTTTATCGGGGTTGGCGAATGCGACGGATACTGGGTCCAGCTGTTTGCCCGGGCCAACTACAAAGCCCACGCCCTGAAAAAGTCTGACGCCCGCACCGACGAGGTCGTCGTGCAAGTCACCATAGAAGAGAACGGGAGAAGCAAGGTGGTGAAACGGAAACGGGCAGAGTAGGGCTGCAGCAATGGGATATTCCCACAAAACATCCAAATCGCATCAAAACAGGCACATTTGGACAAGATTAAGGCGAATCTTGTCCAAATGTATGTTTTTAAATGAGATTTGGACGTTTTGATTGTTTTGCATTTGAATAATGTGTATCTTTGCCGATTGAAAAACGAGTGCGTCATGAGAAAAAGATTCAACGTCACCGGCAGCTGCAACCCCGAATGGCACTACATGGTCGATACGGAGAAACGTTTCAGGGCCGTGGAGGAACTAATTGACAACGGAGAGTATTTCACCATCAACCGGGCGCGGCAGTACGGGAAGACGACCACCCTGCGGATGATTTTGCGTCGGCTTTCCGACCGCTATTTGGTGATTCCGATCAGTTTTGAAGGGGTTGCGGACGAGATGTTCGAGTCCCATGCCACC
>JAFPVR010000087.1 GCA_017395245.1 Bacteroidales bacterium | reverse complement strand
ACGAGTTTTGCTACAAGTTCAACCGAATGTATTTCGGAGACAGGCTGTTTGACAGGTTAATGCTTGCCTCTATTTCATACAAGCCAACGTTCACCCACCGCAGGTATGGGGCTGGGGGTGAATGCGGATAATCATTATAAGCAATATGGCTGCATTCAACATTTCCATTGACAGCATGGGCACACTCATCGCTGACACGGCCGTGAATTACACGCTTGGTGACAGTATGGACGTCCTCACTGCATTGAACAACAAGGTGGAGGAATACAACTCTTCGGATTTAAGAACCTGGGTCAGGGACAGTATAACACATCTTCCTGTATTTGGCAACTATTATGGTGTCGCTGGCCCCAACGTCAGAGATACGATTGTGGTTTGCGAGAAATACACTTGGCATGGTGTACGGTACACCACGTCGGGAACATACACCTACGAGGATACTACCGCCAACGGTTGTGCCTGCGTGGATACGTTGATACTCATCGTCAACCACGGTACCCACAATGTCGAAACCGAGACAACATGCGAAGGATTTAACTGGCACGGCACGGCGTACGGCACTTCGGGCACTTACACATACGGGTACACCAACGCATGCGGCTGTCCCAGCGCTGACACGCTATTCTTGACAATACTACCAGCATCGTCTGGTGGAGAATTTGCCGATACCGGCTGCGATTGGTACGATTGGAACGGGTTCTATCTCACTGAAAATGGCGATTATTTCCAGAATTTCCCTACCGCAGACGGTTGCGATTCGATTGTGACCCTGCACCTCACCATTAGCCATCCGGTGACTGATTTTTTTGAAGCCACCGCCTGCGACAGCTACACTTGGAATGATTCTGTTTACACCCAGTCAGGCGACTATACGCAAACATTCACAGCCGCCAGCGGTTGCGACAGTGTGGTGACTTTGTACCTCACCGTCAATCACCCGGTGATGGAATATATAGAAAACACCGCGTGTGACAGCTACATCTGGAATGATACTATTTACAGCCAGTCGGGAGATTATACGCAAACATTCACAGCCGCCAGCGGTTGCGACAGTGTGGTGACTTTGCACCTCACCGTAAACCAGTCATACTCGGGTGTGGATTTTGTCTCCTCCAATGAGAGCTACACCTGGGCCGACAACATTTACATCGCCTCGGGCATCTACGAGCACACCTGGACCACCGCCGAGGGCTGCGACAGCACCGTCTCCCTCTGGCTCACCATCACCAAGACCCAGTACGACACCACGTATGTTGATGTCCACGACACCACGTACATTGATGTGCATGATACGACGTATATTGACGTGTATGTGCCAGTCCACGATACGACTTACGTGGACGTATATGTTCCGGTTCATGACACCACGTACATTGATGTCCACGACACCACCTACGTCAATGTCCACGACACGACCTATCTCTGGCAGTATGACACCACCTACGTCAATGTCCCGTACCCTGTACACGATACTACCTACGTCAATGTCCACGACACCTCCTACGTTGACGTGCCATATCCAGTGCATGATACCACCTATGTTGATGTCCACGACACCACATACCTCTGGCAGCATGACACCACCTACGTGACCTTACATGACACTACTATCCTTACCCTCCACGACACCACCTACATCGACGTACCCTACCCCGTCCACGACACGACCTACGTAACCTTAACCGACACTACTGTCCTTACTCTCCACGACACCACCTATATCGACGTGCCCTACCCCGTTCACGACACCACCTACGTGACTCTAACCGACACCATCGTCCTCAACCACTACGACACCACCTACATCACCCTCCACGACACCATTACGATAACTGAGCCGCTGACGTGGTACAGCCTGCAGGTGCTTTCGGAAGACATGGACAAGGGCGCGGGGGCCGGCAGCGGACAATTCCCCGAAGGGACGGACGTGGAGATTGCCGCCATCCCGATTGAGGGCTATCGCTTCCTGCAATGGAGCGATGGTTCGGAGGCGAACCCGCGCACAATCACCTTGAACGACAACCTCACGCTGACAGCCATGTTCACCACCGTAGGTGTGGCCGATTTGGAGTTGCCCTCCTGGTACGTCAATCCCGAGAAAGGGGCGTTTGTGGTAAAAGGCACGGGCGGCCACCAAGTGAGTGTCTATGACGCCGTCGGCAAACTGCTGCACCGCTACTCGGATGCCCCCGAAATCCTGCGCTACAGTGTTCCCGCCGCAGGTTCCTATTATATACAGGTTGACAACGGCGCGGCAAAGAAAGTGACGGTGGTGCGGTAATCTATCTCCGCGTATCACACGGATATACACGTATATATGACAACGGGCGCCGACATTCAGCCGGCGCCCGTTTTTTTGAGCCAACAAAAGGGTGAAAAAAAATGGCGGTCAAGGACCGCCAAAAGGGAAAAGGAAAACTATTTGTCTTTCGGCACTAACGCGACCCGGAATCCGCAGTCCTCGTAGCGGGAGTGCATGCTGCCGCGGTCGCGGGTGGCACAACGGTGATAAGGGGCTGCGTAGTTCCAGCTGCCGCCGCGCTGCACACGGTAGTTGGCTTCCTGGTCGTTTCTGGGATCCGTCCAGTCTGTGTTCTGCGCGTAGAAGTCCTCATCGAACCAATCTTCGCACCACTCCCAGACGTTGCCGCTCATGTCAAAGATGCCCAGCTCGTTGGCTGTCTTGACCCGGACATCATGGGTGCGCATGTCGCTGTTGTCATAATACCACGATACCTGCGCCAGATTGTTGCTGCCGGCATAACGGGTGTTGGCACTTTTCAGACCGCCACGAGAGGCGTACTCCCACTGTGCCTCACTCGGTAGGGCAAAACGGTAACCTTCCGGGAGCTCGGCGGACAGATACTTGTTCAGCTTGTTGACGAATCGATGGCAATCATCCCAACTCACACGCTCTACCGGAAGCAGATTGCCCTTCCTGTAACTCGGATTGTTGTCGCGTCCCATCACCGCCATCCACTGTTCCTGCGTCACTTCCGTCTCGCCGATGTAAAAGTCCGTCAGCGTGACCGTATGCACGGGAAGCTCTCTCGCCCTGCAACTGTCATCCCGATTATCGACACAGCCCAACTGCATCTCGCCGCCCTTCACAAACACCATCTTCAGCGGGACCTGATTCACGTTGAACACACGGTTCACCGACCCCTGCGTCTGCGCCGACAATGCACCTGCGCCCGAGAACATCAAGGCGAAAAGGCCGAATACAACCGTTTTCCACTGTTTCGCAAATATACGTTTCATCGTTCTATTTAACTTTCTATAATAATAACATGTTCGTTTGTAAAAGAATACCGTCATTCTTGAGGTTTTATTGCGGCAAGAATGCCGCAACTCCTTCATAGGCCGCAAAAATACAAAAAAATCAATCTTAGAGCCTCGCTCGTCCGTCCTTCTTTCCCGTCACCATCTCCCCGCGCGCAGTCATCGCCTTCAATTCGGCAATCAGGAAATCGCGGAACGTCACTGTGGTGTACTCAATCTTTTCAAACCGAATGTTTTCCAGAAGATGGTCGCCACCGTCGGAGATGAAGTTGAGGGTTACCAATGTGTAAAGACGGTTGTCGTCGATGGGCTTGCCCTGCACTAAAATCTGCGAGGGTTTGTTGTTCGTATAGACCAAGGTCGCACCCGAATACGGCGCATTGAACTGGTCGGTGAATCGGCCCAATGCTTTCCTCAACTCACTGCCTTTCAACACGATAAAGGCCAGATAGTTGTCGAACGGGGAGATACGGTAGAGGTCGCCGACCGTCACGTCGCCCTTGGGCATGGTGGTGCGGATGCCGCCGAAATTGAGCATGGAAAGATCCGAATTATCAAAAGTAGTATCCTTGGTGTATTTGGACGCCTCGTTCAACAGCAAGTCCGTCAGAAAGTTGGACAGAGGGCTTTCGGGCGCGTAGGGCTCCAGTTCCTCGTTGGTGTGTGCCACCACCACCATCATCTGCTTCTCCATCTGATGTCGTTTTTTGTCCACATATTTGGCCAACTTCGGGTCAATTTTCACATCATAGGTGGAGTCTAACCGCACCATTTCGTACCGATACTTGTATTTCGGCACAGAAACATTTTGAGCATAACCAAAGATGGCTATGCTCAAAATGATGGGAGTGATGAATGCTCTGATATTCATCGCATTATTTTTTGGTAGGGTTCTGTCCGCCCTGACCCATTTTGCTGATACCGTCGCGCATGGAAGTGTCGGCCTTGATGTTCTCAAGCTTGTAGTAGTCCATGACACCGAGGTTGCCGCTGCGGAACGCGTCGGCGAGGGCTTTCGGGATCTCCGCCTCAGCGAGGATAACCTGGGCGCGTGCCTCCTGGGCCTTTGCCTTCATCTCCTGCTCCTGGGCCACAGCCATGGCACGACGCTCCTCGGCCTTGGCCTGCGCGATGTTCTTGTCGGCATTGGCCTGGTCCATCTGCAGCATGGCGCCGATGTTCTTACCCACATCCACGTCCGCAATGTCGATGGAGAGGATCTCGAACGCCGTACCGGAGTCCAAACCCTTGGTTAACACCAGTTTGGAGATAGAATCGGGGTTTTCCAGCACCTGTTTGTGCGTATCGGCGGAACCAATGGCGGAGACGATACCCTCACCCACACGGGCGATGATGGTCTCCTCGCCGGCACCACCCACCAGCTGGCGAATGTTCGTACGCACGGTGACCCGCGCCTTGGCAATCAACTGGATACCGTCCTTGGCCACAGCCGCAACCGGAGGCGTGTTGATAACCTTCGGGTTGACGGACGTCTGGATGGCTTCCAAGACGTTTCGTCCGGCCAGGTCAATGGCGGTGGCCGACTTGAAATCGAGCGAGATGTTGGCCTTGTCAGCGGCAATCAGCGCACTGACCACCGGTTTCACATGACCGCCGGCCAAATAGTGGGCTTCCAACTGATCGCGGTTGATCTCGATACCCGCTTTCGAAGCCGTAATCATCGAGCTGACAATCATATCTGGTGGAACGCGACGCCAACGCATCAGGATTAGCTGTACTAAAGAGACGTGGACACCGTTCAAAAGGGCGTTGAACCACAGGCGCAACGGGACCATCCAGAAGAAAAGGATGACCAGCGCCAGTACAATGACAATGGTGATAATGGTCTGTGTCATAACGAATTATTTTGGTTAAGAATTTCTACAATGATTTTACTACCCTCGATTTTGTGAATCACGATGGGCGTGTCCTGGTCGATGAAGCCCTGCATGGAGACCACCTCGGCCTCGGTATCGCCGAAAAGACCGGTACCCGTGGGGGCGAGCCGCGAAACGGCCACGCCTTCCGTACCCTCTTTCAACTTGGTTTCGTCAACCTCATTCATCTTGCTGTCAATCTGTGTCTTAAGTTGCAGCTTCCGCCACGTCTTCGAACGCATCATCAACCAAAACGACCCGAGGGTTATCACCGCCGTCAGCACGAGGGTGATAATGCCCACTGTGGCTCCGAACTGCACAAACGCAGTGACCACCCCGCCGACCATGCAGAGTACGCCGAGGATGGCGACCACCCCGCCGGGAATGACGAGGAAATCCAGGATCATCAAGACGATGCCGAGGAGGATGAGGAGGATTAAGGATACGTAGCCCATTATTTCAATGATGAATGATGAATAATAAAGGGTTTATGTGGTTATTGGGGATTGTAGAGACGCGGTGCACCACGTCTCTACAGGGGGTTAAACGAATTTGACAATGTAATAATTCTTCTTTCCTTTTTGGACAAGAACATATTTCCCGTTGAGGAGGTCGTCTTTGGTGACAGTTTTGTCCTCTTTGACCTTAGTCTTGTTGATGGCGACGCCGTTGTCCTTCAACATGCGGCGGGCTTCGCCGTTGGAGTTGAAGACCTGGGTGTGCTTGGCGAGGAAATCGACAATGCCGCAGGTTTCATCAAGAACGGCCGTCGGCACTTCGAATTGCGGGACACCCTCAAACACTGATAGGAACATCTTCTCGGAAAGGGCGGCGAGGTTTTCGGCCGTGCCTTTGCCGAAGAGGATTTCGGAGGCGTTGACGGCCGCGTCGTAGTCCTCCTGCGAGTGTACGCGCACGGTAAGATCCTTGGCCAGCGCCTTTTGGAGAATGCGCAAATGCGGTTCGGCATCGTGCTGACGCTCCATCTCCTCAATCTCCTCCTTCGTGAAGTGGGTGAAGATACGGATGTAGCGTTTGCTGTCGTCGTCGGAGCAGTTAAGCCAGAACTGGTAGAAGGCGTACGGGGAGGTGCGGGCGGGGTCGAGCCAGACGTTGCCCTTCTCGGTCTTGCCGAACTTGCCGCCGTCGGCCTTGGTGATGAGCGGGCAGGTAAGCGCGTAGGCCTCGCCGTTGAGCATACGGCGGATGAGTTCCGTGCCGGTGGTAATGTTGCCCCACTGGTCGGAGCCGCCCATCTGCACCTTGCAATTCTCCGTTTGGTAAAGATGCAGGAAGTCGTAACCCTGCACCAACTGGTAGGAAAACTCGGTGAACGACATGCCGTCGCCCTCGCCGTTGAAACGTTTCTTGACCGAATCTTTCGCCATCATGTAGTTGACGGTCAGGTGCTTGCCGACATCGCGGATAAACTCCAGGAAGGAGAACTTGCTCATCCAGTCGTAGTTGTTGACCAACAGCGCGGCGTTGGGTTCCTTGCTGTCGAAATCAAGGAACTTGCTCAGCTGCTTCTTGATACACTCCTGATTGTGACGTAACGTCGCTTCATCCAGCAGATTACGTTCTTGGCTTTTGCCAGAGGGGTCGCCGAT
The DNA here is from genome assembly GCA_017395245.1 of Bacteroidales bacterium. Classification (GTDB taxonomy): domain Bacteria; phylum Bacteroidota; class Bacteroidia; order Bacteroidales; family WCHB1-69; genus F23-D06. Next base: position 27,088 of record JAFPVR010000087.1, on the reverse strand, counting down.
CATGCCGGTGGCACCGCCAAGCAGGGCGATGGGGCGGTGGCCGCAACGCTGCAGGTGCGACAACATCATAATGCCCACCAAGTGGCCGATATGCAATGAATCCGCCGTCGGATCAATGCCCAAATAGACGGAGCAGACTTCTTTGTTAAACAACTCTTCGGTTCCGGGCATGATGTCGTGCAACATGCCGCGCCATCTCAATTCTTGTACAAAATTCATCTTCTATTAATGGTTATTGGTTATGGGTTATTGGTTATTGGTCATTGAATCTACGGCATGATGAGGGTCACCTTCCATTGGCCGTCCTCTTTGAGGAGGTCCCACTTGTCGGTGCGGGGTTGGTCGTTGAGGATGACCTTGCACGCGCAGGTGCAGGTCGAGTCGGTCTGAGCCTCCACCGAGGTGCTCACAAACTCCACCTTGTTGTTTTTCACCTCTTCTAGTTGCTCGGGGTTCTCCTTCATGGCATTCTGGAGCTGTTGGATGACAATATCCGACTTCTTGGTGCTGTACTCGTACATGTGGGGAAAGTCGGCGGTGTAGAATGCCTTGGCAAACTGCTCTGTGGCCGCTTCCGGGGTGTTTTTCTTCGCTTTGTTCTGGCAGGAAACTGTCGTCAAGACAGCGCATACCAGCATTAAAATCCAAAATCCTCGTTTCATATATTCCTTATTATAATGAATCGGCAAAGATACATTTTTTTGTGATTTGTGAACAGTGATCAGTGATTTGTGTTCAGTGATTTGTGAACCAATCTCTTAAACAACAACATTGACCATTGTCTATATCACAGTGATTTTCTTGTATCGGATACGCTTCGGGGCGACGTTGCCGAGGCGCATGCGCTTGTTCTCCTCGTATTCGGTGTAGCTGCCCTCGAAGAAATAGACCTGCGAGTCGCCCTCGAAGGCGAGGATGTGGGTGCAGATGCGGTCGAGGAACCAGCGGTCGTGGGAGATCACCACCGCACAGCCCGCGAAGTTCTCCAGACCTTCCTCCAACGCCCGCAACGTGTTGACATCGATGTCGTTAGTTGGCTCGTCCAAAAGCAGGACGTTGGCCTCCGACTTCAACGTGAGGGCCAAGTGCAGACGGTTGCGCTCACCGCCGGAGAGCACGCCGGCCTTCTTGCCCTGGTCGGTGCCGCTGAAGTTGAACCGCGACAGGTAGGCCCGCGCGTTGACGAGCCGGCCGCCCATCATCATCTGCTCCGCCCCTTCGGAGACTATCTCGTAGACACTCTTTTCGGGGTCGATGACGGTATGTTGCTGGTCCACATAGCCCACCTTGACGGTCTCCCCGACCTTGAATTCCCCGCTGTCGGGTTTCTCCAACCCCATAATGAGGCGGAAGAGCGTGGTTTTACCCGCACCGTTGGGTCCGATGACGCCCACAATGCCGTTGGGCGGCAGGTTGAAGTTGAGGTCGTCGAACAGCAATTTGTCACCGAAGGCCTTGCGGACATGCTGCGCCTCAATGACATTGTTGCCGAGACGCGGTCCGTTGGGGATGAAAATCTGCAGTTTCTCCTCCTTCTCCTTCACGTCCTCATTGAGCAGTTTGTCGTAAGCGTTCAAACGGGCCTTCGACTTCGCGTGACGCGCCTTCGGAGCCATGCGCACCCACTCTAACTCGCGCTCCAGCGTCTTCATGCGCTTGCTCTCCTGTTTCTGCTCCATCGCCAGGCGGTTGGCCTTCTGTTCAAGCCAGGAGCTGTAATTGCCCTGCCAAGGGATACCCTCGCCGCGGTCGAGCTCTAAAATCCAGCCGGCCACGTGGTCGAGGAAATAACGGTCGTGGGTGACGGCGATGACCGTACCCTTGTATTGCTGCAGGTGCGCCTCCAACCACTCCACTGATTCGGCATCAAGATGGTTGGTGGGCTCGTCGAGAAGGAGGATATCGGGTTCCGTGAGCAGCAGCCGGCAGAGGGCCACACGGCGGCGTTCACCTCCTGAGAGGTTCTTCGCGGGCGTGTCACCGTCGGGACAGCGGAGGGCATCCATCGCACGTTCCAACTTGGAATCCAGCTCCCAGGCATCATACTGCTCGATAAGGTCGGTGAGCTCGCCCTGCCGTTCGATGAGTTTGTTCATCTCGTCGTCGCCCATCGGCTCCGCGAACTTCATGTTCACCTCTTCATATTCTTTTAATACATCCACGATAGGTTGCACGCCCTGCATCACCACCTCCTTGACGGTGAGATTGTCGTCGATCTGCGGCTCCTGCGGCAGATAGCCCACCGAGTAGCCCGGCGAGAAGACCACCTCGCCCTGGTAGGACTTGTCGAGACCGGCGATAATCTTCAGCAGGGAGGATTTTCCTGCGCCGTTGAGGCCGAGAACGCCAATCTTCGCTCCGTAAAAAAAGGAGAGGTATATGTTTTTAAGCACTTGTTTTTGAGGAGGGTACGTCTTGCTGACGTTCACCATCGAGAAAATGATTTTCTTGTCGTCTGCCATAATGTCAATTTTGAGCGGCAAAGGTACAATTTTTATTTATGTAGAGACGCAATAATTATTTCGTAGAGGCGCAATTTTTATTTTGTAGAGACGCAAAATTTTGCGTCTCTACACCGAACAATATACAACATACAGGTATTCTTTTCAACATTTTTTCAACCAAAGAAAATCATACCACAAAATTTGTATATTTGCGGCCTTAAAAAAATTAGGCTGAGAAAAGTATAATTATTTATAAATCAAACAATTAATAAAAGTCAAGATGAAAAACAAAGGACTGATTTTATTCTTCACCATCCTAATCGCACTGGTCTGCGTCTACTGCCTGTCGTTCTCATTCGCCTCTTGGCGTGTGGAGAGACAAGCCGCAAAATACGCCAACGACCCCGCCGCCCTTGAGGAGGTGAAGAGAATCGCGAATGGCGACGTGATGCTGGAGAAGCACCTGACGGACTCCGTTATTGACGCCCGCACCCGCCAGTATCTGACCGGGATGAACGACAAGAAGATCTATCTCGGAAACACCTACAGACAGTGTAAATACAAAGAGCTCAACCTGGGTCTGGACCTGAAGGGCGGTATGAACGTGACCCTTGAGATCTCCATGCCTGACGCTGTGAAGAGCCTGGCCACCAACACTGAGGACCAACTCTTCAAGAACGCTTTCGAGAAGGCGCAGGCCGAATACGAAAAGACCGTGAACGGCGACTTCATCGACATTTTCGTGAAGAACTTCAACGCCGAGAAGAAGGCCCTGAACCTCAACAACGCCAACTTGCGCACCTACTTCGGTGAGCGTTCCGGTCTGAAGAACGCCTCCGACGCCGACATCATCAGCTACATCCGCAAGGAGAGCGGCGAGATCGTGGACCGCACCTTCAAGATCCTGCGCACCCGTATCGACCGCTTCGGTGTGGCACAGCCCAACCTGCAGATGCTGCAAGGCGGCCGTATCCTCGTGGAGCTGCCCGGCGTGAAAGAGCCCGAGCGCGTCACCGACCTGTTGAAGAGCACCGCCAAATTGGAATTCTGGGAGGTCTATAACGACGTTGTCGGCGGCCGTTCCATCCAACAGCGCTTCGCCGAGGCCGACGCCAAGCTGGCCCAGCAACTTCAGAACAAACAGGCGGGCGCTCCCGCCAACGAGGCCGACGCCGCCATTGACGCCGCCCTGCAAGGCGACACCACCCTCGCGGCCCTCGACACTGCTGCCAAGGCTTTAGCCAACCTCGATGAGGACGAAGATGAAGACGAGGAAGAGGAGATTGGCGAAGGCGCCATCCTCTCCCACATTCTCACCGGCGGCTATAACGTCATCGGCTACTTCCGCGAAGCCGATATGCCCAAGATCGACCAGATGCTGCCCGAACTGCAGAGAATCCTCGGCGACCCGAACGTGGTCTTCTACTGGGGCTCCCCCGAGAAGTTCGACACCATCTCCGGCTATCCGCTCTATCCCCTCAAGAAGAAAAACGACCGCATTGGACCGCTGTTGAGCTCTGAGACCATCAACGGCAACCGCGTGGTGCGCACCGCCCGTCAGGACGTTGACCAGAACAACCGCGTGGTCGTCACCATGTCGATGGAGGACCAGGCCGCCGACGAGTGGCGCAAGATCACCCGCGACGCCGCCAACAAGGGCACGGCCAACAACCCCACCTGCATCGCCATTGTGCTTGACCAATTCGTCTATTCCGCCCCGACTGTGAAGAACGAGATTGCCGGCGGCAACTCCGAAATCTCCGGTAACTTCACCATCGAGGAAGCCAAGGACCTCGCCACCGTGCTGAACTCCGGTAACCTCGAAGCGGGCGTCAACATCGTCCAATCTGAAATCGTCGGACCTACGCTGGGTAAGGAATCCATCCGTTCCGGTTTGCTCTCCTTCCTCGGTGCCTTCCTGTTGGTCATCATCTACATGTTCCTGTACTACAGCCGCGCCGGTCTGGTTGCTGACCTCGCTCTGCTGCTGAACGTCTTCTTCATTATCGGCGTGCTCGCCTCCATGGGCGCCGTCTTGACGTTGCCTGGTATCGCCGGTATCGTCCTGACCTTGGGTATGGCCGTTGACGCGAACGTGATTATCTACGAGCGTGTGCGCGAGGAAGTGCGCGCCGGCAAGGGCATCCGCGTGGCGGTTGACGAAGGTTTCAAGAACTCCTACTCCGCCATCATCGACGGTAACGTCACCACCTTGATCACGGCCATCGTGCTGTACATCTTCGGTTCCGGCCCCATCCAAGGTTTCGCCACCACCCTCATCATCGGTATCCTTTCCTCCCTCTTCACCGCCATCCTCGTATCCCGCGTGATCATCGAGGCCCGTCTGAAGAAAGGCAAAGATTTCTCCGTGGGCACCGCCGCCACCATCAACGCCTTCACGAACACCAATTTCGACTTCCTGAAGGTCCGCAAGGTTTGCTACATCATTTCCGCCACCTTGGCCGTCATCTCCATCATCTCCTTCTGCACTCTCGGTCTGCAGCGCGGTGTTGACTTCACCGGTGGCCGCAGCTACGTGGTGCGCTTCGACAAGGATGTCGTCACGAAGGATGTCCGTGAGGCGGTCATCAACGAATTCGGTGGTTCCCCCGAGGTCAAGACCTTCGGTAGCAACAACCAAGTGCGTATCGTCACCAACTACAAGATTGAGAGCAACGACGTCAAAGTTGACGAAGAGTGCCAGGCGAAACTCTACAATGCATTGAAGGGCTTCTACAACAAGCAGGACCTGACCGAGTACGACTTCACGCACCTGACCAACGACGAGCGTGGTATCCAGTCCTCGACCAAGATTCAACCGACCGTGGCCAAGGAGTTGCTGCGCAACGCCATCTGGGCGGTGCTCGCCTCCCTCGTCCTCATCTTCATCTACATCGCCATCCGTTTCCGCAACTGGCAGTTCGGTATGGCCGGTGTCTTCGCCCTGTTCCACGACTCCTTCCTGACCATCGGTATGTTCTCCCTGTTCTACAAGGTGCTGCCGTTCACGATGGAGATTGACCAGAACTTCATCGCCGCCATCCTGACGGTCATCGGTTACTCCATCAACAACGTCGTGGTTATCTTCGACCGTGTGCGTGAGAACATGGCCCTCTATCCGAAACGCAGCAACTACGACAACTTCAACGCCGCCATCAACGGCACGTTGGGTCGTAACGTGAACACCGCCGCCACCACCTTGGTCACCCTGTTGGTGATCTTCATCTTCGGCGGCGAGGTCATCCGCGGATTCGTGTTCGCCATGTTCCTCGGTATCGCCTTCGGTACCTACTCCGGCATTTTCGTGTCCAACCCGTTGGCTTACGACCTGCTGAAGCTGAAAAAGGACAAAAAGGAGAAAAAGGACGAACTGAAAAAGTAATCCGGTTTTACCTCAATAACTAAGGAAGTGCCATCGTGATACGATGGCACTTTTTTTACTTTGGCTATTGGCCATTGGCTGTTGGCCAAAAAAATTGTATCTTTGCCGCTTAAATTTTTTGGAATGAGAAACGACAACGACAGACGAAGAAACCACCGCCGCAACGACGGATCGGGCCCTCAAAAAGAGAACAACGCAAACGCAAATATAGCTGACAACAAGAACGTTGAGACCGCCCCGGCGAAAAACGAGGCGAAACCGGACAAGTCGCAGGAGCAACCCGCGAAAGAGAAGGATAATGCTTCCAAACCGCAGACACAGCCCGCGAAAGGCGAAGGCAGCGACAAAAGTCAGAACGGAGGCGACAAATCCCAAAACGGAGGCAGCAAAGGCCAGAACGGCAATGGCAACGGCGGCAACCGCAAGGACAACAACCGCCGACAAAAGAACAAGGCCAAGGGCGAGCGGCTCCTCAAAGACCCGACATTAGAGCACTCCGATGACGAGAGCGACGAGGACCGCGAATATTACGACACCCTCACCGCCGAAGAACTGGAGGAAGTGACCAAGATGATGCGCAAGAAGACCGCGCCCATCGACAAGCAGGACCTCGAGAGCAACGTGCCAACAGGCGAGGACTGGGAGCCCTACCTCGACATGGACATCCGCACGGGCGTCTCCTACGAAGCCGACAAGATTGCCGGCAACATCTTCCACACCCGCGGACTGAAGGACACCCCCAACCCCGAGCAGGGCGCACATTGCGGACAATACCAGTACAGTTCCTGCAAGCTGCCCTCCTACAACTGGATGGACAAGCTCGAAATCGGCCTCGACTACTTAGAGTTCCCCATCGCGGAGGTGCGCTTCAAAAACAGCCACAAGGACTTCTACCTGCTGCCGCCCGGCATCGTCTTCAAGGTGGGCGACATCGTGGCTGTGGAGTCCAGTCCAGGCCACGACATCGGCATTGTCTCCATGCTTGGTCTGCAGGTGCAACGGCAGATGCAGGCCAAGCACGTGAAAATCGAGAATGTCACCAAAAAACTCTACCGGCACGCCCGCTACGCCGACATCGAGGAGTGGATTGCCACCGTCGACAAGGAGTATGCCACCATGCTCTCGTCGCGCTACACTGCATGGGACCTCGACCTGAAGATGAAGGTCAACGACGTGGAGTACCAAGGCGACGGCACGAAGGCCATCTTCTACTACTCCGCCGAGGAGCGTGTGGATTTCCGTGAGCTCATCAAGATTTTGGCCGAACAGTTCCACATCCGCATCGAAATGCGCCAGATCGGCGTGCGCCAAGAGGCGGCACGATTGGGCGGCATCGGCTCCTGCGGCCGCGAACTCTGCTGCTCGCAGTGGCTCACCAACTTCCAATCGGTTTCCACCAGCACCGCCCGCACCCAGCAGCTCTCCCTCAACCCGCAGAAGCTCGCCGGCATGTGCGGCAAACTCAAATGCTGCCTCAACTTCGAACAGGAGACCTACCAGCGCGAGCTCAAGGAGTTCCCCTCCGCCCGCACCGTGCTCAAAACCCAAAAGGGCAAGGGCTTATACAACAAAATCGACATCTTCAAGAAACTCGTGTGGTACGCCTACGAGGACGACCCCAACAACCTCTTCTCCATCCCCCTCGACCGTGTGAAGCAGATCATCAAGATGAACGAGCAGGGCAAGATGCCCGAAAACCTCGAGAGCTTCGCCATCGTCAACCAGAAGAAGATGGAGGAGGGTGGCAACGTGAGCGCCGAAGAACTCAAACACATCGCAGACTCCTAACCCCCCTCACCCCCCTAGGGGGGTAAGAATAACGTGTATGATTATGAAACGGATATACTTGGCAATCTGTTTGTTTGTGTTGCTGTTATGCACCAGCTGCCACCACAAGGTCTACTACGGCGATGTCCAGACACTGCCGCACGAGAAGTGGGCGGTGGACAGGCCGCTCTACTTCAAGGTGAACATCGAAGACTCAATGCAGTATTTCAACATGTACATCTCCCTGCGCAACACCACCGACTTCGCGACGCAGAACTTTTACGTTTTCATGAAAACGAAGTACCCCGACGGCCACACCGAGCAGGACACCCTCGGCTTCATCCTCTGCGACAAGTTCGGCAACTGGACGGGCAAGGGCAACGGCCGCCTGAAGGACAACAAGTTCCTCTTCCAGCCCAAGGTGCGCTTCCCCTTCAACGGCGAATACACCTTCACCGTCACGCAAGGCATGCGCGAGGAGGTCGTGGAAGGCGTGGAGAGCTTCGGGATTGTGCTGGAGAAATACGAAGAAAAATGATGAATGTTGAATGTTGAATGATGAATGATGAATAATTAACGTACCCCCTAATATATTTTGAACATATTCCAAAAAGGGCTGAAAGCCCGACGTATGTCAGCCCAGGGTGAACGTAGTGAGCCCTGGGAACGAGTAACGAAAACGCAACGATAAAACGTGCCAGGGTGAACGTAGTGAGCCCTGGGGGACAAATGACGAAAGCGCAACGATATAATGTGCCAGGGTGAACGTAGTGAGCCCTGGGAACAAATGACGGTGAAAACACGATAAACAACGATGGATGAAACGATGAAAACATGTTACCCGATTATTTCATGGTCCACAAAAAACGCGGATATCATTCCGCCACAATTTGGCCGTTCCGATATTCACGGTTTCTCCGATGATTGTTTTTGGATCATATTGAAAAACAGCAACCTCCAACCGCTATTGCGCCGCGACGTATGCCTGCCTGTGCCCTGCCGCGCCATCCCCTACGAACCCGCCATCGCCCTCATCGACGAGGCCGCCGGCATCTTCGTGGATGTGGAGATCGATGTGCCGTATCACGGGTGGTACCGATTCCCGATGCACCACACGGAGGGCAAGGACGGGGTTCGCGACAGCTACTTCAATGACTGCAGCTGGACGGTGGTGCGGTTCACCGAGCGGCAGGTGCGCGAGCAGCCCGAGGGCTGTGTGGAACTGCTGCAACAGGTTGTGGCACGACTGCGAGGCACCTCCGAAAAAATCCGCTGCAACGTCACGCCCGAAAAGCGGTGGACGCAGCGGGAAGCCGTGGAGATGGAGAAGAACCTCGTCCGCGAGAAATACCTGCAAATCCAGACCTTCGACTGTCCCGACCATCTGCCGTCGCTCGTACACGCCATCGCGACCGCACACACCCCCACCCCGCAGGCGCAGCGTCCCGACATCGTCTTCTGCGAAGCCACCCACACCTACGCCGACGCCCGCAACCAGACCGGCACGGCAGACTACACCTCCGTGACCACCCTCATCGAGAAATTCTTCCTATTTTTCGACGAAGAGGCGTATATCCAGAAGTTCATGGCCGAGTCGGGGAAGAGCCGCGAGGAGGTCATTAAGAAGATGCTCGAACCCTCCGAGCGCGGCACCTTCATGCACCAGCAGATTGAATATTTCCTGAAGGGAAAGCCGCACGAGGAGGACTTCAAGGAGTTCCAGATGTTTCGCAAGTTCCATGAAGAGCAGATCCTCCGGCGCGGGCTCACTTTTTACGATGCGGAGAGGATTGTCACGCTCCCGCAGTACGGCATCGCAGGCACCGTGGACGCGCTCTTCCGCAAGCCCGACGGCAGCTTCGTAATGGTGGATTGGAAGCGCAGCAAGAACCTCATCATCGACGGCTACCCCAAGAAATACGGCACCGGCCGCGGCCTCTCCATCCTCGTCCACCTCGACAACTCCAGCTATTACCACTACGAGCTCCAACAGAGTTTCTACAAGTACATCCTCGAAACCGAATACGGCATGAAGGTCTCCTCCATGATCCTCTGCGTCCTCCACCCCGACTACGACCGCTATTACACCATCAAGCTCGGGGAATACCGGATCCGGGAGGTCGAGGAGATGGTGGCGGCGCAGGTGGCGGTTAGCCGTTAATTCCTCTTAAACTGACGAGCCTGTTCCCCAAGCCTCACCCAAGTAAACCAGCTTCATTAACCAATAACCAATAACCAATAACCTATAACCTATAACCTATAACCATTCCAAAATGACCTTCCTCCAACAACTCTCCAACGCCATCGACATCCAGCAGCAGCGGCAGGACCAGGAATACAACGAGCTGATGGGCAGACCGTTGCAGGAGCGCGTAAGCCGGGGGTACACCATGACCAACCTGCATGCGGAGTTCGAATTCTACGACGGAGCGCCCACGCGGTTCGCACCCGCGCCAACCGGCACGCAACGCTACATCGACCGCGTGCGCATCCGCTGCGACTACAACATCTCGAAGTTCCGCGAAGGCACGCAGGTGCGCCTCAGCCACGGGCCGCTCTCCTTCGTGATGGAAATCGAGCGTGACGATGTGAACGACTTCACCCTGCACTCCGGCACCTACGAGGTGAAGAACAACCTCATCGACATCCGAAATTGCCCGCACGACGGCTGGGAGGTCAACGCCGTAAACTCCGACATCACCTACCGGCTGCTCCGCGCCACGTGGGAAAACCTCTACGCCCGCCCCGACTTCTGCGACCACCTCGAGCGGTTCCTCACCGGACAATTCCAGAACCGCTACCGCGAGTCGCCATCGCCCACCTGCGGCAACCCATCGCAAAACGAGGCCATCCGCAAGGCCTTCACCTGCAACTACTTCCACCTCATCCAAGGACCTCCCGGCACGGGCAAGACCTTCACCATCGCGAAAATCGTCTATTACCTGATGAAGAGCGGCAAGAAGGTCTTCGTTACCGCACCCACCCACACCGCCATCAACAACTGTCTCAACGCCATCGCCAACGAGCTGCAGGACAAGCGTTTCGTGGTGAAGGTCGGGGAGCGGCACCAAGCCGACGAGATTCTCCACAACCCGCACATCACCCGGAAGTCGTCGCTGAGGATCCGCGACTACCAGTCCAACCCGGAACTCTCGCAGGCGGGTTTCGTGGTGGGCGGCACCCCGTTCGCACTCTGCTACCCCGCCAGCAAGAAATTAGAAGGCTGGCAGTTCGACTACGTGATTGTGGATGAGGCGGCGCAGATGAGCATCCCGCTCGCGCTGCCCGCCATCATGCACGGCCGGCGCCTCATCTTCGTGGGCGACCACCAGCAGCTCGATCCCATCGTGCCGCAGGACACCGGCAACCGCTTCTTCGACTGCAGCGTCTTCAAACGCCTCGCCGACCTCTACCCGCAGGACATCACCCTGTTAGACCAATCGTACCGGCTCAACGACAACCTCATCCGCATCCCCAATGGGCTCTTCTACGACGGCCGAATCACCGCTGCGCACGAGCTCGAACGGCCTTATACTTCCTTCACCTGTCCCCGTGCCCCGCAAATCGTCAACCATCCGTCGGGCGAGCTTTTGGTCGTACACCACGAATTCGACTCCCTCGGACGTTCGCCCTACGAGGCCAACCTCACCGCCGACATTGTCAGCGACCTGCTTTCCAACGGCGTGCCAATCAGCGAGATCGGAGTGATGAGTCCCTACCGGGCGCAGATCCGCGAGGTGAAGCGGGCGCTGTTAGAACAGTGCGGGCCGGAGGTCGCCACGGCACTCTTCATCGACACCGTAGAGCGGATGCAGGGGCAGGAGCGCGACTACATCATCTACACCCTCTCCAACTCCAACCCAGCGGAGGTGGAGGACCGGTTAGAGTTCTTCTACAGTCCCAACCGGCTGAATGTGGCCGTCACCCGCGCCCGCATGAAGTGCGTGGTCATCGCCAACGAAAAAATCTTCACTTTCTGCGACGAGCTGCTGCAAAATCCGACCACTCCCCCACCCCTGCAACGCGGCGCGGAGGTTTTCCGGCGGTATTATGACGCGGCCACGAGATTGGAGATGGTTGCGGAAGAAGAGGATTGGTAGAGACGCAAAAAAATTGTATCTTTGCCGCCGATTTTTTTCTAACTAAAATATTAACATTGTATGGCAACAACTGCTGATTTTAAGAACGGCCTCTGTATTGTTCACAACAACGAACTTTGGACCATCGTTGAATTCCTGCACGTGAAACCCGGCAAGGGCAACACCTTCGTCCGCACCAAACTGAAAAACCTCAAGACGGGACGAGTCCAGGAATTCCGGTTCGACGCCGGCATCAAGATCGAGCTCGCGCGCGTGGAGCGCCGCCCCTACCAGTTCCTCTACAAGGAAGGCGAAAACACCTACATCTTCATGCACACCGAGACTTACGAGCAACTCCCCATCGAGAAGGAGCTCATCAACAACCCCGACCTCCTCAAGGAAGGCCAGGACGTGGAAATCATGTACCACACCGACACCGACACCCCGCTCACCTGTGAGCTTCCCCCGTTCGTGGAACTGGAGATCATCGAGGCTGACCCGGGCGTGAAGGGCGACACCGCCACCAACTCCCTCAAACGCGCTGTCGTGGAGACCGGCGCCGACGTCTATGTGCCCCTCTTCGTCAATGTGGGCGAGAAAATCCGTGTGGACACCCGCACCAACAAATACTCCGAACGCGTCAAAGAGTAAATCAGCAGCATGATTCTCAGTCATCCGCTGGGTTTAGACGCACTGCTGCAACTGATTGGACACCCCGTCACCGTGAAGGGCGACACGAGCGCCACCGTGACGGGGGTCAATGAGTTGCACTCTGTCCGTAAAGGGGACCTCTCCTTCGTGGACAGCGATCGTTATTATGCCCGCATGCTCGCCAGCGAAGCCTCCGTCATCCTCATCGACAACGCGGACACCGACTGTCCCGAAGGCAAGACACTGTTGGTCACGGACGATCCTTTGCGCGACTATCTCGCTGTGGTAGAGCATTTCACGCATTTCACACCGCAAGAAACACCCATACATCCGAGCGCGGTCATCGGCGAAGGCACGGTCATCCAGCCGTTGGTCTTCATCGGCGAGAACGTGCGCATCGGCAAGAATTGTATTATCCACTCCAACGTCAGCATCTACGCCGACACGGTCATCGGCGACAATGTGGTTATCCACTCCAACAGCACCATCGGTGCCGACGCTTGCTATTTCCAGAAGCGTCCCGACGGCTGGTTGAAACTGACCTCCTGCGGCGACACCTACATCGGCAACGATGTTGAGATCGGCTGCAACTGCTGCGTCGACCGCGGCGTCTCCGGCACCACCTACATCGGTGACGGCACCGTGTTCGACAACCTCGTGCAGGTAGGTCACGACACGCACATTGGCAAGCGCGTGCTCTTAGGTGCGCAATGCGGCATCGCCGGCTGCACCTACATCGACGACGACTGCAAGATCTGGGCCAAGGCCGCCGTCAACAAGGACCTCTACGTGGCCAAGGGCACGGTCCTGCTGGCCCTTTCCGCCATCGACAAGGACGTGAAAGAGGAGGGCCGCACCCTCTTCGGCATGCCCGCCACCGATGCCAACGCAAAATGGCGTGAGATGGTGATGCTGCGCAAATTGCCGGAATTGTTCCAGGCGGTGGAGGAAATCAAGAAACGGTTGTAATGCCCTTGCACGGCGGAGATTCCGCCACCTCCTATCGTCGGCGGCGGAATGGTGCGACCAATGAACGAGAAAAAACAAAAAAGACGCGGCATTCCGCGTCTTTTTTGTTTTGATTACCAGTAATACGGATCATACCAGGGATCGTACCACGGGTAGAACGGGTAAACATCCCAAGGATAGATCGGATAGACCTCCCAATCCCAAGGCGAATAGGTGTGGACGAGCAGGAAATCCGCACTCTTGGAATCGTTCATCGTGGAGAGCTTTCCCTTGAAGCCATCCGGTCCGATGACGTAGGATCCGATTTTCACCCGGGCCTTGTCCACAATCGCGTTGTCGTCGGTATGGAAGGTGATGTAGATGACCTTGTCTTTCGCCTCCCAGGTGAAATCATAGCACAGGCTGGTCAGGGGCGCGTTTTCTCCGAAGGTGTTGCACCATTTGCCGTGGCCCGAAGTGGTGGTGACATCGTTCCAGAACTGGAGGTGGGTGCCGGTGGAGGCGTACGTGATGCCGCCCCGGGTGTAGCTGATGTCCATGTTGCCGTCCCAGCGACCGTCCACCAGCATGGCGAGGATTTCGTCGTCCGTGTAGGTGGGTCCGCAGCCCGAGAACACAAACGGTGCTGCGCCGAGCAGCATAAGAAGCAGTAATTTGAATGTTTTTTTCATCATTTTTAATATTGGTTATTGTTTGAAATTGAATGCGGTTGATTTCGAGCGGGCAAAAATACTCTTTTTTCCAAAACGCCGCAGGGCCATGAGGATGCGCCTACCCCGGCCTGCGGCCACCCCTTCCCGAGGGAAGGGGAATCCCCCGAGAAAGCGTTTTAACGCCGTTTTTCACGTTTTGCGGTGTTTTGAACTGTTGATAAAAATAATATGCACAAAGCCCGAGAATTCGAAAAAAATCGTATTTTCGGGCTTTCTTTTTGCATATTGCAAGTTTTTTATTTTAAGCAAGTTAGAGATTCAATAGAGGAAAAATAAATGGAAGAGAATGAGATTTTAGACGAGAAGATTGTTCCGTATAACATTGAAAACCTGATGAAGACGGCCTACATCGACTATTCGATGTCGGTCATCGTGTCTCGCGCCTTGCCCGACGTGCGCGACGGCCTGAAGCCTGTGCAACGCCGCATCATCTACGCCATGTGGGACATGAACATCACCGAAAGCGGCCCCTACCGTAAGTGCGCCCGTATCGTCGGCGAAGTGCTCGGTAAGTACCACCCGCACGGCGACACGGCCGTGTACGACGCCCTCGTGCGCATGGCCCAGCCGTGGACCCTCCGCTATCCATTCGTCGACGGACAGGGTAACTTCGGTTCCGTGGACGGCGACAGCCCCGCCGCCATGCGTTACACCGAGGCCCGCCTGCGCCGCTCCTCCGAGGAGATGGTGGCCGACATTGAGAAAGAGACGGTCGACATGGTGCTCAACTTCGACGACTCCATCCCGGAGCCGACAGTGCTGCCCGCCAAGATTCCCAACCTGCTCGTCAACGGCTCTTCCGGCATCGCCGTCGGCATGGCCACCAACATGGCCCCGCACAACCTCAGCGAGGTCTGCGACGGCATCTGCGCCTACATCGACGACAACGACATCTCCATCGAGGAACTGATGCACATCATCAAGGCCCCCGACTTCCCCTCCGGCTGCATCATCTACGGCTACCGCGGGGTCCAGGACGCCTTCCTCACCGGCCGCGGACGCATCGTCATGCGCGGTCACGCCGAAATCGAAACCGAAAAGAACCACAACTGCATCGTCGTCACCACCCTGCCCTACATGGTGAACCCCTCCGACATGATCAGCCACACCGTCGAGCTCGTCAAGGAAGGCAAGATCGCCGGCATCACCGACGTGCAGAACCTCACCAACAAGCGCAACGGCACCCGCATCGTCTATGAGCTCAAGAAAGACGTGGTGCCCGAGGTGGTGCTCAACAAACTCTACCAGATGACCGCCCTGCAGTCCTCGTTCAGCGTCAACAATGTGGCCCTCGTCGGCGGCCGCCCCATGACCTTGAACCTCAAGGACATGATTGTGGAATACGTGAAGCACCGTCATGAGGTGGTCATCCGCCGCACCCGCTACGACCTCAAGAAGGCCCAGGAGCGCGCCCATATCCTCGAAGGCTTCCTCAAAGCCCTCGACATCATCGACGAGATCATCGCCCTCATCCGCGCCTCGCAGACCGTGCAGGAGGCTTGGCAGGGACTTATGGAGAAGTGGGACTTCACCGAAATCCAGGCCAAGGCCATCGTCGAGATGCGTCTGCGCCAGCTCACCGGCATGGAACGTCAGAAACTGCAAGACGAATACGACGAACTGATGAAGCTCATCGCCCACCTCAACGACGTGCTCAACGACGTGAACCTGCGCATGGGCATCATCAAGGACGAGTTGCAGGACATCAAGAAACGTTTCGGCGACGAACGCCGCTCGCCCATCGAGTACAGTTCCTCCGAGTTCCGTGTGGAGGACACCATCGCCGACGAAGAGGTGGTCATCACCATCTCGCACCTCGGCTACATCAAGCGCACGCCGTTAGCCGAGTACAAGGTGCAAAACCGTGGAGGCAGAGGCTCCCGGGGCAGCAGTTCCCGCGACGAGGACTTCATCGAGCACCTTTACATGGCCACCAACCACAACTACCTGCTGTTCTTCACCGAGAAGGGCAAGTGCTTCTGGATGAGGGTGTTCGAAATCCCCGAAGGCCAGAAAGTGTCGAAGGGACGCGCCATCCAGAACCTGCTCCAAATTGAGGAAGGCGACAAGATCAAGGCCATCATCAACCTCAAGAGCATCGACGACCCCGACTATATCAACAATCACTTCATTATATTGTGTACCGAGAAGGGTATCATCAAGAAGACCTCCATCGACGCCTACTCGCACCCGCGCAAGAAAGGCATCATCGCCATCAATGTGCGTGAGGGCGACCGTCTGTTGGCCGCGCGTTTCACCGACGGCAACAGCGACATCATGATGGCCCTCTACTCCGGCCGCGCCATCCGCTTCCACGAGAACGAGGAACTCCGCGCCATCGGCCGTACTGCCTCCGGCGTGCGCGGTATCAGCTTGGAAGACGAGAACGACCGCGTGGTGGGCATGCTCGCCATCGACAACGACCGCAGCAACGTCCTCATCGTCTCCGAAAACGGTTACGGAAAACGCTCGCTGTTAGAGGATTACCGCATCACGCACCGTGGCGGCAAGGGTGTCAGTACCATCAAGATTACGGAAAAGACCGGCAACCTTATCGCCATCAAGGCCGTGACGGACGACGACGACCTCATGATTATCAACCGCTCCGGCATCGCCATCCGTCTGCACGTGGACCAGCTGCGCATCCTCGGTCGTAACACGCAGGGTGTCAGACTGATCGACCTTCGCGGCAAGGACACCATCGCGGCTGTCTGCGAGGTGCCGCGCCAGGAGGACGAAGAACTCGACGAAGACGGCAACCCCATCGTTCCCGAAAATGCCGAACCGACTGAGAATACCGACTTAAACGCTTCGAACGAAAACGAGTCTGAAGCTTGACCTTTGACTTTGACCTTTGACTAATCACTAATCACTATTCACTATTCACTATTCACCAATCACCTAAACGATGAAAAAGCATCTTCTGTTAATCGTGAACATCCTGCTTCTGACGAGCCTTTTCGCGCAGAAGCCGTCCTTGACGAAAGCGTATAACAGCTTCTACGACAAGGACTACGACAAAGCGAAGGAGCAAATCGACCTTTGCACGGCCGACGAGAAACTGTCCGCCAAGGCGCAGACGTGGCTTTACAAAGGCAACATCGAAATGCTGTTAGCCAACCGCGAATACAGCGAGAAGCAGAAGAACGAGAGTTACCTGATACGGTATCCCGACGCGCCCGTGGAAGCTTACGATGCTTTCCAGAAGGCCCTCACCATCAACCCGAAGGTGGAAGCGTTGGACATGATGGACGCAACCGAAGCCCTCAAGCAGCTCTATCCCTACCTGCTCGTGCGCGGCGTGGACCAGCTCATCGCGAAGGACAACGCCGGTGCGAAGGCCACGCTTGCTAAGGGCATTCAAAGCTATGAGATGGCCCCTCCGCAATATCCGATGAACGGCGAGCTCTACTACTACTATGCCTACGCTTTGGAGAGCCTCGGCGAAACCGACGAGATGATGAAATACTACAAAAAAGCCCTCGATGACGGTTCGCAAAATCCGTATGTCTTCGCCAAACTTTTCGAATATTACAAAGCCGCCAACGACCGCCCGAACATCGAAAAGACACTAACTTTAGCCAAAGAGAGGATTCCCAACGACATCAATGTCAAACTGTTGGAAATCGACCTCGCCTACTGGAGCGGTGACAGTACGAAAGCAAGGACTCTGGTAGACCAACTTGACCCTTATTCGCTGAAGACCCCCGACGAGATGGTGAACGTGGCCAACTTCTACATCAAAGAAAAGCGTTACGAATCAGCCGAACGGCTGTTGAACCGCGCCAACATTCTCAGTCCCAACAACTTCGTCATCCTCTATAACTTGGGCGTTTGTTGTTACAGCGTCTCGGAACACTACTTCAACCTGCAGAATCAGCTGGCCATACAGCAGGGAGCCAAGGCGGACATCGATGCCGCAAAACAGCAGTCGGAGAAGTACCTTGCCGATGCCGCGCACTACTTCGAACAGGCGCGTCAGCAGCAGCCTGGCGACCTCAACCTGCTGAACACGCTGCGGGCCATCTACGTGCGCCAACAATCCCCGAAGGCAGACGAAATCGACGCCCTTATTAAACAATTGGAAAAATAGAAAGTCATATTATTAGTCACTTAAAAATCGAAAAAAATGAAAAAATGGATGCTTGTTTTAGTCGCGCTCTTCGTGAGCGTCAGTGCTTTCTCGCAATCTTGCTTGGATGATGTATGGCAATGCCTGAAAAGCAAGCAAGTGCCTAAAGCAAAGAAATTTATGGAATCCTGCATGGCAGAGAATCCCGACAATGCCGCCGTTTGGCTCATGCAGGCCAACGTGAACGTTCAGCTCTACAACTACGATCAGGAGCGCAAGGAGAAAGACCCGAACGCCACGCCGCGTTACCCGAACGCCCTTGAGGATGCCTACGCCGCCTTCGTGAAAGCGTTGGAACTTGACAAGAACGTGGAGCCAAAAACCGGCATGTTCGGAGCGCGCGAAGGACAGGAACTGCTCGCCGGCCCCTTCGAAGGGAAGGCCAGAGTCGCTGACGACCAGAACAAGTTGCAGGATGCTTTGAAGTACTACGGTCTCGCCGCCAAATGCTATGAACTTGCCCAAAAGAAAGACAACGCCGCCAAGATGTACCTCGCTACCGCTCTGGTTTACTTCAAAATGAAAGACATGGAAAACTATGAGAAGATGCTTGAAAAGTGTGTGGCAACCTCCCCGAGTGCATCTGAGGGTGCATACGTGGAACTCTATTACCTCTACAAAGACAACAATGACACGGTGAAATGCGGAGAAATACTCACCAAGGCCGAGAAGATTTTCGGAGAGAAGAGTACCGCCCAACTGTACGAGCCGATGATGGACTACTACGCCATGACGGGCAATGAGGAGAAGTTGATGGCCATCGTTGACAAAGCCATCGCCACCGGCAATGCCGATATGATTCCAATTTGCGCCACCTACCTCGTCAACGCCAAGCACTACGCCAAGGCCGAGCAGATTCTGAAAGACGCCATCGCTGCGAAACCTAATGATTTCACCCTGCTCAGCAAGATGGGCTACCGCTACGCAATGGAGTACTACGACATTATGGATCGCCGCCAGACGGCCATGAACACCCGCAAGTGGGAAGAGGCCACCCGCCTGTTCCAAAGCGAGGAGCGCAAGGCCGCCATGCAGAACGCCCACGAGTGGTGCCAGAAGGCCTACGAAGTGAACCCCGACGACTTGGCCAACAACCGCATCCTGCGTGAGATGAAAGTCCAGCTCAACATGGAAGTGCCGCAGGAGCTCAACGACAAGATCAACGCCCGTATGAAACAGGAGTAATCTTCCGTACGAATCCTATCAAAATCCCTTCTACCGACGCAGGCAGAAGGGATTTTTTGTATCTTTGCCGCTTGTTTCACAAAACGACGTTTTCCCAGTACACACACCCAAATTAAACAAGAATGAAAAGAAATCTCCTCCTCAGCCTCCTTATCACGCTGTTAGCCGTATCCAGCTTTGCCAATCCCGTCGACCTCGCCACGGCGAAAACCGTCGCTGCGAATTTCTGGTCGGCGATGACGGGCAACAGTGACGACGGCCGATGGACGGATGTCTCCGCGCAGACCGGATTCCACGAGTTCTACCTTCTCACGCGCAACACGGACGAAGGCTTTGTCATCGTGGCCGCCGACGACCGCGTACAGCCCATTTTAGGCTACTCAGTTGAACATGCGGTCACCACTCCCCTGCCCACGCACGTGAACGCGTTCCTGCACAGCTACGAGTTGGAGATTGCCTACTGCCGGGAACACAACATCGAGGCCACAGAGGAGATCATCTCGCTGTGGGCCAGCTTATTGGAAGGAGAATATGCCCCGCAGCTCGTCACGGCGGTATCCCCGATGCTGACCACTACTTGGAACCAAAGTCCATACTACAACAATCTCTGTCCCGGTCCGGGCAACCAGCACTCAGTCACTGGCTGTACCGCCACGGCCACGGCACAGATCATGAAGTTCTGGAACTGGCCTCCGACGGGTGTCGGCAGCCATAGCTACTATGAGGATGATTATGGCTACCAGTCAGCGGACTTCGGCGCCACCACCTACGACTGGGAGAACATGCCCAACGCGCTTTCCGGCAACAGCAGCGCGACTCAGCTGAATGCCGTGGCCACGCTGATGTATCATATTGGGGTCGCCGTGGAAATGGACTATGGCCTCGATGCAAGCGGTGCCTACGTACACAGCTACGGCGGCATGTGGGGCAATTCGGCCTGCTCGCAAAACGCCCTGCCGCAGTATTTCCGCTACAAGGAGACCCTCCACAGCTACTTCAAGGATTACACCTCCGACGCGGACTGGATTGACGCTATCATCACGGACATCGATGCCGGGCGGCCGGTATTGGAGACCGGCTACGGTGATGGCGGTGGCCACGCCTTCGTGCTCGACGGCTACGATGCCAACGGGCTCATCCACGTCAACTGGGGTTGGGGCGGCTACATGGACGGCTACTTCTCCCAGAATGCGCTGAACCCGGGCACCGGCGGCACCGGCGGCAACAACGACTACACCTTCAACGACGGCAAGGGCATCCTCGTGGGCATTGAGCCCGACGGCCTCTTAGAAATCAGCCCGTCGCAGTTCTTCCTCCCGCAGGCGGGCGGCAGCGCAGCTATCACCGTGAGTCCCAATCTCAACAGCAATACCTCGTGGTACGCAACCTCCAACCAACCGTGGCTCACCCTCACGCCCAACAACGGTGCGGGAGCGGGCGGATCGGCCACGGTCACCGCCACCGCCACGGCCAATACCACCGGCAGCAGCCGCAACGCCATCGTCACCGTGAGCCAGGGCTCTCTACAACTGACCGTTAGCGTGACCCAGATGGCCGACTCCTGCACGGTGGTCAGCCTCCCCTGGACGGATAGTTTCGAAGAAGGCACCGGCTGCTGGACGACTCTCGATGTGGACGGTGACGGCAACAACTGGTTCCTCGCCACCGGCGCAGCCAACGAAGGGACCTATTCCATGGCCTCCTACTCCTACAACGCCAATCTCGGCGGTTCCCTGCACGCCAATAACTACTTGGTGTCGCCGCCCATCGCGCTGCCCAACGAAGGCAACCACGAGTTCGTCTTCCATGCCCGATGCGGCAGCGCCAACTACCCCGACACGCTGATGGTGAAGCTGACCACCGGCGACGGCACCGCCGCTTCCGACTTCGGCACCACCCTGATGCCGCTCACGTCTGTCAGCAGCACCGCCTTCCAACAGTACAGCGTCAACCTGTCGGCTTTCAACGGTCAGACTGTCCGGGTCGCCATTGTCCACAAAGCTTACAACGGCTTGTACCTCGCCGTGGATGACATCGCCATCCTGAACACGACCACGTCCTGCAACATCACGGCCTTGTCTGCTAACAGCGCCATGGGCACGGCCTACGGCAGCGGCACCTACAACGCCGGTGCCACCGCCATGCTTGCGGCTGTCGCAGGCGACGGCTACCGTTTCACCGGCTGGAACGACGGTAGCACCCTAAACCCACGTGAAATCACCGTCTTGGACGATGCCACCTACACGGCCTCTTTTGCGAGCCTCGGCGGTAGCGAACACCATTACGACAACGGCTTCACCGCCAACCATATCGGCGCGGGCGGCACCCTCCACTGGGGCATCCGCTTCCCCGCCGGCGAACTGTCCAACTATACCACACTTTCCGGCGCACGCATCTGGGACTACGATTCCGGCAACTACATACTTCGCATCTACCAGGGCGGCACCGACACGCCGGGCACTTTGGTGACCTCTCAAAACTTCTCCATGCCCGGCAACGACAGCACGTGGTACGACGTCACACTCGCCACACCACTTACCATCGACCAGACACAGTCGCTGTGGATCGTGTTCTATAACAGCGGCAACTCGCACCCCGCCACAGGCAGCCATTACGCCGGCAACCCCGACGGATCGTGGGTCTCCACCAACGGAAACGACTGGGGTTCCATCTGCAACTACGGCTATAACCTCACGTGGATGGTGCGCGCCCTGCTTACGGGGACTTCCGCCATGCCGCACTACACCTTGTCCGTCAGCTCCGGCAACACCGCCATGGGCCTGATTTCCGGCGGCGGTTCGTTCGTTGCGGGCGACAGCACTGTTATTGAGGCCACGGCGCTTCCGGGCTATCGGTTCACAGGCTGGAACGACGGCGACACTCGCAACCCGCGCACCGTGACCATCACCAGCGACACGGCCTTCACGGCCCAGTACGCCGACTTGGGCGATGACGAACGCCACTACGACAACGGCACCTACGCGAAAAGCATCGGCGCGAACGGCACGCTCCACTGGGCCGTGCGCTTCCCCGCCGGCACGCTCGCTGGACACGACCTGCTTTCGGAAGTCAAGATAATGGACAAGAATGCAGGCACTTACACGATTGAAGTCTATCAAGGGGGAACTGACGCACCCGAAAACCTTATCACCAGCGAGAGCGTTGTCTTCAGCGGCAGCAACGACTGGATTACCGACACACTCGCCACGCCTGTATCGCTGAACCACGCACTGCCTTTGTGGATTGTACTGTACAACACGGGAGTCGGCTATCCCGCCGCAGGCAGCCACTACGCCGGCACCCCCGACGGTTCCTGGGTCTCGATGGACAACGAGAACTGGTCTTCCGTCTGCGACTACGGCTTACACTACACCTGGATGATCCGTGCAGGGCTGACGGATGCGGTGCCTGTCACGTTCCATACTGTCACGGCAACTGCGGCTGACCCGAGCCAAGGCAATGTCAGCGGCAGCGGCACCTACCCCGACGGCAGCACGATCACGCTGACCGCTTCCGCCGCCGCACACCACCATTTCGTCCAATGGAGCGATGGCAGCACTGAAAACCCGAGAACCTTCACGCTGACCGGCGACACCGCCTTCACCGCCTACTTCGAGGCTGCAACATACACCATCAACGTGGTAAGCGAGATGCCCGATATGGGCACGGCCACGGGCGGCGGAACCTTCCCCTACGGCACCGACATCCAAATCGAGGCCATCCCCTTCGAAGGTTATGAGTTCATGCGCTGGACCGGTGGTAACACCGATAATCCGCGTACGGTGACCGTGACGGGCAACAAGAGCTACAGCGCCCTGTTCCGTGCCGCTACCGGCATTGACGACCGCGAGCAGACAAGCGTGACAATTTTCAGCCAAGGCTACCAGATTGTGGTGGACGGTGCGGAAGGCCAAACCGTGGATATCTATGACGTGTCTGGAAAACTCGTCGCCCGCGAGACCGCCAACGACACCCATCATCGCGTTTTCACCATGACCGCCAGCGGCATTTACACGGTGAAGACCAGCAACGGCATAACCCAAAAAGTGACTGTATTGCGATAGTCATGCCAGAAACAGACATCTTGAATGAGACAAGCGAAGGCGGGGTACCTTTCATCGGCGTGAACCGCCACCGCATCGGGGTGGATGGCGAAGGCGTGACCACGCTGGCCGCCTTCCACGGATGTCCACTTCGATGTCGTTACTGTCTGAACCCCAGTTGTTTGGATATAGATGCCCGCGTACGCCGGTTCACGCCGGAGACCCTCTATCAAGAACTGCTTATTGACGACCTCTACTTCGTGGCCACAGGCGGCGGAGTCTGCTTCGGCGGCGGCGAACCGTTGCTGCGTCCGGAGTTCATCCGCCAGTTCCACGCCCTCTGCGCCGACCGCTGGAAAATCACCCTGGAAACCTCGCTGAACGTCCCGCTGAAATCCTTGCAAACCGTCGCCCCTCTCGTCAACGACTTCATTATCGACATCAAGGACGCCAACGACGAGATCTACACGTCATACACGGGAAAATCGAACGCGCAGGTGTGGGAGAATCTAAAATGGCTGTCCGAAAATTACGACCGTGAGCATGTCATCCTCCGCGTGCCGTTGATTCCGGAGTTCAACAATGAAGAGGACATGGAACGGAGTGTGGGACGGTTACAGACGTTAGGGTTCAGAAAGTTCGACCGGTTCACGTATAGAGTGAAGTAGGTTTCATGATTCAGGTTTCAGGTTTCAAGATTCAGGATTCAGGATTCAGGATTCAGGATTCAGGTTTCAGGATTCAGGATTCAAGTAGGGCTGTCATATTATGGCAGCCGCCACAACGTTCAAGGTGAACAGATATACGCGCAGATCCGTGTGATACGTGGAAATTAACGTTGGAAGGTAATGGGCACTTGGTAATAGCTACGGACCGGTTTCCCCATATTCTTTCCGGGTTTCCATTTCGGCATGGACATGACGGCACGACATGCCTCCTTATCGCATTCGGGGAAGAGAGGGACTTTCACCTTGGCGTTGGTCACACTCCCGTCTTTCTCCACCACGAACTCAACCAAGACCGTGCCCGTGATGCCGTAATCCTTCGCCACCTGTGGATATTGAATCTCCCTTACCAAAAAGGCTTGCAAGGAATCCATTCCTCCGGGGAATTCGGGCATCTCCTCCACGAACATCATCGGCGGCTCATCGAAATAAACATCGTCTTCAATTTCCCCCACCACAACTACTCCCTCCTCCCAATCATCTGCATCAGCCACTTGTAAAGGCTTCTGTGTACAGCGATTCGGAGTGGACCCAGACGAATTTTCCGGGAGGTCTGGTATTTTCCCCACTTCTTCCACGATGCCGTCCACCTCATACGGGTCGGATTGTCCAGGAGGCGGCGGAACTTCCTGTCCGTCTGCTGCTTCCGGAACTTGCTGAGAGGCAGCTTCCACAGCAGGCTCAGGCTCGTTGCTGGCAGCTGGTGCGGGCGTTTTCGGACTGTGGCACGCACCCATCATCATGGAGGAGACGGCGATGCCCGCCACCGCGACGGCCTTGCCTAAAGCACGGCGTTTGGAGAGTTCCCGCTCCAAGTAGCGCACTTCGGCCTCGCAGTAGGGACATGTACCGCGACAGTCGCCCTCGTGGGTGCATTCGCGCTCCACCAACGGGATATCGTTCTCTTGCGCGACTTTGCGCCGCACATCCTTCAGGATTTCACAAGTCCGTTTGCCTCGCTTCATTGTAGTCTGATTTAATGGTGCAAAAATATTCTTTTTATATATATGATGCAAAAATCCCGAAAGGTTGCAGTTTATTGAAAAAAACATCTCCGCGTATCACGCGTATCTGCACGTATAATAAGCATGGAGAGCGTCAAAAACTGTTAAAGATACGCGAAGATTCGTGCGATACGTGGAGATTAGTAACGCTTCCGGCAAATCATTTCAGCCGCACCTCACGTCCTTCCGACAGCACAAACACCGCAATCTGTTCATTCTCAATGCCGAAACGGATGGCGGCGGCGAGGGAATCTTCAGGGAAGAGGCGGGAGCTGTCGAAATAGTAGAGGCTGTCGGAGGTGTCGAGCCAACCGCCGACATAGCCGTCGTGCCGGAGCGCGTGTCGCACCACCTTGCCGAGCTGCTTGCGGGAGTGGCAGCCCTGGGTGGCCGCGTACGCCACAACAACACCCTCCGTCGGCTCCGTCATCGTGGCTACATCCATCGTGAAACCGTCGGGATGCTGGAGGCTGAACGTCCACACGCTGTCCGCCACCGCCCTGACACTCCGTCCCGCCAGCTTGCTGCTACTATAGCAAGAGGTCAGGAGCAGGGTGCAGGCGAACAACAACATCACCATCGCTTTTTTCGGAAAAATTGGCCTATACATAATATTTTTTTGTTTTTCTATAATTATATTTGACCATTCTCCCTAGGGCTCGCTATCGCTCACCCTAGGCTACCAAGCTCTTGCCCCTACAGGGCTGCTCAAGGATTTATGTTTTAAAAATAATGATACCTTTTACGTTCTACCTCACAAAAGCAACGATTACCCACCAACTGCTAACTACTAACTACTAACTGCTAACTCGATATAAAAGCTCACTGGCCTAAATCCGTCATTGCAGCTAATCATGGCGGAGTGCGGGTTTTTCATCCAGCCGTCATAGAAGTTGCCGCGACCAGCGGCCAATTCCTGCACGAACCACCGCATCGACTCCCAGGCGCTGTCGCACATCCCCTCGGGTTGCGCGCCGTCCACTGAAATCCATGTCTGCCCCTCCTGCACGTCGCACGTATGTTCGATGGGGTTCTCGAACCGCGCCTGCAAATCGCGGTAGTTCGCCTTCCGTATGGCTGTAATCTTGATATTCATTATGCGTTTATTTTGGTCGCAAAAGTACATTTTTTATCCCCACGTATCGCACGAATCCACACGTATCTTTAGCAAGTTCTAACACTCACCCCGCTTTTTATACGTGAAGATACGCGTGATCCGCGGAGATTAAGGTCGGAACGTGATAGGTATCTGGAAATAACACCGCACCGGTTTCCCCATATTTTTTCCCGGCTTCCAATTCGGCATGGACATCACCCCGCGCAGCGCCTCCTCGTCGCATTCGGAAAAAAGGGGCACTTTCACCTTGCCGTTGGTCACCCGCCCGTCCTTTTCCACCACAAACTCTATCAACACCGTACCTTTGATACCATTATTCTTCGCAATGGGTGGGTACTGAATCTCCCTTGACAAGAAAGCGTTCAAAGAATCCGGCCCGCCGGGGAACTCGGGCATCACCTCCGTAAAATAGACTGGCGAATCTGAATCTTGAAATGAGCCCGAATCCCCATCATATAGTTCCCAATCTTCAACTGGATGTTCTATGAAATTTGTGTCCACTAAATATTGCGCATTTCCAACAGAAAACAACACGCTTATTATCAAAACGATAGCATATCTTACAAAAGCGTTCATCGTTCAAAATTTTCTGCAAAGATATAAAATTATCTCCTCGTATCGCGCGAATCTTCACGTATATTATTCAGTGGAACTGTTCTTCACGCTTTTTATACGTGCAGATACGCGTGATCCGCGGAGATATTTTTTTTCAACAAACTGCAACC
Organism: Bacteroidales bacterium; assembly: GCA_017395245.1. Taxonomy (GTDB): domain Bacteria; phylum Bacteroidota; class Bacteroidia; order Bacteroidales; family WCHB1-69; genus F23-D06. Next base: position 152 of record JAFPVR010000087.1, on the reverse strand, counting down.
ATTCGGAATTTTTGGGGCAGCGGAAAATGTCCGTGGGAGGCCTAACCAAATATCGTAGCTATTCGGTACATGAAGAAAGGTCTGTCGGAGACCCCGTGGAGCATGGAGCGGAATGCCTTGATTTTGGCATTCAGGGATTCAGCCGCAGCGTT
>JAFPVR010000086.1 GCA_017395245.1 Bacteroidales bacterium | reverse complement strand
TTTCTCGCGTGCCTCCTTGAGGTATTGCTCGCAAGATTCCTCACTGTCAAAGCGTTTGGCAAAGTCTATCAATTTCATAGCACCTATATTTTGATGGCTGCAAATATACACTTTTTTTTTGGGTTAGATACGGATTATCATATTATTTTTCATTCTTCATTAGAAAAACGGTGTCCGAAATCGTGGTGGTGTCTCGAATCACAACGGTTTGGTGGACAGGGATTTTTGTGGTGATGATGACGGGGGAGGTGTCGGGGTTCTGTAGAGACGTTGCGTGCAACGTTTCCACGGGAGATGGCATGTTTCCGGTGTGCGTTGGAACGTTTCTGGTCCGTTGGGGCGAATGGTTGTTTGTTCCGGTAATGGGATGATCGTAGGTGGCCGGTAGAGACGCGGCGCAATGCGTCCCTACGATGGGTCCTTCGATGCTGTCGGCCTGTAGAGACGCGCCATGGCACGTCTCTACAACGGGACCGTTCCCCGAATTCGTTCCCGATGCCGTGTTCCTCCCGATTTGGAACCCAACGATGCCACCCGTGACGCCTGCGACACCCGCTGCCGCGACGAGGAGGATGGCGGTTTTGCCAGAGGATGTGGCCGCTACATGTGCGGCGGAATGGGTTACCACGGGGCATTTGTCGATATCCACGGGTTCCATCCTGTATCCCGACAGACGCGAACGGCAGAGGCGGTCGATGCGGCGCGGGTTCGCGTGGACGCGTTTCAACGAAGCAAACAATATAATCATAAACAGTCCTTTTTTGCGTTTTTCCTTCTCTTTGTATTGGTCGGCAAGCATCTGGCAGAGCCGCTCGCGGGCGCGGTGGTGCAGCTGCCGGGCGTTGTCTGCCGTGATGTTCAACATCCCCGCGATGCGCCGGTGCGAGTACCGCTCCATGGCGTGGAGGTTGAACACGGTGCGCTGAATCTCAGGCAGTTGCCCGATGGTCGCTAGTAACTCCTCCTCCGTGAAATCCGCCGTCCAGACGTGCTCGTCCTCCACAGTGGCGATTTCGGCAATGTCATCCGGTTCCAACGACACGAAATCCGGCTGCCAACGCAGGTAATCGATGCAATGGTGTACAGCGATGTTTGTCAGCCAGGCATCAAAACGCCCTATGGCGCGTATGGTCGTGAACTTCTCCATCGCCTTCACGAAAACGTCCTGCGCCAGGTCCTCCGCCACCGCCCGGTCGTTCACATATCGGTAACATATCGCGACAATCCTGCCGAGATTATGCTGGTATTTCCGCTCCCAAAATTTCACCATGTCCATGTAATTACATGACGCAAAAATACAAAAATGTGACAATTTGGGTTGACAATTATTTTTATTGTCAATGAGAACTGAATAATGAAAAGTGTTTTTCTCTTTCTGTAAAGTCTTTGGAAAATGGCGATGATTTTTCGTACCACGGAATTGTCACATTTTTGTATTTTTGCGTCATTATAGTGATCTGTGATCTGTCTAAGTCGGAGTAATATGAAAAGATATAGTTTCCTTTTGGCTTTGCTACTGGTATTCGTGATACCAAGACAACTTCTGGCGCAGCACCGCGATACCCTCTATGTGGTCGAGGAAGAGCCAATCTATGACACCCTCTTTGTGCACGACACGCTGCGCACATACGACACGGTTGCCGTCAATGACCACGCTGGCAATGCCGACAGCCCCGAATTCTACAAATTCAGTGTGGGATTGAGCTATTGTGCACTCGGGGGCGGACCGACTATCAAATACGGCATTTCCAAGAATTGCGTCTTCCAGACGGATTTCACCGGAAAATACTTCATAAACTATATGCCATCGTACAATTTTGCTATTTTCATGAACGAAATATCCCAAAATTTTCTTTTTCAACATAAGTTTAAAGAGAAAAATGGGGTATCCTATTATTATATGATAGGCGGAGGCGTGTCGGGAGGAATGTCCCTATTACGACCCTATATTTGGAAAATCGGCACCTATCCTTTCTTTGGCATGGAATTTCTTATGAAAAACAAGAAGCTTTCTTTTCAAATAGATATCAGACCCGGGTATGGCTTGCTGTTGAAGTCTGCGAATGCGAAACCCGCCCCTGATTATCCTTTGCGCCCCACACTCGCCCTCCTTTTCTATTTGAATTCGCCTGATCAATACCCTTACCACGGGTATGACATCTCCGTGAATTTTGCGGTCCGGTTCTGCAAGATCAAGTAATATCCCTGTTACACCAAACCCTTTCCTTACAATTCGCTCAATTCACCGACCGAATTCGCCGTTTACGGCATTACCACCGTGTAGCCGCCCTACGCGTCGGTTGCGGCTAGGGAGGAAGAACCGGAGGTCAATGAAAGCGTGCTCGTCTTGTATATAAAGAAAAACACCCCGAAATCCGTTCCGAGGTGTTATTTAGTTTCAAGTTTCAGGTCTTAAATCTCAGGTTTCAGTAGAGACGCAAAATTTTGCGTCTCTACATTCACGTCTCAAGTCTTATCTCTTCTTAAGTCCGAGGATTTCGCGCGCTTCGTCGGAGGTGGCGATGGGACGGCCGAGGAGCTTGGCCATGCGGACGACCTTGTCGACGAGTTCGCCGTTGCTCTTGGCGAGGACGCCGCGTTCGAGGTAGAGGTTGTCCTCAAAGCCGACGCGCACGTTACCGCCCATGACGATGGTGGGGGCGGCCAGGGTGAAGGCGTGGCGGCCGATACCGGTGCTCGTCCAGGTGCTGTCGGCGGGGATGTTCTTCACCAACCAGCAGAGGTTGTCAACCGTGGCGGGGGTGCAGCCGGGAACGCCCAACACGAAGTTGAACTGCATGGGGGCGCCGGGAACCTCGCCCTTGCGGGCCATGGTCAGGATGGTGTCCAAGTGACCCATCTCGAAGCATTCGTATTCGGGCTTGATGCCGCGCTCAATCATGCGTTTGCCGAAAGCACGCATGGTGGGCATGGTGTTGTCGAAAATCTCGTCACCGAAGTTGCAGGTACCGCAGTCGAGGGTGGCCATCTCCGGAATCGGGGTGGTGTCGGTCGATTGCAGACGCTCGTCGGGAGTCATACCCACGGCACCGCCGGTGGACGGGATGAGAATGACGTTCGGGCAAGCCTTGTAGATGGCATCTTCGCACTCCTGGAAGCGGGCACGGCTCTGGGTGGGCGTGCCGTCGTCCTCGCGCACGTGCAGGTGCACAATGGCGGCGCCGGCATCCACCGCGCTCTTGGCCTCGCGCACAATCTCCTCAACGGTGTAGGGCACGGCCGGATTTTGTTCTTTCGTTACTTCCGCACCGCAAATGGCGGCGGTTATAATCAGTTTCTCCATGATGTTTCTATTTGCTTTTGTTGTTAATATTTCAGTGATGAGACTTTAGACTATAGACTTAAGACTTTTTACTTACATCATAAGTCTTAAGTTCTAAGTCTCAAGTCTCACGTCTTAAGTCTCACGTCTTAAGTCTCACGTCTTAAGTCTCAAGTCTTAAGTCTCAAGTCTTAAGTCTCAAGTCTTAAGTCTCAAGTCTTAATTCTTTCTCTGGCATTGTTTCGGCACCACGCACGTACCTGATGCGCGGCAGACGACCACGGGCTCTTCCAACACGTCGGCGGCGGAAGCGCTGATGTCGGGACGCGGACGGACGACCTTGCGGGCCTCGAAGACCATCTTGCGGGAGGTGTTGCCCACCTTGGTGATTTCACCGACAGCCTCGATGTAGTCGCCGGCATACACGGGGGCGAGGAATTCCACGTTGTCGTAGGCACAGAACAGACCTTCGTCACCGTCTTGCATGATGAGCAGTTCTGTGGCCACATCGCCGAACAGGGCGAGCATGTGGGCGCCGTCCACCAGGTTGCCGCCGTAGTGGGCGTCCTGCGAACTCATTCTCAAACGAATCATTGATGTTTTCTTTTCTTCCATAATGTACTGTTTTTCAGACTGTTTATTGTTTTATTGAACGTTTTTTTCAGATTCGGCAAAGGTACATAAATTTCAAATATACACCGACATGATGAAATTGTCGTATGTCTATACTAGGTATGCCCGCCTCTACAAAACAATTATCTTGCACGTCTCGTTCCCCATCTTGACAATATAAACCCCTTTGTGGCCGATCATCTCCAACGGTATACAGTTTTCGCCCTTTTGCAGGAAATTGTGTTGCATGTACACGATGTTCACGTTCAAGTCATATACTTCCACCTTCACAATGTTGGCCGATTCTGATTCAATCAGTAGGTTGACAGGCTCGCCAGCGCGAGCAGGATTGGGAAAACAAGCCAGTTTTGTGACATTGTCGTCGTTCAAGTGGAAGAAATTGCGGGTCTGAAGCCGGAATCGCACCTCCCTTCTCGCAAGAAAGTAGTCAACATAATAGCAATACTCCTTCCACTCCGCGATATTTTTGGGATTGTTAAACCGTTGCGACTGTTGCGGAATCTCATTGTTGAGTTGCTGCTGGATTTGGTTAAAAAGAGGTTTTGTGGCCTTGTAGTCGAAGCAGGTGCTGTTGAGTTGTTCCAGTCTTTCGAGAAACTGTTTCTTGAAAGTCTCGTTTTCAATCAGTTTCCGGAAAAAGAGCGTGGACCATCTGGACGTTGGCCAGGAGAAGTCTCCCGTGTAAGTGGCATTTTCGTAAACGTCGAAATCTGCGAAGGTGAGGCACCAGTCGCCGTCGTAGAAGACCCAGTGCCACATACCGCCGGGGACCTGCCAGCACCGCACGTTGTTGATAGGCCAGTCGCGGTTGGCGGAAAAGAGCTCGAAAAGAAAGTAGTCGATAATGTTGGGAATGTCGATTTTTTCGGAGAAATGGCTGTATTGGACGGAATCGGAGAGGTCGGCATCCATAAGTGCATAATAGAGCGAGTAGAATTCGTCTGACGAGCCCTCCTCTGCCTCGGCCCAGTTGTCGACAATGTTGACATTGTCATGGTCAACGTCGTAGTGGCTTTCCAAATAGCGCTCGTCAGCTTTCTCCTCAAAGAAATAGATGCCCCAATACTCGCCGTTGAGGAATAAGGTTACGGGGCGGGATGCCGTTGTGCCCATGTTGAGTGGGGAGGCTATATGGTTCGACAGCCAGTCTTGTATTCCGGCAGGCGTACAAGAGTTGTTGAATGGTCTGAGTATCAGGTGCTTGAATTTTTCAATATCGGATTCCTCAAAAATCTTGTATTTGAAGTTTTTCTTTCCATATTCGTCTCTTGCGTAGATTTTAAGCCCCTTCTGTTGGGCGCGGCGGGTGACAGGTCCTCCGTGGGTGCGCAAGCCCGCCGTTTGGTTAAAACCCTCATTTTCTGTATCATAGTATTCCACATTGACCGTTCGCTCCCACTCGCGGCCGTGTTGGGAATAGTTTCCCGGCAAATCAACATGTTCTGGATCGAACAGGTCACCCGGCACCAGAATGCCTGTGTCGTGGGCGAAGAGCGGCAGTGAGTCGGCGCAGATGGAAACAACGGATAGACCATGTACATCGCAGCCCAACGAGCCGATGAAGTAGGATTGCGTGGTCACTGGCCCGACGCGGTTGCCTGCATTGTCGAACGCGGCGGCGCGAATCACGATGCCCTTGATTACCGAATCGGGAAGATAGAACTCATTTTCGGGCGAAATCGGGATTTTGTAGATGTCCGATTGGGATTTCAGACTGTTGCTCAGCATTAACGGCTCCGAGTAGAGGGCGGAATTTCCGTTCGGGGTAGCGCCGTTGAGCGTGTAGCGGATTTGGTATGCTGTGTTACTGGATGTTAGCGTTACGGGGAAGGCGTTGGGATAGACACCCCCTTTGGGCGAAATCTGCACCCCATTGTTCTGAGCCAGCAGCCAGGTCGGCAGCAGAAAACAGAGAAGTAACAGGGATGTACGTTCTCGACGAATTATCAGGAAAATAAGTAAGGTGGATGTGAGAATCACCAAAAGGAAGATGAGAATAGGGATAGCATAGGAGATCTTAGTGATTTTGCATGTCGTATTTCCAACCTTGACGACATACACACCCGAACGTTTGCCCAGATTCACCGGCACTTTGTTCTCCCCCTCATGCAGGAAAACGAACTCCCTGTGTATGGTATCTCCCTTTGGGTCAATGATTTCCAAATAGGCAGTACATCCCTCTTCCGCCTTGACCTTCAGCTTGATTTTTTTCTCGGACAACGTGCGGTTGGTACGGCAGACTACGGAAATAACTTTGTCGTTCTTCAAACAGAAAAAATCCGAAGTTTGTTGCCAGAAAACATTCCCTCTTGCAGACAAATAATGATTGATCTTGTGGCAGCTTTCCTCCCATTCCGTCACGCTTTTTGGAATTCCAAAGCGTTGCACCTGCATGGGAATCTCGTCTTTCAGCAGTCGGCAGATCTTGTCCAAATAGGGATTGGTATTTTGGTAGCTGAAGACAGTCTCGTTAAGCTGTTTCAGCCTTAGAAGAAATTGGTTCTTGAAGGTCTTGCTTTCGAGCAGTTTTCGGAAGATGAGCGTGGGCCGGCTGCCGGTGCTCCAGTATTCGCCCGTGAAAGTGGCCATCATATAAGCGTCATAATGGAGGTTGTCGAAACAGCAGTCGCCGTCGAAGAACTCCCAACGCCACGGACCGTTTGGAATCTGCCATCCGTTGAAGTTGTTGCCTGGCCAGTCCCAATTGGTGGAGAATAGTTCGAAGATGTAGTAGTCGATGATGTTGGGAATGTCGATTTTCTTTGCCAGTTGGTTATATTGGGCATCGTCGGAAAGGTCGGCTGTTTCCAACCAACTAAGCATCGAACGATAATCCTCATCGGATCCGCATTCCGCTTTTCCCCAGGAAGTTACGATATTGACATTGTTGCAGTCCACGACGTAATGGCTTTCCAAATAGCGTTCATCGACTTTCTCTTCGATGAAATAGATGCCCCAGTACTCGCCGTTCAGGAAGAGCGTGACCGGGCGGGTGGCCGTGGTGCCCATCTGGAGCGGGGCGGCGATCTTGTTGGCCAACCAGTCGTTGACCCCTGCGGGCGAAGCGGCGTTCCTAAATGGTTTGAGTATCAGATGTTTGTATTTTTCTAATTCGGATTCCTCAAAAATCTTGCACTTGAAGTTTTTCTTCCCGTATTCTTTTCGCGCATACAGTTTGAGGCCTTTCTGCGTGGCGCGGCGGGCACGGATGCCGCCGTGGGTGCGTAGTCCGGCCATCTGGTTAAAACCGCAGTTACCGTCAATATAGAACTCCACGTTCACCATCCGTTCCCACTCGCGGCCGTGCTGGGCGTAGTTGCCGGAATGGTCGAGATCTTTCGGATTGAACAGGTCGCCCGGCACGAAAATGCCTGTGTCGTGGGCAAAGAGTGACAGCGAGTCAGCGCAGATGGAGACTACTGGCAGACCGTGAAAGTGGCAGCCCAACGAGCCGATGAAGTAGGATTGCGTGACCACCGGGCTGACGCGGTTGCCCTGTTTGTCGAATGCGGCGGCACGGATCACAATGCCCTTCGTCACGGAGTTGGGGCAAAAGAACTCATTTTTCGGTGAAATGGGGATTTTGTAGATGTTTGAGCGGGATTGCAGGTTGTTGCTCAACGTCAATGGTTCCGAGTAGATGGCGGATTTCCCGTTTGGGGTATTGCCGTTAAGCGTATAGCGGATGGTGAGGTCGGGGTTGTCGCAAGACAGCGTCACGGGGAAGGCTTCGGCATAGACACCACCCGCGGGCGAGAACTGCACTTCGCTGTTCTGTGCGGATACAACATCCGATAACAACAGCACAATAGCGAGGAATAGTAAGTGTTGTTTGTACATGCGGTCAAAGGTCAAAGTCAAAGGTCAAAGTCAAAGGTCAACGCTCATCGCCTCCGCGATAACCTCCGCCGCGTGCCCGTCGCCATAGAGTTCGAAGGGGAACACCGGAGGTTGGTTGAGGAAATAGTGTACCGCTTCCAGGATGTTCGCTGGTTCGGTGCCGACAACGCGGTTGTATCCGCAGTCCACCAGCTCGGTCCATTCCGTTTCGTTGCGCAGCGTCACGCAGTGTCGGCGCATGTAGTAAGCCTCCTTTTGCAGACCGCCGCTGTCGGTCATCACCAACGTGCTGTGGTCTAACAGGTAGAGCATCTCTAAATAGCCCACCGGCTCGATGAACTGTATCGGCGAGGTCTTCACGTCATAGCCGATGGCCTCCATGCTCTTGCGGGTGTGCGGGTGCAGCGGGCAGATGACGGGACGTCGGTCGCAGGTTTGCTCCAAGGCGGTCAGCAACTGCTTTAGCACCTGCGGGTTATCAACGTTCTCGGCACGGTGGAATGTGCAGAGGATATAAAGGTCGGGTAGGGGAGCGGCGGGGGCTTTCATCAGCGGTGCAAAGCGCAGGGCGGCATCCTTCATCACATCGCCGGACATGATAATGCGGGCACCGTCGGACAGACGGCCTTCGTTACGCAGCTGGTTGACCGCCGTTTCGGATGGACAGAAGAGCAGGTCGCTGACGCGGTCGGTGAGGATGCGGTTGATTTCCTCGGGCATGGCCTCGTTGTAGGAGCGCAGTCCGGCCTCCACGTGCGCGACGCTGAGGTGCAGCTTCTTGGCCGCGACCGCCCCCGCGAGGGTGGAGTCCGTGTCGCCGTAGACCAGCACCCAGTCGGGCCGCTCGTCCATCAGGATTTCCTCGATGCGTTCCATCATCCGGCCGGTGAGCGCGCCATGCGGCAAGCCGTGGATGTCGAGCTGGTAGGTGGGCTCGGGAATCCGCATCTCCTCAAAGAAAAGTTGCGACATGTTGCGGTCGAAGTGCTGACCCGTGTGGATAATAACCTCCTGTATGCCATTGTGTTGCGACAATGCCTGCGACACGACCGATGCTTTGATGAACTGCGGTCGTGCGCCGAGTATGGTGACGATTTTGATGGGTTGACTGTTCAATCTTATCCGTTTAATTGCGGCGCAAAAATACAAATTTTTAGGGTTGTGGGTATAGGCAAAAAATGTAGAGCCGCGGTGTACCATGGCTCTACATTTTTTTGCAGGAATCCAATCTATTTTGCCACGTTTACCACACCGAAGTAGCCGGACGGGGGAAGGTTGTTCTCGCGGTTGTGACTGATGAGCGTTGACGGCGGTTCCTGGAGCATGTACCTTGGCATGGAGGAAATTTCCCGGATTTCCCCCGAGGGAACCAATACGGTTTTGTATTTTCCTTCTTTCAGTTTGCCGCCGTTGTAATACACCTCGTACGCCTCCAACGTCGCGGCGGTGTTGTTTTCTAGATAGACCTTGCCGAACTCCACAGAGATGCTGGATGTCTTGCCGTCGATGACTTTGCTTTCGTAGCTTTTGATGGCGTAGTGGGTCTCCCATCCTTCCGGATTCACCGTGACAATCCGCCCGATTCGGGTAGGCACAAAGACCGGGATGCAGACATCCAAAATGATGAATGCTATAAAGATGTAAGAGAAAATTTTGTGCAGGCGAGGCGTCTCGTTCGTAAAGAAAAGGGCGATGAGCCAACAGATGAATGACGCGATGCCGAAGAAGATTATGGCGATAGTCAGAATGCGTGGACCATAGAAAAGTTCACAAATGACGAGCATCACCTGCAACACAACGAAGAGGATAAAAAATGTGATGCCTTTCCTTCGGCGTTTCTCCACCTCAAAATTGATGGACTGCGTGGAGGATGTGATTTCTTGATTCATAGTGCTTGGGCGTTAATGTGGGAACGGGAGACTATCGATGTAGATGCGTTACGGAATAAAATGTAGAGCCGCGGTGCACCACGGCTCTACATCGGGTTTCACGTAAAATTCGGTTGTCTATTTCAGCACGCCGAGTTCCTTGCCGATCTTGGTGAAGGCAGCGATGCACTTGTCGAGGTGCTCGCGCTCGTGGGCGGCGGAAATCTGCACGCGGATACGGGCTTGGTCTTTCGGCACCACGGGATAGTAGAAACCGGTGACATAGATGCCTTCCTCTTGCAGTTTGGCGGCCATCACCTGTGACAGTTTGGCGTCATACAGCATCACGGCGCAGATGGCGGACTCGGTCGGTTTGATGTCGAAACCGGCGGCTTTCATCTTGGCCACGAAATATTCGGTGTTGCTGTGCAGCTTGTCCTGCAGCTCGTTGGTCTCCGACATGATGTCGACCATCTTGCAGCCGGCAGCGGCCACCATCGGAGGAATGGAGTTGGAGAAGAGGTACGGACGGGAGCGTTGACGGAGCATGTCGATGATTTCCTTCTTGCCGGTGGTGAAACCGCCGATGGCACCGCCGAAGGCCTTGCCCAGCGTACCGGTGAGGATTTCGATTTTGCCGCGCAGGTTGTAACGCTCGGTCACGCCGCGGCCGGTGTTGCCCACCACGCCGGCGGAGTGGCTCTCGTCTACCATGACCATGGCATCGTATTTCTGGGCCAGTTCGTAAATCTTGTCGAGAGGACAAACGTTGCCGTCCATGCTGAACACGCCGTCGGTGACGATGATGCGGAAACGCTGAGCCTGAGCGGCTTTCAGTTGCTCCTCGAGGTCGGCCATGTCGGCGTTTTTGTAACGGTAGCGGACGGCCTTGCAGAGGCGCACGCCGTCGATGATGGAGGCGTGGTTGAGGGCGTCGGAGATGATGGCATCCTGGTCGGTGAGCAGGGGCTCGAAGACACCGCCGTTGGCGTCGAAGCAGGCGGCGTAGAGGATGGTGTCCTCGGTGCCGAAGAACTCGGCGATCTTCTTCTCCAGGGCCTTGTGCAGGTCGGAGCAGCCGCAGATGAAGCGCACGGAGGCCATGCCGTATCCGTGGGTGTCGAGGGCTTCCTTGGCGGCGGCGATCAGACGCGCGTCGTTGGCGAGGCCCAGGTAGTTGTTGGCGCAGAAGTTCAGCACCTTGCTGCCGTCCTGCAGCGTGATCTCACCGCTTTGAGGAGAAGCGATGATGCGTTCGTTCTTGTACAAGCCGGCTTCCTTGATGTCGGCCAATTCTTTCTGAAGATGTTGTTGGAAATTGGTGTACATTTGTTTGTTTATTTGTTGGATTGTTTGTATATAAGTTTCAAGTTCAAAGTTCAATCAAAAAAAACATTTTCCTTGAGCGGCCCCGGCAGGGGCAAGAGCTTGGTAGTTCAAGG
>JAFPVR010000085.1 GCA_017395245.1 Bacteroidales bacterium | reverse complement strand
CGAAGCGCAATTAACACCACACAAGGCGAAGCCGCAGTGTGGTGCCTGCCCAAGAGAAAGAAGCTTCCTTAAGCAGCCTCGGAGAGGCAACACGCGCGAAGCGCAATTAACACCACACAAGGCGAAGCCGCAGTGTGGTGCGTATGAAGAAACATAAAACCCAAACAATATGAAGAAACTTTACACCATCATCATCATCGCAATGCTGCTCTGCGGAGCGGCGCAGGCGCAGATCGACAGCCTGCAGCAGATCCCGGCCTCGGTGCCGTATTCCTGCGACTTCAACAACCAGACCGAGAACGCTCGCTGGATCCTCACCCGGAGCGGCAACGTCTATACCTCGTATCTGAACCATTTCACCATCGGTTCGGGCACGTCCATGGCGGGCGGGACGGACAAGTCGCTCTACATCAGTAACGATACGTCGATACTTGAAACATACGGGGCGAACATTGAGTCGAGCCACTATTATGCCGATCGTATCATCGACTTCGACTCGGTTCCTCAAAACTATGAGCTGGAACTCGACTGGAAAGCCTCGGGATACCAAAGCGGAGGGTATATCTATGGCGGATTGAAGGTCTTCCTGCGTGACACGACGGACCTGATGCCGGACGGCGCACCGAGCTACAGTACTGAGTATTTGGAACTTGCCGTTGGCGACACCGGTTGGAGGCACATTCGTGTCCCCCTGCACAATGTTTCCGGTTTGAAGACGCTGCAGCTCTACACATGGGGGTACCACAATCCAAGTGCCGGAAATGTTCCGGCGGCTATCGACAACATTTCGATCACACCTTCCACGTGCGACGCGCCGCAGTTCACGGTAACCGTTGACGGCGCGGAAGCCATCCTCAACTGGCAGGGGACCGACACCGACACATTCCTGATTATCTATAGGCCGGCAAATGGCACTGCACAAAACAGTATAAATGAGATTGTTAGTGGCAATTTGGCGACCATTACGGGACTGGTTCCCAACACGGAATATATTGTCTGGATGGCGAAAATCTGCGACGGAGACACGTCCGCAATGGACCTGGGCACGCACTTCATCACGGGGTGCGGCACGTACATTGCCCCGTTTGAGGAACACTTTGCTTTAAATCAGCACTGCTGGACGCTTGGTCCGGGCTTCAATTTGCTTTCAAATTCCATCTACACAACGAATTTCGCTTCCTATTCCAGCGGGCAAATTTCCGGATATGTGGATACTTCGTGGGCCATATCGCCGGTAATTGATGTCTCAGTATTGAGCAATCCGTATCTGAAATTTTCCCGGATGCAGAACGAGTACAACGGGGAACATAAAGATTTGGCTTTGTATTACCGTGAGTATGAGGCGGATGACTGGCATTATTTGGGAACTTTCTTCACCCCGACTGGAAACAACATTTGGAAAACGGATTCCTTGGCGATTCCTTCGCATTCCGTCTCTTTGCAACTCGGTTTCTTCTCCATACAGCATGAAAACCAGCAACTTGCCCGTATCTCCTTGGATGACATCTACGTCTATGACGGCACGGACTGTCCGCCGGCAACCGACTTGGTCATTTCCGGCTTCAACGCGGACACCGCCTTCGTCCAATGGATCGCGGGAGCCAATATGCCTTACGAGGTGCGCTATCGTACCCTTCCGGACACGACCTGGCATCTCATCGAAGATTTGGGCGGTACGGCGATTATTGAGCCTATGGCCTCGCTTACCAACTACGAAGTGCAGGTGTCACCAAATTGTGACCTGGAACAATGGGTCTCCTGCACTTTCATCTCGCCTGTTGTGGCGGTCAACCTGCCGTATTTCACCAATTTCTCGGACACGGCCGACCGTGGATGGCAGCTCGACAACGGCACATGCCTCAACCGTTGGATGATGGGTGTTCCAGTCGGATGGTATGATCTGATGACCAGCGCACTGTTCGTGACCAGCGACAGCGTCTCCCCCGGATATAGCCTTGACCACAATTACACCACTGTCTTGGCTTCCAAAAAGTTCAGCATGAGTGACATCTCGACGGTGAACATCGAGTTTGACGTGTTGTGTGGCGGAAACACCATGAATTACAGGCCCTCGGATTATCTGAAGGTTTTCTTTGCTCCCGCCTCCGTGGAGTATTCCTCTTCCGAAAACGAAGCTCCGTATGCCAATGATACGGCCAAGACGTATGCGATGAACTTCCAAGATTATTTGAGTTTGACGGGCGAGGCTTATTACCCTTATAAACTGAACCTGACGCAGGACAGCGTATTGCATATCAGCGCGGAGATGCCCAACCCGACCCCGAACGGCGAGGCGCAGATAGTGTTCGTGTGGCGCAACGACTACAGTGTTTACAACGATGTGCAACCGGCCGCGATTATCACCAACGTGCATGTGTGGCAGCCCGACTGCGACGTGGTCTCCTATTTGCAAGTCGGCGACATTGTGGGCGGACATGCCACCGTGAGTTGGGTCTCTCCGACCGTGTCTGAAAACTTCGTGGTGGAATACAAACCCCATAACACGGATTGGAACGCGGCATTGACATCAACTATCGACACCAACTTTTTGATACTGAATAATTTAACTCCCGAAACAGATTACGACGTGCGAGTGCGGGTGAACTGCGGGAGCGTACTGGGATTCGGAAACTGGCGCTACACCTCTTTCAATACCGCCTGTTCCATTGTGGTCACCGACAGCACCCCCTACGTGATGGATTTCAATGGGACGGCAGATTGCTGGAATTTGGCCGTTAACCCGAACCACGCATGGAACCACAGCATTTACAGTTCGCATATCAACCATTCCTATCACGAAAGCACTTCAATGGGGGACACCTGCCCAGTCTATTCCCCCTTGATGGACATCTCGGCGGTCACCACTCCCTACCTGAAGCTGACTCATGCACAATCCACTCAGATTCTCGGAGTGGCATACCGTACCAGTTCTTTAAATCCGTGGCAGCACCTTGTGTCATACAGCGGCTCGTCTGCTACGGATTCACTGCCGCTGCCCGTCAGCGGCCCATACATCCAGCTGGCTTTCTATGCCACCAACAACAGTTGGGGCTATGTGGACATCGACTATGTCTCCGTCTATAACGGTCCGTCGTGTGAGCCGCTGACTAACCTGACGATTCTGGATGTGACCTCCAATGCCGCCGCCATCTCCTGGGAGGGAAGCAACGAAAACGGCTTTGTTGTGCGCTATCGAGACATATCCGACACAATATGGACGTATCTCACGACGACTGACACGATGTTTGTTATCAACAACCTGCAAAGTTCAACCACCTATTCGGTCCAGGTCTCAGGTAACTGTAACGAGCCGAACTGGATCACGACACAGCTATCCACCACGCTGACGGCCGTAAGTTTGCCCTATTACACGGACTTCGCCCCGACTTCCGATCGCGGGTGGCGGATTAACAACAGCAGTTGCATCAACTACTGGACCATGGGCGAAGTGGACGATGCAAACCATATCAACGCGCTGTTCATCACAAACGATGGTGTCTCGCCTCATTATGACAATACAGCTGTCACCGTAGTGACGGCTGAGAAATTGTTCGATGTGAGCAATGTGGACACTCTTTTGGTGGAATTTGACCTCCGCATTGCTGGGGAGGGGTCGTATGATTTCATCAAGCTGTTTGTTGCACCAGGGTCATCTGAATACCCCGCCTCCACAAATCCCGATTACAACAACCCTGTATATGCGAAAAACAGTTATTCAACCTACGCATACAATTTTTCGGGGTACAACGCCTACTCCAGTTACAATTCCCCGGGTTATTTCATGTCGCAAACAATAGGTAGCGGTTTTGTTCATATTTCTGCATTTATGCCGAACCCCGTCGCGAATAATCCCAACAGTAACCAGGCAAAAGTTGTGTTCCTGTGGAAGAACGACCACATGTGGGGGACGCAACCCGGCGCCATTATCACGAACATTTCGGTGAGGAACCCGACGTGTGGGCCCGTGAGCCAGTTAGCGGTCTCCAATGTGCTCTCCACCTCTGCCTATGTCTCTTGGACTCCCGGTAACGGCGGCGAAACTGACTGGATCTTGGAATACAAAGAGACTTCGGCCTTGACGTGGAACCAACTGCAGGTATCGGGTACACCGGCTTGTACGTTGAACGGACTGACACCCTCTACAAATTACGACGTGCGTGTGCATGCCGACTGCGGCAACGACCAGTCTATACCAACAAACACGACGTTTACCACTATGCTGTGCGACTATATGTGTCCGTACATGTTTGTCTTGTCCGACAGTTATGGTAACGGATGGGACGGAGGCGTGATGAGGGTGATTTCAGATGGCATCGTGGTGGCCAATCTGCAAGCCGTAAACCACCATTTGAGCAATGTGACCACGTATGACACGGTGTGGGTGGACCTTTGCCACAACGCTTTTGTGGAGCTGTCTTGGGATGGTGGCAGTTACACTAACCAATGTGGTATCACACTGACGGGTCCAGACGGGACGCAAATGTATCAACAAATCGGTCTGCCATTTATGGTGGGCGACACCACGATGTTCTCCTTCACGGCAGACTGCCAGTTAGCCTTGCCTGTGGTCGTCTCCGACAGTGCAAGCGACATCACGCAGACCGAAGCAGTGCTGAACGGCCATATTGCGGACTACGGGGATCTGCCAATTTTGGAGCAAGGTTTCGAATTCTACGATGGTAGCTACACGCTCATAAGCGCGTCCGGAGACACCATGGCGGCCCCGGTCACTGGACTCTCTCCAGCCACGACCTATTATTACCGTGCTTTTGCGACAACTCCTTTTGATACCGTGTATGGAAACGATATCGCTTTCACCACATTGGAGCCGGAAGTCCCGCCCTGCCCCGCGCCCACCAACCTCCACGTCACCGACTCGTCAACCAGCACCCTCGCCATCGCGTGGACCGAGACCGGCGACGCGGAGCAGTGGAACATCCAGTACCGTGCCGGCAGCGGCCAGATGAGTTCCGACGTCTCCTACGCGACCTCCTACCTCATCACGGATTTACAGCCGAACACCGAATATCAAATCCAAGTACAATCGGTCTGCGGTGTCCAGACCAGCGAGTGGACCCCGGTGGTACTCGGCAAGACCACCCATGTGGACTCCACCGGCATTGTGGATTATGACCGATATGTGAGGGTTTACCCGAATCCGGCGGGAGACTTCATTAATGTACAATGTACAATGAACAATGTACAGGGCGATGGGATGTCCGTGGAGGTCGTGGATGTTTACGGGAAGGTAGTTCGCGCCGTTGGTGTAGAGACGTTGCGCGCAACGTCTCTACCGATTCGAATCAACGTTTCAGGCCTCGCCGCAGGCGTCTATTTCGTGCGCGTAGCGACGGAGGAGGGGGTGATTACCAAACCGTTCGTCAAGAAATAGGAATTGGTGAATATTGAACGAACGATGAAAGGGGAGCTCGGGAGGGTTCCCCTTTTTGCTAACGCAGCGAAAATCAACATAATACATTGGTTATCAACAATATATAAAAAACACATTTTTCCTGCAACAATTTCAGGAGAATTTCGTCATACTACCATAGTAAAAGAAAGAATATCTTCCTTGAGCAGTCTCGAAGAGACAACACGCGCGAAGCGCAATTAACACCACACAAGGCGAAGCGCAGTGTGGTGCTCACAAGGCGAAGCCGCAGTGTGGTGCGTATGAAGAAACATAAAACCCTAACAATATGAAAAAACTCTCCACCCTCCTCATCGCAATGCTGCTCTGCGGGGCGGCGCAGGCACAGATAGACAGCCTGCAGCAGATCCCGGCCACGGTGCCATACACCTGCGACTTCAGCAACCAAGGCGAGAACGCGCACTGGATTTTCTCGCGGTATCCGGCTCCGGCCTCCACACTCTTTTACAACCACTTCGTCATCGGCACGGGCACGTCAGTGACGGGGCTCCCGGCCGACTATTCGCTGTATGTCAGCCGGGACACTTCCGGGAGCTATATCTCGATGGGGGAGAACTGCCACCTGTTCGCCGAACGCCTCATTGACTTCGGGGCAGGCGGAACCTTCGATCTGGAATTCGACTGGAAGGCATCGGGGTGTACCCCTAACGCCTATCAGAGTGCCGGAATGAAAGTCTTTCTCCGCGACACGTCCGACCTGATGCCCGCAGGAGCCCCCTCGTATGCCAACGAGCATCTTGATTATGCCTTGTATGACAACGCTTGGCGGCACGGGCACGTGAACTTGGGCTATGCGTCCGGGGTGAAGACGCTACAGTTCTACACATGGGGCTACAGTGCCTCCCAAGCGTCACAGGTGCCGGCAGCGGTGGACAACGTATCCGTCTATGCATCAGACTGCTGGCCTCCGTCATTCACCCTCTCGTTAGACACTTCCGCAGTGACATTCTATTGGCAGGGTTCGCCCGCAGACACTTTCCTGATTGTCTATCGGCCTGAGTCCGGAACCTATCCTGACAATGTCTATGACACGGTCACGGGCAGCTCCTACGCGGTGACGGGGTTGATGCCGAACACACCCTACGTGGCCTGGATGGCCCGGATTTGTGACGGCCACGCCTCCGCCTTGTCGGAAGCGTTCCACTTTGTCACGCCGTGCATGACCTATCCTACACCCTTCGTGGAGACATTCGCCACGGACGCCAATTGCTGGTCGTGGGACAACAACTTCTTCACCTATCAGAGCGGGTATATTTACACCACATCATATAATTCCTTTAGCCCTATTTTGGCGGTCTCGCCGGTGATTGACGCCTCGGGGTTAGCGCATCCGTACTTGCGTTTTTCCCACTACCAGCCGGATTTCCAAGGCTATCACAAGGATGTGGCCGTCTATTACCGGGACAATGCGCAGGATTCCTGGCACAAGTTAGGGACTTACGTCACACCCACGACAACCTGGGTGACAGACTCGCTGTCGCTGCCCTCCAACTCCTCCACGCTCCAACTCGCCTTCGAGGGAGTGGGGAGCGCCTATAACACGCGGGCCCAGTTCGACAATATCAGCGTGTATGACGGGCCTGCCTGTCCGGTGGTCTCGGAGGTGGTGAGTGCGGGAACGGACAATAACGGCGATGTAGTCGTCACTTGGATCGGGGCTCCCAGCTACAGCTACGTCGTGCGCTGCAAGAAGGCCTCCGACACAGCGTGGACCAATTACGGCGTAGTGGTGACGGAGGAGGTGACCCTGCCCAGTTTGGAGTCGCTGACCTCTTATATCGTGGAGGTCGCCACCCTTTGCGATACCACGGAAGCTTATTACATACAGGGAACGTTCACCACAGGCATGGCGCCGGTGGATCTTCCTTATTCCACGGATTTTGCGGACACTTCTGACCAGTCGTGGGTGTTGGACAACGGTAACTGCGGCAACCATTGGACGATGGGTGCCCCTGGAGTGGGCACGCTCAACAATGCCCTTTTCATCGCGCAGAATTACGCCACGACGGCGGGCTATAATGTCTCCGCCACCACGAACGTTTGTGCGTATAAGACTTTCCATACGAGCGGCGGTCCCACGGTCTATCTCGAATTTGACGTGCAGGCAGGCGGCGAGTCCACCAATGACTACCTGAAAGTCTTCTGGGCTCCCGACAGCGTGGAGTTTCCCGCCTCCACGGGCAGCCCGGACTACAGCCAAATCTACTACACGACAAATGCGCTTAGTTTCATCGATTATGTGGGGCAGACAGGCAGTCCGAACTACCCTTACAAGCTGAACCTCACTAACGGCAATGTAATCCATGTCAGCATGGAGTTAGCGAACATTACCCCGAACGGCGTGGCGAAGTTAGTGTTCGCGTGGCACAACAACTACAGTTCCGGCACACAGCCCGGTGCCATCGTCTCCAATGTGCATGTGTGGCAACCCGCGTGCGAGGCCGTCTATGACCTCATGGTCGCCGGCACCTTCATGGACACGGCGATGGTCACGTGGACTTCCTACGAGCCGTCGGCCACATACATGCTGCAGTACAAGCCGCAGACCCTCGCCTGGACGGATCCCGGGGTTGTTTCGATGACCGTGACAGACACCTTCGCGATGCTCACGGGACTACAGGAACACACCCTCTACGATGTGCGCGTGGCAACCAACTGCAGCTCCGACACGGCCGAATGGCGGAACATCAGCTTTATCTCGGGTTGCGCGATAGAGGTTGTCACCGATGCGCAGCCGTTCTTGGAAACCTTTCCTGCAGCGCCGGAATGCTGGGCACTGAACACCAATCCGTGGCACTCGTGGACATGGACGAACGGAAAGCTCTACCACAACCACATCTACCCCGGGACAGACACCTGCGGGATAACGTCTTCGGTATTCGACATCTCGGCGGTGACGCGCCCATACGTGTCCGTCAAGCATTCGTCCAACAACGGCTCCAACAATGCCGATGACTTCGGCGTCTATTATCGGACAAGTGCCATGGGCGGCTGGCACAGACGGGCGCTGTTCACGCAGTCGGCCTCCGCGTTGCAAAACGACTCGATACCGCTTCCGTCAGGCTCCGACTACATCCAACTTGCCTTCTTCGCCAAGGAGGCCGGCGGCGGCACCATCACGGTGGATGACATTTCCGTTTTCAACGGTCCCGAATGCCCGCCGATCTATTACCTGACTGCGGATGGTATCACCACCGATTCTGCCACCATTTCCTGGGTGGGATTCTCCGACAACGGCTACGCGATCCGCTACCGCATTCTGCCCGACACCACTTGGGTTTACTACGACACCACCTACGACCAATTCTACATTTTCGACGGACTGCAAGGCAGCAAGAACTACCAGGTGCAGGTATCTTCCGTGTGTTCGGGTTCGGCTTGGAAGTCGGTGAGTTTCTCCACCCCGTTGGGCATTGAGGATCTGCCTTACTACACCGATTTTTCGCCTTCTTACGACCAAGACTGGGGGCTCAACAACGGCTCATGCAACAACCGATGGATGGTGGGGCAGGTCGATACCACAGCCGATGCCGACTATGGGCTGTTCATCTCCAACAACGGCGTGACGCCCAACTATGGCAACGGCCAGTCCACGGTGACTGCCGAGAAGATCTTCCGCATTGGCACAAACCCCGAAATCTCCATCGAGTTCGATGTAAAGGTCGGGGGCGAGAGCCGGTACGATTTCATGAAACTGCTCCTCTCTAATCCTACGGTGGAGTACGCGGCCTCCACGGCTATGTCAAACAGCGCTTCGTATCCGCTGTACATAATGTACAACATAAATTGGTCTGGGTACAGCTTTGACTTCACTAACTACAAACCGCTCACCGGAAATCAGCAGTATCCTTATATTTTCAACATGACCAATGGCAATGTCGTGCATATTACGGCCATTATGGCTAACCCGTATTACAACCCGGATGCGAACTCCGCCATCAAGGTGGCCTTTGCCTGGACGAACGACAACGCCGTCTTCAACCAGCCGGGTGCCATCATCTACAATGTTTCCGTGCACAGCAACAATTGCGACCCCGTGAACAATTTGGCAATCACGGAGATGCATCCAACATCGGCGACGTTTGCGTGGGCCCCGGGCAATGTGGAGACCGCCTGGAATGTCGATTACAAGGAGGCCAGTGCCACCTCGTGGACTTCCAACGCGGTGAACAGCCCGTCTTTCACTTTAACGAGCCTGCAGCCTGAGACCGAGTATTTTGTGCGTGTGCAGGCCGACTGCGGCAACGGGGATGTTTCCAACTATGAGATGCTGTCGTTCTACACGCCCTCCTGCGAGGTGGCTGACCAGTGCGAATACACGCTCATTCTGACCGACACCTACGGCGACGGCTGGAGCGGCGGGCACTTGTATGTAAGACAGAATGGCGTGCAGATTGCGGACCTGGCGGCTGTTGACCATGTCGGTCAGCACGGTACGATGTCCTACGACACCATCCCGTTGATGCTATGCCACGGGGCAAATGTCCAACTGGTTTGGGACAACGGCAACATGTTCAACCAGTGCGGGTTCATCTTCCAAAGTCCGGAAGGGACCACGCTGTATCAAATCGATGAATTGTTCAACCACTATCCTGACACCACTCTCTACGCTTTCACCGCCGATTGTCCGGTGGTGCCGCCGGTGGTGGTCACCGATTCCGTGTCGCAGATTGGGCAGACGAATGCCACATTCCACGGTCATATCGTCGATTTGGGCAACCAACCGATTATCAACCAGGGATTTGAGTGGAAGATACTCTCCAGTGGAAGCTACAGCCATTCCGTGAATGTGGCGGAAAATCCGATGGTTTATATCGTTACGGACTTGCAACACTCCACGCAGTATGTGATGCGGGCGTTTGTCGCCACGGACACCGCCGTCTATTACGGTTCGGAAATCACCTTCGCAACGGAGCAGGGTCCCTGCCCCGCGCCCACCAACCTGCACGTCACTGATTCAACGGAGAACACCCTTTCCATCGAATGGACCGAGACCGGCGACGCGGAGCAGTGGAATATACAGTACCGCGCCGGCAGCGGCGAGATGAGCTCCGACGTCTCCTACGCGACCTCCTACCTCATCACCGACTTGCAACCCAACACCGAATATCAGATACAAGTACAATCGGTCTGCGGCGTTCAAACCAGCGACTGGACGCCCGTTGTGCTCGGCAAGACCACCCATGTTGACTCGACAGGCATTGTGGATTATAACAGTTACGTAAGGGTTTATCCGAATCCGGCGGGAGACTTCATCAATGTACAATGTACAATGAACAATGTACAGGGCGATGGGATGTCCGTGGAGGTCGTGGACGTTTACGGGAAGGTGGTTCGCGCCGTGGTAGGGGCGAATAATCATTCGCCCCTACAGACCCGCATCAATGTTTCGGATCTCGCTGCGGGCATGTATTTCGTGCGCGTTGCGACGGAGGAGGGAGTGGTGACGAAGGCGTTCGTGAAGAAATGATGAATTATAAATGGTCGTTGCCAGTGCTGGTGACGACCATTTTTTTTCGTAGAAAAAATATTGTAGAAACAAATTGAACCGATTAAATGTTTTTGTATTTTTGCGGCGAAATACAAGTTCACTACTTAGTGGTCCACTAATCGGTGGTCCACTAAGTAGTGAACCTATTAAGGCGTTTGTTTACAATATTTTACAGTTGTTATGAAAGAAATAGAGAGGTCTTTTATCTATGGTGTTTCAGTAAGCGGAAACAATTTTACGGACAGGGAAAAGGAGACTCGCAGACTAAAAGTGAATTTCGAGAACGGGCTTAATGTCATCCTTATTTCGCCCCGTCGCATGGGCAAGACATCACTCGTTAAAAAAGTGCAACAAGAGGTGGACAGAAAAATTGTCCATACCGTATACATTGACATTTACGATTGTCGATCGGAATACGACTTCTACAACAAGTTTGCCGTCGCCTTGTTGAAACAAACCTCATCCAAGATGGAGATCGCCATAGAAAACATCAAACGCTTTCTGGTCCGACTGACACCCAAAATCTCGTTCAGTCCAGACCCGACAACAGACTATTCCATCTCATTAGGAATCACCCCGAAGGAGTATAAGCCCGAAGAGATACTCAACCTGCCTGAAATTCTTGCGCAACATATTGGGAAACACATCGTAATCTGCATCGATGAATTCCAGCAGGTGGGTGATTGGCCCGACACTCTGGATGTACAAAAGCGGATGCGTGGTGCTTGGCAGCACCAGAAACACGTCTCCTATTGTTTGTTCGGAAGCCGTCAGCACATGATGACCAATCTTTTCCAAAACAAGCGTATGCCGTTATACCAGTTCGGGGAGTTGAACTATTTGCAACCTATCCCGACAGCCGACTGGACTCCCTTTATACAACGGAAGTTCAAGGAGAAAGGCCTTTCCATTGATGCACAATACGTGACTCGAATCTGCGAAATCGTGCAGAATCAATCATCCTACGTGCAGCAGTTGGCTTGGAATGTGATGCTCAACACTGAAAAAGAAGTCACGGATGCTGAATTCGAGCAGGGAGTTGAAGACCTGATGATACAATGTACTCCTCTGTTTTTGGAGCAGACGAGGGCTCTCACCAGCTTCCAGATGAATTTTCTCCGCGCTATTATAGCAGGACAACATTCTGGTTTTGCATCGCAGGAAATATTGGAGAAGTTCCAACTTGGGACAAAATCCAATGTAAGCAGGATGCAGAAGACCTTAATAGAAAAAGACTTCATAGATCTGCGCCAAGACGGCCTCTATATATCAGACCCGGTGCTTCAGCTGTGGCTACAACGGCAGCAAAAGATATAAGGACAGCCGCAGCGTGGGGCCAACTACTAACTACTAACTACTAACTACTAACTGCTAACTACTAACTGCTAACGCCCCATCGTCCTCTCAATAATCGGCTTCAATATCTTCACCCCCGCGAATCGGTGTCCCTGCTGGTCGAAATAATTGAAATCCTGACAGTTGGGAAACTTCTGTTCGAGGTAATGGTGGTCGCCGAGGAGCTCGTCGTCGGTGGAGAGGGCGAAGTGGAGGAGCGTGTCGTCGCAGGGCAGCTTGTCGAAGACCTTGCCCTCGAAGTCGGCGAACTTGGCGAGGTCACTGGCGGTGAACTGGTACTCCTCCTTCGTGACGTAGTTCTTCTGCTTGCCGAGGTGCTTGGCCAGTGTCTCCGAAGGCCGGATGGTGGGGTTGATGACCATGGCGGGGAGCTTGTGCTTCTTGGCGCAGTAGATGGCGAAGAAGCCGCCGAGGGAGGTGCCCATGACGGCGTTCACACGCTGCGTGCGCACGAGCGAGTCGAGCTTCTTCTGCACGCCGGCGGGGTCTTTGTAGTCGAACGTGGGCGACAGCACCTGCCAGTCGGGGAACATTTTCTGCAGTTCCTGGGCCTTGTGCCCGCCGCCCGCAGAGTTGAAACCGTGGATATAGAGGATTTTCTTTGCCATAACGATTGTTTTTTTCAGGCCGCGAATATAGTAAATTATGAATGCTGAATGCTGAATTATGAATATTTTTTTCGATATTTTTATTCAGCATTCAACATTCAGCATTCAACATTCAGCATTCAGCATTCAAGCAATAGGCAATTTCCTTGAAGCCGTATGCCTCCCGTGTTCCGTCGGGGAGTTCCAGCACTAACCGCCCGAAGCGGTCGATATCGCGGATAATGCCGTCAATTTGCTGCCCGTTAACCAGATACGGATGCATTTCGTTGCGGCGGTAGAGGTGCGAAAGGTAGTCGTCGCGAAGGGCGGCCTCGTGTTCGGTGGACAACAGCGGACGGCGTTCGCGCAAGACGGCAAGATACTCGTCCATCAGCGTTCCGACATCGTATTTGCGACCGGTTTCGAGGAACAGCGAGGTGGGGTTCGGGATTTCCGACGGGAAAACCTCCTCGTTGACGTTGATGCCGATGCCCGCGACAGTGAAATCGAGGCGGCTTCCGGAAACGGAATGCTCGGTGAGGTCGCCGGCGAGCTTGCGGTCACACACGTACAGATCGTTGGGCCACTTGATGAGGACTTCAGGCACATACTTGGCGAGAAAGCGGCGAGTGGAGGTCGCGAACCAGAGGTTGAAGACGAACTGGTCGGCGGCGGCTAACCCCGTCTCAAAGTAGATGCTGGTGAGGATGTTCAATCCCCGCGAGCTATGCCATTTATTCGTGCCCGCCCCGCGCCCGGCGTTTTGGAAGTCGGTGTACACGGCATACAAATCGGGCAGCGCGTCGCCTGACGCCCGCATCCTTCGCGCCAGCGTCATCAGCCAACTGTTCGTGGAACTTGTCTCTGCTAAAAATTGTTTCCGAATCATTCGGCAAAAATAGTATTTTTGCGGCTTGAATTTGAAAATTGAAAAATACGATATGAAAAAGCTGACTGTCACCATTATAGCCATATTCGCCGCGTTGACGTTCTTCTCCTGCAAGGACGAAAGCGGCACATACGTCGAACAGTTGTACACCAACGCGCAGAAAGAAAACGCCATCCGGGCGTGCATGGATGCCTGCGCCGACACCGCCGTGAAACACCTCTGCGTCCCGGACGGTTTCTACTCCTACGCTAACGAGACTTACCGCATCGACTATGCCCCCTTACAGAGCTCGCTTTTCGACACGCTCACCAACCATGGCTACGGCAACCTCATCGATTCGCTGATCCTGCGCACCAACCGTCTGGCCGAAAGCTGCGGTTCACAGGTCGGCACCGCGCTCCACACCGCCGTCGACTCGATTCCCATCACCGATCACGACGCGCTGGTCAAGGGCGAATACGACGCCATCACCCGCTATTTCGAACTGTACGAGTACCGCTACCTGAAAGGCGCATTCAAGTCGCCGGTCTCCGTGCGTATGCCCATTTTCCGTGTGAACGAGGTTTGGAACGAGATGATCCAGCGTTACATGCAATACACCCCCGTGCCGCTGAACTTCGACATTCAGGACTATATCGTGGAAGAAATGCTGGAATCCATCCTTTCAGAGATGGCCGAAGAAGAATTCCTCGTCCGCACCGACTCCACGCACCGCACCGATGCGATGAAACTACTGGGGGTGGATTAGACTTGAGACTTAAGACTTGAGACTTGAGACTTGGGACTTGAGACTTAGAGCAAGGTGGCGTCGAAAACGAAAACTAATCCTTTATGGCGCTTTTCGGGTTAAGATATATCCCTGGAATTGAAGACATTGAAAGCTACAAGTACACCTTCAACACGGCATCTGACTGCGGGATGCTTACCTTCTACGTCGGATTATACACGTTCCTCATGTCCGAAATGCTGTTGGATTTCTTGCTAATCGAGCAGCTGGCACTATTGCTCATTGTATTGCTTTTCGGGATTTGGACCCCGTTTTTCAGAATCTTTTATTTCTACACTGACCGCATGGTGGTGTTTTTCCCGTTTCGTCCATGGAAGCGCACTGTTTCCATTTTTTACACGGATATCCAGTACTTTAAATGGTCAAAGACAGACATAATCCAAGATCGTTTGCGGCCCATTATGGAAGAGGGTTCTAAGCGGGAGAAGCGACGGGCAAGATTATTCTACGCCATACCCATTCAGCATAATAAACGGTTTTACTTCCTTTTGAAATTCTTGTATGACCGCGATTGTCCCACGACCCACAAAAGGGGCTCCGATTTGGAGAGCGACATCTTTGCCTGCAGAATCAATTACCTGTTCGGTTTCGCTGAAACCCGTCCGAAACGCCCTTACCATGCAACTCCCGCTGAGGCGAAAATCGAACGGGAAGCCGGAATCTTCATCGCCGCCATCAGCGTGGTCTTGGTCATCCTGTTTATTCTTCTCATCACGTATTTAGAACGGAGGTGAGACGATAAAGGCTGCAAAAAGGGCTTAAGCTTCATTTTTTTTTTGGGCGAGCCGGCACGGTAGGAGGGTCTGCATTCCTGCCGACCGCTGTTGGAGCGTATGCCATACGCCCCTACTCCCCCCGCCCCAACAATCTGTCTCACCCTCCTACCGCGCCGTCGGGCTATCCGTTCCAATGGTTTTGGCTATAGGAGGTGTGCCTTCGACAGGTTCAGACACCGTTCTCGTCCAGTAGTTGAGCTTGTCGAAACCACCGTTTGCCAAAACCATTTCCACTTCTATCCCTCTCGCGACGCCCGCACCGTAACGGTGTGTTGATTTTGTCGGAGCCTCCACCGCAGACCTTGCCCCATCACCGTGTCGCGCCCCTGCCGGGGCGCCTTTAAAACGTTGTCACACCCTGCTACCGAGCTTTCGCCCCTGCCGGGGTGTCGTCAAACCGTCGGCGCAACCCGCTACCGAGATTCCGCCCCTGCCGGGGCGTCATGGCACGCAATGTCCCGACAGGGACAACAGCTCGGTAGGACGATGCGGGGGTGTAAAAACGTATCGCATACGCCCTGACGGCGGTCGGCAGGAATGCCGACCCTCCTATCGCGCCGGGGCGCCCAAAAAAAGTTAAAGAAAAGGTTAAAATACTAAAGCCCAAAGTCTATTCTACTGCGGGACGCAGATGCCTCCATGTTGCAAAAAAAAATTGTATCTTTGCGCGTTTATATCCGAAAGTACAATTTTAACAAAATCAAATAATTATGAGAAAAGACAAACTCTTCAACGGCAAAACGTTAGCGATTCTTTCCGGCGGCGGCGACACTCCGGCCATCAACTCCAGCATCGAGGCGGTGCGCAACCGCGCCTCCATGCTCGGCTTCCGCGTCTATGGCGTGCTGCGCGGCTGGAAAGGCCTCCTCGGCGACGGCGACATCGTTGACCTCACCAATATCCCCTACAACGGCCTCTACGGCGGCACCGCGCTGCTCTCCAGCCGTACCAACCCCTTCCCGAGCAAGAAAAGCCCCGAAGACCGCTCCCAACAGATTCTCCGCAACATCGAACGCTACAAAATCGACGTGCTCGTGACCATCGGCGGCGATGACACCAACGGTGCGGCCAAGAAGATGTACGAGACCTACGGCATCCCCGTCATCGGTTTCCCGAAAACCATCGACAACGACCTGCGCACCCGCACGTACCACCACTACAACGGCCAGCAGCATGAGACCGTGTTGTGCCCCGGTTTCCCGTCCGGCGCCATGGCCATCAAGAAACTGACGGCCAAGCTGCACACCACCAACGAGTCGCACCAGCGTATCATGGTCCTCGAAGTGATGGGCCGCGACGCGGGCTGGCTCACCGGTACGGCCTCCTTCGGCGGTGCCCAGATGGCATTGGTTCCCGAGGTCGAGATGACCAAGGAGCGCAAGGAGTTCTTCTTCGAATCCGTGAAGGAGATGTATATGCGTTCCCCGAAACACAGCCTCATCATCGCGGTTTCCGAGGGTGTTCGCTGGTGGGACGACGAGAAGCAGGAACTCGGCATGGTGTATGCCAGCTCCGACCTCGACGAATATGGTCACCCGCGCTTCGGCGGCGTGAGCGGCGTCATCGCTTCTGAAATCAACAAGCGTCTCGGCATCGAAGCCCGCGGCCAGATCTCCGGCTACATCCCGCGTTCCGGCAAATGCTACGAATATGACCGTCGTCTGACCTCCACCCTGGCCGACAAGGTGGTTGACCTCCTGCTCCGCGAGGACTACGGCAAGATGCCCGTGCTCCGCGACATCGTTCCTTACGACGAGTTGGAAGAATTCCACACCGACGCCATCGAGATGGGCAACATCGGCAACTTCCCGCTGCCCGCTGCCTACTACGACGCCAACAAGTTCTGCTTCACCGACCAGTACACCGATTTCCTGACCAACATCATCGGTGCACCTTACCGCATGGAGTTCACGCAGAATTTCCCGATTGTGATTCCGGAATAAGACTTAAGACTTAAGACTTAAGACTTAAGACTTGAGACTTGAGACTTGAGACTTAGGACTTTGTATTAACGACTGTCCCCCAAAAGTCTCACGTCTCACGTCTCACGTCTCACGTCTCACGTCTCACGTCTCACGTCTCACGTCTTACGTCTCACGTCTCACGTCTCACGTCTCACGTCTCACGTCTTACGTCTCAAATACAAACATCATGGCAGAATTCATCATAGAAGGCGGTCACCGCCTGCGCGGCGAGATTACCCCGCAGGGCGCGAAGAACGAGGCCCTGCAGGTGCTCTCGGCCGTGCTGCTGACCGACGAGCCGGTCACCATTTCCAACATCCCGAACATCCTCGACACGCAGCGCTATCGCGAGATTTTGGCGCTGATGGGGGTGAAGATCACGGAGGTGGACGAGCATACGTTCACGTTCCAGGCGGAGGATGTCGATTTCGAGCAGCTGCGCACCGACGAGTTCTCGCGGCTATCGACCAAAATCCGCGCCTCCATTATGGTGCTCGGTCCGCTGTTGGGCCGCTACGGCAAGGCCTACTCCGGCAAGCCCGGCGGCGACCAGATCGGACGGCGCCCGCTGACCACCCACTTCGAGGGTTTGGAGAAGCTCGGGGCGGTAATTTCCACCTCGCCGGATGAGAAGTTCTTCGAGTTGGAAGCCAAGCAGTTGAAGGGTTGCTATATGCAACTGAACGAACCTTCTGTGACGGGTACCGCCAACATCGTAATGGCGGCTGTGCTGGCGGAGGGCGAGACCACCATCTTCAACGCCGCCTGCGAACCCTATCTGTACCAGCTTTGCACCATGCTCAACAACATGGGCGCAAAGATTTCCGGTATCGGTTCCAATTTACTGAAGATTCAGGGGGTCAAGAAATTGCACGGATGCACACACCGCATCTTCCCCGACATGATCGAGGTGGGCAGCTTCATCGGGATGGCTGCGATGACCCAGTCGGAGCTGACCATCAAGGATTGCGCCTGCGACCATCTGGGACTGATTCCCTACACTTTCGGCAAGATGGGGGTGCAGTTCGAGCGGAAGGGCGACGATCTCATCGTCCACGGGCAGGAACCCTACAGCATCTACTCCGACCCGCGCGAGGCCTCCATCCTGACCATCGCCGATGCCCCGTGGCCGGGATTCACCCCCGACCTTATCAGCATCGCCCTCGTGACGGCCATCCAGGCCAAAGGCAGCGTGCTGATCCACCAGAAGATGTTCGAAAGCCGTCTCTTTTTCGTCGATATGTTGCAGTCGATGGGTGCGCAGATCGTGCTCTGCGACCCGCATCGCGCCATCGTCGTCGGTCTCGCCCGCGAGAAGCGCCTGCGAGCCACCAAGATGTCCTCCCCCGACATCCGCGCCGGTATCGCCCTGCTCATCGCGGCCCTGAGCGCCGAAGGCAAGAGCGTGATCCAGAACGTGGAGCAAATCGACAGGGGATATGAGCACATCGTGGAGCGGCTGAACAATCTAGGTGCGAAAATCGAACGGGTTGATTAATTATGAATGCTGAATTATGAATGCTGAATAATCACAGATCCATATTATTAGCATTTGTCGTCATGTTTTCTGTGGTGGCGTGGGGGCAGACGGAGACACAGAACGGTACTCCGTCTGATTCAATGATGGATATTTACAAGGGCTATCATGTTCTCTATAAGGATGAAGATGGCGCTTTGCTGGTGGAAAAGCACGGGAAGCGTGGGCTGATAGACTATGATGGAGAGATTTTAGTTCCCGCCAAGTATGAGGATGTTTGTTGCGACAATTTAGGAAACGGGGATTTCTTGATCAAAAAGAAAGGAAAATGGGGGATTATGGATGACAAAGGCAAAATAATCCTTCCTTGTGAGTATGACTACATAGAATTTTATCCTCAGGAAAGTCAAAACTCTATTGTGTATGTGGTGGTGAAAAATGGCAAATTCGGTAAAATCAAGGAGAATGGAGAGGTGATTATCCCGTTTGAATACGACGGCATGACCACGTGGTTGGAGCATGAATCGGGTTATCATTACGTCTATCAGAACAAGAAGATGGGCGTTATCGATGAGTGCGGAAAAGTGTTAGTGCCGCCAATCTTTGAAAGTGTGGACTATACATACACGCCTCATCAGGTCATCGTTTTTGACGGGAAAAAGTTCGGACTTTTTGACATTAAGACACAATCCTTCACTATTCCCATGGTATACGATTATTTGTTTGAAGCATCTGATTTCCCGGTATGTGTGCAGCCGGAAGTAGAAGAATCAGTGTTTGTGGCCTACCAAAACGGCCAATGGCTGGCCTTTGATACAGGCGGGAACCGTCACGACGAATATCTTGAACGAGACATTGTGAAAAATGAATTCCGTTTTCAGGAGAAAGAGTATTTTGTTGACGGGAAACCCGATATTACTAAGATGTACTGCACCTATCCGCAGCTGATTATGTGCCGAAACCGCGAAGTGCCTGTCTCGGACTGCATTTATGAGAAAGTGAAAACCTTTATGACCAATTACGGCTACCCTATGGATAAAATCAATGTGGATGACTATCTGAGATACCGCATGGGCTACGACCTCAACAAACCCAAGCTGGAAGACGAAGACCACTAATTTTAATTGATACTGAAAGCTGTACCGACTTCCCCAACAACTACTAACTACTAACTGACTTCAATAACCCATAACCAATAACCTATAACCTTTAACAATGATCACCGGCATCATCACCACCCTGAACGAATCCAAAAACATCGAGGCCTGCATCCGCTCGCTGCAGCGCGTGTGCGATGAGGTTATCGTCACCGACTCGTGCAGCACCGACAACACCGTCGAATTGGCGGAGAAGGCTGGGGCGCGTGTTTTCATACACCCTTACATTGGCGACGGACCGCAGAAGAACCTGCCGTTAGAGCACGCCAAGAACGACTGGGTGCTCAGCTTAGATGCCGATGAGCGGCTCACCGATGAACTCGTGGCGGCCATCCAAAAGTTAGATTTGGAGCACACTCCGTACTACGGTTTCGCCATCCGCCGACGCAACTACATCGGGGAGCGGTGGGTGAAGGCCTGCAACTGGTACCCCGACTGGCTCGTGCGGCTCTACCGCAAGGACAAGTTGCGCTTCCTCGACCGCAAGCAGCACGCCTTCGTGCCGGAAAAGAACACGAAACGGCTCAAAGCCGACATCATCCACTACCGCTACAAGAACTACGACAGTCTTTTCTCGAAGCCCGAGCGCAACTACAGCTCTCGCGGTGCCAAAATTCTATACCTGCAGGGGAAGAAGGCCAACGCTTTTTCGCCGTTCTTCCACGGATTGGCCGCTTTCATCAGCAATTACTTCTTCCGTGGCGGCATCCTCGGTGGCCTCGACGGCTACATCCTCTCCCGTGCCGTCGCCCACAACAGCTTCCTCAAGTACGCGAAACTGTTGGAGTTTCAACGGGATAAATCCGTGAGGGAGGCGGAGGATTGGGATTCCGTGTGGTAACCCTGTAGAGACGTGGTGCACCGCGTCTCTACACAAACAATAAACAATATGACAAAAAAAATCATCATCATATCCATTCTAATCGCCCTATTCACCGCCGGTTTCGCGCAAGAGCCGCAGAAAACCGACAATTCCCGTTTTTACGGCGGGGTGCGGGTGGGGTTCACCGCCACGCAGATTTCAGGCGACGACCTGTCGGGATTCCACAAAATAGGAGCGGCGGTAGGCGGGTTCGTCAACCACTCTATCGTTCCGTCGGGACGGCTGAAACTGCAGTTAGAGCTGGATTTCGTGATGAAAGGCAGCCACTCCTACACGCCTAAAAATGTGATCGCCGACAATTTCTACTCGCTCACATTAGGCTATGTGGAAATGCCGCTGATGCTCGTCTGGACGGCGGGAAAATGGCAGTTGTGGGGAAAAAGTTTCAATTTCGATTTGGAAGTCGGCCCCGTGTTCGGGGTAAATGTCTTCAGCCGCGAGCGCGAAGCCAATGGGCCGATTGTCGGACGACCGCCGTTCCGCTGGTACGAGTTCTCCGCACAGGCCGGCATCTCCCTCATGATCGCCGACCATCACAGCGTGAACTTCCGCTACGAGAACTCCATCGTGCCCGTGCGCATCCCCACATGGGTCTACGGTCGCGTGGTCAACAAACAATTCAATTCGGCAATGACATTCAGTTATTGTTACCAATTTTAGAAGTCTGTGATCTGTGAACAGTGATCTGTGAACAGTGATCTGTGATCTGTAATTTGTGATTTGTGATTTGTAGAGACGCGCCGTGGCACGTCTCTACAGGAATTACATCCCTATCGCAAATGTCTCCTCGCTGTCCCAATAGGCTCGGATATTGATGGTTGTCGGGAAATTGTACATGGTCTCCGGCTGTAGTTTCTTCCGATAGTCACCGGGATCCCAGCGACCGTTGGCATTGTCGTCACGGAAGGCGGTGACGCGATAAGTGCCCGGATTCAAAAACGGATAGGTAATTGTCTTCGAAGAAGTTAAGATATCCTCCTGCACGATTTTGTCATTGCTCCACAAGGTCACCAGATACTGTTTTCCATCACCGGGAAGCTGGTAATTCATTATCAGCGTGCCGTAATCCTTCTCCGACTTGGTAGTGAATTGCGTACGCAAGGTGTCGTGAGAGAGGCCGTTGTAGCCGAAAAACACCGAGTCGGAAATCATCACCGAATAGGTTTTCTTCTCTGTGAGCGTCATTGGCAGGGGAAGCTGCATCGAAAATGTATCGGGTACAGCGTAACGATAGACGGCGGTGTCCTTGCGGTCCTGCTGCTGCGAATAGACCCACACATTGAAGGTGTCGGTAGGGCGCACGGGATAGGCAAAGGTGAGCGTCAACGGTTTGTGATACTCGCCCGCGTTCGCGAATCCGACCGACAGCTTCGACTTCACTTGCTGCTGGCCACGACCGCGTCCGCCCGACTGCTTCTTCTCCTTGAACGGCACAATCCTGACCGTATCTCTGTGACCATCAGCATCAAAAAGATAGCGGACGGTGTCCGTCAACGGGGTTCGAAAATACCAGGTCACGGTGTCGTGGGTGGCATTGATTTGCTCGAAATAGTCGAGGGCTGCATCCATAGGCGTGGCCGAAAATTCGATGAAGCGGTGCTTATAGGGAAACTTATAGACCCCTGTAGCAGGGTTGTCGTAACGTGCAAGCGTCTGCACGGTGTCCTCCCCGGCAAAGGCCAGCAAAGTCACGTACGGCAGCGTAGCCTTCAGCGAATCAGGGGCAGTGTCGGGCAGGGCACGCACCGCCGTCACGAGCGTCTCCTGGAAGGCAATCTCCTCGTTAGGCAAGTCGAAGCGGAAGTTGGCGTTGATGTCCTTAAGCGCGAAAATCTTGTAGTCGCCGGGCGAGATGTTCTTCAGCAGGAAACTGCCATCGGAGAGCGACTTGGAGACATAATCGGGAATCGCAGTGAGCGGCAGCGAGTCGGCCTTGCCTCGATAAAGCAACACGTAGAAGTCTTGAGCGGGCGCGAGCGTTTTGGCATCGAGGATATTGCCGCGTATCATGTAGTCATCGAGGCTGTCGCCCGTGGAAAACCCGTAATGGAAATAATTCAGGGTGTTGCCCTCATGGAAGTCTTTAATTGCATCGGAAAAGACCATATTGTAGGTGGTATTCGCCCGAAGCGTATCCTTAAACTTGATAACCAGCGACTTGCCTTGGAGAGTATAATTGGGAGACTCCCGTAATGGCGGCGATATGAGCACATTGTCCGTCGGGTTGTTGAGCGTCACGTACTCGTCGAACATGATGCGAATCTCCTTCGACTGGAACCGCACGGTGCCGTCCTCGGGCTCCATCTTCACCACTTTCGGCGGCGTGGTGTCCTTGGGGCCGCCCGTAGGAGCACTGATTTTCGCGCACCCGGCGAGGAGCAGTGCCATGAGGCTGACAATGGCCGTGATATAGGTATTCGCTCTCATTTTCGACTCAACGTTTCATCTTTTCAAATTTCGGCCGCGAAGATACAAAAAAAATCGTACTTTTGCCACTTCAAAAAACAGTCAAGATGGACGAAGTGAAAGTCATCGAAATCAAAAAGAGCGTCTTTGCCGAGAACGAGAAAGACGCCGACATGCTCCGCAGCGAGCTGAAAGCCAAAGGAGTGTTCCTCCTCAACCTGATGTCCGCGCCGGGCAGCGGCAAGACCAGCACCCTTATCCAGCTCATTAATAGGATTAAGGACAAAGTGCGCGTGGCCGTGATGGAGGCCGACATCGACAGCGACGTGGATGCCCGCAAGATCAAGGAGAAAACCGGCGCGCCCTCCATACAGCTGCACACCGGCGGCATGTGCCACCTCGACGCGGAGATGACCCGCCAGGGACTCGACAACGTGCCCTTGGACGACCTCGACCTCGTCATCTTGGAAAACGTGGGCAACCTCGTCTGCCCCGCCGAGTTCGACACCGGCGCGACCTGCAATGCCATGATTCTCTCCGTGCCCGAAGGCGACGACAAACCCCTCAAGTACCCCCTCATGTTCACCGTCTGCGACCTCGTCATCATCAACAAGATGGACGTGGTCCCCTACTTCGATTTCGACATCGAGCGCTGCAAAAAATACATCCACCTCCGCAACCCCGAAACCCAAATCATCCCCATCTCCGCCAAAACCGGCCACGGCATCGACCACCTCGCCGAATGGCTCTTGAAACAACTTCCTTAAACAGCCTCGAAGAGGCAAAACGCGCAAAGCGCAATTAACCCCACACAAGGCGAAGCCGCATTGTGGGGACCTTGAACAGCCCCGGCAGGGGCAAGAGCTTGGTAGCCACCATCACCAAAGTCACCAAATACAAGTAATATGCCCGAAATGTCCACCCGCTTCGTCCCCAAGCACAAAGGCGACAAGCACCCGAACCTGAAACTGCTGAAATTCGTCCGGAAGGTCACCGACCGCGTGCCCGGCAAAATCAAGATGACCACCGATGCCCCCGAATACTGGGGTCTCGCCTGCATCTTCGAGGACGAAATGGACGCCACCACCCGCGAGGCCTCCCTCGACCTGCTGTTAGACATGCTCCCGAAGCGGGGGCTGAAGGTCCGCGAGCACCGTACCTACCAGTTGCTCCACGAGTGGAACGCCAAGAAGCACTACACCCCCGACGACGCCACGTTTGACGAACTGCTTGACAAGCTGGCCTACTTCGGGATGCTTGAATACGACTACGGCGACAAATACACCAAGGAGGGGCCCGTGCCGGGTGCCACCTACAATCGCGAGGACCGCGTCTATTGGGTGCCGATGTTCGTGCCCGGCAGCGCCGAATACACCAACATGAACACCGAGCTGATGGACAAGCACCCCGAATTAGCGATGTTCTTCGAGCGCATGACGTTCCTGCCGTTGGAGAAGGTCACCCCGATGGTGCCGATGGGCGGCGCGGGCATCGGCATGCACGTCATCCCCGTGGAGAAGGCCATCAGCATGGTGAATGAAACCGCCGATATCGAGCACATCTCCTACTGGCTGAAACGCTACGAAGGCCATCTGGCTGTGGGCATCTGCTCGTGCCGCTACGGGCGCAAGAAACTCGAAGAGGGCTGCGCCGACGACTACCGTGACTGGTGCATCGGCGTGGGCGACATGGCCGACTACCTCGCCGAAACGGGACGCGGACATTACATCACCTACGACGAATGCATGGCCATCCTGCAGAAAGCCGAGGACAACGGCTATGTCCACCAAGTGACCAACATCGACGGCGAAGGCAAGATTTTCGCGATATGCAACTGCAACGTCAAGATTTGCAATGCGTTGCGCACTTCGCAACTCTTCAACACCCCGAATCTCTCGCGCAGTGCCTACGTGGCGAAGGTGGAACCGACGAACTGTGTGGCTTGCGGTCGTTGTGTGGAGTACTGTCCTGCGGGGGCTGTCCGTCTCGGTCAGAAACTCTGCACTAAGCACGGCGAGCAGACCTATCCTAAACAGGAGTTGCCCGATGCGAAAAAGTGGGGACCGGAAAAGTGGGACGAGGATTACCGCGACAAGAACCGCATCAACTGCTATCCGACAGGCACCGCGCCCTGCAAGACTGCTTGTCCGGCGCATATTGCGGTGCAGGGCTATCTAAAGAAGGCCGCCGAGGGCAAATATACCGAGGCTTTGGAACTCATTAAGCGCGAGAACCCGTTCCCGGCCGTGTGTGGACGTGTTTGCAACCGCCGCTGCGAGGATGCCTGCACACGCGGCACCATCGACCAGCCCATCGCCATCGATGCGGTGAAAAAGTTCATCGCCGAACAGGATTTGAACGCGGGAACGCGCTTCGTACCCGAAATCACCATCGCTTCCAGTGTGCAAGACCACTGGGAGGAGAAGATTGCCATCATCGGCGGCGGTCCCGCCGGTCTGAGCTGCGCCTATTATCTGGCTACTATGGGCTACAAACCCACAGTGTTCGAGAAGAACGAGATCCCCGGCGGTATGCTGCAATACGGCATTCCTTCGTATAAACTGGATAAGGCCGTCATCAAGGCCGAAATCGACATTATGCGCGAGATCGGCGTGGACATCCACACGGGCGTGGAAGTCGGGAAAGACATTACCATCCAACAACTTAGAGAACAAGGATATAAAGGATTCTACGTGGCCATCGGCTGTCAAGGCGGCAAATTGCCCGGCATACCCGGTGAAGACTGTTTTGGCGTTATCACGGCTATCGACTTCCTCCATGGCGCGAATTGCGGAAAATGGTTCTCCAATCTGGCTAATGAAATCAAAGGCGTGTCGTATGGTTTGTCCATAGAACGTCTATATGATATTGAAAATCGGAAAGTCGTTGTAGTGGGCGGCGGAAATGTGGCTATTGATGCGGCTCGCGTGGCCAAACGCAGCGGCGCGGCCTCCGTCACCATGCTCTCGCTGGAGACGGAGGACATCATGCCCGCCTCTTGGGAGGAACGCCGCGAGGCTCTCGAAGACGGCGTGGAAATCAAAACCGGCTGGGGTCCCAAAGAGGTGCTCGGCGAACATGTGTGGTGGCATGAGGAAAGAGATGGGAATGACATGGAATTGGTGGGGGAGAAAGTCACCGGCATCGTCTTCAAGAAATGCACATCCGTTTATGACAAAAAACATCATTTCAATCCGCAATACAAAGAGAATGAGTTGATTGCACTTGATGCGGATGTGGTGATTTTCGCCATCGGGCAGACGGTCGTCCTCAAGAATCTGTTCAAGGGCACAAAGGTCAAGCTGGTCCGTGGAGTATATCCCAAGGCCGACCCGTTGACCTACCAGACTGCGGAGAAAGACATCTTCGTGGGCGGCGACTGTTACACGGGGCCGAAGTTCGCCATCGACGCCATTGCCGCCGGCAAGGAGGCCGCCGAGAGTCTGCACCGCTACGTGCAGCACGGTCATCTCACCATCGGCCGCAACCGTCGCAACTTCATCGAGTTAGACAAAAACGACATCGTGGTGGAGAGCTACGATAACTCCTCCCGCCAGGTGGAGGGCATTGCCGAGCAGTCCGACAAGTTCAAGGAATACACGCTTCCGCTCACCGAAGAGCAAGTGCGTATTGAAACCGCCCGCTGTTTGAGTTGCGGTGCCTCCGTGGTGGACGAGAACCGCTGCATCGGCTGCGGCATCTGCACCACCAAGTGCGCCTTCGACGCCATCCACCTCTTCCGCGAGCACCCCGAAGCCAGCGATCTCGTCACCTCCGAGGAGAAGTTCAGCAAGATCCTGCCGTATATGTTGAAACGCGCCGCCAAGATCGTCTTTAAATAATTATGAATGATGAATTATGAATTATGAATTATGAATATTCCTTGAGCAGTCCCGGAGGGACAAAACGCGCGAAGCGCAATTAACCCCACACAAGGCGAAGCCGCAGTGTGGGGCGTGGCAAGGAAGGTAAAGTGAATATAAGGTTATGCACGAACTGGGTATCGTCTTCTACATCATCCGCGACGTGAAAAAGGCCGCAGAGGAAAACCACGTGGACCACGTGGATACCGTGGTGATGGACATCGGGGAGGTCTCCACGGTAGTCCCGCACTTGTTGGAAGACTGTTGGCGCTGGGCCGCCGACAAGGAGGAACTGCTGAAGGGCTGCGAGCTGAAGGTCAACACCATCCCTGCCGTCACCTGGTGCGACGACTGCAAACGGGAGTACGAGACAGTGAAACACGGGAGGACGTGCCCGCACTGCAACAGCGAAAACACGTGGCTCTTGCGAGGAAACGAGGTGGAGATTCGGGAGTTAGTAGTTAGCAGTTAGTAGTTGAGGCCGGAAAAGTCATATATATGTTTGAAAAAGAATTCTTAGAGCAGCCTCGAAGAGGCAACACGCACGAAGTGCAATTAACCCTACACAAGGTGAAGCCGCAGTGTGGGGGGTATGGAGAAAAAAATGTATCTTTGCACACGAAAGTCGAAACAATGTATAAACGTATCCTCATATCAGCCATCGCAGCACTCTGCTGCCTTGCAACCTTGCCTTGCGCGGCTCAAGTTACCATAAAGTTCAAATCGCTGAAGATCAGTAACGTCACGGACAAAATATGGGAACCCGAGAAGGATCTCTTTTGTGCGTTCAGACTCCCATCCTACGACCGTGGAGACGTTTATCTCCGTATTGAGGCGGAAATTGTAAATGAAGGTGACACAGCGGTGCCTATTTCCAACATTGATAGCGAAAATATGACGTTGGTGTACCGCAATCCTCGTTCAAGCAGTACGGTCACAAGCACGTTAGGGTGTATAATACGTGTTTGTGCCCTCCTCGAACCCGACATCCAGCCCCACTCGCGCAGGTACAACGACTACTGGGATTTGATCAATGTCAATAGGTTTGACGGTATGCGCCCGCTGTATTATGTCTCTGCCGCCATACCCACCATGCGTCTCTGCATGGAGGTTCCCGGCCAAGGACTGGTCTATTCCGACGCACCCGAGGAAATCATCGTCAATGGCCGGAAAATCGACCCCGACTGGCGGAACTTCGACTACTCCGACAACGCCTACCTGCTCGTGAACAACGAACTGATGCGGGAGTTCATGCTTGAAAACCCACATCTCTTCGGCAGCACCTTTTCAGAAGACATACTCATGAAAGAATTTGTCAGCCACATGGCCTTCATCTACCACTGCTCACTCATCACCAGCCCAAACAACTAACAGCCGAAGGCTAACTAACAGCGAAGCTAACTAACATGAAATAATTAACACGAAGTAATAAACAATACCAACGAATATGTCCTGTTTTATAGTACCCATGGCGCAGGCGATAGTGACCAGCGCATACAGAAAAGTCAATGAAAAAAGTATCAAGACCGCCGATTCTGCGTTGAAACGGCAGATTCCCGCGTTTGAAAAGATGCTCTGGGGCGGCACCGTGATGCTCATCGTCGACCACATCATCAACGGCGAACTCACCTGGCAGTACCCCTTCTTCACCGCCCTCGAAACCGGCGGCTTCCCGGTCATGCTCCGCGAACTGATCACCGTCGGCGTCCCTATGTCGCTGACCCTCACCGCAGTCTGGGCGGTTTACGCCATCCTCAAGGAACGTAAAGTCACTGCGTGTTGATTACTGCGTGTTGATTACTGCGTGTTGATTACTGCGTGTTGATTACTGCGTGTTGATTACTGCGTGTTGATTACTGCGTGTTGATTAGCTTCGCTGTTGCTATGTAAATGTTGATTAGTCAGTGTTA
The DNA here is from genome assembly GCA_017395245.1 of Bacteroidales bacterium. GTDB lineage: Bacteria > Bacteroidota > Bacteroidia > Bacteroidales > WCHB1-69 > F23-D06. Next base: position 16,789 of record JAFPVR010000085.1, on the reverse strand, counting down.
TGAAAATATCTGATTTTGAAGATTTGGTAGTTTGGCAATTGGCAAGGGGGCTTGTTAAAGATATTTATGCCCAATTTGCCACATGTAAGGATTTTGGCTTTAACAATCAGATTCAACGTGCTGTTATTTCAATAATGAATAACATAGCAGAGGGTTTTGATAAAAGTAAAAATTCTAAAGACAATAGGCAATTATTAAGCTATCTGAACATTTCATATGGCTCTTGTGGAGAAGTAAAGAGTATGCTTTATGTGGCAGAAGATTTAGGATATATAAATATTGAAACAGCCAAATCATTACGCGAATGTTGTACGGACATATCTATAAAAATAGCATCATTCATGTCCCGCCTTCGCAACTATGATATTAACAAAAACAACAAAAACAACAGCGAAGCTAACCAACATGAAATAACTAACATGAAATCACCAACATGAAATCACCAACTTAAAATAAAAGCACTATGTTTTTCCAAGTCTATGGGGCTCACGCCCTGGCCCAGTGGGGGATGCTGCTCGTCGTCCTCGTGGGTCTCATCCTGTTCAACGAGTTCGCCCGTCGCACTAAGTTCGGCGGCATCTTCACTTTCCTAGTCATCCCCCTCGCCCTGACGGTTTACTTCCTCGCGATTGCCGTAGGCGTGCGCAACGGTGCGCAATGGGCGCTGGAGAACCAGACGCACGTCTATATGCAGGGCTGGTTCCACTACGCCAAACTCTATGCCGCTACCGCCGGGTGTATCGGCTTTATGATGATCAAGTACAAATGGGGTATCGGCGCCAAACATTGGTTCAAGCCGTTTCCGTTCATCATCGTGGCCATCAACATCCTGATTGCCTGCGCTTCCGACTTCGAGAGCGCCGCAATGGGCTGGAACAAATGGTGGCTCACCTCTGAGGGCGTTTGGCAGTATGGCGGCTGGCACAATGTGATGAACGGCGTGGCCGGTATCATCAACATCTTCTGTATGACCGCTTGGTGGAACGTCTATCCCTCCAAAGACAAAAAAGACATGATCTGGGCCGACATGACGTGGGTCTATATCGTGATTTACGACATCTGGAACTTCGCTTACACCTACAACTGCCTGCCGACGCACAGCTGGTACTGCGGTGTCGCTTTGCTGCTCGCCCCCACGGTGGCTGCTCTGTTGTGGAACCGCGGCGGTTGGATCCAGAACCGCGCCAACACCTTGGCTATCTGGTGTATGTTTGCACAGGTGTTCCCGCTCTTCCAAGAGACTTTCAAGGATGGTCAACAGTGGTTCAACTGGGCTACGCTTCCCGTCCTCTATCCCGAAGGTGTCGCCACCATCGAGAAACTGTATGCTGCCGGCGGCCAAGCTGCCGTAGACGGCGTTGTGGGCACCACAGTCGATCCGTCTGTCGTGGCCGCCAACCCGAAGATGATGATCTTCATCAGTGCATTAGCCCTCGTGACCAACATCATCGCGTTGGGTTACATCATCGCCCAGTCCAAGAAGCGTCATATCAACCCGTACAAGGAAGACGTCTTCGTCAACCAAAAGTATTACAAAGACGCCATGGAGCGTGCGGATTTGTCCTAACGGATTCGCAATCACAAACTATTACGGGCGTGGCCTTACCGGTCACGCCCGTTTTTGATGCAAGATGTAGCATAATGCATGACGGCAATGTGAAGACGCACGGCCGTGCGTCTCTACCAGTTCACAAACGCCTTGTTGAAAATATCGTCAGTCAGCGCGTCGTTGATCTCGGAAACGAGGGTGGCCTCCACACTGCTGAGGTTCATCGAACTGTTATAGTCGGCGTAGCGCGAGAACGTCTGGTCGAAGTTCTGATCCTCGTTAAACTTGTTGAAGAATCGCACCCGCACCGTGATGGTGAGGCGATTCTGAGCAGGCGTGTCGTTGCCTTGGATAGCCGACGGATTCACTGTATATCCCGTAATCTCACCCTCGATGGTATAGTCGCCGTCCCGATCCACAATGGTCAGCGGGGTCTGTCCTTGGATTTTGTCCTTCAGTGCCGTCGTGAAACTCTGGCTCAACGTCGGGTTGATGAGCGTGGCGTTGTTCGGGAACGTGGTGATGGCCACGGTCTTCGCCCGCGCATCGACGGTGCCGCCCGTCAACGAAACGGACATGCGGCAACCGGTAAGGAGCAGGAGAGCGAGCATTGTCACGCCCCACACTGCGACTGGCACCTTGTGTGACACGCCCCACACTGCGCTCCTTCGTCGCTTGTGTGACACGCCCCACACTGCGCTCCTTCGTCGCTTGTGTGGGGTTAATTGCGCTTCGCGCGTTTTGCCTCTTCGAGGCAGCTTAAGGAAGTCTTTTTTTAATATGGGGGTGTTCTGATTCATCAGCTTCAATAACCTATAACCTATAACCTATAACCATTATTATATCCCGTATTCCTTAATTTTCCGATACAACGTTCTCTCCGAAATTCCCAGTTCTTGCGCGGCAAGTTTGCGGTTATCGTGGTTGCGCTTGAGGGCGGCGATGATAGCCTGCTTCTCCAAGCCTTCCATGGAATAGTCGGCAGCATCTTCGATGACCTCGGATTCATCGTAGTGCTCAGGCTCCGCACCATGATGTTCGTGGGCAGTCACAAACGGATACTGTCCATCGGGAGAGACGACACTGTCGGGGAGGACATGGTGCGGCTGCGCACCCGGAACATACATCTGCGGATTTTGGGCGAGCTGCGCTACCGTAACCTTCAATTCCCGCACTTCGCGCTGCAGCTCGGCGATGAATTTGAAGACAATCTCGCGTTGCATGTTGTCCTGCCGTTCGCTGTCGGAAGGAAGCACTGCGGGCAAATTGGAACCGACGGGACCGGTCAGATAGGGCTTCAAGGTCTCGGCATCAATCAGCCGTTCTTTCTCGATGATGGAAATCTGTTCGGTGACGTTCTTGAGCTGGCGCACGTTGCCGGGCCAGCGGTAGGCACGCAAAACAGCCTGTGCCTCTTCGGTAAGCGCGATGGTCGGGACGTGGTACTTGTCGGAGAAGTCGGCGGCGAACTTGACGAACAGCGGGTAGATGTCGCCGGGACGTTCACGCAACGCGGGCACGCGAATCGGCACCGAGTTGAGGCGGTAGTAGAGGTCCTCGCGGAACTTGCCCTTGGCGATGCGCTCGGCGATGTTGACGTTGGTGGCGGCCACCACACGCACGTCAGTCTTCATCACCTTGGAAGAGCCCACGCGGATGTATTCGCCGGTCTCCAGCACACGCAGCAGACGCACCTGCGTGGAGAGCGGCAGGTCGGCGACCTCATCGAGGAACAAGGTGCCGCCATTGGCCTCCTCGAAGTAACCCTTTCGGGAATCGACGGCGCCCGTGAACGCGCCCTTCTCGTGACCGAAAAGTTCCGAGTCGATAGTGCCCTCGGGGATGGCGCCGCAGTTCACCGCGATGTAGGTCTTCGTCTTTCGCGGCGAGTAGGCGTGGATAATTTTCGGCACCGACTCCTTGCCGGAGCCGCTCTCGCCGGTCACCAGCACGGAGAGATCCGTAACGGCCACCTGCATCGCCACGTCGATGACATGGTCGAGCGCGGGATCGAACCCGATGATCCCGAAACGGCGCTTGACATTGTTGATGTTTTCGTTCATACGTTTTCTTTCTTTATATCCCAGGGCTGCGGCCTGCGGCCTTACCCTGGGCTACCGAGCTCTTGCCCCTTCGGGGCTGCTCAAGGAATCTATTCTACATTATTTCACCTGCAGTTTACGGCCGATCTGCAAAATCGTCGTCTCCTTGATCTTGTTCAGCTTGCAGAGCTTATCGACTGTGGTGTGGTATTTCTTGGCGATGGCATACAACGTGTCGCCCTGCTTGACAGTGTGGTACTTGGCACCGGTGGCGGGCTTGTTGGCAGGCTGCGACTTCTGCTCAGGCTTCTGCACCGTCTGGTTGTTGGCGGGAGCCTCCGGTTTTGCATCCGTTTTGGCCGTATCAGTGGCAGTTTCCTCGTCGTCATCATCGTCGGCGCGGCGCATGTCGGTGGTGTCCTGCACTTTCTTGCGGCTGTAGTTCTTCACCGTAATCACGTTGGAGCCACGGGTGATGTCCTTGTAGGCGCGGGACATATCCCCTTTCTCTATCTTGATCTCCTTATTAACCTGGCGCGGGTTGTCGGCCTTGGAGTGCGCGAAGAGCCAGTCGTAGGTTTCTTTCAGGTAGAACAAACGAGCCAAATCGCCATGATTGACACCCGGCCATTTGTCGAGGCGTAACAGGTCGGTAGGACCGCACTTCTTCATCGACTCGTAAATTTCCGTGGCGCGGGAGACAGGCACGGCTCTATCCGCCGTACCGTGGATGATCCACAACGGTACTGTATTCAGTTTGCAAAGGTCTTTGCGAATGGTGCCACCGCACAGTTCCATCGAAGCGGCTATCTTTTCCGCATGGTTGGCCAAGAACTCAATCGTTCCGAAACCGCCCAAGCTCATGCCTATCAGGTAGATACGGTTGGTATCAACGGCATATTGGCTGCAAACCCAGTTGAGGATATCGAGCACCTTATAAGAATTCCACGCGCCGCCGGGGTTCTGCGGGGCGATGATAATGGCGTTGATGTCGCGACCCATGGAGATGGCATCTAACGGACCGTAGCGGCGCACGCGGTTCAGATCGGTGCCGCGCAGACTGGCGCCGTGCAGGAACAGCACCACGGGCATGTCTCCGGCCTTCTCGTCATACGTATCCGGCACGGAAACCCAGAAGTTGTAGCTGTTTTTCACTACGTTGTGGTGGGTAATAAAGGTATAGTTGGTTTGGGCAGACAAGCAGAGGCTTGCGGCAACAAATAGGGTTATTGTTAGTATTTTTCTCATATCAATCGTATTTTTAGGCTTAAGACGTAAGACCTAAGACTTTTTGAAATATCGATACGTCCTAAGTCTCAAGTCCTAAGTCTCAAGTCTTAAATTATCTCCAGCGCGGCGGCTCTCGCGTCCTGAATCGTATCCTCGATGCACATCGGACGTTTGCAAGAACCGGCGAGGAAGAGGTTCGGCTGGGCGGTGAGGTTGTCCTCGGTGTGTGGCGAGCGACTCTGCGCGAAACGGTAGAGGCCGTCAATGCCGGCGCATTTCGACAAGGTGGCGGTGCCTTCGGAGGCGCACATGCCCACCATCAGCACCAAGAGATCGGCATTCATCGTCATCGGATTGCCCATGAGGGTATCCTCGGCCTTGATCTGCACACGGTTGTCGAACGTGGAAGCGGCTTCCGAGATTCTGCCGCGCACGAAGTTGACACCGTACTTCTCCTGCGCCTCGCGGTACATCTCCTCGAAGCCCTGCCCCCACATACGCAGATCCATGTAGAAGACATAGACATCCGTCTCAGGATGCTGCTTCTTGATTTCGATGGCCTGTTTCACAGCAGTCACGCAGCAGACTTTCGAGCAGTAGTGGTTGCCCGACTTCTCGTCGCGAGAGCCCACGCACTGCAGGAAGACAATCTGCTTCGGAACCTCGTTCATATTATTGCGAATCCGGTTCTCCTTGATCATCTTCTCCATCTCCAAGGAGGTGATTACGCCCTTGTAGATGCCGTAGCCGAGTTCCTCCTTTTGGTGTGCATCGAAGACCTTGTAGCCAGTAGCTAACAGCACCGCATCAAAGGTGGCAGTGCTGCCGTCGGCAGTGGTCAGCGTCCACCGCTCGCCCGTGCGCTGCATAGAGACGACCGGCGTGGCGGTCTTGAAAGTGATGTTCTCGTCCGTAAGCTTGGCTTCCAGCTTGTCGGCCAGCTCGTCGGCGGAGCTGAAGTCCGGGAACAGGAAGGCCTTGTCACGGATATTGCACAGCGGTCTCTCCTCCTTCTCGAAGAGGGTGACATGGTGTTGCTTGGCCAGCACGGAGGCGGCCTCTATGCCGGCGGGGCCGGCGCCTATGATTGCTATCGTCATAATTAAAGTTTCAAGTTTCAGGTTTCAAGTTTCAAGTCAAAGGTCAAAGGTCAAAGTTTATGTTCTCGTTATAAGATAATCGTTTCTCGCCAGCCAACAGCCAGCAGCCAAAAGTTACACCTTCAATACCTCGGGTTTTTCCGGGGCGCGGAGGATTTTGCCGGAAGCGCCGCAGTATTTGTCGTCAGGGTTGTAGGCGACGCCGATCTTGTCGAGGAGGCGTTCGCACTGCACCTGATGAAGCTGCATGCCCATCACCCACGGGTCGTAACCGAGCAGCAGACCGGCGAGCTCCTCGTAGGTGAGCACCGGAATGCCGTAACCTTCCTTATCGTAGGTCTTATGCTCCATCTCGGCGATAGTGTATTGCCACTTGTCGAGGAACATGGCGCAGCCGGGACAGTTGGCCACGATGAAGTCGGGCTCGTAGGGCTCCATCGACTCAAACTTCTTCTTGGAGTTGGCGATGGAGTAGCCGCGATTCTCCTGCACGAGGTATTGGCGGAAGCCGAAGCCGCAGCAGTGACGGCGTTCGGGGTAATCGACCACCTCACCGCCCCAAGCCTCAATCATGCCGGCCAGCACGTAGGGGAACTCCGCGTTGCCGATGCCGTGCTTCGGGAAGATCTTGGCGTAGTGGCAACCGATGTGCTCCACCCCGCGCAACGGCTTGCCCGTGAAGCGGTTGACAAGCTGATATTTCATCTTTTCCTTCAACTCGAAACGGAACTTGAAGATCAAGTCCGATGGGTGGACGATGTTCTCGGGAATCTCAAAGGTGCGCCCCGTGGCCTTGAGCAGGTACTCACGCGCCTTCTCCAAAATCTCCGGCTGTTCGTTCCACTTCTCGATGAGTTCGGTCATCACGCCAAAGGAGGTGACGCACGAAGGAACGTAGTTCTTGTAGCCACGCTCCGCCATCAGCGAGAAGAGCCGCGCCACGATGGTCATGGTCGTCTCGAACGGCACCACGTCAGAGTGGTAGCCGATGCCCGAGCAGGTGTGCTGGTGCGAGGAGTCATAGACATCCTTCCCGAGGTCATTGCGCATGATGTTCAGGAAGGTCGCCTCTGACCCGGGGAAGAAGGTCTGCCGGATGCAACTCCTTTCGTAAAAGAAGTGGTCATCCGCGATTTCCTTCTGATATTCGTTCCAAAAACGTTTTTCCATATTTTTAGTGATCAGTGAACGGTGATCTGTGATCTGTAATTGGTAATTGTTGGCATATTGTAGAGACGCAATGCATTGCGTCTCCACGGTTAGGGGTCCGTTCTGTTGTAGACGTGGCATGTCCCGTCTCTACGGTCGGGGTTATCGTTTCGTCACGTAGAGACGTTGCGCGCAACGTCTCTACAGTGCCCGTTTCAAAATCTCCACAACGTCCTCCCGCGTCAATTGCATGAACCCGCCGCCGAGGACCGTCGCATCGGCGATTGTATCGATATTGTCGGGGGTGACGCCTAACTCGGAGGCCTTCATCGTCACGCCAATCTCGCGCATCCAAGCCTCCATCGCGGCGAGGCCCTCCAAAGCAACCTGCTCGTCGGTTTTGCCTTCGGGACGAACATCCCAGACATTTTTCGCGAAACGCACAAACTGGTGTAAACCGCTGTGCATGATGTATTTGTAGTACGGAATGGAGACGGATGCGAGCGTCATGCCGTGGGTGGCATTGGTCACCACGCCGATGGCATGGCCGATCATGTGCACCATCCAGTCCTGACGTTTGCCCTGTTTGAGCAGCGTGTTGAGCGCCCACGTGGCCGTCCACATGATATTGCTGCGGGCCTCGTAGTCCTGCGGATTCTTCACGGCAATGCGCGAGCTATGGATGAGCGAGCGCATAAGTCCCTCGTTGAGGTAATCGCTGGTGTTGTCGTCCTCGTTGCTGCAGTACTGCTCCAAAAGGTGCGACATAATGTCGAAGATACCGGCCACCATCTGGTACTGCGGCACCGTGAACGTCAATTTCGGATTCAAGATTGTGAACTTAGGCATCAGACGGCTGTCGAAGACCTTGCCGAGCTTGAGGTTCTGCGTGTGGTTGGAGATGACGGAGCCGCCGTTCATCTCGGAACCGGTGCCCACCATCGTCAGCACGCAGCCGACGGGCAGGATGCGCAAGTCGGTGGCAGGATCCTTACCTTCCACGTAATAGGTCTGCCACGGGTCGCCGTCGAGCCATGCGGAGGCGGCCACGCCCTTGGCGTAGTCGCACACGGATCCGCCGCCCACCGCGAGGATGAGATCGACGTTGTTCTCGCGGGCGAGCTTGCAACCTTCGTAGAGTTTCTCCACCGTCGGGTTCGGCATCACGCCGGGATCCTCCACGACGGTCTTGCCGACCTCTTTCAAGATGGCCACGACCTGGTCGTAAAGTCCTGTGCGCTTGATGGATCCTCCGCCATACGACAGCATGACGGTCTTGCCGTATTGGGCTAGTTCCTCTTTCAAGAATTCCAGACTGTTCTCGCCGAAATGCAGGCGGGTGGGGTTTTCGTATGTGAAATTTCCTAACATAATTTTGCGATTTTAATCAAAACGGCAAAGATACACTTTTTTTGGTGTCGGCCAATTGTGCAAATTTTGCGAATCATGGACTTTGCATAAACTTAAAAAAGACTTTTACTTAAAACTAAAGGTTTTTATGGAAACTCGAAATATTTTCCCTGTTTTTCCACGTCTATCGTCTTATGTCTTAAGTCTTTTTGGAGGCGTTCTGGCACGACAGAAAGATTACCCACAGAGCCACAACACCCAAGCCATCACCCCATTCGCTTAATTCGCTTAATTCGCCGACCCTTTCAGCAGACAACAAAAAAAAAGTGTATTTTCGCAGCTGGTTTCGAAAATAACATGGATATGAGAAAGATATACCTCACCCTCATCAGTATCGCCCTCTGCGGGCTCACTTTCGCGCAGTCCGTCAGCCGACAGGAGGCCGCCACGGTGGCACAACGCTTCCTCGAGAGCCAGGGCAAGACCTTAGAAAGCTGCGCCAAAACTTTCGGCGACGCGCAGAACCCCACCCTCTACATCTTCAATGCGGAGAACGGCTTCGTAGTGGTCGCGGGCGACAAGAACGTGCCGCCGGTGCTCTCCTTCTCCGACCAGCAACGCTACAACGACAGCGACGTGGTGCCGCCCTTCGAGATGTGGATCAACCACTACGCGAACCAGATCGAGCAAATCCGGAGGGAGCAAATCTCCCAGCCACAGTATGTTGACTACTGGAACAGCATCCTCGCCAACGCCCCCGCATTCCGATCGGGCGACGAGGTGGAGCCGCTGATGCTCTCGCAATGGGACCAAGGCGAGTATTACAACTACTACTGTCCCCGCGACCTTGCCGGACAGAACGGCCGTGTCGTCACCGGCTGCGTGGCCACGGCCATGGGACAGCTTCTCTACTACTTCCGTTTCCCCGAAACCGGCATCGGCAGCTACTCCTACACTGACGAGCACTACGGTGTGCAGTCGGCTGACTACGGCAACACAACCTACGACTACAACGCCATGTGCGACAAGCCGACCTGCATCAACACCGAAATCTCGAAGCTGATCTACCACTGCGGCGTGGGTGTTGACATGCACTACGGCCCGGACGGATCCGGCATGACCAACCATAGCGCGGCAAGGGTCCTGCGCACCTACTTCAAATTCTCCCCCGAAACCGAATACCTCTTCCGCGATTCCACCGACCTCAACTGGGACAGCGTGATTGTCAGCCACTTGAGCCGAAAGATTCCGATGTACTATGCCGGTTGGAGCGTTCCAGATATCAACGGGCACGGCTTTATCTGCGACGGCTACAAAACGGTCGACAGCAACTATTTTTTCCACTTCAACTTCGGCTGGAGCGGCTATATGGACAACTACTACTACACCAACTCCCTGCTTGTGGGCAACAACAACTTCAACCTCGCGCAAGAGCTCATCATCAACGCCTACCCCGACACCACGCAATACATCTACCCCACTCCGCAGCCCCTCTCCGGCAACCTGACACTCACCGCCCGCGAAGGCACCTTCACCGACGGCAGCCTGACCGGTGCGAATTGCCCCGCCGGCATGGACTTCACCTGGAACATCCAGCCTGACTCCTACCGTCTGGAAGACATCGGCTTGGCCATCGACTATAGCCTCACCGAAGGTGACACCCTGTTCATTTGGTCTTGCACGGGTATGGGCGTTCCCATGGTCATCACCGCCGACACGGGCAATTTCAACATGACATTTACCTGTCCAAGCCTTACTGTCCAACTCGTCACGCACTCAGCCGCGAGCGAGGGTTTCCGGGCGCACTACACAGCACACTACCTCGAATTCTGCAGCGGTACGAAAATGTACACCTCCGCCACGGGAAACATCACCGACGGCAGCGACGCACTTGACTACAACAACTTCTCCAACTGCAAGTTCCGAATCATGCTCAACTCGCAATATTCGGCCGTCGGCTTCCACATCAACTCGCTGGATCTGGAAGAGGGACACGACTATCTCCACTTCTACGACAATGTCGTGTCAGCGGCGAACTACCTTATGTCGCTCACCGGACATATCAGCGACTCCAGTTTCGTAATGGACACCCGCCGCATGATGCTGGTGCTGGAAACGGATGAGAGCGGGCGTGACGCAGGCTTCGACATCGACTATACGGCCGGCCATGTAGGGATTGACGACTACCAAGAGGGAACGTTGAGCGTCTACCCGAACCCCGCCACCGATCATGTCACCGTAATCAACGACATCCCTGTCCGCCGCGTGGAAATCCTCAACGCGGAAGGCCGCCTTGTCTATGACGAATCCCCGAACTCCGAACAGTTCGACATCTCCACATCGGGATGGTCGGCCGGTGTCTATTTCCTGAAAGCGCACGCGAACGGCAAAATCCTCACACGGAAAATCGTAAAATGGTAACCTTTCACAATGAAAGTCCCAGACACAATAAGGGCCGGCATCCTTGAATGTCGGCCCTTGTTTGCATAATCGTATCCGCACTTCACGTCCTAATCTACTCTATTCATACAAGCTCTAATTACGATGAGCCACAATCCGTTAAAGAAAATGGTGATTAGTGAACAGTGATTAGTGATTAGTGATTAGTGGGTAGTGAGAAAAGCCAATGTAGTATGCATGATGCGGGCTAAAGGAATGGGACATCCCGAATCTCAACGAGACGTTGGTAAGTGGCGGTGGGCAAAATCTGATAGATGTGCTTGTCACTTTGGAGATAATAATGGTCTTTATAGTGGATAACATAAACATTGTCAAGTTTCAGACCTTTGATTTTCAGCACATTGTCCTTAAATTGATAGGTCATTTTGTTATGGATGGGGGTACTCCAGAACTGCACCTCCATAACCTTCAAAGCGTTTTCAGGAGCGGTGATGGCATTTCGGTTCGCATCAAAATAGAGTACCGGTGCCTCCTGACGGGAAATCATGCGCTCAGACGTGACCGTAGCGGTCTCTACCTCCTTATACGGCTGGTCATCCTCATCTTGCAGCATCAAATCCATAGAACCGTCCTCTACATAAAGCGAATCGGTAGCCAAGGAATCGACTGGCAGCGGGTTTTGGGAATCAGCGGGGCCCGGCTGATACTTGTGTACAATATATTTATATACGGTGTCTTTGCCTCCTTGCGATTCCGGCGCGACCACATTCACCACCGGCGGGGCCTTCGGTTTGATTTTGCTCTCCACAATGAACGCCACCAACACGCCAACCAACAGCCCGATAATAATACCGAGTAGCAGGATAATCCCTTTTTTGGTGGCTTGGTTGGATTGGTTTTCCATTGCTTCTACGCTTGAAAATCAACGGCAAAAATACATTTTTTTCAGTTATTAAAAATCGTAACCGAAGCCTAAATAGAACCCCACTCGGTGGAAACGGCTGTTCCAATGGAGATTGGCCATCAGCGGACCGAATTTGGAGTTGTAACCGAACTGCAGGGCAGCGGCATAAACGGGGTGGTTCTTCTCCTTCATGTCAGCCAACGTTTCGCCATCGTGCATGACCGCCCCGATGGCCGACAAGTAGATCTTCTTCCAGACTTTGAAACGCAATTCAAGGTCTGCGGTGGTGAGCAACGACTCGCGCCGACTAGCGGAATTATAGCCAATAAACGGAATCTGTTGTTCATAGTACCGGCCCGGCATAGTACCGCCCACATAATTGTCCATGAAAACATTGTCGTTGTCGTGGCCGAAAATGTAACGTCCGTTGGCGGAAGCCACAATCGCGAAAAACTTCGTACATGGAATGACGCCGTGGATACTTGCGGCGACAAAATGCGCACGACGAAAATTGTAGTCGTAGCTGGCCTTCACCCGAAGACCACGGTCAGGAAAATAGCGGGCGTTCTCATTATCATAGACAAAGCGGAAATAAGCATACGGATTGAACCTGCGCCAATCCCAGACAGGTTCTTCCTGCCCCTCCGGCGAAGGATCCACTTTCAGATAATACGGCATGTATTCGAGACGAATGCCTGCACTCATACTCGTCTGGCTCCATCGCGTGTCCGCAATGTAGACTTTGAGCTCATTGCGCCACAACCGTTCTACATACTGAATATTGTACTCGTGATCCTCCGTACCGATCATTGTGCGGTAAAGCGTCTTGAAGGAGGCACCGAACTTGGGTCCTTTCTTCGGGAGGTAGTACCAGTTCACCATCAGGTAGGGCGACATAGAGAACCTCGCCGTAATGTCAAACAATGAACCGAAAATTTTGTTGCGTCCGAAGCCGACGTTGATCTGGGCGGCAATCCACTCTTCCGTGTCCATCCGCAACCCAAACCCGAAAGAGTTCGGCGGACGTTTCTCGCATTTGAAAATCAACCTGTAACCGTTTACACTATCACCCTCCAGACGATACGTCACCTGCGAAAAGGCCATCGTGCCATAGACAATCGCCTGACAAAGCTCAAACGTGTTCTCGCCATAGTATTCATTTTCTTTGAGGCGGACCTTGCTGTCGATGTATTGTTCCTCATCATCGCTCACACCTTCGTATTCCACATTCACGATTTTCACTACCGTCTCGCCGGTGTTGATAGCTCGCGTGTTGTGGAGCTCGCGCCCGCCGCTCCCTACCAGCTGCACAATGCTGTCAAGCTCATGCTCATGCTTGGCGGCTTCGTCGTAACCGCGCTTTATCAGCGTGCTGATTTCCTCCGTTCCGAAACTCAACATGCCGAAACCGGAAATGTCGGGGGTGATATAGACCGTGGCGTTGCCCACGTTGCGGTTGTGCGCCTCCAAGCCGCCCGAATACTGCGCGGTCTGCATCAGAATGTCAGCCACGTTGTTCACCTTCTTGTAATCGCGGGGCATAGTCAGCTCCACACCGATGATGATGTCGGCACCAGCCGCAACCGCCACGTCGGTCGGAAAATTGTTCTTCGTGCCGCCGTCGGAAAGAATCATCGAATCGACACGTACCGGCCGAAAATAGCCCGGAATGGACATGGTGGAGCGCATAGCGTCGATAATGTTGCCCGAAGTCCAGTGTTTCTCCTTCTGCGTGACGATTTCCGTGGCCACGCAACAGTAGGGTGTCGGCATCTCCATAAAACTCGCATCATGCTGATAGCCAACCGAAAGCGCACTCATCATATTGTAAATATTCAGGCCGTAAAGCATGCCCGAAGGAAGGTTTTCCTTGAAATGAAACTGGGTAAACGGAATATCCACAATATATGTACCCTTATACATTTTGCGGGTGTACGTGTAAAAACCCATCGGAATGTTGTCGCTCATCATGACATTCCAATCGATGGAGCGGACGATGGTGTCGATTTCGGTGGCGGAATAGCCCAGCGCATACAGGCCGCCCATGAGACCGCCCATGCTTGTGCCCGCCACAAAGTCAATCGGTATTCCCTTCTCTTCCAAGTATTTGAGCACACCGATATGGGAGGCGCCTTTCGCACCGCCGCCCGCAAGGACCAACGCCACCGTGGGACGATGTTCCTTCTTGCGAATCTCGGCCATCCTCTTATGCATCTGGCTGAAAAACACGGAATCGCCCTTCAAGTCGTAGCTGATGTTAACCAGTTTGTCGGTTTGGGCGAAGGCACTTCCAAGCCCTAAGGCGAATAAAGCAAAGAAAATCAGTACTATTTTTCTCATTCAGGAATTTTTATTTCAAATGGCAAAAATACACATTTTCAGTTATCACAGCCATGTTTCATTGGCTGAGTGTTGCGCTCCCAGAAAACCCCGTCGGCATAACCTTGGATGTCAGGATTCGCATCGGCCATAAGGAGACGTTTGGCGGCCCAAAGACAGTAGTCGCGATTGATTTCGATTCCGCAGAAGTGGCGACCCAGCTTCTTGGCGACGACGACGGCGGTACCGCTACCCGCGAAAGGGTCAAGGATACGGTCACCTGGTTTTGAGGAGGCAAGTATCAACTTAGCATACAATTTCTCAGGTTTCTGCGTGGGATGGTCTGTGTTTTCGGGCATCGACCAAAAGGGGATGCTGATGTCGTCCCAGAAGTTCGAGGGGTGCGTCAGGCGGAACTTGCCGTCGACGGTATCGTCCCAGTCCTTCGGCTTTCCCTCCACCCGATATGGCGCAAGAACCTTCCGCTTCATCATAACAGACGCTATATCAAAGTAGTAATGCTTTGGATTCTTCACGGCGAACCAAATATCCTCCATGCCGTTCTTCCAATTGGCCTTCGCCCCCCTACCCTTCTCGCGCTGCCAAGTAATCCGACTCAAGATGGTAAGCCGCTCTTCGATAACTCGTTGCATAGACGACGAGCACTTCCAGTCACCACACATATACAACGAACCGGTCGGTTTCAGCTTGTCGCACACCTTGCCGAACCAACTGCGCAGAAATTCTTCGTAATCGTCTGATTTCATGGACAAAAACTTGCGTCCGTGAAAATTCTTGTCAAGGTTGTACGGTGGGTCGATGATAATCAGGTCAAAATATTCGTTGGGGAGGAGGTCGAGGCAATCGAACAGGTCGGCATTGACAATCATGTCATCGCGGAAATCGGTACGCAGGTCTTCAGTCGCGCTGATGAGCGGTTCCAGCGTGGCAGCCTCGTCGGCGCTGACGGTCAGCGTGCGGTTCCGTTTTGCTCTTCGTTTGTCCATAGTCGTTTAAACGCGGCAAAAGTACATTTTTTTCAAATCACAAAAAAATTGTACTTTTGCACCCGTCATTATAGAATGGGTCATTATGCGCAAAGAAGTTGATTTTCTGGTTATCGGCTCGGGCATTGCGGGACTCTGCTTCGCCCTGAAAGCCGCCAATTTCGGCAAAGTCTGCATGGTCACGAAAGCGAAGATGGACGACGGTTCCACCCGTTACGCACAAGGCGGTATCGCCTCGGTGATCTACAAGCCTGACTCTTACGAAAAGCATATTCAAGACACAATGGTGGCCGGCGACGAGCTCTCCGACCGCCACATTGTGGAGCTGACCATCCGCGAAGCCACCGAACGCGTCATGGAACTGGTGCAATGGGGCGTCGACTTCGACAAGAACCAGGACGGCAGCTTCGCCCTCGGCAAGGAGGGCGGCCACTCCATGAACCGCATCCTCCACCACAAGGACATCACCGGCTATGAGATTGAGCAGAAGCTGATAATGGCCGCAAGGAAAAACCCGAACATCGAAATTTACGAGGACCGGCTGGCGGTGGAGATTATCACCCAGCACCACCTCGGCGTGGAGGTAAACCGCCGCACGCCCGACATCACCTGCTACGGGGCTTACGTCTATAACCCCGAATCCAAGAACATCCACACCATCCTCGCGAAAGTGACCATGATGGCCACCGGCGGTCTCGGCATGGTGTACGAGCACACCACCAACCCGCTGGTAGCCACCGGCGACGGCGTAGCGATGGTCTATCGCGCCAAGGGAGCCGTGCGCGGCATGGAGTTCATCCAGTTCCACCCGACCTCCCTCTACAACCCCAAAGAGTCGCCCTCGTTCCTCATTACCGAGGCCATGCGCGGTGCCGGCGCCATCCTGCGCGACGCCAACGGGGTGGCCTTCATGGAAAAATACGACAAACGCGGCTCGCTCGCACCCCGCGACATCGTGGCCCGCGCCATCGACTCCGAAATGAAGCAGCAGGGTGTCGATCATGTATTCCTCGACACCTCCCCGATTCCCCGAAAGGAGATTTTCGAGCACTTCCCCAATATCTACGCCAAATGCCTGAGCATCGGCATTGACATCACCAAGGAGATGATTCCTGTGGTGCCGGTGGAGCACTACTCCTGCGGCGGCATCGAAACCGACGAGTGGGGTGCGACCTCCATCCGCAACCTCTACGCCTCCGGCGAGTGCGCCTCCACAGGTCTGCACGGTGCCAACCGCTTGGCTTCCAACTCGTTGTTGGAAGCTTTGGTTTTCTCGCACCGCGCCTGCATCCACGCCGTCGAAGACCTGCCCAGCATCCAATTTTGCCAGGAGGTACCTGACTGGAACAGCGAAGGCACCGTCCTCAACGAGGAGATGGTGCTCATCACCCAGGAGCGCAAGGAGTTGCAAACCATCATGAGCAGCTACGTCGGCATCGTGCGCTCCGACCTGCGTCTACAGCGCGCCTTCGACCGCCTCGAAATCCTCTACCGCGAGACCGAGGACCTCTACAAAAAGTCCATCCTCAACCCCGAAATCTGCGAGCTCCGCAACCTCATCAACATCGGCTACCTCATCGTCCGCCACGCCATGGCCCGCAAGGAAAGCCGCGGCCTCCACTACTCCCTTGACTACCCCCCACATTCAATGAAGAATGTAAAATGAAGAATGCAGAATATACCTATTCATTACTCACCTCTATTCACTAATCACTAATCACTAATCACTATTCACTATT
>JAFPVR010000084.1 GCA_017395245.1 Bacteroidales bacterium | reverse complement strand
GGCGGCAACCAGCCTGCTGGAGCATCCCGCCGTGGCTACAGCAAATGAATTGATTAACAATAAAACAACGAATAATATGAAGAAAATAATGATTATCGACGGCGGTCCGCGCCGTAACATGAACACCGCAGCCATGTTGGAATCCTTCGCCAACGGCGCCAAAGAGAGTGGAGCAGAAGTGAAACTTGTGCGCCTCTACGACTTGGACTACAAGGGCTGCATGTCGTGCATGGCCTGCAAACTCAAAGGCAATGCCTCGAACATATGCAAGTTCAAGGATGCCTTGACCCCTGTTTTGGAGGAGATTGCCGAAGCCGATGGTCTGGTGCTCGGCTCCCCAATCTATTTCGGCGACGTGACCGGCCAGATGCGCACCTTCTTAGAGCGATTGGCTTTCCCGTGGCTCTCTTACAACGACTACAGCATGACAGCTCCCAAGAAGATGCCCGTGGTGCTGTTGG
The DNA here is from genome assembly GCA_017395245.1 of Bacteroidales bacterium. Lineage (GTDB taxonomy): Bacteria > Bacteroidota > Bacteroidia > Bacteroidales > WCHB1-69 > F23-D06. The sequence goes on along the minus strand of JAFPVR010000084.1, from coordinate 6,324 downwards.
AGACTATGAACGGCACTCCCGCCCGCAACAACAGCAAGGGCTATGGTTCGATGGAGCACTGTATCTCCGCCGCGCTCGGCGACCCCGAACGGCTGGTCGCCTACAACACCTACCAGGTGAAGAACTACGATCGCTACGAACTCGCCGGCTTCTCCGAAGAGGCCAAGCGGAAATACCGCGAGGAGCATTGGGAAGAGGACCTACAGAAGGCCTTCGAGGCGGGGAAGCGGATGGCGGAAGCGAAAGACTGAACGCAGTCGAACATCAAAATCACGCAAGGGTTTTTGTACTCTTGCGTTTTTTTTCAAAAAAAAACAAAAATATCGCCCACGATATAAATATTTTTTGTATTTTTGCATCGTGAACGATATAAATCTGCAAGTAACGGAATACGAGCAACTTAAGCTAAATAATCAACTCTGTTTTCGCCTCTATACGGTGGCGAGGCTGACCGTGGGCGCGTATCACCCGTACCTCGACCCGTTAGGCATCACATATCCGCAGTATCTCGTGCTACTCGTGTTGTGGGAGCAGGACAAACAGCCGGTATGCGACATCGCCAAGCGGCTGATGCTCGACACCAACACCGTCACGCCGTTGCTGCAGCGTATGGAGAAAGCGGGATTGCTTACACGCACAAAAGGCAAAACCGACACACGTCAGCGTATTGTGACGCTTACGGAAAAGGGCATGGCCATGCGCGAGCAGGCCAAGCACATCCCTGAATGCCTGAGCGCGAGCATCATGGATAAAATGGGGTCGGTGGAAGAATTGGCGGCGATGGTCCCCGCACTCGACAAACTCATCGAAGGACTGAGTGAACGATAAATCGGTTAAACCCCAATAATCCCAAGTCTCAAGTCTTAAGTCTCAAGTCTCAAATCACTAATCACAAGTCACAAATCACAGATAATTCGAATAAACAAATATCACTTAAAAATTCAAAGCAATGGCAACTATTTATGATTTCAAAGCCCTGAACAACAAGGGCGAAGAGGTGGACATGGCGCAATACCGCGGCAAGGTCCTCATGATTGTCAACACCGCTTCCAAATGCGGTTTCACCCCTCAATACGACGGTTTGGAGGCATTGTACAAGAAGTACAAAGACCAAGGTCTTGTGATTCTCGGCTTCCCGTGCGACCAGTTCGCCAACCAGGAGCCCGGTTCCGATGCGGAGATCGCGGAGTTCTGCCGTCTCAACCACGGTGTCACCTTCCCGCTGATGAAAAAGATCGAAGTCAACGGCAGCGAAGCGCACCCCATCTATGAATACCTAAAGTCGATGGCCCCGACCGAGGAGTACAAAGGCTTGAAAGCCAAGGCTTCGGCTGCTCTGTTCAAAACCATCAGCAAGAGCGTGGAAAAGGAGAGCGACATCAAGTGGAATTTCACCAAGTTCCTCATTTCCAAAGACGGCAGCGTCATTAAGCGTTTCCCGCCCACCACGACTCCCGAAGAGATGGAGGCGGACATTGAATCTATGTTGAAATAAAAAGGATAATTATGGCACACGCTTGTGAAAATTGCAAGATTCGTGCACACTACGACACGAAACCGAAGTCTCTGATGGGCCGCTTCTGGCGCTGGCACATCAACTTCTGTCCGGGTTGGAAGAATTACTTCACCTCGCAGTCACCCGAGAAGCAGGCCGAGCTGCGGGAGAAGTATCAATTCACCAAGATCTATGAACACTGACAGGATTCTGCCCGTCAACCGGGAGCATCTGCTGCTGATGCAGGTTTTGTGCTGGCTTGGTCTCGGCATCAAAATCTTCACAACCGGCGTGAAGGCCATAGCGGAGGTATCCAGCCACCAACCCGGACGGGTATGGTGGCTGGTTTTGATTGCCGTCGCTGTTGCCGTCGCTTTCTCGCTGATGTTCAACAACTTCGTAAAGCGATACACTCGGCGCATTCTTGACTTTCCCGAACGGAAGAAGTCGCTGTTCGCCTTTTTCGACCTTCACGGCTACATCCTCATTCTCTTCATGATGGGATTGGGCATCAGCTTGAAATTCATCCCCGGAATGCCAGCGGAGTTCTTCGCCGGATTCTATCCGGGCCTCGGTGCCGCCCTCGCAATAGCAGGACTAAGGTATTTTGTAAGCTGGATTAAGGCGGTGCGGAAGTAGAATGCGATAGAGAACTGATTGACAGCCAACCGATATTTTTTTACTTTTGCAATTTAAAATTCGATTATGATCTTATACTTCTCAGGCACGGGCAACAGCTTAGCCATCAGCCGGCATATAGCGGAAAAACTCAACGAAACGGTGATGCCGCTCAGTCAGGCGGTGCATCAGGATTTGTCGCAGGAGCGGCGCATCGGGCTGGTCTATCCCAGCTACTGGTTCAACGCGCCGCAGGCGGTGACCGAGTTGCTGCCGCGACTTCAGTTGCCCAAGGAGGCGTACGTCTTCATCGTCATCCCTTGCGGCGCGCAGGCCGGCAATTCCATCCATACGATTCAGAAACTGCTGGCCGACAAAGGGTTGCAATTGGCGTACAGTCAGAAAATCCGCGTGCCCGACAACAGCGCTGTCGGCTTCGGGCGCGACCCCAACAAGCAGGTCTGGAAGTTCGAGAAGTACGCCGCGCGGTTGGAGCGCATAACCGAGGAGATTGCCGCCGGCACGCACCGTCTGCACTACGCTTGGTGGGGACCGATAGGCGCCTTGTGCGCCCATCCCGGTATGCAACGCCGCACGTTGCCGATGCTCACGCCCGCAGTCAACGCTGACCTGTGCGTGGGTTGTGGCATCTGCGCTGACGTGTGCCCGCAAGGCAACATTACCCTCATGGACGGCAAAGCCCGTTGCGGCGGCAACTGCACGCAGTGCCTCGCCTGCGTCCACTTCTGTCCGCAGCAGGCCGTGGAGCTCAACCGCAAGCCCACGCCCAAAGCGCACCAGTACCACCACCCGCAAATATCGGTGGGGGATATGAAAAAGAATACACCTATACAATCTTGAAAAAAAAAGAATTATAGAATATGACCTTACAAGAAGCCATCGTTGCCCGCCACAGTGTGCGGCAATACATTGAAAAGCCTATTGAGGCGGAGAAAGTACAGCAACTGCAAACCCTCATCGACGATTGCAACCGCGAGGGCGGGCTGAATATACAGTTAGTGACAGAGGAACCCAACGCCTTTGCCGGCGGGATGGCCAAGTACGGCAAGTTCCGCGGCGTGCGCAACTACATCGCCATGATCTGCAAAAAGGGCGACGATGTGAAACTCGGCTACTACGGCGAGCAGGTGATCCTGTTGGCGCAAACACTCGGGCTGAACACCTGCTGGGTGGGACTCTCCTTCCGCAAGCAACCCGACCGGTACAAAGTGGACGACGGCGAGACGCTCGTCTGCGTGGTGTCACTCGGTTACGGTGCCAACCAAGGGGTGCAGCACCCGCAGAAACGGACTCTCGCCGACGTGACGGACGACCGCCGCACCGCCGACCACGGGAAGCCCTTCCCCGAATGGTTCGTGCATGGCGCGGAGGCCGCATTATTGGCACCCACGGCCGTGAACCAGCAGAAGTTCGTGTTTGTCCTGCACGACGGCAACCGCGTGGAGGCCAAGGCGAAGTTCTCCCTCATCGGCTATGCCCAACTCGACCTCGGCATCGCCAAGTACCACTTCGAGGTGGGCGCGGGGGAAGGGAGTTTTGAGTGGTTATAGCATTTGGTCGCATCTCTTCGAGATGCAACTTGCAGTGCGTGCGTGACACCTCTCCGAGGCATCACCACACGATTGACAAGCAATTTGTATATTGAATAAAATGAGGTGAGGTAATGGCTGTTCATCGGAAAAAAGTGTATCTTTGCATTTTGAGATAAGGAAAAACTAATACTTGTTATGAGCAAATATGAGATTCCATTTTTAACAGCTGCCGTGCAGGCTTTCGGACAACGTTTCGCGATGACCCGACAAGCAGCATTCAACTATTTGCAAAAGCATAAAGGACTATCCTTCCTGATTGAGTTTTACGATGTGGAACATCTTCAGTCGATGGATGAAACAATAGACGATCTGCTTATTATTTGCCGACAAAACGGAGGTGTACTTGCATGAAACTATACCACGGTACAAATATTGACATTGAGGTGATAGACCTCACCAAAGGCTTGCGACACAAAGACTTCGGCAAAGGTTTTTATGCAACCCCAGACAGAACAACTGCTGTACGTATGGCCCAAAAACGAGCTCGACTTTTTGGAGGGGAGGCAACCTTGATAACTTACGAATTTGACGAAACGACTTTGCCATCAGATTTGAAGATAAAACGCTTTCCTGAGAAAGCTACTGTAGAGTGGCTTTTGTTTGTGGACGCAAATCGTGATAGAAAGAACACATCGTCTATTCACGATTACGATATCGTTATTGGCCCGATTGCTAACGATGGTGTTGTGCTGCAACTGACCAATTATCGTGAAGGTATTTATTCTCCCGAACAGGCCGCATTGTTGTTACAAGACAAATATCTTGACCAGCAATATTACTTTGGAACAGACAAAGCTCTGTGTTTCCTCCATAAAATAAATGTTGAAACCGTATGACTCAGCCAAATCATCACCAAATAGCGACATATCTTACCGACTATGCCTTGAGTGAGTTGGTGAAATATGTGATGGAGGACACTGGGTGCGACATTGAGCAGGCAATGGATAAGGTCTATAATTCCCCATTGATGGATATTTTGCAGGATGAGGAAGGCGAGTTGTATGTGCAAAGCCCTGCGTATCTGTATGAGCTGATGAATATTCAGGTGGCATCAAAATATAAGGATATTTGGTTTGGTTGTCTTCATGTTAAAACTCGTTCAAGAAATAATGAATTATTGGGTGATGTGGAAGGTGCATACGTCCAAACAATAGCAAAAGTTCATTCCAAAGATGAATTTATTTCCTTACTTAAAGAATACGCTTTAAGTTTTAATCTTGAATATGTCGGATCAGAAGACATATCCACTTTGCAATACCGTTTGTGGAACCAACTGCCAGTTGCCGAAGCGTTACTTGAAGAAGCGAGATCTTTACAAGATTACGGACATATCTGTTTCAGCACATTCCACACTTATTAATATTCCATTAAGCAAACAAAGGAAAGATAGTCATGAAGAAAACTATACCCTTCGGGTGCCAAACTGCGAGATAGAATCACACATTTACTCTTTGGGGATTTAGTAAAATCGACAAACAATATTAAAGCCTCTTAAAAATGTGTAAACAGTAACCCTGAATTCATCATGAAAGATATGAACAAACAACCCGATCGTAGTACACAGATTATCCGCACCAGTCGGATCGGCATCGCCGCCAACGTGCTATTGGCGGCTTTCAAGGCCGGCGTCGGCATCGTGGCCAGCAGCGTGGCCATCGTGATGGACGCCGTCAACAATCTCAGCGACGCGCTGTCGAGTGTCATCACCATCGTGGGCACGAAGCTCTCGCAGCGTCCCGCCGACCACAAGCATCCCTTCGGCTTCGGGCGCATCGAGTATTTCAGTGCCATCATCATTGCCGTCATCGTGCTCTCGGCGGGTATCACTTCGCTCATCGAGTCGGTGAAGAAGATTTTCCACCCCACGGAGCCGAGCTACACGACGGTGACGCTCGTGGTCATCGTGGTGGCCATCGCGGTGAAGATTGTGTTGGGGCTGTTCGTGAAACGCAAGGGCACGCAGCTGAAGAGCGACGCGCTGATTGCCTCCGGCTCCGACGCTCTGTTCGATGCCATCATCACCTTAGCCACGCTCGTGTCGGCAGGCATTATGCTGCTGTGGAACGTCTCCATCGACGGCTACCTCGGTGCGCTGATCTCGTTAGTCATCATCAAGGCCGGTATCGAGATGCTCGCCTCGCCCGTCAACGAGCTATTGGGCACCAGCATCCCGGCGGAGCTCACCTCCCAGATCAAGCAGGAGGTCGGCGAGTTCGAGGGCGTACACGGGGTGTATGACCTCATCCTCCACAACTACGGTCCTGACGTGAAGATCGGCTCGCTGCACGTCAGCGTCTATGACACGATGTCGGCGCACGAGATCCACGGACTCACGCGCAAGATCACCACGCAAATGCTTGTGCGGCACGGCATCATTATGACCGTCGGGGTTTATGCCATCGCCACCGGCGAGAACCGGATGTCCGAGTTGCAGACGCAGGTGATACAGACGTTGTCCGCCCACCAAGAGATTGTGCAGGTACACGGCTTCTACTATTCGGAGCGCGACAAGATGCTCTCCGTCGATGTGGTCCCCGACATCTCCGTCCACGATGACGCCGCCCTCATTGCGCAGCTCACCGCCGAGATACAGCCTTT
>JAFPVR010000083.1 GCA_017395245.1 Bacteroidales bacterium | reverse complement strand
TAATTGTTAGTCAAAGTGCTATGCCCGCTGAAGTTGTCGGGTCCTGTCACCGCGAAGGTAAGCGTGTCGTGCGGTTGACCATCATACGTCCACTCCTGAGTAGCCGTCGTAAACGTGATATCTATAGGCGTGCCATAGCTCATCGTCAAGGCGCCAGGTACGAGCGTGATGTCGTAGTTGCCCTTGTGGGCGAAGTTGAAGGTCGCGGTATCCACCGTGGTGGGCATGCTGCCCTGCGACGGATAGGTGATACTGCCGTTGACTACCACTCCCCAAGCCGTCGTACCGGCCGTCTGGTCTGCATCAGTCCAGCCCTCCACCGTATAGGTGTTGCAGTTTTGAGCCTGACCGGTATAGGTCAGGTTGGCGGAACATGCCGTGATGGTCATCGGGCGTTTGGTAATGGTCAAATCGTAGTTGCAGAAGGCATCCTGATAATTGTCGTGGGAGGCCTTTACATAGACCGTCGTCGTACCCACATCGGTTCTCTCCGGAATATTGCTATCCCAATCGGTGCCGTTGTTGGTGGTGCTGTAGGTAAACGTGGCACCTGTCACGTTGCTTGTGGGCGCGGAGGCGTGTTGACCACTACCGTTATACACCTTCGTGATGTCTGTCGGACAGGTCACCGTCATCACGGCGGAAGCCTTGTTGATGGTCACATAACCGTCCTCAACGATAGTGAACGTCACCGTTCCAGTGAAATTGGTGTCCGTATTGGAGAACTGGTTCTCTGCTCCTGCCGACGTACCTTTCAAGCCCATATTCGTCGTACCGACATCGGCACGGGACACGGAAGCGGCATTGGAACATGTAAAGGAGGCATCGGTGTAGAGCGAGTTGGTGCTCGTCCAAGTATAGCCGGAAGCGGTATAGGCATTACCGTCATACAAGTGGGTGAGGTTATTACCCGTGATGTTCACCGTAATAGCATCCGTCACCGGCGTAATGGTCAACTTACCGTCTGTCACCTGGAACGTCGGGTTGTAATTGCCGTTGTTGTTGGTGAACTGACCCTGCGCCAAGTTCATGTTGGTTGTACCTTTATAGGTGCGGGAGACCGTGGAGTCACCACTGAAGGTGAAGTCATTCTTGGTGTAGGCATAACTATCACTCAGGTTATCGGTAAAGGTAACGTCATAGCCCTTGGTCGTCTGCTCACTACCATTGTAAACTTTGGATTCCTGCTTACCGGCAATATTGACGGTAATGTTCTTCTTGTTCACCGTCAACGTGCCGGGCACCGTAGTGATGTTGTAGTTATCCGCCAAAGTACCATTTTCGAGCGTATAGGTGAAGGTGTTGGGAGAAGAACCCGCAGCCGTCTGCGTACCCGTGATGGAGTATGTAGCACCCTGATTCGTCACAAAGCCGTCGCCAGAAACAGCGACATCAGTCTGTGCATTCTTCGTAAGAGCGGTGCCGTTGTAGTCTTTGCTATCCGTAGCAGAGGTCAGCGTGACATCACGTTTGGTAATGGTCAGCGTACCGTCAACCGAGTTGCCGAAGGTGTAGCAGTTGGTCACGTCCTCATTGCCATGTTTCACCTGATAGGTGGTCACGCGGTTGGGAGCCTGGCCGTAGTCGGTGCGGCTGCCTTCCACTGTGGCGGTCAGCGCATCACCTTCTTTCAGCACATTCTGCGTATAGGTATAGGTATTCTTGGTCAAAGCCGTACCGTCGTATTTCTTACTGTCATTATCAGCGGTGATCACAATCGGCGTGGTGATCGGGTTGATGGTCAATGTACCCGGGGTCACCACAAACGTAACCTTGTTGTTAAAGTTGTTGTTGTTGTTGGCGAAATCCGACACGCTCAACGGCATGGTATAGGTTCCTGCCTTCATGCCCGAAGCGGTCTTATGAGCATCTCCGCCATTATACGTAATGTCAGATTCATGATAAAGAGGATTGCTGATGTGCGTCACTGTATAGCCCGTCACCGTCTGCGTCCCACCGTTGTAGGTCTTGGTGTCAGAGGTACCCACGATTGTCACGGTCACCATATCCTTCGGGTTCACCGTCAGGGTGCCGAAGACCTTGGTCGTGTCATAATCGGTTTCTTGGACTCCGCTTGGGAAGGTAAACTCGAACTTGTTGTCCTGCGATCCGATAGCGGTTCTGGACGTCCATCCAGTGTAGTTGGAGGCTGCAATCGTGCCGTCGCCGGCAATCCAACCGTCCACTGTCACATTATGATTGGAGTGAGCAGCATTATCGAAAGTCCAGCTATCCGAAGCAGAGGTCAGCGTGAGAGGTCTCTTGGTGATGATCAAATGAGCCGTATCCTTTACAATATAGTAGGCGCTCGTCACATCCACCGTACCGTGTTTCACTACCGGGGAGACACCGGTCGTCTCTTTCACTTTCCTCACAGAACCTGTTTGTCCATTATTGGCCACATGGGTATTGCTGCCCTCCAGTTCCACATAGAGACGATCGCCGTTGTCGAACTGGTAGTAACCTTCAGAACCCACTGTGTAGCTCTGGTTGTTGTAGGTCAACGTATAACCTTCGGAAGAAAGCGCAGTGCCGTCATACACCTTGGTGGCGCGCGACGGCTTGATGTTCAGCGTGCAGATAGGTGCAGTTTCATTGATCTTCACCTCAAGAGTGCCGTTCACCGGGGTGATGGTATAGTCGGCTGGATTGCCCGCAGTCACCTGGGCGGTCACCACATTGGCGCTGGTACCCGGCAGGGTCTGCGAACCGGTAACCGTCACAGTAATCTTATCCGTGTTGAGCGGCAAAGAGGTAGGATTCATCGTGTAAGTAGCATCACTGTGGGCCTGACCGTTGTAGTCAAAGGCATTCGCGCCCGTATGGGAAGCCGCCGTCACTGTCACGGCCAGCGGGTTGATGGTCAGCGTGCCGTTCTGGGTGGTCACGTTGTACTTGCCCGCCACGTTCTGCGTGCCGTTGGTGATCGAATAATTCAAAATCTGGTTATACACCGTGGCAGAAGAGACATGCGTGATCTCGCCCTGCACTTGCACTTTCAGCTTGTCGCCATTATTCAACGGTATTTCGGTAGTGCCATTGGCGGTGGCATATTCTGTTTCTGTACCATCCCCAATCTTCACTTTCACCTTATCATTGCTGTGCGCTGTTCCGTTATACGTCCAAGAGCCATTGCAAGCGGTGATGGTGAGGTTGGTCTTGGTGCCCCAATCCATCGTCAGCGTGCCGTTCACCGGGGTGATGTCGTAGTTAGCATTTCCTGTCGTGATGGTCACCGTCTTCGTTGCCGGGCTTTCGCTCGGATAGGTGATGGAACCGGAAACCGTATAGCCCACCGAATTCTCATCCGTTGTATTCACAAAGCCCGTCTTGGTAACCGTATTTTCTGCATTTTGGAGTTGTCCCGTGTAATGCAACGTCTCGTTCACCGCCGTGATGGAAGCCTGCTTCTTGTTGATGACCAACTTACCGTCCGTAACACTCCAAGTCACATGAGCGAAATTAGCATCAGAGCTGGTGAAACTGTTCGTATTCAGGCCCATATTATAGGTACCTGCATTGGTCTTATCCGTGATTTGATCAGAATTTCCGGTGGCGAGATTCACTTTGGTAAGGTCGAAGAGCGAGTTGCTGCTGCTCTTATCGTATCCGGAAACGCTATGGGTATTGCCATCGTATGTCAACTCATCGGAATGACCGGTAATAGTAATCGTGACATTGTCAATCGGGTTGATTTTGAGTGTACCGTTCACAAAAGCACCGGCATGCGAGGTATTGTAGTTACTGCTCACATTATCCGTGCCATGCAGAATGCTGACCACGGAAGGAACGTTATCCTTCGTACCTTCACTCACGGTGGTGACACTACCCTGCACCTTCACGGTGATCACATCGCCGTTGGAGAAGGTATAAGTGCCTATGCCGTTATTGTCACAAGCAATCACCGGGTCGGTGTTGGTCACACCGTCTGCCACATGAAGCGTGCAGACCGGCAACGTATGGGCATTGCCGTCATAGGTCCAGGAACCGCTGCCTGCTGTCAGGGTCAGTTCAATCGGGTTCGTGTATTTCATTTCCAGTTTACCATCCACAAAGGTGATGTTGTAGTTGCTCTCGGAGTTTCCTGTGAAAGTATGGCCCACAATGCGGTTCGTCACCGGGCTTTGGGCCGGGTATTGGATCTCGCCGAGGATATTCACACTGATGGTGTCATTCCCCACGAAAGCCTTCGGGAAAGCACTGGTCACTTTATAGGTGGGATCCGACTGGATTTGACCGGTATAAGACAAGGCATTGTTCTCACTTTCCAAACGGGAAGCGGCGGTCACCGTCATGTCGCGCTTGTTGATGCGAAGGGTACCGTCCACAAAAGGTTGGATGGTGTAGGCCCCACTCACGTTGTGAGTACCGTTGGTAATGGTCACACCGGTGATGCGGTTCGGGGTGCCGGAGGAGCTGAAGTCGGTGATGGTGCTCCACGGGTCGAAAGTGACCGTTAGCACATCGCCGTTCGGCAACGTGTAAACGCCGTTGTACGCCACCGGGCAGACATAGTCTTGCGTAATGGAGTTGGTGCCGTCGCTGGCTACTATATGTATGTCGTAGGCGTGGTTGGTGAGAGCCGTCCCGTCGTAGGTCTTGTTGGAGTCGCGGGCGGTGAGGGTGAGGTCGGCATGGTAGAGGAAGTCCATAGTGAGTGCTCCCTTGGCTGTATGGGTGATGATGTAGTTCCCAAGCAAGGTGTTGTTTGCGAGCGTGTAGCCCGTAATCGTATTATCCACTGTGCCGTCCTCCACGTACTGGATCTTGGAATTCGGATCGAACGTCACCGACGCGAACCCTTCTCCACTCACGAAGTCGTCCCCCGTAATATCATACTCATGCCACGTCTGTGGAAGACCCGTGTAGGTAAACTGATGGCTCTGCGGGGTAACGATAACAGAGCGTTGGGTAATCACTTGCGTTAGCGCATAGTTAACGTTATAGTTGCTGATACCGTTCGTAGTGCTAAGATTCGGCGTAGAAGTATGGGTCGTAAATGTATAAGAACCCACATCCTTACCCATACTGGTTATCGTACCCGAGAGCTTGTCGCCTTGGGCGAGGCCAGACACGGTCAAAGTGCCGTCCTCCAGCGTGTGCGTACCGTTCCCCACTTCGTTCAACGTGGTGGTAAACACCGCTCCGTCATACTTCTTGGTAACGTTGAGATTGATGGTTAGGTTCGTTTGATTGATTTTCAAAGTCGTACTGAATTTTGGGGAATAGTTGGCACTGGTATTTTCATTAGCAGCGTTCTTCACCGAGAAACCCGATGCAGTAGCTGTAAGTCCGCCATCTTGTAAACTGCCCTGCGTACAACTGTAGGTTCCCACAGCAGTGCCATCCGTGGTGATGGTACCCGAAACGAGGGCTTCGCCTGTCGCGAGGCTGTCACCACCCACTGTGACGTTCGTATACGGAACGGATAACGCTGTGCCATCATACGGTTTGTAATTATGGCTGTTATCCACCGTAAGGGTGATTTCCCGTTTGTTAATCGTCAATTTACCGGGAACAGAAGTGCCGAATGTGTAGAAACTTGACACATCTTCGTTGGTACCCTTGATTACTTTTACCGTATTGAGCACATTGTCCACATCATTGCCAACATTGGTGATGGTGGAAGCAGGGGTCATCGTGTACTCGAAGTGATGTCCTGAAGGAAGTTGATAGGTGGTTCCATCTTCCTTCTTGGCTGTACAGCCATTATCGGTTAATGCAGTGCCATCGTATGTTTTAGAAGAAGTGGGAGCATGAACAATAATCGGGGTGGTGTTTTGCTTAACCTCAAGCGTGCCTTCAGTCTTTTGAATATCATAGTTATCAGCCAGAGTACCCGCTTTCAGCGTGTATGAGAATGCGTTGGCAGTATGTCCTACATCCGTTTGAGAACCTGTGAAGGTGTAGGTGGCGCCTTCCGTGCCGACCCAACCCGTCTCGGTGGCCAATGCAGTACTGTCATTGGTAAGGGGACTGCCGTCGTATTCCTTGTTCTTGTTAGCGGATGTCAACGTCACCGCCTTCTTGTTGATGGTCTGCGTGAGATTATAGACCACATTGTAGTTGCTGATACCCTTCGTGGTGGTGAAACTCGGGGTTGCCGGAAGTGCCGGTGAGGTGGGATTGTAGGTATAATCACCCGCATCCTTGCTATAGCTCTCCACCGAGCCGGAAAGATCATCCCCGTCTACCAAGCCACTGACCGTGAACTTGGTATTATCCGTACTATAGGTGCTGGTAAGCTTGCTGCCATCGTATGTCTTGCTGTCCGTAAGCGCAATATTCAAGGTGGCTTCCGAAATGGTTTGATTCAAGACATACGTAACATGGTAGTTGGAAAGATAGCGCGAGCATTCAAAGTCGGACGGATTTGCCGTACCGGTGGTGGAAGTATAAGTGCCTATGTTAGCACTTGTACTGGTAACTGTTCCTTGAGTGATACGTTCATTGCCTTTCAGCCCAGTAACCACGAAATGGGTGTTTTCATCGCTAAACGTGCTGGTAAAGATCTTACCGTCGAAAGTCTTTGACTCCACTAAACTAATGGTCAGCGGAGCCTCCGTTACCGTAAGCTTGTACTCTTTCTCCTTGGTATTATGGTTCGCTAACGTGGCGCGCACCTTCACTTCGGTCTCACCCACATCCTTACGAGAAGGTTGGGTGGAACTAAACTGACCCCATGTACCGTTGTTCTTCTCAGCATATTGCACAGTAGGTGCCGTTTTTCCCGCATAACCGCTCACCGTAGCCGCAATGCTGAGATTGTCAGCATTGTACTGTTGGCTTGCATCCGAGACGTTGATGACCATATTGTCATTAGGAGTAACCTCCAAATTGGCATTGGTCAAATCTAATATATAACTGTTTTTAAATACATTAAGACCTGTAATCGGGTTAATCACTCGCAATTCAGTCGTATTAATGGAACCTGTTGAGGGTCCCACTGTGATTTGAAAACCCGTATACAATACATTTTCAATCACATCCCCATCTGCTAAACCATAAGTACTATCAATCGTATAGGAGGAAGCCACCAACGGTTGACCATCGTACGGTTTCGTAGCATCATCAACCTTTATCTTCAACGTTTTAGGTGTAATCGTAAGATAGGAACCTGCACTCGAAGCGGTATAATTGTTCGTCACTTCAGTACTGCTCGAGCCCTCCGTATGGAAAATCTTGATATCGGAAATGTTCATGGGCTCATCACCGCCCGGAACACGCGAGTAATTCCAAGAAATAGAGGTCACCGCATCATTAGTGGCTAAATTGGTGTAATTCACGCTGGTCGGAGGATTGGTGGTCTGATCATGCACCTGCCCGTCATACACCACACTGGGTGCGCTGGCCGTTACCGTCAACGGTCTCTTCTCAATCGTCAGATGTCCAATGGCCGGAACAAAGGTGTAGTTATCGGCACTTAGCCCTGTAACAACCGGCGTGATGTCGTAGTTGTTGCCTATATTCGAGAACTGACCGGCAGGACATTCGTATGTAATGCCATCGAAACCGGTGATCACACTTATATCTTCACCATTCTCATATCCCGTAATGGTACACGTAAACTCATTCGGTTCACCATACTTGCGAGTCTTGTTGTCGGCGGTCACCGTCAACACGGCCTTGTTGATCGTCAGAAGACCAGCAACGGATTCGATATCATAGTTTGACGGGTTCGTATTATCTTTTAGGGTATAAGTGAAGGTGTTTTGATATACACCTTTCTGTGTCCAAGTGCCGGGGTTATTATATGTATAATAATCCACCCCTTCACCATCGGCGAAGAGAGCTCCCGACTCACTCACCGTATTGTTACTGATCGCACCGCCGTTGTATGCACGGGTCAAGGAACCTGAGGTGAGGGTCACCGAACGTTTGGTCACCGATACCATACCGGTGTCGCCCTCCAAATTGGTGTACAGGCTATGGTTGGCGATAGGATGAATCTGGTGCGTAAAGGTGTTCTTCACGGAACCCACATCAATCTGACCCGTAACACCCGTACCGGTCGGAATCACTTCCACCGTATCACCGGAGGAGAGTCTGAAACGATGAGGATCGGTGGGGATCGGATTCACGCGAACGCCCTTATAGTTCACCTCGTAGGTCTGGGCGGTGAATACCGTACCGTCATACACACGACTTTGGGTCGCCGATTTGATCTTCAACAAAGCATTAGGACTCTGGACACCCAGAATACCGGGCTGTTGCACAGTGTCGTAGTTATTGGTAACATCATTGTTATCAGCATCCTTCACCACCAAAGTGCCGGAGAAGACACCTGTGTGGTCACCCACCGACTCGCCCTCTGCGATATAGCTGACGCCCGACGCCGTATGTCCGGCAATCAGGTTGTCATAGGTAAACAACGTCGTGGACTGGGTCACACCGCTCTGATAATCCACCAGTTTGTCCACACCTCTGAGATAGAGCTTGCGTTTATGGATGAGTAACGTATCTTCATTCTTGGTGATTTTGTAGTTTTGTTCCTTGAAGGAAGAGGTGGTGCCGTAGGTAATGGTATTGATATATTTGCCGGCATTGGTCACCGTTGTATTAGCCGCCGGAGCCATATCCACATCACTGGAATGGAAGGAGCCTTGTATGGAGACGCCCGGACGGGAATGCGATTGAGCATCGTAGGTCCATTCACCCCCATAGGAAGTCATCGTGATTTCAATCGGGTTGATTTGGATCAAGGCCGTGTCCTTCAACACCTTCGTAAACGACGAGGTAATATCTTCACCACTGTTCGTTGTTACTGTCACGGAGGTAACCTTATTCTCCACGGTATCCGCATTGGTCACCTCAAAACTATAGCCATCATTCATGACCACATTAACCGTATAAAGAATACCACTTTCTCCTTGAATGGTATTATTAGAACCCATAGTATAAAATATGGTATCTTTCACCGTCGCGCCCGTTGACGGCAACACAACATCACGTTCATAGAATGCCGAAATGTGATAGCTTTGATTGATATTCTGATTCACGTTAACAGGAACGGCATCGTATGTTTTCTCCACGCCAACCGCAGTCACCTTCAGGATACCATTTTCAATCAAGGTCAGGGTACCGAAATTCGTTGTTACCTCATAGTTATCCGCATGCACACCATTCCAATTGATTTCAAATGCATTGGGAACCACATCGCCATTATCACAAATCTGCGCCCAATTCGTATAAGAAATCAATCCTGCATCCACATCCGTGAAGCCATCACCGGTTACGACCACTTCTTGGCGTTGGAGGCAACCTGTTACCGTGTTCCTGAAAGCGAGGCTGTCGCGGGAGGTCAACGTCACATGGCGTTTCTCAATGGTAACCAGACCGTCGTGGATTTCAAAATTGTAGCTGCACGTCACATCCTGAGTTCCGCGCACCACCTTGTAGGAGGTCACTGCATTGGGATAGACACCCGCATCCAAGCAATCACCAGCTTGAACTTGCACTTTCAACGTATCCCCGTTACCAAAGATATATTTGGTGTTTGTCGAGATGGGCATAGGATCGCCATCCCCAATCTTCAGCGTATATTGGGCGGCATCCAAAGTCTGTCCATCGTACTGCTTAGAATCGCTGTACGCCGTAATGACATATTTCTGCGCATCATTAGCCATGGTAAAATCGTCCAACGTGATGGCACAGTTGTTTGAATCTTTAATTGTCAACCTATAGACGCCATTCGGCAAGCTGTTCACCTCGAAGTTGTCTTGCGGGGTTAACAAGGAACGGCTGCCAGCTTCAAGGCCATCTCTCTTCCAAGACAAGGTATAACCCGGCATGCCACCCTCTACGGAAACCTGAAACATACCGTCCACGGCGCCATAGCAGCCGGCATAGAGCGTATCCAATTTGAATTTCAGTTCTTCCGCCGCTGTGATGGTTACTTCTTCCTCGGCATAGCAATACTCGTCACCTTCCTCCTTAGGCACCGGCTTCTTGTCTGTCACCCTGATCACATAGGTTCCGGGAGCCAAATTTGTAACCGTAGCTGTGTTGCCGACCACATTTCCGGTGGTCTTGTTTTTCCATTCATATTGATATTGTCCAAAGCCACCTGTAACGGCCACCGAAGCCGTTCCGTCTTTAGCTTCGAAACATTGTTCATCGGTATAGGATGTAGAAAGTACTAACGGGTCAGGGATGACCAGGTGCAGGGTGTGAACCACCGGGCAACCATCTTCCAACGCACTGTAAATAAGCGTGCCTGTGCTGGTATAGATGACATGGTTCACCTCCCATTCGTAGCTGTCGCCACCGCAAGCCGTGTCGTTCGTCTCCACTGATGCGGTAAAGTCGATATACAAAGCCACCTTCTTCACCTCTTTGCCCTCAGCACCCTGTTTGGCCAGAAGCGTCGGGGTACCGCAACGATTGATCTGGACTGCAGGCACATTCTCCATATTGAGGGCCATTTGAGAGGTCGTTGGATCTACGGACCAGATCACATTGTTGGCATTGTTCACCGTGAAGTCATGTTTGACAGAAGTTACTTTCTCACCATCCACCAAGTTGACCGGAGTTGCCGAAACAACAGAAGCTTCCAAATTCTCCATCGTCGCCAAACGCGGATAGAGTCCATCAGTGTAAACCCAGTGGTCGGAACCCAAGACAGACTGCAAACTGGAGCCTGTCATATTTTGCGTACCTGTCACCGTAGCATTACCATCAGAACCTTCGAATGCATTCGTCAATGTACACAACTGTCTGTCGAATGCGAGTGAAGAAATGTACGAATTGCCCTTGTCGCTGTTACCAGCCACGCCACCAATTTTGGTGCTGGTAGAAGAAACGGTCACCTCTCCGATATTGTAGCAGCTTCCAAAGGTAGAGCCAGAATTATAACCTGTCACGCCACCCACATTATTCGAGGTTTCACCGGTTGCCGTGATATTACCGGCGTTATAGCAATAAGAAAGACTTGTGGAAGACTGTCCCGTCACACCGCCGAGGTAGGTTAAATTGGAGGCAGATGCACTGATATCGCCCATGTTAAAGCAATAACGCACCGTATTGGTATTGCTACCGGCAACACCTGCCACATAATCCGTACCGCTCACCGTGGCACTATTGTGTGAATATTCCACATAGCCTTGGTTACGTCCCACTAATCCACCCACATACTTGGTACCTTTCACCGTACCGTTAATCACATGGCAGTTGGTAATGGTACCTGTATTGAAACCGCAAAGCGCACCCACCATATTGTGGGAGGCATCGGTCATCTCAGGATCCTCAATCGTGAGATCATAAATCGTACCGGCATTATAGCCGAAGAAGCCGCAAGTGTCCGTTGTGGCACTGGTGACACCCTTCACGGTATGGCCACCGCCGTTGAAGTCACCAAGGAAAGGCTGCTTGGTCGTACCGATACGACCCGACCAACTGGTGGGATCGAAATCCAATTTGAAGAACGCTTCCGCTCCGCCAGGATTTATGGTAACACCCGTAAGCAGATCAGCAGGTTTAGTCGCCCTGAAGTGTTTGTTGTCAGTCTCATAATAAAACGTAATACCCTGATTCACATATTGGGTGAAAAGATCCAATTCCGTCTGGTCTTTGATAATACACGGTAACTCTTTGCTCACGCCCACCACAAAAGTAACACTTTTCGCTACTTCGCCAATGGATGCCTCCAAATTACAACGACCTGCTTCGTCCGGTTTAAAGTTGATGCCGTCTTTTATCAACGCCGTACCGATACGGTTCCATTCAACATTGTTCGTCGTAGTGGGAGTGATCAGGAACGATCTCGAACCCGGAATAAGGTAGGGTGTGATCACATCCGGATCATCCGGCAACACCACTGGGGCGGCCGCCACCTTGGCCCCATCTGTACTTGATATTGCACTGGGACGCGGATAAATGCCTGTGGCCGTCGTGAAACCTGTTACACTTATGTTCGAGCCAATCATGTTTTTGGTTAGACGGCCCTCCGTCACGCCAGCCACATCGGAAGAGGTTGCACCTATGCCCTTGTAGTCTGGGGACATCTGATTGTCGTAATAGGTGTTGGTCACCGCACCTTCGTCACAGGCACCTGCAATGTTACCTACATTCTCGTTGCCCCAAACCTGGCCAACCGAAATACAGTTATTCGTTTTGAAAGAGGAACCGGAAGGTTGGATTTGATTGCCCACAATACCGCCCACATATTTGTTGCCATGCACTGGGCCGGCATTCATACATTGATATACATTGTTTGTACTATTGGCAATGATACCGCCTACATAATTATTACCTTCTACCTCACCCAAATTCACACTGTTGTAAACTGTACTCCCCGAAAGTATTGAGTTCGTGGCACGAATACCAGCCACATAGTTGTGTCCTGAAATTTTACCTGCATTGACTGCCCTATAAACCGTTAATTTTCTGGCTGATGCTGACTCATTGCAAAAGATACCGCTCACATAATCATTACCCGTGACATCTCCCGTATTGGTAACATCATATAAGTCGGGAGTACAGGAACTTTGTCGTCCCATAATACCACTAACATAGTTATTTCCTTTCACATCGGCATTGTTGGAACAACTGTAGATCGTCATACATGAACCTGCCCCTAAAATGCCACCCACTACATTCGCTGCATGAGCATCTACTATACCGCTTTCAACATGAACATTGTAAATACTTCCCGAGCTGGCAGAACCAGCTATACCACCCGTGTTAGCACTGCTTGAAGTTAGATTGAGTTCAGCAACTGTTCCGTTCAAAACATAACAAGTATTACCACTAAAGGTTCCTATAACACCGCCTGTATATGCACCTGTGCTACTAATTGTACACTGATTGTTTTCAAAAGACTCAAGTCTCACAATAGAGGCAGCTCCTATAATACCACCCACGTTTCCCGCACCTTGTATGGTATTCCCGTACAAATGTGTCCTGTAAATTCCCGTTTGGCTGACATAACCGGCCAATGCTCCTGCATAGGTACTACCACCAATGATCTCACAATTCTCAATCGTGATATCGTAAATCGTACTACCACTAATATAGCCCAACAAGGCCGCCGAATATTGCCCAGCGGTGGAAGCCGTTGTCACATTCGTCAAGGTCAGATCCTGAATATTACCATCGATAACCTTTCCAAACAAACCTTGATAACTTCCCGTTCCCAATTTGAAGTCACTGATGGTGAAATTCTGTCCTTCAAAGGAACCCTTAAACGCATTTGTTGAGGTTCCGATAGAGGTCCACGTCGTTCCACCCAAATCGATATCGGTTGCCAAACGGAACGTGACACCTTCACCTCCGATAGGCACAGGCAACAACGTATCGCCCAGATTGGTAGTATGGAAAGTAGAGTCGGATCTATAGTAGAAAATGGCACCCGAATTAATACCATCTCTAAAATTGGCCAGCTCGGTAGCATTTTTAATGACAATTGCCTCGAATTTGGATTGCAATTTCACTTGTTTATATATTGTATCGTTAACAGCGGCATAAACCACCGGCATACCTATGCTATTAATCGTGACTTTTTGTCGGTTGGTGGTACATGTAGTACTGATTCCGAGAGTGGATCCCGAAGAGGTCCATACCACATTGGAATCACAGCCTCCCAAATGAAAATCGGTGTTTACCAAGGATACGGTCTCGTCCACGCCCAACATAACCGGGGCGGCCGTTGCCCTTGAAGCCGGGGTTTTCTCTATACCCTTTACGCGAGGATACATATTGGTAGCGAAAACGAATTGGCTTTGGTTTAATTTATTATTATTATCACCTTTCAATTGATTGCCGCACATATCAATCGTTGCCTTCGACTCACCTACTCCCGTCAAGCTTACCGACATTTGGTTGTCGTAATAGCATCGGGTCGATGAAGTATTATCGGTAACTGCGTATGGATGATCGCCCGTAACTTTTCCGGCATTATAGCACTGTGTACAAACTCCCGTACTCACACCTACTGTTTTCGTAGCATTATTGCCAATAATCTCCCCCACGTTGTAACTATAGTAGACCGATCCCAATGAAATACCTGCAACCCTACAACCCTGTCCCAACTGAGGCACGCTAATACGACCACTGTTCACACAGCCTTTAACGCTACCGCTTTCAGATACAATACCGGCAATTTGTTGTGCGCTAGAAATGCCCTCCACGGAACCATAGTTCACACATTGGATAATAGCACCGTTATAACCACATATACCTGCCTGACACGGTGCACCGTATATTCGGCCTGCATTGGTACAATGAATGATGGTATCAACAGTACTCGAAGCATATCCGACAATACCACCTGCATAGGTTCCGAGAGTGGACTTCACTTCAACGAAGCTATAGCAATTGGCGACACGGGATTTATTACTCATAGTACCCACAAAAGATCCTTTATACTTGGTTGATCCGTCATTATAATTACCATCATAAGAGACAACACCACTGACTTGGCAATTCGAAATAGTACCATTTTGCAAATAGGTGCATAAGCCACCCACATGTTGGTAAGAGGTCACATTAATACCTGTTAGTTTTAAATTGTTGATGGTTCCTCCCTTTACAAAGTTAAACAGACCTGCATATTGAACACTTGATTGCTTAAGACCTGCTATGGTGTGTCCATTGCCCTCAAAGATGCCCATAAACGGAGTGCTCTCTTTACCGATAGGATCCCAATTTGAGGAAGGCAACGTAAGGTCAGTGGTAAGGGAGAAGGTGGTTCCCTTGCCGCCAGCCGGAACAGGGGTATTTTTATATGTAAATGCCGTCCCACTATTAATGTTTGTACGTAATGTTTCCAATTCGGTCAGACTCTCCACCGTCAATGCCGACGTGGGGGCAGTCACAGCCATCACCAAAGTGATGCGATAGTAGCAGGTGTCCTCATATCGTGCCTTGAGAATAATATTACCGCCTGTTTTGGTGGTCGGCAATGTTACCGTTTGATAGTTATTGACTGGTGCACTGATGGTGGCGCCCGAGGTCCCTTCAATTTCCCATACGATATCCCAATCGGAACGTATCGTGAAATCCTGGCTCACGCTATCAACGTTATCGTTCCCACTGAACACAATAGGCAACGCCAAGACCTTGCTAATCCTACAAGTGTCCAAGCCCTTAATCCGAGGATAGGTATTCGCGGCACATACCCAATCGTCTGTATGAGCGGACGCGGTAAATGGGGATGAGGTTCCATTAAATTGAGCCACCGTATAGGCCGTGGCGTTGGACGAACCCGTATAAGTGGGGGGCACACGAGTGGCATCATAATAGCAACCACCGAGATAAACCGTACCATTGCCACGTACACGGCCAATCGAATAATGAGTTTCTTTGTTCGTAGTTTCTTCCCGGAAAGCATAAGTACCGCTTGTACCACCAGTAATATCCCCTGCATTAAAACATACATTTGCGGTCGCACCGGCTGAAATAGCGTATGTAGCGTACCCTGATCGGTTGGTCACTTTTCCAGCGTTAAAGCTATAGGTGATGTTGCGTCCTGAACCACAAATACCACCCATATTCTGACCGATCCAAGCACTGGTTCCATGCGTGTAAACTCTACCAAGATTATAGCAGTAGGTCACGGCACCTGTGCCGCAAACACCGGCAATACCGCCAATAAATTGGGCAGCACCTCTGACGTCTCCTATATTGCGGCAATAGGAAATAGTGGTGTTATCACCATTATGGCCTAAAATACCGCCCACGTATGAAGCCTTAGAAGTATGTGTATTCGTTATGGTACCTCTATTGGAACACCTGGTAATGGTGAGTTCACTTGATACACTTAATGGATTACCACCTACAATGCCACCCACACCCGCATCAGAACCGCTACCATTGATATTACCATAATTGTGACAATTGATAACGGTATTATGCTCACTTCTTATTACGCTGATAATACCACCGGCCCACGTAGAGGTAAAAGAGTTTGAATTGGTGGAGTTTTGTATCACCGGTGAATAACTTCCTGACGCAGTTTGATACACCAAGCCACCTTTGGTCACCGTACTCCCTGTTGAGTGGCAGTTGTCCACCAAACCACCCTGCATGGAGTAGATCAAGGAGGCCATCACGGCTGACTTCGCGTCATGGACGGTCAGGTTCTTGATGGTGGCACCATCCGTGTAGCTAAAAAGGGCAGATGCCTCAGTGGAGCAAGTCCAACCACTCACTTTATGGTTTCCACCGTCATAGGTACCCTTGAAAGCACAATTCGCATTATTGGAAATACTCTCCCAATTGCTGTTAGGCAATGTAATGTCCACCGTTTGCAAGAAACACGTGTTCTCTCCTTTAGCAGGTATAGTGAAATGTTTGTAAGCAAACTTAGCACCCGTGTTAATGCCTTTGCGGAAAGTGGTCAGGTCTTCCTTCGTATCAATGGGGAAGGGGTTGGTTTCGGTACCCAGTTTGGGGGATTTGTCAACCTGCAGCACATAGTCGCGGCTCACGCCGCCGCTTGTGGCCTTGAGCACCACATAGCACTCACCGGTCACATTCAAGGTGTTTCCACTAAGGCTTCCGATACCCACACGTTCGGTTTCCGTCCACGTCACGCCTTGGGAGGAGCCACCCAGCGTAATCGCGCTCACGGAAGACATGTCGGTCAACGTGGCGCCCGCAGGCAAAACAAGCGGGGTGACCGAAAGCACAATCTTCTTGTTGTTTATGTCGAAGCCGCCAAGGTACGGATAATAGCCGTTCCCCAGAATGGCGAAGTCCGCACTCGGTTTCCAGTTATTGCTGGTCATTTCGGACGTTTCATGGGGCGATCCGTCGCCGTATGCCGGATAGTTCAGTTCCATCAGTTGCTTGTCGAAATAGCAGTTGGTGAAATTGGCATTGTTGTAGGTGTTGTCACCCACGATACCACCGGTGTATTGGTAATCGCCATGCACAATACACGAAGAGTACACATTGGAGATATTACTCGCCGGTGTGGCGGCGTTAATCCAACCCACGATACCGCCCACTTGGGTGCCGTAAGATTGGATGGAGGCGCTGGCGTAGCAAGTGGTAATGGTAATGCCACCCTGCACCTGCCCAGCAATGCCGCCGGTACGGTCACCTGTGGTTTCAATGGTACCTGCGAAGAAACACTTTTCAATCAGCCCACCAAGGCCGCGCCCGATGATACCGCCGGTGAAGTCACCTGTGTTGCCGAGATAGGCATTCACCACACCTATGTTCTTGATGGTGGCATTGGAGATAGCCCCGAAGAAGCCCACATCCTCCGCTTGTTTCACATAGATACCGCTCACGACGTGAAAATCACCGTCGAGGGTGCCCTGAAAACGGTGCGCACCGATACCCAGTCGGATCCATTCCGTCCAGCCGCTCTGTTTCACACCGGCGCAAGCGGCCACGTCACCACTGTTGAACTCGATATCGTCTACCAGCTTGAAACAGGTGTTCAAGGCACCATCGGGAATTTTGTACTGGTTAGCCCCCGTGGTGGCATACGTGGAGTCTGTCGGGGTGAAGTAAAATTCACCGCCGGCATTCACGCGTTCCGCCAAGGAGATCAGCTGCGCCTTGGTCCTGATCGGATACGGGTTCGCCTCCGTTCCGTCCGGGGTTTGCGCCATTGCACTCATCACAAGTGCGAAACAAATGGATAAAGTCAGAAGTAAATGTTTCTTCATATTGTTATTTTTTTCTTATTCTCTCAATTGGGTTTCAAAACAGCATCTTTGAACGGCCGGGCGGGGCAGGAGCCGGGCGGGCGGGTCCAAGGGTCAACGTCCTATGGTCTATGGTCTACGTTCAAGCGTCAGGGTCAGGATGAGGTCTTCGAGCATGGCGACCTGTTTGCGGGCGCGGTGGAGTTTGCGGGTGAGCTGCCGGAGGAGCTTGTCCTTCTCGGCATCCTGGGCCACAGCCTTTTCGGACTTGGCACCGCCCATTTCGGCGCGGAGGGTGTGTTTGTCGGTCTTCCGCTGGTCGGCGTATTCGTTCACCCAGCGGTTCACGGTGGTGTGGCCCACGCCGAGGCGGCGGGCCACGCCGTCCTCGCTCACGCCCTCGCAGTAATAGAGGCGCACGGCCTCGTCGAAGAGTTTGTTCCGGAGTTTCGAGTTGTTCTTCATGTCATCGGGATTTTGAAATGGGACACACGCCAGCCGGGCGCGGGCACGGGAGCGTGTGCGCGGCGGGCACAAAAAAGGCGACGGGGGAAATGCCGCTGCGGGCACGATCTCCAGTCGCCACGAAAAAATCTCTTATCTTACTAAATATCAGGGATTTACCCCCCCCCCACCGGGCATAAAACAGCCTGCTTGCAGTCACATCCGGCCGCCTCCGCATTCGCTGTCAAATTCCGCATAAGGTCAATCATAGTACAACTATATATATTTATTACATTCTAATTATTACCTACAGGGGACACCCCTACCGCCCGCAAATCTCCGGACACAGAACCCCATGGTATGAACCTGCAAAAATACAAAATTTTCAGACGCCACCGACAAAAAGTCCGATTTTTTTTGATTTTTTTCCAAGGGAGTTTGCCGCCTCGGTTTGTTGCCTCTTACCCCGCTTTGTTACCCCCCTGCCTCCCCCAAGTGGGGGGGGGGAGTGGCTGATGACTGCGTTGGGCGGAAACGTTTGAGGAAAACCGTCTCTCCCATCTCTATTTGGAGAGGGACAAGGGAGGGGGGTGAGGTTGGTGGCGACGGGATACCTTGCAAGTGGGTGTACACGCCGTCAGGGGCGCAGCTCTCGCGCAACGCTTGGAAGCGTTGGCTACTACGATGTGGAAGCGTTGGCGACTAACGGCACCTCGGGCAGACGCCTTTCACCACGTACTCGATGTCCTCGGCGATGTAGCCGTCGGGCAGCGAGACCTCGGGCAGGACGATGTCGGTCAGGCAGACCGTGCGGTGGCAGACCCGGCAGCTGAAATGGACATGGCGCACCCCCGCCAAGGGGTCGCCGCCGCCCCGCAGACAGTATTTCTGCGAACCCGACCCGTCATCGACCGCGTCAATGAGGTGATGGTCGCTGAACAGGGTGAGTGTTCGGAACAGGGTGGATTTATCGACGGTGGGCAGTGCCTCCTCCATGTCCGCCAGGTTGAAAATCCCGGTGAACTCGCGGTGCATCGTCCGCCATATCAACAGCCGCACCGCCGTCACACGGATATCGGCTTCGCGAAGGGTTTGTTCTTCTGTCTTAGTGTTCATACTTTTTAGTTTTACAGCACCACACTGCGGCTTCGCCTTGTGTGGGTCACCTGCATTTCGTGCGTGTTGTCCCTTCGGGACTGCACCATGAAGAGGTTTAAAATATTGGGTTGGTACCCTATTCGCTCAATCCGCCCAATTCACCGTCCGCATGGCATTGAGCACGGCCAGCACGGTGACGCCGACGTCCGCGAAAACGGCCATCCACATGGTGGCGAGACCCACTGCGGCAAGCACCAACACGGCAACTTTGACGCCGATGGCGAACCAGACGTTCTGGCGGGCGATACGCAGCGTCCGGCGGGCTATCCGGATGGCAGTGGCGATTTTGGTCGGTTTGTCGTCCATCAGCACCACGTCTGCAGCCTCAATGGCCGCGTCACTGCCTAAACCGCCCATGGCAACGCCCACATCGGCGCGAGCCAGCACAGGCGCGTCGTTGATGCCGTCACCCACAAAAGCAAGTTGAGAGTTAGGAGTTGAGAGTTGAGCGTTCATTATTTCGTCAAGGTAGGATACTTTATCGGCGGGAAGCAACTCTGCATGCCATTCGTCGATACCCAACTTTCGGGCCACCTCGGCTGCCACCTCCTTGCGATCGCCGGTGAGCATCACGGTGCGGCGCACACCAAGTTCGTGGAGTTCCGCAATAGCTTCCGCACTGTCGTCCTTGACCTTGTCATTGATGACGATGTGGCCAGCATACTCGCCGTTGACCGCCACATGGATAATCGTGCCCGCAAGGTGGCAGTCGTGCCATTTCGCGCCCACCGTCTCCATCATCTTGGCATTGCCCACGCACACGAGCATCCCACCCACGCGGGCCTTCACACCATGACCGGCAACTTCCTCCACATCAGATACTTCGCAACCGTCGGTAGCCTCGTCGGGGAAGGCATCGCGCAAGGCCGCACCCACAGGATGCGTAGAGAAATGCTCCACGTGCGCAGCGAGATGCAGGAGCTGCCGCTCGTCGAACTTTTCCGGATGCACCGCCTCCACAGCGAACTGCCCATGCGTGAGGGTTCCCGTCTTGTCGAAAACCACCGTGTCGAGTTTGGCCAGCACATCCATGTAATTCGCCCCTTTCACGAGGATGCCGTTACGCGAAGCCCCGCCAATGCCACCGAAAAAGGTAAGCGGCACGCTGATGACCAGGGCGCACGGGCAGGAAACCACAAGGAACATCAGGGCGCGGTAGAGCCAGACTGGGAACGCCGTGGCGAAGTGGCCGGAAAAGAGCGGTGGCAGCAACGCCAGCGCGATGGCCGCAAAGACCACTATGGGCGTATAAATACGGGCAAACCGCGTGATGAACGTCTCACTCTTGGACTTGTGTTCGCCAGCATCTTCCACCAAATGGATAATCTTCGACACCGTGCTCTCGCCGAAACTCTTGGTGGTGCGGACTTTGACAACGCCGCTGATGTTAACGCAACCGGAAATCACCTCGTCACCGACACCCGCCTCGCGGGGTGCGCTCTCGCCAGTCAAGGCCACCGTGTTCAGCGCGGTAGAGCCCGCTATGATGACACCGTCCAACGGCACCTTCTCACCTGGCCGGATGACGATGGTCTCCCCCACCCCGACCTCATCGGGACTGACCGTCAGGGTGTTGTCCTCGCGGATGACGTTGGCCGTGTCGGGACGGATATCCATCAGGTGGGTGATGCTGTCGCGGCTCTTGCCCTCGGCGTAGCCCTCGAAAAGCTCACCGATCTGGAAGAAGAGCATCACGAAGACTGCCTCCGGGAACTGCGTTTCCGCACCCGGCAGGAAACCGATGCATAATGCTCCGATAGTGGCCACCGACATCAGGAAATGCTCGTTGAAAGCGTCGCCGTGCGCCAGCCCCTCTGCCGCCTCCTTCAGCGTATCCCAGCCGATGAAGAGATACGGCACGAGGTACACCAACAGCAACTGCCAGGTGGTAAGATGTCCGAACTTTTCGACCAAAACCGCCGCCACCAACAGCAACACCGCAACGATAATCTTGATAAGCTGCCGCTTCAAATCATGGTCGTGATGGTGATGTCCTTCGTGACCGTGCTCGTGATGATCATGGTGCCCGTGGTCATGATGACCGTCCCCGCAACATGCATGATGGTGGAGCCCCTTGCATTCGCAATGGTCATGTTCAATCTCTTCGTGATGATGATGTTTGCTATTTTCCATAATACTACTTTTTTTCCCGTTGATACACCGCATGGCTATCGCGGTTATTTTCGGGGGCAAAAGTGGGAATTTCTTTCCGCAACCGAGTTGCAATTATACCATAGTCCTCTCTCGTTGTAGACACAAGGCGTGTCCTGTCTCTACTTCCGTCCTCGTAACTGTCTGATACGCTTACGGTTCTCAGGCAAATCCGCAAAGAAAAAGATATGCTGGTCCTGACGTTCCTGTTTGCTCTTGGCCACATGAACCTTCTTTCCCGTATAAGGGTCATAACCAAGATAATACATCGCCGTGGCGTAAGTCATGGGCGTGGGTGTGAAGTCTTGCACCTGGTCGGTCATCAGGCGGTATTGATGGGTGAGGTCGCAGAGCTTGCTCATCTTCTCGACGGTACAGCCGGGGTGCGAGGCGATGAAATAGGGAATCAGTTGCTGGTTTTTGCCGCATTTCCGGTTTTCTTCGTTAAAATCCTCCAAAAACTCAAGAAAGCGGTCGAACGAGGGCTTGCGCATGAGCGCGAGTACCTCCGCATCGGTGTGTTCGGGCGCAACCTTCAGCCGCCCAGAGACATGGTGGTGAACCACTTGCCGCAGATACTCGCCCAACCCCCACTGCATGCGCTCGCGTTCGTCATCGGTGAGCAGCAGTTCGTAACGGATGCCGCTGCCTATGGTGACGTGTTTCACGCCGGCAGTCTCCATCACCTTGCGGTAGAGCGCGGTGACAGCATGGTGGTCGGCAATCAGGTTGGGACACCGCTTCGGCACAAGGCACGAGGCACGGGTGCAACCCTCACAGCGTGTCAGATCCCGACCCTGCATCCGATACATGTTGGCCGACGGACCGCCCAAGTCGCTGATATGCCCCTTGAAGTAAGGACGTTGCACGAGATCCTCCACCTCCCGCATCACCGACTCTTCCGATCGCGACGCAACAGCCTTGCCTTGGTGGGCAGCGATGGCGCAGAAACTGCACCCTCCGAAACATCCGCGATGAATCGTGATGGAGTTTTTGATCATCTCGAAAGCGGGAATGTCGCCGCGCTTCAAGTACTTGGGATGCGGGGCGTTCATCATCCGGTCGAACAACGCGAAGCTGTCCATCTCCTCCGTCGTGGCCACGGGGAACGGCGACCTAACCACCACATACTTATCAGTATAAGGCTGGATCAGTGTACGTTGCACCCGCTTGTTCGATTCCTTCTCCATCGCTACAAAATCTTCGCCGTACTTGCGCTTGTCCTGCAGCTCCTCGGCGTAATCGTGTAGCAGAATTGGATTCTCGGATTTGTAGCGGTCGATACTATTATCTATATAAGCAATCTGCGAACATTCGGCCAGATGCTCACGCCAGTCGGAATGTTGCATCAGCCGCGCCAGTTGCACAATCGGCCGCTCGCCCATGCCATAGACCAGCACATCCGCCTGACTATCAAGAAGTATTGACGGCTTGAGGGTGTCGCTCCAATAGTCGTAGTGGGAGAGCCGGCGCATGGAGGCCTCCACACCGCCGAGCACTATGGGCGTGTCGGGGAAGAGTTGCCGGAGGATACGGGAATAGACGGTGGCGGCGTAGTCGGGACGAAAGCCGGCCTTGCCACCTGCCGTGTAGGCGTCGTCGCTGCGCAGCCGCTTGTTGGCCGTGTAGTGGTTGACCATGGAGTCCATATTACCGGATGTCACCCCGAAAAAGAGGCGCGGTGTACCTAACTTCTTGAAATCGCGGAGGTCGTCTTGCCAGTTGGGCTGCGGGAGGATGGCCACGCGCAGTCCCTCGCGCTCCAACACCCGCCCGATGACCGCCGCCCCGAACGACGGATGATCCACGTAGGCATCCCCGTTCACGAGGATAACATCCACGTAGTCCCAGCCCAGATAATCGAGCTCTTTTTTGGTGATTGGAAGAAAGTGCTTGCGCTCCGGCATTGGCAGTTCGATTTTTGCGCGGCAAAGGTACTATTTTTTAGGAATAGGAGCTTCGGCATTCTTGCCGAAATCAGGAGCTTCGGCATTCTTGCCGAAATCAGGAGCTTCGGCATTCCTGCCGAAATCAGGAGCTTCGGCATTCCTGCCGGAATCAGGAGCTTCGGCATTCCTGCCGAAACATATCACATCGGCATTCCTGCCGAACACATTCACACGATGTCAGTTAGGGTTTCGCAAGTATTTCGCAAGTGGTAGCCAAGTGGTAGCCAAGTGGTTGGCAAGTCAAAATGCTTGCTTAGACTTGCGAAAGACTTGCTTAGGCTTGCGAAGTACTTGCGATATGCCTGCGAAGGTGGGTGCTGGGCGGGTGCTGATTCAGGTTGCCGACTGCTCGTTATCGGTGTTCCAGGAACGGTGTCTTTGTTGACACCCATCTTTTTGTCTTTGTAACTGATTGATTTACAATATGCATGGTGTGTGATAAACTCGTGATACTCATCACCAAACCCTACACGAATCTCACCGTTGTATCTTTGCCGTCGAAATCAGTTCGCGAACGGTTTCGGACGTTCTTTGACATATTGAAAGATTTTGCCGGAACCCTTGAAAGTCGTCTCCTGCACCTCCTCTTCACCCTGCTTGGCAACGCCACTACCCCGCCCAATACGACCTACAGATAAACATGCGAAAGTTGAAAAAGAAACGTCTAAGCGTCGAATAAAAAGAACCTTCCGAGCATCGAAAAAAACAATGTGTAAAAAATACACAAAACCCTTGATTGTTTCACCGAAAATACTATCTTTGCCGCCGTTTTTGTTATAAAGGATATTTTTTTCAATCATCAGTAAATCAATAAATTAAAATAGAGAATGACAACAGTTGGGAAACAACACATGAGAATATTTCTGATTTTATGCTGCACATCAATGTTCAGTTTCTGCACTCTTAGAGCGCAGGATTCCATCCATATCAACTTGGACAAGGCCATCGAAATCGCACTCTCCGAAGCGCCCTCGATGCGTATCGCCGACCGCTCGGTCGATATCAAACGGGAGTACAAGAAGGAACAGCTCGTGTCGCTCTTCCCCGACGTGTCGATAGCCTCAAACTACAACCGCACACTGCTCAAGCAGACCATGTCAATGGACATGGGCGGGCAGACGATGAACATCAAGGTGGGCCGCGACAACACCTACTCCGTGGGTGCGAACCTGAGCCTCCCGCTCGTCTCCTTCCCGCTTTGGTCGAGCCTGAAACTCAGTTCCATGGACATCGACCTGGCGTTGGAAGCAGCCCGTTCTTCCAAAATTGAGCTGATCAACCAGGTGAAGCAAGCCTATTACACCTATCTGCTGGCCAAGCAGTCTTACGTGGTGCTGAAAGCGAACTACGACAACTTGGATTCCAGCAACCGGCTGGTCTCGCAGTCATACGAGCAGGGCCTGGTTTCCGAGTACGAGAAACTGCGTTCCGAAGTGGCGTTGCAGAACCAGAAACCGACAGTCAACTCCGCTGCCACAGCCGTAAGGTTGTCCGCCATGCGACTTAAAGTGGTTTTGGGTATGGACGTTAACGAACCCGTGATTTTCGACGGCCAACTCTCTGACTATGAGCAGATGGTACTGAACGCCACGATGCCTTCCGAACAAGATTTGCAGCTGGCTTACAACTCAGCGTTGCGCCAGATGGACATGGGCATCGAACAGTTGGAGCAGTCGAAGAAGATTGTGCGCGGCGCTTCCCTGCCGATGTTGGCTTTGGCCGGTGCTTTCCAGTATTCCGGCATGGGCGATGACGGCGGCTCCTTCACCAACTACCCGTATTCATACGTGGCATTGTCGCTGCAAATCCCGATTGTCGGCTGGGCCTCAACGCATTTCAAACTGAAACAGTCGGACTTGAGCATCCAGAACATGCAAGACCAACGTCTGGATTTGGAGCGCAATCTCCGCCTGGGAGTGCAAAGCTGCGTCAACGACATGGAGCAGGCTATCGAAGACCTTGCTTCCGACAGCGAAACTATGCGGCAGGCGCAGAAAGCCTACGACATCGCCCAAAAGCAGTACGAAGTGGGCATGAACACCTGGCTCGACCTCCGCACCACCGAACTCGCCCTTCTCACCAGCCAGCTCACCTACTGCCAGGCCATCTTCGACTACCTCGTGGCAAAGGCCAACTTGGATGCAACCCTCGGCAAGGAACAATGATGAATTATGAATGCTGAATTATGAATATTTAATTCGAAATAAATAAATTGAAATATGAAAAAAATCACCATTTTATTGGCAATCTCCTTGTTTGTGATGGCAGGTTGCAAGAAAAAGGACACCGCCGTCATCGCCGGCGACCAGAAGATGACCATCCGCACGCAGGAAGTGCATGTGGAGGAGGTTGACCAGACCTACGAGTACACCGCCATCGTGGAGGCCAACGCCGTCAACAACATCGCCCCGCTCACAGGAGGCCGCATCGACAAAATCTATGTGGAAGTCGGCGACCGCGTCAACAAGGGCAAGGTGCTCGTGCAGATGAACGAGAACAGCCTCAAACAGTCGAAAGTACAGCTCGACAACCTCAAGGCCAGCTTCAAGCGCGTTGACGAGCTCTACAAGGTGGGCGGTGTCTCCAAATCCGACTGGGACGCGATGAAGACCCAACTGGATGTGGCACAAACCACCTACGACAACCTTTTGGAAAACACGCAGTTGATCAGCCCGATTTCCGGCGTGGTGACGCAGCGTAACTACGACAGCGGCGACCTCTACGGCGGCCAGCCTGTGGTGCAGGTGCAGCAGATCACCCCTGTGAAGATGAACATCAACATCTCCGAGACGCTGTTCAAGCAGGTGAAGGTCGGAACGCCGGTTACAGTCAAGGTGGATGCCTACGGCGATGAAGAGTTCAAGGGCAAGATCAGCCTCATTTACCCGACTATGGACGGTACCACACACACCTTCCCCGTGGAGGTGCAGTTAGCCAACACCGACAGCCGCGTGCGCCCGGGCATGTACGCCCGCGTGACCATCAACTTCGGCACGGAGAAACACGTGGTGGTTCCCGACGAAGCCATCTTCCGCCAGCAGGGCTCCGGCAACCGCTACGTCTATGTATATAAGGATGGCAAAGTCTCCTTCAACCAGGTGGAAATCGGTCGCCATTTGGACAAGTCCTACGAATTGCTCTCCGGCAACGTGCAGGACGGCGACATGGTGGCCACCACCGGTTTGGCACGTCTAAAGGACGGTCTGGAAGTCAATGTCGAACAAAAATAATTCCTTAAACAGTCTCGAAGAGACAAAACGCGCGAAGCGCAATTAACCCCACATAAGGCGAAGCCGCAATGTGGGGCGTCAATAGTCAAAGTCAATAGTCAAAGTATAATATGAGTTTATACCAGAAATCGGTCGCGAGACCTATCATGACAGGGTTGATATACATTGCCGTCATCATCATCGGCATCTTCTCCCTGACCAAGCTGCCGGTGGACCTCTTCCCCCACATGGACAGCAACACCATCATGGTGCTCACCGTCTATGGCGGCGCCAGCGCGGAAGATATAGAGGACAACGTGTCCAAGCCCATCGAGAACGTGCTCAACACCCTGAGTGACCTCAAGCACATCACCTCCAACTCCAAGGAGAACTACTCCATCGTCTATCTGGAGTTCGAGTACGGTGTGGATATCGAGCAGAAAACCAACGACGTGCGCGACAAGCTGGATATGGTGAAGTCGGCTCTGCCCGACGGTGCCAACCAGCCCTATCTGTTCAAGTTCAGCGCCGACGACATGCCCATCATGATGCTGTCGGTGCAGTCGGGACAGAGCACGCAGGCGTTGTACAAGATCCTGGACGACAAGGTCTCCTCGCCGTTGTCGCGTATCAGCGGCGTGGGTGCGGTCTCCATCTCCGGCGCCCCGCAGCGCGAGATCCAGGTCTATTGCGACCCCTACAAGTTGGAGAGCTACAACCTCACCATCGAAACCATCGCCTCCATTCTGGGCGCGGAAAACCGCAACGTTTCCCTCGGTATCATGGACGTGGGCTCCAAGACCTACTCCATGCGTGTGGATGGCGAGTTCAACAGCGCGGACGAGATGGAGGACGTGGTGGTCGGCAGCTACAACAACAAGAACGTCTATCTGAAGGACGTGGCGGTGGTGTGCGACACCCTGCAGGAGCGTATGCAGGAGTCCTACACCGACGGTCAGCGCGGCGCCATGATCATCATCCAGAAGCAGACCGGTGCCAACACGGTGCAGATCTGTAAGAAAGTGCTGAAAGAACTTCCTGACATCCAGCGTTCGCTGCCCGCCGACGTGAACTTGAACGTGCTGGTCGATAACTCCGACAACATCACCAACACCATCGAGAGCTTGGAGGAGACCATCCTGATTATCTTGCTGTTGGTGGTCGTGGTCGTGCTCTTCTTCTTGGGAAGATGGCGCGCCACCGTCATCATCGCCATCGTGGTGCCCGTCTCCTTGATCGCGGCCTTTATCTACCTATTAGCGACTGGCAACACGCTGAATATCATTTCGTTGTCATCTATCTCCATCGCCATCGGTCTGGTGGTCGATGACTCCATCGTGGTGTTGGAGAACATCACCACGCATATCGAGCGGGGGTCGAAACCCAAGGCGGCGGCCGTGTTCGCCACCAGCGAGGTGTCGCTCTCCATTATCGCCTCCACATTGGTGATTATCGCCGTGTTCCTGCCGCTGACCTTCCTCACCGGCATGGCCGGCGTGCTCTTCAAGTCGTTGGGCTGGATTGTCACCATCGTGATTGCCGTCTCCCTGATCGCCTCCATGACGCTGACCCCGATGCTCTGTTCCCTCTTGTTGAAGAAGAACCCCAAGAAGAGCAAGTGGTTCGCCGCAGTTTACGGTCCTATCGAGCGGTTCCTCACCCGTTTGGACAACGGCTATGCCAAGTTGCTCCGCTGGTGCGTCAACCACAGGAAAACGGTTGTGGGACTGGCCTCCGTCATCTTCCTCGCCAGCCTCTCCCTGCTGTTGGTGATTCCCACCGAGTTCTTCCCCACGCAGGACAACGCCCGTCTGAGCGTCACCGTGAAGCTGCCTCAGGGCACTCGCGTGGAGACCACCAAGGCGTTGGGCGACCAGATTGTAAACGAAATCCGCGAGGCGTACCCGAACGAAATCAAGTCCATCAACTATTCCGTGGGTATGCCCGATGAGGACAACACTTTCAGCCTGATGCGCGAGAACGGCACGCACCTGCTCTCCTTCAACATCCGCTTGGTGAAGAAAACCGAGCGTGACAAGTTCATCACGGAGATTTCCGACGGCATCCGCGCCCTCCTGCGGCAGCACATCGAGATTGTCTCCTCCACCGTCTCCACCGGCCAGGGCAACATGGGCGGACAATCGACGGTCGATATCGAGCTCTACTGCTACGACTTCAACACCACCGACCAGTTCGCCGCCGACCTTGCCGCGCGGATGCGGCAGGTGGAGGGCTGCTCCGAGGTGGTGATCAGCCGTGACGAATACACACCGGAGTTGGAGGTCGTCTTTGACCGACAGAAGCTGGCCGAGAACGGGCTCAACTCCACCACGGCTGCCGGCTACGTGCGCAACCGCTTCAACGGTTACACGGCCTCGCAGTTCCGTGAGGACGGTGACGAGTACAATATCCGTGTGCGTTACGCGCCCGAGTTCCGCAACGACATCCACGCCATCGAGAACATCCTGATGTACAACAGCATGGGCAAGGGCATCCGCGTGGGCGACGTGGCCACTGTAGAAGAGACCTTCACCCCGCCGACCATCGTCCGTAAGGACCGTGAGCGTATGGTCAAAGTCTCCTGCGTGGTAGCCAAGGGCGCCGTATTGAGCGAGCTGGTGGAATCCGCGCAGAAGGAACTCGACCAGATGGACATCCCCGCCACCCTGGACTACAAGATCGGCGGCACATGGGAAGACCAGCAGGATGCCTTCGGCGACATGTACATGCTGATGGCCCTGATTATCATCCTTGTGTATGTGGTGATGGCCGCCCAGTTCGAGTCGTTCACCTACCCGTTCGTCATCATGCTCTCCATCCTCTTCGCCCTCACCGGCGTGCTGATTGGCTTGGCCGTCACGCGCACCGCCTTGGGCATCATGGCGTTGATCGGCCTGATGATGTTGATCGGTATTGTGGTGAAGAACGGTATCGTTCTAATCGACTACACCAGCTTGTGTGTGGAGCGCGGCATGAGTATCAAGGATGCGGTCGTCGCCGGCGGTCGTTCCCGTTTGCGTCCCATCTTGATGACCACCCTGACCACGGTCTTGGGTATGATCCCGTTGGCCGTTGATAAGGGCGAGGGCGCTGAGATGTGGAACTCCATGGGTATGGTCGTGGCCTGGGGTCTCACCTTCTCCACGATGGTCACCCTGATCCTCATCCCGATCCTCTTCAGCAAGTTCGCCGAATGGAACGCCCGTGGTGCGGCCCGCCGCCGCGCCCGCCGCGAACGCAACAAAGCCCTCGGCGTGAATGAGGTTTAGTCAGCAGTTTAACGAAAGCTCCCAATATAATAAAATCAGCTTCCTTAAGCAGCCTCGGAGAGGCAACACGCGCGAAGCGCAATTAACCCCACACAAGCGAAGCGCAGTGTGGGGTTGAAAGGAACAAACAATCAAACAGTATCGAAAAATGAAAGCAGTCTTCATATCCCTATATCAAGCCTTCTACGATGAGGTCATGGAAATTTTGGACAAGAACGAAATCCGCGGGTTTACCTTCTGGAACGAGGTGCAGGGCCGCGGTAGCCACGATGGAGAACCGCACTACGGCACCCACGCATGGCCGACCCTGAACTCCGCCGTCCTGGCCTTCGTGGCCGACGAGAAGGTCAAATCCTTGCTCCACGACATCCACGAACTGGACATGTCCGCCGAGCAGCAGGGGTTGCGCGCATTCGTTTTGAATGCCGAGGAAATCACGGACAAGAACCTGTAGAGATGGGGCATGCCACGTCTCTACGACATGCCCTCATGACTAAATACATACTTATCTTACGAACATAACCTCAAACTAATGAAAAAGCCCCTATCCCTCTGCCTCGTATTGGCAGTCGCCCTGTTCGGGAACCTCTCCGCCCAAGTCCAGCATTTCACCTGGCAGAACGTGCAGCGCGAGTACCTCGTGCGCACCCCCGCGAATCATGACGGTACGCTACCGGTTCTGTTCTTCCTGCACGGATTGGGTGACAATATCACCGATTGTGACGGGGAGTTTGATTTCGGGCAGTTAGCCGAGGATTTTGGTTGGGCGATTGTGGTGCCGCAAGCCCTCACCCAAGGTATTTTCGGCACTATGTGGAACGCGGGGCTGTTGAGCAGCTCGATTGACGATGCTGGCTTTCTATTGGCACTTCTTGATTCGCTGACTGAACAGTACCAACTTGACCCCGACAGCGTATTCTTCACTGGCTTCTCCATGGGCGGCTTCATGACCTATCGCATGGCTATTGAGCATGGAGACCGTATTACGGCCTGCGCACCCGTCAGCGGACTGATTTCCACTGCGGATGCCACCAAAACACCCGTTACACCTGTCCGCATTCTCCACATCCATGGCACTAACGACAATATTGTAGGATATAACGGGATTTCTTACGGCTCTACGCTCGGCCTCGGAGTCGATGCTATCCTCAATTATTGGCAGAACTCCAACGATTGCAACGGCGAATTTGCTATTGACACTCTGCCTAACCTCAAGATTGACGGGTTGCGTTTCATCCGCTATACTTACAATTGCGGCACGGACTTGCAACATTTAAAAGTGGTGGGCGGTACGCACAAATGGTATCACGATGCTAACCTGTATGATTTTGGATATGAAGATGTTATATACGAATTTTTCACGGGACAAAGCGCTCCGTCAAGAACCCCCGTTCGTGAGAAAGATTATCTAATGATTTACCCGAATCCAACCACAGGCACCCTCAATGTCCAATTGTCTAATTACGATTCTCCGAATAACGAAATCAAAGTGTTGGATATGTATGGGAAATTGTTGGATGTGGTTGTTGATGCAAATGATTATTCGCCCGTACAGACTTTACAGGTTGACCTGTCTCGCTACCCCGACGGCGTATATTTCGTGCAGACCCTGAACAGCACAGTGAAGAAAGTGTTGTTGGCACGGTGAAGAGGATTGGATGATTAGAAAAAAGAAAATCGGATGATGGATATGCAACCCTTATACAGCATAAAAAGCCTGTACTCTGTAGAGGAGTTCATGCGCTTTAACAGAACCCTGCGCTTCCGAAACAAGAAAATCGTTGTTTTCCTCTCCATATTAGATGTTCTGCTCGTTGCCTTGACCGTGTTGTGTCTGATTAGCGGCAACTACATCTGGGCCGCGATTGCCGGTTTTTATCTGGTATTCCTCAACTGGTATCTGTTCCGCGGCATCGACCAGCGGATGGCCAAAGTGTTTGTGCGAAATACGGAGATTGCCGGACAGAAGTGCGAGTTTCTGTTTTTCAAGGACCATTTCGATGCCGTCACGAAAAGCGGCACCACCAGTATCGGCTACGACAAGATAAAGAACATCATCGAAACGAAAACCAACGTTTACATCATGTATTCTGATTCCCAGGGTATTATGATGAAGAAGCCGCTGCCGGAAGGGTTCTTGGTGTTTCTGGGAGGGAAGTGTAAATAGTACGACATTCAGTACCGTGCTGAAAGCACGATATTTCAATAACCCCATACAAGGCCGAAAGGCCGCAGTGTGGGGAGTGGTGTGCGCGTACGCGATGAGCGTGTTGAAAACACGCAACTATATCAACATTTTTTCCAATCTCGTCCAATCGATTTCCGGGCGAGGTTGAAAAAATCGGTCGTGCCTTTCGGATCGATACAGCATGGCATCTTCAGGGTTGATATTCCATTGCGTTTCGTCTTCAGTGATGGCAATTAACAAATCTTCCGCCCCGAAACAGAGGTACAGCCATTCTCCAATATGCTTTTTGAACAGTTCCGGTTGACACCATACTTGCACGGTACAGGAACAAAAACACCAGATATCATCTGCCAGATCGCAAAGTACCTGTCGTGACACGCCGCATGGAAATGTGATGGCACAACGTTCTTCTCCTCGTTTCCACAGCAAAGGAACATTTTCGAGTGTGCCTTCATCCTCAGCCATACTGTCCAAAATCACATTCTCCAACTGTTCGTAATCGGTCACGTTGTCCAACAGGATAACGGTGGTAGTGTCCACAGGGTTGCGGAACCGTTCCTCCTTAACGGCAGCCAGTTCCTTAAGCAGTTCCCGTTTGCGCATTCGGTCTTGTAATTCCCACTTGCGTCTTATCCGATCGTAAAACAGTGTAACGTAGAGCATGTACAACGCTCCCCCAACCATCAGCAATATAACGAGATAGGTAAAGAAACTAGGCGACCATAATGGGTCTGACAGTTTTTCTCTAATGAAAAGAAACGGCACCAAGGCGAAGATCAGCGCCAAGAGGAGGGCTGATATTCTTATAAACACCTTTTCGAATTTCTCGAAAAACAACATGACAAAACAATTTCTTTTATTGCGGCGCAAAAATAATCTTTTTCTCCAATGTGTCTAAATTTTTCTGCGTTAGACTTCAATATCTGCAGGAAAAAAGTATATCTTTGCCGCTCAATTAAAACGAAAACAACTATGCCCGAAGTCAGTCGATTCTATGGTATTATCATCTTAATGTTTGCGGATGATCATAATCCACCTCATATACATGTCAGGTATGGCGACAGGAGGGCATCAATAACTATTAAAAACGGTTTAGTTACAGGACAGTTGGCACGCAAGGAACTTGTGAAAGTTTACCAATGGATAGATTTGCATTACGATGAGATTCTTGACAATTGGAACCGACTGAAAAATGGATTGGAACCGTTGCCTATTAAACCTTTAGAGTAGTGTTATGGAAGATTATGGTTTGAAAAGAGTGGTTGACGTGGAGTATCTTCACGACTACGTGATGAAACTCGAATTCAATAACGGAGACGTCCGTCTCGTTGATTTTGATCCTTTATTGCATGGAAAATTCTATGACGAATTAAGAGATAAACGCAATTTTGTGCAATTCGGGTTGACTTCATGGACCTTGGAATGGTATAATGGGGTTGACTTCGCTCCAGAATTCCTTTACGAACACAGTGTACCCGCTTATAGCACAGGAGAGGAGATTTCACACAAAGTGGCGGAAGATAAGATGAGTTACAACGAATAGCACCCTGTAACTGGCCAGCAACCCCCAAGGCAAAGAAGCGGAAGTTATCTCCCGCAGAACTCGCGGATTAACGCAGATTATTCCTACGCAAATCGGCAAAAATCTGTGAGATTTGCGAGAGAAATCGCAACAACCCGACAATTTCCTCTTGCAATTTATCCGATACTGGTACCAACGGCAAGCGCAAGGCATTGTCGATGAGGCTCATGGCAGACATGATGGCCTTCACGCCGGCGGGACTGCCCTCCTTGAAGCAGTCGATGGTGAGCGGGACGAGCTGCTGGTGAATGGCACGGGCTTCGTCTAACTCCTGTCGCATAATGTGATGCACCATGTCGGCAACCTTCTTCGGGAACGCGTTGGCCATCACGGAGATAAGTCCGTCGGCACCGGCAGCCATGAGCGGGAGGGTGAGCAGGTCGTCACCGGAAATCACGAGGAATCCTTCGGGACGTTTGGCGATGAGCTGCAGAATCTGCTTCATCATGCCGGAAGCCTCCTTGATGCCGACCACGTTGGGACACTCCTCAGCAATACGAAGCGTGGTGGCGGCCTCTAAGTTGCAAGAGGTACGGCCAGGCACGTTGTAAAGGAACACCGGCATGTCGGTAGCAGCGGCAAAGGTCTTATAGTGAGCCACTAAGCCCGCTTGCGACGGCTTGTTGTAATAAGGGGTCACCGTCAAGATGGCATCCACGTCGAAAGCGGAGAGGTGGTCTAACTTGCGAATCATGAACTGCGTGTTGGGGCCGCCGAGACCCACCATCACGGGCAGGCGCTTGGCGTTGGTCTCCAAGATACAGCGCAGGACATCATCCTTCTCGTCAGGTGCGAGCGTCGGGTACTCGCTCGTGGTGCCGAGGGCGAGCAAGTAATCCACCCCGTTGTCAATCACGCGGTCGACCAGCTCTGACAGTCGGGTGAAATCAATTTGCCCGTCTCTCTTGAAAGGCGTGATCAAGGCTACGCCCAAGCCTTTGAAAGTATTCTGCACGTCTGGTCTCATTTTCCGGAAAGTTTTTGGGTATAGTTGAAGGTGGAGTTCAGAAATTGGTTGTAGTTACCGCTCTCGGTCTGGATGTAGAGGTCGTAGATGTCCTTGTAGTCGGCGCAGCTGCCGATGACGAATTTGGAGTGCGCAGTAGCGAGAATCGTCTCGATTGGCGCGTGATAGCGGTAGTTGAAGTCCAAAAGGATGTCGAAATCGCGCTGCATGAAATCGGTGACCTGCACCACGTTCGGTTCACCGCACCAAGTGAGCTGCTTCTGGCAGAAATAGTCGGCGGAAAGCTGCTGCAGGCAATAGAAAGGCACGTATTTCTCGTCGATGTAGCCGATGAGATGCACCACCTTGCCAGACTCCTGCAATTTGGTGAATATGCGGAAGATG
The DNA here is from genome assembly GCA_017395245.1 of Bacteroidales bacterium. Lineage (GTDB taxonomy): Bacteria > Bacteroidota > Bacteroidia > Bacteroidales > WCHB1-69 > F23-D06. The sequence continues at coordinate 35,355 of JAFPVR010000083.1, read as the reverse complement.
GCCTTGTACGAATCCTCGTCGGTGATTTCGCAGAGCATACCAACGGTGGCGGCGTTCTGCAAGGAACAAACCGCCCTGATTTTATTGGGTTCCTGCGCCTCAATGTGCTTGTGGAGGAAGTGTTTCTTTATCCTGTCGAACATACAAAATGGTCTTGTCAAAAAGAATTGGCAAAGATACAAAAAAAACAGTATATTTGCGCGGTTTTTTCAAAATGGCAAAGAAGACTTATAACATATTGATAGTTATACTGTTATGCTTTGCGGTGGATGTCTGTGCCGCGGACTTCCGCTGCGAAGTGGACACAGTTGTGCCGACCGCGGCCGCGCAGACGGACACGGTACGCCCGACCAAGACGAAACCCGCCAAGGTCAGCCGCTTGGGCAACAAGCGCGTCACGTTCGAGACATTCGACCAGCACTACGCCCGCGCCATGAAGTTCTATGACAACCGCCAGTGGCTCTCCGCAGCCGGCCTCTTCCAAGAACTCTACCCCCTGTCACTCGGCACCCCGCGCGCCGACACCATCCTCTTCCTCTTCGCCGACTCCTATTACCAAAACGGCGACTACAACATGGCCGCCCTCCACTTCCGCGACTACGTGCGCCGCTATCCCAACTCCGAGCACACCGAGGATGCCTTTTTCCGCTGCATTGAAGCCGTTTACAAGACCAGCCCCGACTACAGCCTCGACCAGTCCAACACCGACTACGCCATCGAGCAGATCAAGGCGTTCCTGCAGGCCTACCCCGACAACAAACACGTGGAGGAGTGCAATGTCATGCTCGACGACCTGCGCCTCAAACTGGCCCGCAAGGATCTGGAGATAGTCAAGCTCTACTACGACACCGACCACTACGAGGCCTGCCAAATTGCAGCGAAGAATTTCTTCAACGATTATGCCTACTCCCCGCTCATGCCCGAGGCTGTCTATTATCTGGTGCTCAATAACTACGAGTATGCTCGACGCAGTACCGAACGCAAGAAAGCTGAACGCCTCAAAGCCTGCCTCGATGCCTGCCAACGCATGATCCTCAACTACCCCGACAGCAAATATGCCAAGGAGACGGAGAAAATCGCCCAAGACGTTACCAAGCAGTTAGAAAAATACAAGAACAAACCAAATTAAACCCTTATAAATGAAAGCCTTAGATTATAAAAAACTGAAAATTGACCTCTTTGCCAAGACGAAGGACATCCGCAAATACGACAAAGAAACGGGCAACTTCTACAAGAGCATCGTGATTATGTCGAAACGCGCCGACCAGATTGCCGCCGAGCTGAAGCAAGAGTTCCAGGAGAATTCGCATCTGCAGGCTCCGCAAGAGCGTTCTGGCGAGGAAGTCTATGAGAACCGCGAGCAAATCGAGCTGTCGAGAATGTACGAGCAACTGCCCAAGCCCACGCAGCTCGCCCTGCATGAGTTTGAAGAGGGTCAAATCTATTTCAAAGACATAACCGAATAACAATCATTTGGTTATGGGCAAACACGTGGTCATCGGCATATCTGGCGGCATCGCGGCGTACAAGACGATGCAACTCATCCGGCTGTTCAAGAAGGGCGGCTACGAGGTGCGTGTCACCGCCACACGCAACGCCCTGCAATTTGTCACCCCGCTGACCATCGAGACGCTGTCTCAGAACAAGCTCTACACCGACATGTTCGACCCGAACCGCACGATGGAGGTCGAGCACATCGCCCTGGCCGACTGGGCCGACGCCCTTGTGGTCGCCCCCGCCACAGCCAACATCCTCGGCAAATTCGCACACGGTATCGCCGACGATGCGCTATCCACCCTTTTCCTGGCCGTCAAGAAGCCCGTATTCCTCGCTCCGGCGATGAACAGCAACATGTTCGAAAACACTGTGGTTCAAGACAATATACGACTGCTTCACGAACGTGGGTGCCATATTCTCACCCCAAATGAAGGATTTCTGGCCTGCGGCACCACCGGCAGCGGACGGATGCAGGAGCCTGAGGAGATTTTCGAGCGGGTGGACGAGGAACTTGCCAACGACCATACGCTGCAGGACAAGCGCGTGCTCATCACCGCCGGGCCGACTTACGAACCCATCGACCCCGTGCGCTTCATCGGCAACCACTCCTCCGGCCTGATGGGGTTCTGCCTGGCCGAGGCCGCCGCACGCAAAGGCGCCCAAGTCACGATTGTCTCCGGCCCTTCGAGCTGCACCGCAAAGCATCCCAACATTCACCGCGTGGATGTCAAAACGGCCGAGGAAATGTATCAACAATGCATGAAAATCGTTGACCAACAGGATATTGTCATTATGTCCGCCGCTGTTGCCGACTACACGCCCGCACATCCGGCTCCCGAGAAAATCAAGAAGGAGCAGGCTGGAATGGCCGTGGAACTGGTCCGGACGAAAGATATCTTAGCCTCCGTCGGGAAAATCAAGCGTGACAACCAGTTGCTAATCGGTTTCGCCTTAGAGACCGAAAACGAGGTGGAGAATGCCAAAAAGAAACTGCACAATAAAAACGCCGACCTCATCGTTCTTAATTCCCTGCGGACGGCCGGCGCTGGTTTCCGGACCGCCACCAACCAGGTGACCATCTTCAGCAAGGACGGCCGCGAGTTTGCCAGCGAGCTCAAAAGCAAACAGGAAATTGCCGAAGAAATCCTTCAAACCGCCCTTATGTACATCCAAAAATAAACCAAACCACCAACTATGAAACGCATCATCGGACTTTTCATCATCACGCTGATGGCCCTCTCCACGCTGAAAGCCCAAGACTTCCAGTGTGCCGTGTCCATCAACGCCAACCAAATCTCAAGCTCGGGTAACCAACAGCGATACAATGAGATGCGGCAGAAGCTTTATACTTTTGTCCACGACCGCAAATGGTGCCAATACAACCTGAAGCAAAACGAACGCATCGAGTGCTCCATCACCATCAACCTGACTAAAGAGTCGGGCGACGAATACGAAGGTACCGCCACCTTAGTTTTGCAACGTCCTGTGTATAAGGCCAGTTACAAAACCACACTGTTGAGTTTCCAAGATAAAAAAGTGAAATTCCGTTACTCCGACGGCGACGAGTTGGAGTTTGAAGAGAACTCCAACCTGTCGGACCTCACCTCCCTCATCGCCTACTACCTCAACCTCTTCATTGCAGTGGAGCTGGATTCTTTCTCGCAAAACGGCGGTTCTCCCTATTACGGCAAATGCCAGAACATTGTCAACATTAATTCGAAAGAGGCGGGCTGGAACGTGGCCGAAAGCGGACAGAACAACCGCTACTGGATCACCGAAAACTTCACCAACAGCACCTACAGCAAACTCCACGACTTCTACTACCAGTACCATCGTCTCGGCCTGGACGTGATGTACGAGACCCCCGACGCAGGCCGCGCCGTCATTCTCGAAAGTCTCAAGCTGCTTCAACAGGTCAACGCTCAGAAGTCGAATCTCGCCGCCGTCCGCATCATCCTGAACACCAAGAAGGACGAAATCATCAACATCTTCAAGGAGGGTATGCCGTCGGAGAAAACCCAGGTCATCAACATCATGAAACAGATCGACCCGACCAACTCCTCCGCCTACGACGCCATCAACACCGCATCCAAGTAATCGCGATGCTGACCTCCCTGCAAATAGAGAATTATGCGATTATCCGGTCTTTGGAAATTCCATTCCGGCAAGGCCTGACCGTCATCACGGGTGAGACCGGCGCGGGCAAGTCCATCCTCATGGGCGCCCTGTCGCTGATTCTCGGCAACCGCGCCGACACCGATGTGCTGTTCGACAAAACCCGCAAATGCATCGTGGAGGCGACCTTCAACGTAAGCGGGCTCAACCTGCAAACCCTTTTTCAACAATACGATCTAGATTATCAAGACGAGACTATCATCCGTCGGGAAATCAACGAGCATGGAAAGTCACGGGCTTTCATCAACGACACGCCCGTGAATCTCGCCACGCTCAAAGCGGTCGCTTCCCTATTGGTGGACATCCACTCGCAGCACCAGACCTTGATGCTCCAAAACGCTGGCTTCCGTCTAAGGCTGATTGACCAGTTTGCTCAGAATCAAGAAGTTCTATGGCAGTATCAACAGGCGTTGCACGAATGGCAGACCCAAAAGGCAGCCTACGAGACGCTCAAACAGCGGTGCGCGGAGGCGGCCCTGCGTTACGACTACAACTGCTTCACCATCGAAGAGTTGGAAAAAGCACAGCTGCAACCCGATGAACAGACGGAAATTGAACAGCGAATCAAGGAGTTGACGCATGCGGAGACTATAAAATCGCATCTGTTCAATGCCACCCGCATCCTCTCGGAACAGGAGGGTGACAATATCTTATATATGCTGAAGTCGCTGCGGCAGGAGTGCCGTGCGTTGGAGAGCCTCGGGGCCGAATACGCCGCCTTCAACCAGCGCATCGACGGGCTGACGGCGGAAGCGCAGGATCTTTCCTACGAGATGTCGCGCAAAAACGACGCCGTGGAGGTCAACCCCGAACTCACCGACCAACTCAACGAGCGTCTCGACCTCCTTTTCTCACTGCAAAACAAGTACCATGCGGAAGACAACGCCGCACTGCTTTCCCTCTTGGAGACGTTGCAGCAAGAGGTTGCCACTTACACCGACGAAAAAGAAAAACTCACTGAATACGAGACGCTTGTATCCCAATTAGCCGAAAATGCGAAAACCTTGGCCACACAGTTGTCAGCATCGCGGAAGGCGGCTGTGCCCGCGCTTGTAAAAGCGATGGAGGAGCGGCTGCAACAGTTGGGCATGTCCGGCAGCCGTTTCACCGTCAACATTGAGGAGGGTGAGGAGCTGCGCGAAAACGGCCGTGACACAGCCACGTTCCTGTTCAGCGCGAACGCCGGTGTTGCACCCGCCGACATCGCCCGCATTGCATCCGGCGGCGAAATGTCGCGCATCATGCTCTGTCTCAAGTCGATCATCACCGACTCCATGTACCTGCCCACCATCATCTTCGACGAGATTGACACAGGTATCTCCGGCGAGACCGCCTCGAAAGTCGGGCAGATGATGCGCCAGTTAGCCGTAAAACATCAGGTCATCGCCATCACGCACCTCCCGCAAATTGCGGCCTGCGGCGGACAGCATCTGCTTGTGTATAAACAGACTACCGACAACCAGACGTTTACAAACATCGAAGAATTGGACATGCCGGGGCGCGAGCGGATGATTGCCACCATGATGAGCGGTGAAAGCCGCACCGAATCGTCCATATTGGCCGCCCGAGAAATGTTAAAATCATCACAAGCAACTAACAATCAATAAGATACATTATGAAAAAAACGCTCATTCTTCTCATAGCCACGCTTCTGTGCGTCAGCGTTTACGCGCAACGCAGAGAGTCCCCAGACAGCAAGTTCATCTATATGACCTCATTTGGTTACGCCACAGGGTTAGGCGAAATCCATCTGATGAACAACACGGGCGAGGAGCTGAAAACCGTACAGAATCGAAGCTTCGACATCTTCGTTGACCAACAGCTTGGATACCAGTTCAATCCGTACTTCCAGATGAGTCTCGGTGCAGGCTTCGACTTCTGGAAGCAGACGGCCTTCATCCCGATATACCTCAACATCACGGTTAACTTCACGGACACGAAGTTCGAACCGATATTCTACCTCAACGGGGGCTACGCCTTCAAATGGTACGTTTCGTCGGTACCCGACAAGATGGACCGCGTGGTGCATGGTACGTCCACCGGCCCGATGGGCGAAACCGGCATCGGTCTGCGCATCAACCTCAACGACCGCGTGTCGCTCGTGCTGGCCGCCTGCTATAAAAACCAGTACACCGACATCCGCTACACCATCCCGACACCCGACGAGCAGGATTTCTCCGCCTACTCCACCAACGCCGTCCAGAAGGCCCTCTACCACTTCGCCGGCGTCCGCCTCGGCATACAGTACTAAGAGCCCATTCACTATTCACCATTCACTATTCACCATTCACCATTCACTATTCACCGAACATTAAAACCCATGAAAGAGACCCTGACATACACCGCCGCCTTTGAAGAGCTGAAGGGAATTGTTGACCAATTGGAGAACGACAGTGTCAGCGTGGATGAACTGACCGAAAAGATGAAGCGTGCGACCGTGCTGATGAAAATCTGCCGCGACAAACTGATGAAAACCGAAGAGGAGGTTAGCAAGACGATTGAGGAATTGTCTTGACTTTGACCTTTGACCTTTGACTTTGACTATGGCAATGCGAATTGATATACTGACCCTTTTTCCGGAAATGTTTCCCGGGGTGTTCGGCAGCTCGATTTTGAAGCGTGCCGTGGACAAGGGCTACCTTGAACTCCATGTGCACGACATCCGCGCCTACACCTACGACAAGCACCATCGTACCGACGACTACCCGTTCGGGGGCGGCGCAGGCATGGTGATGATGGTGGAACCCATCGCCCGTTGTATCGAGCAGTTGCAGAGCGAGCGCGATTACGACGGCGTTTTTCTGATGGCTCCCGACGGAGAGGTCTTCAACCAGCAGAAAGCCAACGAGATGTCGATGTTTCACAACATTATCCTGCTATGCGGCCATTACAAGGGTGTGGACGAGCGCGTACGCGAGCTGTACGTCACCGGTGACCTGAGTATTGGCGACTATGTGCTGTCGGGCGGCGAGATTGCGGCCATGGCCATCACCGATGCCATCGCGCGGGTGATTCCCGGCGTGATCAGCGACGGTGCCTCCGCCCTTTCCGACTCCTTCCAGGACGGACTGCTCTCCGCCCCCGTCTACACTCGTCCGGCAGACTTCCGCGGACATCGCGTGCCCGACGTCCTGCTCTCCGGCAATCCAAAATTGATTGACGAATGGCGTATGGACCAACAACTTACACGAACCCGCGAACGTCGCCCCGACCTGCTTGCCCATGAATAGTAATGCTACATATCTACAAACACTGCGCACTGACAACGCGTTCTTCAATGCCAGTTTCCTCCTGATGGCACTGGCCATGTTGCTGCTTCCATTCACCACCTGGTTCATGTGGCCCATCGGCGTCTTGCTGATGACCCTGTGGGTCTGCCAATGGAACTGGCGCGAGAAATGGGAGAATTTCAAAGCCAACGATGGCATCCCCTACGGCATCTTCCTGCTGGGCATCTGCCTCATCCCGCTTTTAGGTTTTATCAACTCGGAAAACATGCCCGCCGCCTGGAGCACCCTCGAAGCTTACATCTGGTTCCTCTTTGCACCACTCATCTTCCTTACCACCTCCACAAAAATCTGGAAGCGCCAGCATTTTGATGTTTTGCTTTCCCTTTTCGTCATTGGTGCAGCCGCCGACTTGGTTTGCCTATTTCTGTTCGGGATTTACCGCACTGCGAAAACCGGCAACCCCAACTTTATGTTCAGCGACAAATTCTGTTTCAACAACCACCACACCTACACCGCCCTCTACTTCACTTTCGCCTACTTGTTGATTTTTGAACGGCTGCTCAATCGTCAGCATGAAATGACCAAGAAGCGCACTATTGGACTCTATCTTTTAGGGTTTTTCTTTGCCATAGGCGTATTATGCGTCTATTCCCGAGCCGGAATCCTCATAATCCTGTTCATGCACACACTCTGGTGCCTATACGCCGTGTACCGAAAACGCTCACGGTGGAAATACTTGCTCCCGCTCACCCTTTTTGTTTTCGGATTGTTCACCATAATGATTAAAACGTCTCCTGTGAACCGTTTCGCAGCCTATTCTATCCACTACAACCAAAATTCCGACGATAAACAGACCGACAGGCGATGGTTCATTTGGAAGGCAGCCTGGGATGGCGTCGTGGGAAGTATGCCTTGGGGCGTGGGCACCGGCGACGGCAACGATGTTGTTACCGAAAACTACTACAAAAGCGGCCATTATGACGAAGTAAACTGCAATGCGCACAACCAGCTCCTCTTCGTCCTTCTCACCAATGGCATCCTTGGGCTGGTCATCACCCTGCTATACTTTATCACCCCCTTGTGCACCGGCATCAAACACCGTGACCTTATGCTGGTCTCCCTCTTTCTGCTCCTATTCTCAAACTGCCTGTTCGAATGTATGTTCGAACGACGGGCAGGATCCTACTTTTTCGCCGTGATAATTCCTTTGCTGATGATGCGGGCGAATGTACGAAAACACGAGAACTCCCTTGAACAATAAAGCATTAACATGATGAGGCGAATATTTTTGACCCTGACATTGGCGATTGTCTTCGCCAGTTCCTTCGCACAGACGAAAGAAACCTACCTATATGCCGAGAAGGACACCTCGAAACTGTACATGGACGTGTATATTCCCGAAGTACAGAACGAGCAGCAGGCATGCCTGATGTTCGTGTTCGGAGGCGGGTTCATCGGCGGGAAACGCGACGACGACCAGATACAGCAAGTATGGCGGCACTTCACCGAAAAGGGCTACGTGGTCATCGCCATCGACTACCGGCTTGGAATGCGCGGAAAGACGGAGTTTGCGGCACTGAAAGCGCTCAAAAACTTCCAAAATGCCATTGATATGGCAGCTGAAGACGTGATTTCAGCACTGGACTACACCGTCCGGAACCTTCGCCAAACGGACAAATTCACCATCGACTGCGCCCACATTGTCGTGATGGGCAGCAGCGCGGGGGCCATCGCGGCACTGCAAGCCGACTACGCCATGTGCAACGGTTACCTCAACAGCGACATCCTTCCCCAAAATTTCCGGATTGCAGGGGTGGCTGCCTACGCCGGCGCCATCTTCTCCACCCACGGGGTGCCCAAGTACAAAAACCGCGCGCCCGCTCCCACCCTCTTCTGCCACGGCACCGACGACAAGTTAGTGATTTACGACAAGACACAGTTTGCCAACATCGGGCTTTTCGGGTCGAGTTCCCTCGCAAAGCAGTTCAAGAAAAAAGGATACACCTACCAGATCCGCCGCTACACAAAACTCGGACACCAGGTGGCAGCCTTCTACAACGATGAGTTCGACGTCATTGAGAATTTCATCACGAAAATAGCACTCACTGACAGCGGTGTCCAGCTTGACGAAACCCGCTACGACCCGCGCATTGAGCCGAAATGGAACAACTTCCGGGTGCGGGATCTCAAAAAATTCGCTCAGTGACCGTTTTTTTCAAAAAGGCGTATGCCAACAAAAAATGTATATTTGCCGTTTGGGATATTCTCCCGAACTTTTTTTTAATTGTCTAAAAATCAAATAATTAAATAACGAAAGTATGAAAAAAAAGTCTATCCTTTGCAGCATTGTGACCCTATGCATAATGCTACTTGGTATGGTGGGATTCGCGCAAACCACCTACACCTTCAGCGACTATCCGGGAGGTGAACAATATGCCATAGATGAAGTTCATGTGCTGGATAATGACGTGACTCTGGTAACCACCCAATGCCACTTCACCACCCAGCTGCGCGTCTATGCGAGTGCCTCCCACGACGGCTTCTTCTACACCCAAGCGCTGCCTCTATACATTGACAGTCTGGCGTTCAACATGGGCTATAGTGTGGACGATGTCAACATCTACGGAAGTACGGACGGCAACACCTGGACTTTGGTAGATGCCATATCGGTGACGAGCTCGAGCTATGCCAACTATGGTCTGTCGTTTGGCAGCAACAATTACAACTACTTCAAGTTCGATGTGGACGGCAGCCATCAAATCCGTGTGGTGTCAATGACGATTTTCTACAAGTCGTCCGGCCCGTCAGGCAGCACAGCGGAAACACCGACATTCTCGCCAGTACCGGGATTGTACACCAGTCCCATTTCGGTAAGCATCGCTTCCGGCACGGCCGGAGCCTCCGTCTACTACACCATTGACGGCACAGCTCCTACTACCTCTTCAACGCTTTACACCGCCCCGATACCGTTGAGCCAGACCACCACGGTGAAGGCCATGGCCACGGCCGCAGGCTACCAGAACAGCCCGACCGCCACCGCAACGTACATCTTCCCTGAGACGGTGAGCAACATTGCCGCTTTCAAGGCGCAGACCTCAGCCCCCACCAACCAACCGTTTACTATCGGCAATGATGTGACCTACGTTTTCGGTCAAGGTCAGTACACTTACGTGAAAGATGCCTCTGCCGGTTTGCTGATTTATGGCAACGACATCACCACGTCCTACAATGAAGGCGACCAAATCAGTGGCCTGATGGGTACTCGTTCGGTATATTCCGGTCAAGTGGAGATGACAGCCTCGCAGAACACCGCCCCCGCCACTTCCAACACGGGCGGCGTGACGCCCACCGTGGTCACTGTCAGCGACCTGATTGCCAACTACAGCACCTACGACGCACAGCTCGTCACCATTGCTGATGTGACATTCCCGACCGGTTTTTCCGGTTCGACCACTACCTTCACGCAAGGAACAGAGACCCTCACCCTCTACAACCGTTTCGGCATTGACACCGTCCTTCCGGCTGGCGCCACCACGAGCATCACGGGTTTTGCGGCAATATACAACGGCGGCATCCAGATTTACCCGCGCCACAACAGCGACCTTTCCGTGCAAATTCCCGTTCCCCAGCCCACCCTCACCATCACCGCGCCCGCTAACGGTAGCACATTCAGCAGCTTGGACACGCTGCCCATCGGAATTGACATTCAGAATTTCACGCTCGGCACCGACGGCTACCTCAAGGTCGTGAGCCCGCTGTTGACCGCTATCGGGCTTACCAACCCTGTCTTTCTCGACCAAACCGGCCTCACCGCACTGCTTTCGGCTACCCTGTCGCCGCTGCCCGCAGGCACGCACACCATCGCCTGTTACTTAGTGGACATGAGCCAGGCCGACCTCTCGCCCTCCGTGAGTGCGGCCACCACGTTTACCGTCACCATGCCGGTGCTTGACGCGCCCGTGCTCACCGCCACTGGCGACGTAGCTCCCGGCGATAACACCTTCTATTTCAATGCCACCGTCACCATGACGGCCGGAAACGACGCCGCTATCTACTACACCACCGACGGTTCAACGCCTACGGAGAATTCCACGCTCTACACCGCTCCGGTCCCAGTGACGACAACTTCCACCATCAAAGCTGTCGCCGTGAAGGCCAACTGGCAGACGAGCGATGTGGCCACCCTCAACGTGACCATCACCGCCCCGACGGTTGCCACGCCTGTATTCACCCCCGTGGCCGGCACATACGCCGACAGCGTGACCATCAGCCTCAGCTGCGCGACTGACAATGCCGAAATCCGCTACACCACCGACGGCTCTGAACCCACAAGCGCCGCTGCCCTTTACAGCACGCCCATCACCTTGAACACCACAACAACCGTCAAGGCCAAAGCCTTCAAGGCCGGTTGGTTCGACAGCGAAACCGCCACCGCCGTCTACAATGTGGTTTACGACCCTGTGTTGACCGTTGATGCTACCGCGCTGAACTTCACCAGCACACAACTGACACAGACCTTCACCGTCGGCGGTGCCCACTTGGACGATGCCATCACACTGTTCGTTGACAACACGCACTTCACCGTCAACCCGTCCTTCATTTTCAACCCGAACAGCAACACGACGGTTACGGTAACCTTCGACGGCACCGAGCCCGCCACCGGCACCATCACGATCGCCTGTGACACCCTGAGCGCAACCGTCGCGCTGACTGCCACCGCACAGCTGCCCGCACCGGTGCTCACGCCTGCCACCGCCGTCAGCGACAACAACATTACCGTGGCAATGAGCTGCACCGTGGCTGATGCCGAAATCCGCTACACCACCGACGGCAGCGAGCCCACCGTCAGCTCCGCAGTCTACAGCACACCGCTCTTTTTTGACATACCGGGCACCTACACCGTAAAGGCGCTTGCCGTGAAGAGCGGCTGGGAAAACAGCACCGTGGCCACTGGCACCTACACCATCAATGTGCCGCCGGCCCCCGACACCGTGGCCGTGCCGGTCATCACCCCCGCCACAGACCACTACTACGTGCCGCAGATTGTGACCATCACCTGCGCCACCGACGGTGCGGTGATCCGCTACACGCTTGACGGCACCGAACCCACCGAAACATCAACCGTGTACAGTGCCCCGTTTATGGTGAGCGCGAACACGACAATCACCGCCAAAGCCTGGAAGGAAGGCTGGATCGCGAGTGACACCGTCAGCGCCACCATCAGCTTCCCCGTGCAGGTGGACAACATCGCCGCCTTCAAAGCGGAGGCCGCCACCAACCAGGAGCGCCAGATTATGAGCGATGTGACCTTCGTGTTCCGCAGCGGCCGTTTCATGTATGTGGAGGACAACACCGCCGCAATGCTGATTTACGACTACAACACGCCGGTCATCACCACCCAATACAACGAGGGTGACGTGATTGAGGGCGGCATTTTCGGCAAATACACGGTCTATCAGGGCATGGTGGAAATGCTACCCACGCACGACGCCAACGTGGCCACCGGCACGCCGGTGACCGTCACCCCGACCGATGCCACCATCACGCAAATCAAGACCAACTACACCGACGTTTATGAGGCGAAGTTGGTACACCTCAGCGATGTGACGTTCATCTCTTCCACCCAGTTCGTGCAAAACGGCGACACGATGGCCATCTTCAACCGTTTCAACACGCTGACCACGGAAATCAACGCCGGTGACCTCGCCGACGTGACGGGTTTTGTGAGCTACTCCACTAACCACGGCTACCAGATTTACCCACGCGGCAACGACGACATCGACATCCACCCGGTGGTAATTCTCGACACTGTGGCCACGCCGGTGTTTGACTGGTTCAAGGACGGCGAATTCTACAGAATCATTATCACCTGCGCCACCGACGGTGCCAGCATTTACTACACACAAGACGGCACCGATCCTGACGAATCCTCCCTCGCATACACCGGCCAATTCCCGTTGCCCCTCAACGTGCATTACACGCTGAAGGCCATTGCCATGAAGGATGGTATGGAGAACAGCGAAATTGCGGTTTTTGACTACGATCCCACCGGCATTGCGGATTACACCTTGCGTGACAACCTCGTTGCATGGCCGAACCCCGCTTCTGACCGTGTGTTCATCGGCGTGGAGAACGAGGGCCTCACCATCCAGAAAGTGGAGCTGTACAGCGTTTACGGCCAGCTGTTGCAGCGGATTGAGGTGAACGCCACCACGGCGGAACTCTCCATCGGCAACCTCGCCACGGGCTCCTATTTCGCCAAGGTGTTCACCGACAAGGGTGTCGCCACGATGCCGATAATCCGGAAATAACCTGTCCCATTGTAGAGACGTGCCATGGCGCGTCTCTACAGACAATACGAAGAGGTGCGACATGTATTTGTTCGCACCTCTTTTGCCCAATGCCTAATGCCTAAAAAATACTATCTTTGCCGAAAATTTGAAGTATGAGCAACCTTTCCGATTTTTCGTCGCAATTGTCCCCAAAAATGAAGATGGCGGATGCTATCAACCAGTACCACAGTCTGTTGACAGTTCTTCCCCGCTTGGGTATCCCGTTGGGTTTCGGGGAGAAGAGCATCGGACAGCTCTGTGCCGAACACCGTGTTTCGGAACCGCTCTTCATGCTCATCAGCCGCGTCTATTGTCAGGACGACTACTTCCCGACGGCCAACGAGCTGCAGCAGTGCCCAATGGCGGATATCCTGCAGTACCTCGTCTCCTCGCACAAGGACTACTTGGAGAACAAGCTGCCCCATATCGAGCACCATCTCAACATCCTGTTAGAGCCGATGGACAAGAAGTACAGCACGCTGATTTCCAACTTCTACGCCGAATTCCGCAAGGAGATGGAGAAGCATTTCCAATATGAGGAGGAGGTGATATTCCCCTATCTGCGGCAGATTCTCTCCGAGCAGGAGGCCACGGAGTCGGCCACCTACCAGAAAAACACCTTCCACCAACAGCACGACGACATTGAAGACACCCTCAACGATCTATCCAACCTGCTGCTCAAGTACATACCCGCCGAAGTCTCCCCTGCGGAGCGCGTGGATATGCTGTTGGACATGTACGCCCTCTCCAACGACATCGCCAAGCACGCCATGATGGAGAACCGCATCTTAGTCCCCTACATCCAACTCTTAGAATCCAAACGCCATGACTAAGATCGCCATCGCCGAACCCTCGTCCATGCTGCGCATCGGACTGGAACAGCTGCTGCGAGAGCTGCCGGATGCGGAGGTCGTTTTTTCCACCGACAACCTCAACGCCCTCTATGCGAGAATCAGCGCGCTGCGCCCGGACATCCTGATTGTCAATCCGTTGCTGTTTGATTACGCCAAACGAGCCACCCTCCGCGCCGAATTCGACCAGCTGCCGAACCTGCGCCTCGTCGGCCTTGTCACCGCCTACATCGAATCGCAACACCAGCGGCAGTTCGCCGGCATCATCGAACTCAACGACGATTTCCAGCGCATCAAATCAACCCTCAACCAAGTGTGCAACACACTCCAGACCGACAATGAAGACCCCGACACCGCCCCCCTCTCCGACCGCGAAAAAGACGTGCTCATCTGCCTCTCCAAAGGTCTCAAGAACAACGAGATAGCCGACCAACTCAACATCTCCGTCCACACCGTCATCACCCACCGCAAGAACATCGTCCGCAAAACCGGCATCAAATCCGTCGCAGCCCTCACAGTCTACGCAATCCTGAACAACCTCATCGAAGAGAAAGACATCATTTAATGATGAATGATAAATGCTGAATGCTGAATATAAAATACTTCCTTGAAAGCCCTGTAAGGGCGTCGTATGTCAGCCTAGGGTGAACGAAGTGAGCCCTAGGATTATTAAAAAACGTCGTATGTCAGCCTAGGGTGAACGAAGTGAGCCCTATGATTATTAAAAAACGTCGTATGTCAGCCTAGGGTGAACGAAGTGAGCCCTAGGATTATAGATAGAACGAACATCCCCATATTATGAATAGAATAATCACCCTAATCATCACATTATGCCTCGCATGGTCGATGGCCACCGCGCAAACCCCCGACCCCTACGCCGGCTACGACCGCGTGACCCTCTACGACAGCATGACCGTGCGCATGGAGGAGAACGGCCTCAGCCACTACGTCAACCATCAGCGTTACCGCGTGTTGAGCGATGCCGGTTGCCGCGACAACAACACGATTATCGTCGATTACGACCCGCTGTCGGCTTACTGCGAGATCCGCGACGTTATCATTTACCGTCACGACGGTACAGTGGAACATGCGGAGCCCGATGTGCTCGACTACCCCGCGCCGGCCCACATGATCTACTGGGGTGCGCGGCAGAAGATGGTCGCCCTCGGTCGCCTCGAAATTGGCGACGAGGTGGAATTCCTTACCTACAAGAAGGGTTTCACCTACGCGCTGCTGCAGGGCGAGGACCCCGACGCGAAGTACATCCCGCCCATGCGCGGCCACTTCTACGACATCGTCCCCTTCTGGAGCAGCCAGCCCGTAAAGGAGAAAGTCTATCAGGTCAGTGTGCTGACCAACAAGAATTTGCAGTACAAGATTTTCAACGGCAACCTTGCTGTGAAGACCACGAAGGACGGCGATCGGACCGTTTTCACCTTCTCAAGCACGGACTATTTCCCGTTGAAGACCCCGCGCTATACGGTGGCCAGCAACGACATTGAACCGAAGCTCATCGTGACCACCGCCCAGAATTGGGAGGCCAAGTCGACGTGGTTTTACGGTGTGAACGAAGATTTCGGCAGCTTCGAGGCCACACCGGAGATCCAGGCGAAGGTGAACGAGCTGCTGAAACCGGCCAAGACCGAGAACGACAGCTTGGACATCCTCACGCACTGGGTCGCCGACAATGTGCGCTACTCCGGCATCTCGATGGGCGAGGGCGAGGGATTCACGCTCCACAAGTGCGAGATGACCTTCCGCGACCGCTGCGGCGTCTGCAAAGACAAGGCCGGCATGCTCATCGGCATGTTGCGGGCAGCGGGCTTCAAGGCGTATGCTGCCATGACGATGGCCGGCGAGCGTATCGAGGACATCCCAGCCGACCAGTTCAACCACTGCATCACGGTGGTACAGCGGCGCAACGGCAACTACCAGCTTCTGGATCCCACGTGGGTTCCAGGTGTGCGCGGCGAGCTCTGGTCCAGTGCGGAGCAGCAGCAGAACTACCTCATGGGACTCCCAAACGGCGCGAAATTGGGACTTACGCCCGTCTCCGACCCGAAGAACCACTACGTGCGCATGACCGCCCAGACCGAAGTCACCAAGAAAGGCTCGCTCAAGGGCACCGTCACCATCACCGCCGACCGGCAAAGCGACCGTACCGTGCGCGGTGTCTTCTACGGTTTCCGTACCGAATGGCAGCGCAGTGTCGAGGAAATGCTCTACTCGGAATACCCCAACGCGAAGCTCAAAAGCGTGAAATACACCAGCGAGGACGACTACCTCAAACAACCGGTGAAGATCACGTATACGTTCGAGATCCCTGATTACGCGACCGTTACCGACAACGAACTTATCGCCACACCGTTCCTCGCCAACGGTTTCTACGCCTTCGCCATGCGCCACCTCTTCTACGACACAAGTCTCGAAACCCGCGACTATCCCTTCACCGACCGCTGCTCCCGCTACGTCGCCATCTCCGAAACGATGAAAGTCCCCTCGGGCTACACCCGCGTAAGCACGCCCCAATCGCAGCAATTTGTCACCCCGACCATCTCGTTCAAAGGCGGTTACACGGTCGGCTACAATATGGTCACCTTCACCGAGAACATCTCCCTCGGCAAGCGCGTCTACGATGCCTCCGAATGGCCCGCCTTCCGCAAAGCCGTGCAGTGCCAGCGGGGGTATATTGGAAATCCCGTGGTGTTCGTCAAATAGTTAGCAGTTAGTAGTTTATGCCGAAAAAGCTCGTACATATTAAAACTTCGTGGTTAGTGGCCATCGCGATCCTCCTGGTCGCGGGCGATTTGGCCTACAGCTTCTACCAGCATTCCAAATACCCGATGGATGGTGATATGGAGGAGTCCATCCTACCCCGCGATTACCTGATTCCCCTTTACCAGGACCCTTTTGGCGTGAAAATGCTCGCACGCCACGAGCCGCACGCTGCCCCCAACCGTTTCTTCTCCCATTATCTGCTGTACAAGACCTACCGGACTGTTCCGTTCGCCCTGCAAAAAGTTGTCGAGCCGCTGCAGAGTGTCTATCTGACGAATGCCATTTGCAAAACTTTGATGCAGATTGCGTTACTGTTGCTCTTGTGTGTACTGGTTTGCGGCGGTTTCCGCGTCAAGGAACCCCGGTTTTACCTTGCCATGCTGCTGTTTGCGCCTCTTTTCCAAACGTGCGGTGCGACCCACAGCTTCGGACTGATTGACATCTCCCTTTCGTATGACTTCTTCTATGCGTTGCCACTCATTTTTCTGGTCTGTAGCTTTCTGCCATTTATCTATGATGAGTTCTTTAACAGGAAGCTCTTCCCAAACGTGGTTCTACGCACCGTCTGGTTTCTGTTTTTTTTGGTGCTCACCTGCTTTTCGGGAGCCATCAACTCCGCCATTGTCCTCGTCGCGATTTTCACCCTGCTGATTCGCTTCACGGTAAATTACATCTTCGACAAGACCCTTGAAAACAAGTCGTTAGGCTCGTTTTTCAAAGCCATTCCAAGGCATTACTGGCTCTATTTGCTGCCCCTCGGACTGTTGTCGCTGTATTCGATATGGCTCGGCACATTCAACACCATGTGGGATTCCGTGTCGCTGACGTTGGCGGAACGCTACAAGCTGCTTCCCCGAGGTTTCCTCGAAATGTTCAAGAATACCGCATTCGACATCCTTGTCACACTTTCGGTATTCAATTTCGTCGTAATACGGCTTAAATTCCCACAAGAGGGCAAAACTGCCATCCAATTGTTTCTGTGGATCAATGTTTTTGCGCTGATATATATGGTGTTGCTCCCGTTTGGGGGCTATCGTCCCTACCGTCCCTACCTCATACGTTACGATGTGATGATAGCTGTCAGTTTCCTGTATATGTTCCATCTCGTCTTTACCACGCTGTTCCTGATTGACCATCTCACCCAAAACCGTTTCAGAATCTCTTATCTGATTGGTTGTTTGGTGTTTATGATTTACTTCACGATGATTGACATCCCCATGAAGTGGGGTAATGAGCAGGAGATTGCTGCTATCCGTAAGATTCAGGCGTCGCCGGAAGTTCCCGTAGTCTTGACTGAACCGGCAAGAGTGGTGTCCTGGATGCCCAGGCATAGTGTCGAAGAAACGAAGAATGCCTCTGAAATGCTGTATATTTGGCATATTACGGATACAGTGAAACCGTTTTATTGTTTGAATGAAGAATGATGAATGTAGAATGAAGAATAATATAAACTTTTTCCTTGAAAGCCCTGTAAGGGCGTCGTATGCCAGCCTAGGGTGAGGCGAAGCCGAGCCCTAGGAACGAACGACGACAACGATACGATGATTTTATTATGAATATGAGTAAACGATACATTATTATGATGTTGGCGGTTTTCGTGATGGCGACCGCATTTGGCAAGGCTCCCGATAAGGATGCCGTTTACAAGCTCATCTCCAAGAGCTACACGTTGAACAAAGACGGCTCCACGGAGTTTCGGAAGCGCACGGAGTTGCAAATTTTCACGCGGATGACCTTCGACCATTTCGGGGAGACGTTCATCACGTACAATCCTGATTTCCAGGAGCTCATCATCAACGAGGCCTACACCATCCGCAAGGACGGCAGCAAGGTGGAAACCCCTGCCAACGCCTTCAACCCGATGTTGCCGGAGGGTTGCACCAAATGCGAGCGGCTCAACGGCATCCGCACGATGGTGGTGACGCACACGGCGTTGGAGTATGATGCCATCATCATTCTCGACTACACCATCCGTTCCAAGAACTTCTTCTTCCAGGAACTGTTGGAAAAGGTGGATTTGCAGGAGGAGGTGCCGGTGGAGAAGTACGTGATTAGTGTGACCACGCCAGATTATAAACCTGCGGCATTTGTTTTGAAAGGAGACAATCTTCACTACACAACGAATGCTGAACAAAATCCGAAGACAACTGTATATACCTTCACCGACCTGCCGGAACACCCTACAGACGAATATATCTTACCAAGCGAAATAGCCTTTTTGATCATCATTACATCGTTGCTTGATGAGAATTATCCTGTAGGTAAAATCATGCAGCAAAACGCTATGCAGACGTTTGACAACCAAAAAATTACAGACTTCTTCCGCAGCCGTTTCACGGATGATATGAGCGATATGGACAAGGTTCTGTATGTTAGGGATTATATCCACGACAATATTCATACCAATCATCTGAACGCAAAAGTGTTGAACTATATGTTCGCCTCGCCGCAACAAGTATGGGAGAGCAACTGTGCGTTGCCGATAGAAAAGAATATTCTGTTAAAAGGTGTGTTGAATAGTTTGGGGTATGAAGCTCACTTGGCTTTTGTCAGTTTTTCGTTTTTCACCGATCCAGAAGCGCTAGTCTCTGTCCAAGTGAATGGTTCATACTACGAGATTTCCGCCAACGAAACGGATGAGTTGGCAATTAATATGACCATGCTTGACGAAGATTTGGTTTTGGATGACGGGCAAACTTGGGAGTCGGAATATGTTCCTGTTACGGTGGATGTGGTCGCAGACATCACCTTAAATAAAGAGGATTTAGAAAATCCGCAAGTGGTGGTTTCGAAAAAGGATGTCCGTAATTCCCCAATGATACAAAGACTTCAGCCTCAGGAAATTAGCGTAGCAAAAGCATACGTCACCCCGCTCGGCAACAAATACTATGAGCTGACCATCGACGACGGCAACTACGGTACGAAGATACAATCTGTAAACATTCACAACGACCGCCAGTACAATGTGAACACGAGACAATCCGACGAAAAATACGCCTACACGGTCAAGTTGCCCGCCAACGTCCGTTGTCTGACGAAACCGGTACACAAAGAAATCACCGTCGAAAACGCCAAGCTCCTGATTGATGTTCAGATTGACGGCCAGACGGTGACTATTAATCGGCAATTGAACCTTCCCGCCGAGGGTATCTCCGCCAAATCGGTGAAGAAATTCAAGGCGATGATGGGAGAATGGGAGGCACCGGTGAAGGTGGTGTTTTCCACCCTGTAGGGACGCGATGTTTCACGTCCGCGTAGAGACGAGACGTTGCGCACAACGGGCTCTACAGGGCAGACAAAACGTCTCTACAACACCACAAAAAGAATGTTTCGAAACATTGTTTTTGTGTAAAAAATAGTGCTTCAAAACATTTATTTTTACGCGATTATAGTGTTTAGAAATATTTTTTATCTTTGCATCAGATTTTAAAATCAGCCTATTATGGAAGAACACGTCAACTTTTTGACCCGGATTTTTCAACGCAAACTTGCGGCTACACCCATGGTATTCTTTCGCTATTTGTATCCGGAAATAGATTGGAATGACACCCTCATTGGCCTCAAAGGCCCGAAAGGGTGCGGGAAAACCACGCTGCTCCTACAACACATCAAAAAAACCTTCAAGGGGAGCTGTTTGGACAAGGTGCTGTACATTTCCTTGGACAACCTCTGGTTCGCCACCCACGATCTTATCGAACTGGTGGAATATGTCTATACGCACGGTGTCACGCATCTGTTCATCGACGAAATTCATTACTACAAGCAGTGGAAGGCGCTGCTGAAAAACCTGCACGATGACTATCCCGGGCTTCAAGTTGTTTACACGGGTTCTTCTATGCTCCAATTGGGTAGCAGCGAGGCGGATTTGTCACGCAGGCTGACCATGTATGAGATGCGCGGTCTTTCGTTCCGGGAGTATCTGGAATATGAGAATATCCTTGCTGTGCAGGCCTTATCATTAGACGATGTGCTGCAGAATCATGTGGACTTTGCCATGTCGGTTTGTGAGCAAATCAAAGTGCTGGAACATTTCAAGAAATATCTCGAAGTGGGCTATTACCCGTTTTACAAGCAGGTGCATCACGGCTATTATCAGCGAATCGAGAGCATTGTGAATCAGATACTTGAGGTGGATTACCCAAATATTGAGGAGGTCATGGTCTCCACTATCCGCAAGACTCGGAAGCTGTTGATGATCATCGCGGAACGAGTTCCGCAGTTGCCCAAGATGAACGAATTGTACAAGGAGCTTGAGACAGACCGCAACCAGGGCTTGAAAATGCTGTATGCGTTGCAGCGGGGCGGCCTTCTCCAACTGTTGGGCGGCAACGCCAAAAGGGTGGATGACCTGTCGCGACCCGACAAGATATACCTCGGCAACCCGACGCTAATGCATGCGCTCACCCCCCGTGTGGACACGGGCACCCTGCGCGAGACATTCTTTATGAACCAGCTGTCGCTGGCGCATGAGGTGCATTACCCCGCCGCCGGCGATTTTCTGGTTGACCGCAAGCATCTGTTTGAGGTGGGCGGCAAAAGCAAAACCTTTGACCAGATCAAAGACATCCCCGACAGCTACCTGGCAGTGGACAACACAGAAATTGGACGGAAGAACCGTATTCCGCTCTGGTTATTTGGATTTTTGTATTGATTTGTAGAGACGTGCCATGGCGCGTCTCTACAACGTCACGACATCGTAAACCGTAGAGACGGGGCATGCCCCGTCTCTACAACGAAACAAACACATTATTCTGAAACCTCCGCAGACTCAGGCTCCGCCGTTTCATGTGCGGGCTCTTCCACAACAGGTTGCTCACCACCCTCGTCCGCAATACCTTCGTATTCCGCGCGGAGCTGCTCGTAGTATTTGGTGAAGGTCATGCACATGTACGGGGCAAGCCACAGGTAGCCGATGCCAAACGTGAACAACGCCAGCACACCCCAACCGATGAAGCTCAGCATTAGCATGAAAAGTTCCCCCTTATGGCCTTGCATCATGACGCGACTTTTGGTAAGTATCTCTCTGGCGGAGAGTTCTGGCTCGTCGCAAAGAAGAAAAGGCACCAAGGCGTAGGCAAGCGCGACCACATACATCGGAATCATCAGCAACAACATAATGAACAGGAAGAATCCATATTTACTTTCATTTCCCATCTGTCCTCGAGCGGCCATAATGCTGATAAAGGCGAAATAGGGAATCATGGCTACCATAAGGATAAGCCCCAACAAGATGTAGGTACCCAGCACACGCGCGAACTGTCCTTTGCGGAAGCCGAAGAACAGGTCACCGATTTCGGCGGGGAGGTCCTGTCGTGAAGAGTGCAGGTAGGCCACCATATAGCCGTAACCCATCGGAATGAGCAGAACCATCAGGATGGAGCCTATGAAGGAGAATGTAACGGCCAGCCCGGTGAACGAGCTGCCTTCAAAAATGGTTCCGAACATGGCTAAAAAGCAGCATAGCGAATAGATCAGCAGATAGATGAAGGTAAGCCCCACAAAGGAACCCCATTTACCTTTCAGTGTAGCCAATGCCTGGTCTTTCAAATCGTTGATTTTTCCCATAATGTTGATATTTTAACGGTGAATGATTTATTATTTTACAGACGGCAAAAGTACAAAAATATTAGTTTCATGTTTCAAGTTTCAGATTCTCAACCAAGAAACCTGAAACTGTATTTTTTGTATCTTTGCAGCCTCAAAACCAAAATGATATGTACACTGCAAAAAATGCCGCGTCGCAGGGCGGCAGACGAAATAAAACATCCGGAGATTCTTTCCCGAAATGGGCAAAAATCTTCTGGAAGGTCTATTTTATCCTGTTCGGGCTGGTGTGCCTCATATTCCTGCTCATCTCCTTGGGCTGGATGGGATACATGCCCTCGTTCGCGGAGTTGGAAAACCCCGACTCCAACTTGGCCACGGAGGTCATCTCCTCCGACGGCGAGCTTTTGGGCACCTACTACCGCGAAAACCGCTCCAACTGCAAGTATGCCGACCTCTCCGACGAACTCAAAGACGCACTCATCGCCACCGAGGATTCCCGTTTCTACAAACATTCCGGCGTTGATGTGAAGGCACTCTTCCGTGTGGCCTTCGGTGTGATGACGTTCCATCGCAAGGGCGGCGGCAGTACCATCACCCAGCAGTTGGCCAAAAACCTCTTCCCCCGCGACCCCCATGCCGGCAAAATCAAAATCGTCTTCACCAAGTTCAAAGAGTGGGTCGTGGCCGCCAAGCTGGAACGCGCATACTCGAAGGACGAAATCCTCGCCATGTACTTCAACACTGTCGATTTCGGCAACAACGCCGTAGGCATCAAATCGGCTGCGAGAACCTATTTCGACAAAGATCCTGCCGACATCAACACCGAGGAGGCCGCCCTGCTCGTGGGCATGCTGAAGGCTCCCTCCAAATACAGCCCCCGCCGTCACCCGCAGGCCTCCCTCGACCGCCGCAACACGGTGCTCTCACAGATGAACAAATACGGGTATCTCACTGATGCTCAGTTCGATTCCATCAAGCAGATTCCAATTGACATGAGCCACTTCAAGTCCCAGGCCCACACCGCCGGCATCGCCACCTACTTCCGCGAATACCTGCGTATGGTGCTCAAAGACTGGTGCGACAAGAATCCCAAGAACGACGGCACCCGCTACGACCTCTACTGCGACGGTCTCAAAATCTACACCACCATCGACTCGCGAATGCAGAAGCACGCCGAAGCCGCCGTCAAGGAACACGTCTGCGACTACCTGCAACCGCTCTTCTTCAACCACATCAAGGGAGCGAAGAACGCGCCGTTCGTGAACCTCAGCGAGGAGCAAACCCACAATATCCTGTGGCGCGCCGTGAAACAGAGCGAGCGCTACGAACTGATGAAGGATGCCGGCAAGTCGGAAGAAGAAATCGAAAAAGCCTTCAACCAGAAGGTGAAGATGACCGTCTACAACCACAACCGCATGATCGACACGGTGATGACCCCGATGGATTCCATCCGCTACTACAAGTCGTTCCTGCAGTGCGGACTGATGTGCATGGAGGCGGCCACCGGCCACGTGAAAGCCTACGTGGGCGGCACCAACTACGAATACTTCCAGTTCGACCACGTGAAACTTTCGCGGCGACAAGTGGGATCCACCTTCAAGCCGTACGTCTACACCGTGGCCATGCAGAGCGGCGACTTCGACCCCTGCACGATGGTGCCCAACGTGCCCGTGACTATCGAGACCCCGAGCGGTCCTTGGACTCCCCGCAATTCCGGTAGCTACAAAGAAGGTCAGATGTTGCCCTTACGGGAGGCACTGGCCATGTCGCTCAACCAGGTGTCGGCCTACCTGATGAAACGCTATGGGCCCAACGCCGTCATTGATTTAGTTCGCAATATGGGCATGACCTCCGACATTCCCGCCGTCCCCTCCATCTGCTTGGGAGCGTGCGAATTAACGCTTTATGAGCAAGTCGGTGCCATCAACTGCTTCCCGAACCAGGGTGTCTATGTGGAGCCCATCTTCATCACGCACATCTGCGACAAGGAAGGCAACGTGATATACACCAACGTGCCGAAGACCAACGAGGCGATGGACCAAATCACAGCGTTCAAAACAGTGCGGTTGATGCAGGGTGTTGTCGATTTCGGCACCGGCGGCCGTCTGCGCAGCCAATACGGCATCTCGTTCCCGTGCGCGGGCAAGACGGGCACCACCGACAACCAGTCCGACGGCTGGTTTGTGGGCTACACTCCGCTGCTGACCTGCGGCGTATGGGTGGGCTGTGAGGATCGTGCCGCGCACTTCCGCAGCACTGCACTCGGACAAGGCGCAAGAACGGCCATGCCCGTGTTCGGCCTCTTTATGAGCAAAGTCTATTCCGACCCGAAACTACCTTACCAACAAATTGTCAATGGCACTGATAAGAGTTCGAAGTCAGGCTACACCTTCGCCATCCCGAGCGCGTACATCGGCGACCCGTCGGGTTGCAACGAGACGAAACGGGATTCAATTATGCATTTGGATTTCGATTAAAAGCCCCGCCAACGATACATCACCACGGCGGCCGCCACGGCTGCGTTCAATGATTCAGCGGTTTCGCGACCCTGCGCTGCGGACGGAATGGTGATGCGGTGCGTGACAGCAACAGCCACCTCGGCGGAAATGCCGTTCGATTCGTTGCCGATAATCACGATGTCGCTCCCTTGAAACTCGCATTCGTTGATAGGTTGTCCGTCAAGAAACGTTCCGAGAATGCGGCGGTGTTGAACAGCTTCCTGCAGGAAGGGGACGAGCGGGCATGTGTGCAGGTGTATATGCGTGAATGAGCCCATGGTGGCCTGGATGACCTTCGGATTGTAGAATTCCACGCAATCGGGCGAACAGACGACATGGCGGATACCGAACCAGTCGGCAGTGCGTATGATAGTGCCAAGGTTTCCAGGATCGGAAATATGGTCAAGGACAAGGATGGGTTCGTTGTCAGGAATGTTTTGGTTTTCAGCACGTTGTTTTGCAATGGCAAGCAGCTCCGGCGGAGTCTGCATGGTGCTGATACGCGCCATGTCGGTAGCGGTAGCCATAGTAAGCTCCCGACCGCTCAGCCAGCCGTTGTCCGCAAAGGCCTCCTCGGTGGCGAAAATCTCTTCCACCACATAGTCCGATGCACACAACATTTCCACACATTTGTAGCCCTCCACCAAAAACAATCCGCTCTCGTCGCGAAACTTTTTGGTGTGGAGTTTGCGGATTTGGGATATGCGGTTTTTGCTGATCATGCAACGATTACAGGTTATGAGAACATTGAGGTTTGTGGTAGAGACGCAAAATTTTGCGTCTCTACATCATGCGTTCTACACCATCCCTTCGAATTCCCGAATCAACCGTTTGTACTCCTCCTGGATGGGGATGGACTGGTGCGTGGTGCGGTCGAAGCCGGCAAGAACGCTGTAACAGGTGGTTTTCACGGTGTTGGTGCGGGTCTCGCGAAGTTGCTGGACCATTTTGAGGCTCTTGTGGCCGATTTCGATGATTTTGGACTCACAGACCAACTGGTCGTGGAATTCCACGGGCGCGGCGAAGTCGAGCTCTATATGCACCAAAACCAGGTCGATGGTGGTCCAATCAACCTGGTCCTGTAACACTTTTTCCAAATAAAAACTCCGTCCGATGTCAAAGTAATGGCATTGGACGCCGTTATTGACATGGACGAAGGGGTCTAAATCGCTCATCCGCACCTGCACGGGCACGGATACGCGGAAGTCGATGTCTTCCCGCAGCGGTTTAGAGGGCATTGATTTTCTTCATCAAGCCGGACTTGAGGTTGGCGGCTTTGTTCTTGTGGATCATGCCCCTCTTGGCCAGCTTGTCGATCATGGCGGTCATGGCCGGCAGGTTCTGCGTGGCCTCGCCTTTGTCGCTGATGGCGCGGATGTCGCGCAACGCGTTACGCATGGTCTTGGAGTAATAGCGGTTGGCCAATCTCTTTCTCTCGTTTGCTCTAATTCTCTTTAATGATGACTTGTGGTTTGCCATTATTTCTTACTGTTTTTGAATAATTTACGTTCTAAATTTTCGGGCTGCAAAAATAGACTTTTTTTGAATATAAACAACCCTCTGTGAAAATATTTTTTCAACAACGGGAAACGGGGTTATGAACAGGCCTTCATGGGGCTCCATTCTTGACTAAACGGTACGCCAAGGGTGTTGAACCCGCTGGCGCGCAACAGGTGCTTGGGTTGGTCGTCAAACCATACAACCCGGACACTGTTGCCGGCAATTTCGAGTATCAAACCGCCCTCTACTTGCCAGCTGCTGCAGGTAACGCCCGCATCGGCGATACAGTAGATCTGCGGATCGCGGTCGTCGTTTTCCAGCTTGCATTTGGTTTTCAGTTCGGGATAGAAGAAGTCCAGCATTTTCCCCTGGATGAACAGGTAGTATTTGTTCAACGTGCCGTTTTTCTCCTGATGCGGGGCATGACCGCAACCTTCGAGCGGGTACAGCTTGTTGCGTACGTGCAGGGAGTCAAGATAGCGGTGGATGGCCTGCGAGCCATACATCTCGTCGAACATCATTTCGCCAATCTTGCCTTTAATGCCCGAAAACGGGTATCCGTAGTCAAACGGAACAATTTTGTCGGCGGTGCCGTGGAAGGAGACCACCGGGATGTGGCAACCATCCAGTTCATGCAAGTCGTACAAAGCGCCCCACATGTTGGCCACAGCCTTGATTTTCACCTCATTCCGGTACTCATTGCCCGAAGTGTGCAGTCGTCCGCACTTCTTCACCAGCTTGTGTTTGGCAACGTATGGCGGACAGTTGTTGTCCGTCATGAAAGTCGCAGCCAAGGCCGTGATGGATCCTGCGCTGGTTCCCGCAAGGAAAACGTGGTCCGGATCGATCCGATATTCCTCGGCATGCGCCACAAGGTATCGAAGGGCGGCATGTGCATCCTGAACCGCCTGATAACCACACTGTTGTATAGAACTCTTGGTAATGGCGAACCCCATTCGGTAGTTGACGGAAGCCACTGCATACCCGCACTGCGCGAAATGCTCGCACCATCCCCGCATGTTGCGTTCACCCTTGTCGCCAAAGAAAAACGCGCCGCCGTGCAATAGCACAAGCAACGGATGGTTGTGGGCGCTGTCATTCGGGAGATACAAATCCATGGACAAGTCCAATTTCTTGGGAATCATGGTGTTCGGCAACAACTTGAAAATCATTTTGGCGTAGTTGGTGTCGCCTTCCATCGGATAGCTTGTCCAAAAGCCCTTCACCTTGCCGTAGTGGATGTCCGGCACTCTCGTGAAGGTGAATTGGGGCTCAAGGTAGCAGCTTGAGGTTGCCACCGAGTAAGCTGGGGAGCGGTGACGCTTGAAAGCGATGCGGTGCTCGCGCGCTTGGTCGCCAAGGGAGGTGACGGAACCGGAAAGGGATACCGTATCGATGTGTAGGGAGAAGCGTACCGAAGCCGTTTCCTTGCCGTAGGTCAACACATACGCACTGTCGGCACTCCTGAGAGTGAAAACGACAGGGTGGCTGGTGTTCGTGGAAGCGTCGATAGGGTAACATTTCCCTTGAATTTTGTTTTTGGAGGCAGACGTAAGCTTCAGGATGTGCGGCTCGCCGTCAATTTCACCGACAAAATAGTCGCGGGTATTCAGGAGAGCCGGGTTGAGCTGCTCGAGTTCCGTGAAATCGGCAGCCAAGGTGTCCGTCAGGCAATTCTCGACCTTCTGCTGGCTTTTCGCTTTATCGCGAGTCCGGTTTTTGCACGAACCCAGCCCAAAGGAAAGGCATACAACGAGCGAAAGCAGAAGCCATTGATTCCGCACGAACGACAGCCTTTTTACCTTTTTTACAGACATTTCGGATTTCTTGATCAAGAAAGTGGTCCCACAAGGGCTCGAACCTTGGACCCGCTGATTATGAGTCAGCTGCTCTAACCAACTGAGCTATGGGACCCGGCGGTTGAAACGCACGCAAGCACGTTTCCACACCATCAATTTTGAGGCGGCAAAAATACATTTTTTTTTGACATGCGCCGAAACGAATCAAAAGGAACAAAAGAGGTAACTACCCCGTAGCCATGTTACCCAAAAAAGTGTACTTTTGCGCCCTCAAATTTTGGACATATATATTATATGAAACCTTGGCAGATAGCGTTGTTTATATTATTGATAATCACCTGTTTAGGAATTATCAGCTTCTTCTTTCCCGAAGAGGGCATTACGCTGGCCAAACACACGATTAACTTCCCTTCTATCGAAAAAGTACTTGCCGATCCCGATGCCGACCTGCCGGATCTGCCTGGCGACAGCCTCTCCCGCGACAAACGCATCCCCAAGGCCACGCTATTCAACCGCAAGAAGCGGGAGGCCATCATCGCGGAAATTGCCAAGGAAGATTCCATCAAGCAGAAACGCGTGGAGGAACAGTTGGACACCCTCGAACATTTCAAGACCACCCTGGCTTCAGAAGGCCACTTCTACCTGCCCGACGGCGATGTGACCTACTTTGACAAGTTCTTTGCACGAGCGGCATCCGCACGCTCGAAAGATGAAGTGCTGCGCGTGCTCCACTATGGCGATTCGCAAATCGAGATGGACCGCATCTCCGGCAACCTGCGCACCTGGTGCCAGTCGAAGTTCGGCGGCGGCGGTCCGGGCTTGCTGCCTGCTATCCAGACGGTTGCCTCCTACGCAGTGAGTCAGTCGGCCAGCGGTCCGTTCACCCTCTACTCAACCTACGGCGACGGGGCACGGGCAAAGGGCAACTACGGTCTGATGCTGAAGTGCTACCGGCTCACCGGCAGCGGCACCTTCACCGCCAACGCCACCTCCAACAAACGCACCGACAGCCGCGTGAAACGGTTTTCCCGCGTCACCCTGCTTTATAACGACCACGACGGCAAGTTCCGCGCCACCCTCTCCGACCGCAAAAACCACTACGACTCCACCTGCACGAGCGAGGGCGTGGGTATCCATGCAATGCACTGGAAGACAGACTCTTCCACCGCATCCTTGCGCATCAACATGCAGGGAACGGCGGACATATACGGCATTATGATCGACAACGGACCAGGTGTGAGCGTCGATAACATCCCGCTGCGCAGTTCCTCCGGCAACCAGTTCACCCTCGTCACCGACACCATCCTGCGTAAATGCTACCAACTCTCCGACGTCGGACTGATTATCCTGCAATTCGGTGGCAACCAGATGCCGTCCACCTACAGCACTGCATCCATCAACAAATATTGCACCATCATGCAGAGCCAGATACGCCGTATCAAGAGCGTCTGTCCCAACGCCACGCTGCTCTTCATCGGTCCGTCCGACATGAGCCACTCCTACGGCGGCTCGCTGCAGACCTATACGTACCTGCCCGCAATGGTCGATAGTCTGCGCAATATGTGTCTTCGCAACCACGTGGCCTACTGGGACTTGTATGAAGTGATGGGCGGCCGGAACTCAATGGTGGCCTGGGTGAAGAAGGGTTGGGCCGGACCCGACTACGTGCATTTCACTCCCGCCGGCGCAAACTATGTGGGCAAGACGCTCGCCGAGAATTTCGCCACGATGTATGAACTCTATACCACTCGTCGCAAGATGGGTGCCGAACAATTTGACAACTTATGGGAGGCCGCGCAAAACTAATACTCATCACTCTGATTCTCAGCAGCATGACTGCTTTTGCGCAGATCGACGAAACCGCCGACAGCATCGCATTAGAGATGGAGGCCGACACCTCCGCCGTGTGGGTTCTGCCAGAATTGTTTTCGGCCTACGATTCCACTTTTGCTTTTATCCGTTTCAACGACGACACGCTCTGCTGGGGCAAGGACAGCATGCCGTTAGTGCGTTTTTACGAGAAACTCGACCGCGTGATTCGCACTCGCAAGGGCAACGTCCACATTATGCACATCGGCGGCTCGCACGTGCAGGCGGGCACCATGTCGAACCGCATCCGCAGGCACGTGTTGGCGGAATATGGCGGCGAACCCGCCGACCGCGGACTCATCTTCCCCTACTCGGCCGCTAACGTCTGCAACAATCCCCGCGACTACAGCATCACCCGCTCCGATGCCTTCTCGCTCATCCGCAACGTCTATAAGGAGTACCCGTCGCCGCTCGGCATGTCGGGCATTTCGGTCTACTGCACACAGTCAGTGCACAGCATCAAGTTCAAGATGAACGACCCCGACTACAACTTTGCTACCGACACGCTCGTGCTCTTCGGACGCTCCAACGGCATGTACATCGACCCAATCCTGAAATACGACACCATCTGGCGCTTCCCCGATGAAGCCGACCTCGACAACGAGCGCTACTATTTCTATCTCGATCGTCCGTTGCAAGAGTTTACGTTTTATTTTCCTTGCGGCGCACCAGACACCTTCTTCGTCAACGGAGTGTGGCTGAAGAACGGCAAGTCTGGTGTAACGTTCACCTCCATAGGCGTTAATGGTGCGGCGGTGCCCTCCTACCTGCGGTGCAAGAACTTCACCCGCGACATGAAGGCCTTCCCGCCCGACTTGGTGATTTTCGGTATCGGAGTCAACGACGCTTTCGGCAACGATTTCGACTCCACCGCCTTCAAAAACAACTACCTGCAGCTCATCGCCCGCATCCGCGAGGCCAATCCCGATTGTGCCTTTATCTTCTTGTCCAACAACGATACGTGGAAGAAAGTACGGCGGGGACGCTATGCGGTGAACCAGACCGGTCCGCAGGTGAGCGAAGTCATGCATCGTTTAGCCAACCTGACGGGTGGTGCCGTTTGGGATCAATTCGAGGTGATGGGCGGACTCGGCTCCATGGCCAAATGGCAGGCCAAGGGGCTCGCGCAGAAAGACCGCGTCCACTTCACCGTCAACGGCTACAACCTCATCGGCGACCTCTTTTGGCACGCTTTTGTACAACCCCTTAAATCTATGCAAGAATGACCTGGGAGAATGTTTCGCAATTTCTGATCAACCTGTTCTCGTTCGACGAGACGCACCCGTTGCTGTTCACGCAGTTCAACTTCTGGGCCTTCTTCGCCATCGTCTATGCCGGCTTTGCGCTCTTCCACAGCAAACGGCTGCTGCGCAACACCTTCCTCTTCTTCGTCAGTCTGCTCTTCTACTACAAAACTTCCGGCCTTTTCGTCCTTATCTTGCTGTTTGACACCTTCTTAGACTATTTCCTCGGCGTTTTCATGGACAAATCGCAACGCAACGGTCTGCGCAAGACGTTCATGATTTCGGGTGTAGTCATTAACTTGCTGATACTCTTCTACTTCAAGTACGCCTACTTCTGCACTGACGCTTACAATACCATTGTCGGCAGCGAACACGAGGTTATCAACTGGTTGGCGCAATGGACCAACAACTGGACGGGCACGAACTATTTCGACGCCTCCAAGATCCTGCTGCCCGTGGGCATCTCGTTCTATACCTTCCAGAATATCAGCTACTTGGTGGATGTCTATAAGCGGAAGATTGCGCACGTCGGCAACATCCTCGACTTCGGGTTCTACGTTTCGTTCTTCCCGCAGTTGGTGGCCGGTCCCATTGTGCGTGCCGACCAGTTCGTGCCGCAACTCTACAAAAAGTTCTTCCTCACCCGCCGGCAGTTCGGTATCGCCGTCTTCTGGATTCTCAACGGCCTGGCCAAGAAGCTGATTATGAGCGACTACCTCGCCGTCAACTTCGTGGACCGGGTCTTCAACAACCCGTCGCTGTTCACCGCTTTCGAGAACCTGTCGGCCTTGTTCGTCTATTCGTTGCAGGTTTATGCCGACTTCTCCGGCTATACCGACATCGCCATCGGTGTGGCCATGCTGATGGGCTTCTACCTGCCCACGAACTTCAACTCGCCGTATAAGGCCACCAACCCCGGCAACTTCTGGAAACGGTGGCACATTTCGCTTTCCAACTGGCTGAAAGACTACCTCTACATCCCGCTCGGCGGCAACCGCAACGCCACCTTCGGCACCTACCTCTGCATCTCGCTCATCGCGGCGGTCATCATCCTGCTCACCAAGAGCGTGGTCATCACCTGCATCATCGGAGGCCTCGCGTTGGGACTGCTCATCGCTTCGTTAGTCAGCAAGAAAGCACGGCTGAAGATCAGCACCAACCTCAACATGATGAATACCATGTTGTTAGGCGGTCTTTGGCACGGTGCATCGTGGAACTTTATGATTTGGGGCGGACTGAACGGCATCGGCATCCTGTCGTACAAGATTTGGCGACATGGCAATATGCTCGTCAAGAGCACCATCGCCACGGTGATATTCGTCACCTTCCTGATCACCAACCACTTATGGCCACATCCCGCGCTGATGATCGGCGTGGTGTGGAGCGGCATCTGGTTCGTGGGCACCCTCATCAAGACCATCTTCAGCCTCATCAAGCCCGACAAGACGGTGGGCTGGCTCGACAAGACATGGGGCATCTTCCAAACCTTCGTCTTCATCTCCTTCACGCGCTTATTCTTCCGTTCCGGCTCTAACCTCGACCCGGCCATTGCCAACGAAACGGCGTGGGAGACTGCCAAGGCGATGGTCAACAGCATCGGCGGGCAGTGGAATGTCGCGGCCATCCCCGATATCCTGGCCAACTACCGCGGTGTCTTCATCATGTTCCTCCTCGGCATGATCATCCACTGGCTACCAGACCGTTGGAAACGCTGGTATCGTATCAACTTTGCCATGCTCCCGCTCTGGCTGATGGGTCTCATCGTGGTCGTGGCCGTCTTCGTGCTCTACCAGTTCGTCACCGCGGACCTGCAGCCGTTTATTTACTTCCAGTTCTAGGAGACGACGCTTCTGAGCGTCGCAGGAGTAGACACTTCCCAGTGTCGGAGCGTCAGAGATCATCGCTCTGTACTCCCAGGGCTCACTTCGTTCACCCTGGGTTAACATAGGTCGGGCTTTCAGCCCTTTTTGGAAGTGTTAATATATTATGGTGTATCGAAGAGATATTGCTCGTTGAAGGGAACGTTGTTCTTGATGAGGAGTTGGATGTATTCGTCTTTGGGCGTGAGTTGTTGGTGATGTTCCTCTTGGTGGGCGATGTAGCGTCTGGTTTTTGGGGATACCGATTCGCTGACGGAGAACGCACCGTAGCCCCGTTGCCAAGCGAATCCTATGTAATGGTTGCCTTTTGTTTTTAACCATTTGCTGCTCACCGATTTGACCGATTCCATGACTTTGGCCAATGTTATGTTTTTAGACAATGTGAACAAAACATGTACATGGTTACCGATACCGTTAATTTGGAGAGGTGGACACCCTATTTTTTTGAATAGATTATCCAAATATTGGTAGAGTTCTACTCTGTCCTCCTTTAGAATTTCCGGACTGTCGTACTTGATGTGCCAAACGGCATGAATTAGGATTTTTGATAATGATTGTGACATAATGATTTTTTGCCGCAAATATAACCATTATCCCAATACAATTATGTGTCAATTTATTGATTTATAATATGTTAAAAACACAATCATAATTGCAAAAAACATTTCGGAAATGGCAAAAAACATCAAAAACTATATCATCAATATCAATAATCGAAATTTTCCATCGTCCCCAAAATTCCCTCATTTTCGCAAAAATATTCAAAACTCCTTCCAAAAAGGGCTGAAAGCCCGACCTATGCCAGCCCAGGGTGAACGAAGTGAGCCCTGGGGTTATAATGAGGGTGAACGAAGTGAGCCCTGGGGTTATAATGAGGGTGAGCGTAGCGAGCCCTGGGACCGAACACGGAATGCAATGACTAATAACCGATGAATGAAATGAATCGGTGAACGAATCGATGAAAGAATCAATAAACGAACGATGAACGAAATATAATGTCGTAATCAGACGATAAAGTGTCATCCGTTTTTGTCATTAACATTATAATATACGCGTTGGTCAATGCGTATATACGTCTTGCCTCACGCGTATATACGTCTCGGCTCATGCGTATATACGTCCTGACTTATGTCTGTACAGGCGTTGGCTCATGCCTGCACCGGCGTTTGCGAATTCCTGCACCGGCGTTTGCGAATTCCTGCACCGGCGTTTGCGAATTCCTGCACCGGCGTTTGCGAATTCCTGTACCGACGTTTGCTTATGCCCCCAGCAACTCCCGCAGCAGCCCGTCGCATCCCTCCTGCACATCGTCCCAGGTGGCCTGGAAGTCGCCAGTGTACCAGGGGTCAGCCACGTCGCGGGGAGTGCCCGTGTAGTCCATCAGCAGGGAGATCTTGCCGTCGGTGTCGGAACCGAGGAGCCGCTGCAAGTTACGCAAGTTGTTGCGGTCCATGGCGATAATGTAGTCGTAGTGGGCGTAGTCGGCGCGGGTCATCTGGCGGGCGGTCTTGCCGTCGCAGGCGATACCGTGCTGCGCAAGCATACGCCGCGCAGGAGGATAAACGGGGTTGCCGATCTCCTCGCGACTCGTCGCGGCAGAAGCAATCTCAAACCGCTCCGAAAGGCCGCGCTCCGCCACCTTCTGTTTCAGCACAAACTCGGCCATGGGACTGCGACAGATGTTCCCGTGGCAAACAAAGAGAATTCTATACATGTCGTTTCTCTTTTTGCAGATTATACAAGGCGCAAAGATAGCAAAAAAGTGTTTAAACACAACGAGTGCCGGTGCAATAACGCGCCAGCACTCGATTATTCATCAAATCCACAAAGTTGTTTGTGAAATTGTCTCTTGATTGGGGAAAATTAAGCGTTTACAGCATTGCGTTGGAACACCATCGGGAAGTTGATGACAGCGTCATTCTCATCCGTGAACTGGAAGTTGATGGTGATCGTATCGTCGTTATCGCTGTAGGTGAAGTTGATCTGATAGTTGATGGGATCGCCGTTCTCATCGGTGCCGACAGCGGTCAGGGTGCCGGTGTGGGTGGTGCCGTCATAGACGTATGCAAGATCCATCTGCTCAATCTCCTCCATTGTGTACTCGCCGTTCATTTCCATGGCATTGAGGACAACCACATTGTCGCTGAAAGTGATG
>JAFPVR010000006.1 GCA_017395245.1 Bacteroidales bacterium | reverse complement strand
GCCGCCGCCGCCGCCGCCGCGACGGGTAAGGCCCCAGGGCATGTAGCCGCCGGCGCCGCCGGCACCGATAGCCTCAAAGGTCACAGAGGTGACAGTCATAGGCGTAATACCGTCGTCCAAAGTTGTCGGTATCGTCCAGGTGGAGTCTTTGGTCACCAGAAAATTTTTGGTGGTCTGTGCGGACGTTATACCCGCAAACAGGAACAGGCACACAAAAGTTGCCAGTCCTTTTAGGAATAAATTACTCTTTGTCATACGTCTATTTTTTTTTATTTTACTTATTATCAATTAGTTAAAAACATAACACTCGTCTCTTCCCCTCAAAATATCGAACTGCAAAAATACATTTTTTTTCTTATTGCTCGTCTTTTTGTTGTTTTTTTTCAACAAATGTTCATAACTTTGCGAGGGAGGTTTACGAGGCAGAATGGGAAAAGGTTACAGGACGCTTGGTTACAGGTTTCAGCTTAAACTTGAAACCTGAAACTTGAAACCAAAAAAAGTGTATCTTCGCGGCTTGATTTTTGGACATCATTATATAATATTGTATAGTATTGGAAACGACAGACAGAACAAAGGAACTTGAGACGCGGGACATCGGCAGTTTGCTATGGAAATATGCGCTGCCGGCGGTGATCAGCCAGGTTATCGCCTCTATATATAACATTGTGGATCGCATCTTTATCGGTCGCGGGGTGGGGGCGCTGGCCATTGCCGGGCTTGCCATCACTTTCCCACTGATGAACATTATTCACGCTTTCGGTTCGCTCATTGGCGTGGGATCGGCCTCCCGCATGTCCATCGTCCTTGGGAAAAAGGACAAGGAATGGGCGGAGAATATTCTTGGCAATAGCTTGATATTCACGCTAATATTGAGTGGTGTCGTTGTACTGTTTACCTACCTCTTCATGAATCGCATTCTGATGATGTTTGGTGCGACGGCCGAGACGGTGGCCTACGCACATGAGTACATGGTCTGGATTCTGCCGGGCATGTTTATGATTACCATCACCTTCAACCTTACGGGTCTGATTCGTGCCTCGGGCTACCCCACCAAATCGATGCTGATTATGGCGGGCGGAGCCATCCTCAACATCATCCTCGACCCGATTTTCATCTTCGCGTTGGGCATGGGCATCAAGGGTGCGGCCATCGCTTCCACCATCTCCATCTTCTGCATGACGGTGGTCTCGGTGCTCCATTTTGTGCAGCCTGACTCGTTCATCCGTTTCAAGTCGCATGCCTGGAAACTTCGGGGGTACATTTTCAAGAACATCACGCTCATCGGTATGAGCCCGTTTTTGATGAATCTGGCCGCTGCCGGGGTGGTTGCCATCCTGAACCGTCAGTTGTTGCGCTATGGTGGCGACTATGCGGTGGGAGCCTACGGTATCTGCAACACTTACGGTAACTTCTTGGTGCTCGTCATTATCGGCGTTTGCCAGGGCATGCAGCCGATTGCTGGCTACAACTACGGCGCGGGCCACGGCCAGCGTCTCAAGCATGTTTATATCCTTACGATGTGGATCTGTGTGGCCGTCGGCTTTGTCGGTTCTGCGGTTTCCTGCGCCTTCCCGCGTGCCTTGATGCGTGTTTTCACTACCGACACCCACCTTATCGAAATCGGCCACGTGGCGCTGCGCTACAGCATGGTGATGTTCCCGCTCATCGGCTTCACCATCGTGAACTCCAACTTCTTCCAGTCCATCGACAAGCCGTGGGTGGCCATCGTCACCAGCCTGTCGCGGCAGGTCATCTTCTTGGTGCCGATGTGCTATCTGATCCCCTACCTCTTTGTGAATGCAGGTCTTGACGGCCTCCACGGTGTTTGGTCCTCCCTCACCTGCTCTGACGTCTTCGGTGCCATCCTAGCCGCCGTGTTGCTTTACACGCAGCGGCACGTCTTCTCAATTCAGAATGATGAAACAACGAACGTAGAGACGCAAAATTTTGCGTCTCTACAATAACCCTGGACCTAATATGGATAAACCGACCTTTTTTGTTGATACTCACGCGCACCTCTACCGCGAGTACTATCCGGAGGACCTTCGGGCGGTGATTCAGCGGGCTGTGGACGCGCGTGTGGAGCGGGTGTTGCTCGCCTGCGTCGACAGGCAGACACCGCCGATGATTGCCGAGGCTGTGGAGATGTTCCCGGAGAACATCTTCGGGCTCATCGGGCTGCATCCGTCGGACGTGCGTGAGAACTATGAGGAGGTGCTGGCGGAGTTGGAGACCCACATCGGGGACCGCAACATCGTGGGCATCGGCGAGATCGGCCTGGACTACTACCACGACCGCGACTTCGAGCAGGAGCAGCAGATTGTGTTCCGGCATCAGTTGGACTGGGCCCGCGACCGCAAACTCCCGTTGTCGCTGCACATCCGCAACGGCTACAGCGAGGCCATCCCGATTTTGGACAGCTATCCGGTGGGTTCTCTGCGTGGCGTGTTGCACTGTTTTTCGGGCGGCATTCAGGAGGCGGAGTGGGCGGCCCGGCATGGTTTCGCCATCGGTATCGGCGGCATCGTGACCTTCAAGAACAGCAAGTTGCAGGAGCTTGTACCAAAGATTGGCCTGGACCACATCGTGTTAGAGACCGATGCGCCCTATCTTGCCCCGACCCCGCACCGCGGCCAACCCAACGAGAGCGCCTATATTCCGCTTATTGCGCAGAAGATTGCCGAGATTCTGTCAGTCTCTGTTAAGGAAGTGATGGAGCGCACGACGGCGAACGCTCTGCAACTGTTTTTCTCCTCGGCGGAATAGGTTGTGGGCGAATTGGGCGAATTTGACTAATTTAATTATTCATAAATCAATCAATCAACCAACCAACCAACTAACTAACTAACGTACAGCTCTATATACTAAAACACTTTCTTTAAACAGCCTCGAAGAGGCAAAACGCACGAAGTGCAATTAACCCCACACAAGGCGAAGCCGCAGTGTGGGGTGGAAACGAACAAGGGGAGAGTCTCGTGAAAGGCGAAGCCGAAGTGTGGGGTCGGAACGAACAAGGGAGAGAGTCGCGTACAAGGCGAAGCCGCAGTGTGGGGCAGAAACAAACAAACTAAAATATGAAAAGAATACTAACCACTATCGTAATCCTCGTCATGACCGCAGCGGCGATGATGGCGCAGACCAGGGCCCTCGGTATCCGGGCGGGCTACAACTTTGAAGTCTCCTACCAATATGGGACAAAGTCGGGATTAGGAATGGTAGAGGTGGATGCCGGCATCTCGCCTTTTCTCTACACCAAAGGCGCCTATTTAGACGAAGACGGCAACCTTTTCCCGCAAACCTATCGCTACGGGCGCGCGCAGTTGGTGGCCTTCTACGACTGGTTGATGAACATCAACCCTAACCTGAACTGGTACGTGGGTTTGGGCCTCGGCGTGAGCTGGGGCTACGGTGAATTCTTCAACGGGCCGCATTACGACAAACACGGCAACCTCACCACTTACCGCCGTCTCGGGCTGCCCGTTGGTGGACAAATCGGCATTGAGTACAATCTTCCCATTCCGATGAATCTGAGCCTTGACTGGCGCCCGATGTTCAATATCTTCGCTTTGCGTCAGGACGACCTTGTTCCCAATTTACTCAATATAGCCGTCGGGGTGCGTTATCGGTTCTGAAAATGCACGATTAAGATATATTGAAAAATAGTTCATTAAACAGTCTCGAAGAGACAAAACGCACGAAGTGCAATTAACCCCACACAAGGCGAAGCCGCAGTGTGGGGTCAGAAATAAACGAAAAATCTTTAACAATGATAGAATCCCCCATCTTCACGCCCTGTCAGATAGGGCCCATAACTTTGAGAAACAGGACGATACGTTCCGCCGCATTCGAAAATATGGCGGTGGACAATGCGCCGTCGGAGGCGCTGTTCAACTATCATACGGCCGTGGCGCGCGGCGGTATCGGCATGACCACGGTGGCTTACGCTTCGGTAAGCCGCAGCGGCCTCTCCTTCAACGGGCAGCTTTGGCTGCGCGAGGAGATTGTGCCGGAATTGAAGAAGCTGACCGATGCCATCCACGCGGAGGGCGCGAAGGCTTCCATCCAGATTGGGCACTGCGGCAACATGACCCATCGCGCTACCTGTGGCGAGAAACCGCTTTCCCCGTCGGGACGCTTCAATCTCTATTCGCCGACGTTCACCCGCAAGATGACGAAGGCGGACATTGCGCAGATCACCGACGACTTCGGCAAGGCTGTGGATCTTTGTCGTCGTGCTGGTTTCGACTGCATCGAGGTGCATGCTGGCCACGGCTACCTCATCAGCCAGTTCCTGTCGCCCTACACTAACCATCGCAAGGACGAGTACGGCGGTTCTCTCCAAAACCGTATGCGTTTTATGCGCGAAGTCATCACCCGAGTGATGCAAGAAGCAAAGGATGACATGGCTATCGTGGTGAAAACCAATATGTACGATGGTTTCCGGAGCGGCATGCAGGTGGAAGAGTGCCTTGAGGTGGCGAAAGAACTGGAGCGACTCGGCGTACATGCGCTGGTGCTTACCGCAGGCTTCGTCAGCAAGGCTCCGATGCACGTGATGCGCGGTGCGATGCCGTTGAAAACCCTCGCTTACTACATGGACGTGCGGAAGTTCTGGTGGCTGAAGATTGGCTTGCATATCGGCGGCCGCATGGTCATCCCGACGGTTCCCTACAAAGATGCCTATTTCTACGATACGGCGATGAAATTCCGCGAGGCCGTCAAGCTGCCGCTGATCTACGTGGGCGGCATGGTGGACAAGGACAACATGGAGAAGGTGCTTGGTTCCGGGTTCGTGGCCTTCCAGATGGCCCGCGCCCTGGTGCATGATACCGATTTCGTCAACAAATTGCACAACGGTGAGTTGACCCGCAGCG
Organism: Bacteroidales bacterium; assembly: GCA_017395245.1. Classification (GTDB taxonomy): domain Bacteria; phylum Bacteroidota; class Bacteroidia; order Bacteroidales; family WCHB1-69; genus F23-D06. The sequence goes on along the minus strand of JAFPVR010000006.1, from coordinate 37,655 downwards.
GTTGCAAACATTCCAACTATTGCATTGGCCGCATGTACACGCTCGACATGCGTTGCAACCATTGCATGAATGGCGAGGCGATTCCTGCCAAACTCCAGCGCGAGATTGACGAGGCGGAACAACGGTGGCAATGAAACGTTAAAATTTAATCCGTATAATCAATGAAAAAGAAAACGATTTACATAATCCTGGCCGCCGTGCTGCTCGTCGGCTGCCTGCTCCTGATTCTGGCCAAGACCGGCACCATCGGCAAGAAAGAGCCTATGTCCGACATCTTTGCCGTGAAGGACACTAACAATATCACCAAGATTTTTATCGCCGACATGAACGGCGAGTATTCCCTGCTGACCCGTCGCGACGACGGCTGGTACGTGCAGGACTCGGTGAAAGCGATGACCGTCAAGGTCAACGATCTGCTTTCCACCATCCACAATGTCACCTTGCGGCAGACTGTGGCCAAGACTGCGCAGTCGAACATCAACAAGATGATGTCGGTGAATGCCGTCAAGGTGGAGATTTACCAGAAAGCCCCCAAGTTCAAGCTTTTCGGCATCCCGTTTTTCACTAAGGAGCGGAACGTGAAGACTTACTATATGGGGCCGTCCACGATGGACAATATCGCCAACTATGCCATTTTAGAGGGTTTTGACGAGCCTTGTATTGTCCATATCCCTGGCTTTCGCGGCTTCCTGACACCGTTTTATGCCTTCAACCCGGTCGATTGGTACAGCTGCGACCTCTTTTCCACCAAAATCACCCGCATCCAGTCGTTGTTGGTCGAGGATTTTGAGAATCCCGAAGAGTCCTTCTATGTGGAAAAATCCGGTCCCCGCTTTTTCAACTTGTACAATATTCATAAAGAGCTGATTACGGACTATGACACGGCCAAACTGTTGGATATGCTGGCCGAATATCGCGACAAGAATTACGAGGTGTACGTCACGGGAATGTCCGACAGAGCCAAAGATTCCATTTTGCGCTATAACCACTTTAAAACCATAACGTTGACGGATGTAAACGGGGAGAAGACGACGTTGGATATGTACCGCAAGATGGAACCGGACCCCTACTATTTGGATGCGATTATCGGGAGGGAGGATCTTGTGCAGGAGGAGCCGTATAACCGCGACAAATTCTATGCCGTTCTCAATGGCAATACGAAAGATTTGGTGCAGTGCCAGTACTACCATTTTGACCGGCAGAATCAACCGCTGTCGAATTTCCTGAAGCAGAAGTAGCCGATGACGGACGAACAGTACATGCAGCGTTGCCTACAGCTCGCCGCGTTGGGTTTGGGCAGCACGAGTCCCAACCCGATGGTGGGGGCGGTCATTGTGCGTGACGGTGAGATTATCGGCGAGGGTTATCACCATCGTTGCGGCGAGGCGCATGCGGAAGTAAATGCCATCAACGCCGTGAAAGACAAGGCTTTATTGAGAGAGAGTACGCTGTATGTCAACCTTGAGCCGTGTGCCCATTTCGGGAAGACACCGCCGTGCGCTGACGCCATTATCCGCCACGGCATTCCCAAGGTGGTCATCGGTTCCATCGACTACCACGACAAGGTGAACGGCGCGGGCGTGCGCAAGTTGCGTGATGCCGGCGTGGAGGTTGTCGAGAATGTCTGCCGCGATGCATGTGAGGAACTCAACAAGCGTTTTTTCACGTTCCACCGGCAGCACCGGCCCTACGTCATCCTCAAGTGGGCACAGACCCGCGACGGTTACATGGACATAGACCGCAGTGAAGGTAATGCAACCTCTTATTGGATAACGAATTATGCATTGAAAGTGCTTGCCCACAAATGGCGGGGCGAGGAGGATGCCATTCTGGTGGGTTGGCGCACGATGGCCAACGACCGTCCGCAGCTCACCACCCGCGAGTATCCGGGCAAAAATCCGCAACGGTTTGTGATGCAGCGCGGCGATGAGGTTCTTTCAGAATTGCCGTACACGCCGCTTCCGGAGAAGGTGGAAGAAGCCCTGGATAGAATGTATCAACTTAATATCCAATCGGTTATTGTTGAAGGAGGAAAAAAGACATTGGAGAAGTTTTTGGAGGCGGAATTGTGGGACGAGGCGCGGATTTTGGTGGGCAACCAGATGTGGGGTAAGGGGCTGAAGGCTCCGAAATTGCCCAGAATTCCTGAAAAAAAGGTAAATATCGACGATAATCAGCTGATTTATGTTCGAAGACAGCTATAAGACCATCGCAAAACCGGCCGAGGGCAGCTACAGCGAAAAGCGCAGCAAGTTCCTCGCCTACGCCTTCCCCGTGCAGAGCGAGCAGGAGGTAAAGCAGCGGCTTGCCGAAATCCAGAAAAAGCACTGGGATGCGCGGCACCACTGCTATGCCTACATCCTCGGGGCGCACAAGGATGCTTACCGTATGAACGACAATGGCGAACCTTCCGGCACGGCGGGCCGTCCGATTTATGGGCAGCTCCTGTCGAAGGATTTGACCAACACGTTGGTGATTGTGGTCCGTTATTTTGGTGGCATTAAGCTGGGAGTCAGCGGATTGCAGAATGCCTACAAGGTGGCCGCCAAAGAGGCATTGGATGCGGCCGTCATTGAGGAACGCACCGTGCAGGAAACTTACCGCGTGACGTTTGAGTACGTGAAGATGAACGACATTATGCAGATTCTGAAAGATCCTGAAGTTCAAGTGATTGATAGGCAGAGTTATATGCAGTGCATCTACACCATTTCCGTACGCCAGCGCGAGTCTGATCGCATCACCGAGGCCTTGAAAAAAGTGCCGATGACGACGGTCGAGCCGCTCTGATTTTTATCCAAAATCCGTTGTTTATATCTTTCTTTATTTTGAAGAAAAGGCAACGTTTTATGCCGTATTTTTGCAGTTTATTGCAAGTAATAGTCTGAAAATGAAAAATACAATCAAAAAAGTGACGGCAGTGCTGGTCATGACGGCGGTTCTTGCCGGTTGCGTGACCAAGCAACAATATGCCGAATTGGAGAACAAATATCAGCGTTCTCAGGATGAAGTGGCATATTTGACTTCCGAGAACAACAATTGTCAGGAAGCGAAGAAAAGTTTGGCCGACCAGTTGGCCTCGATGACCACTGCGGCCGAGAAGCTTACCGCCGATACCGTAAGGCTTTATCGTAAGGCCCGCACCTGCGAGATGGAATATGAAAAGGCGCAGAAGGAGTACGATGAGTTGCTGCGGAATTTCGCGGATGTCTCCTCCACCAACCAGAGCACCATCAACGACCTTATCGGCGACCGCGACAAATACAAAGACGAGCTCGCGCAGAAAGAGCGGATGCTCAACATACAGCAGGATTCTCTCGCGAAAGCCCGTGAGGAACTTTTGCTTAAAGAGCAACGTATCAATGAGATGCAGGCTATCTTGGCGCAGAAAGACGCTGAGGTGAAAGCCTTGAAGTACAAGGTTCTCAATGCGCTGAAAGGTTTCGAAGGCAGCGGTCTCAATGTGTATGAGAAGGACGGCAAGGTGTATGTCTCCATGGATGACAAACTGCTGTTCGCCTCGGGCAGTTGGGAGCTCAATGAGCGAGGTCTCAATGCTATCAAGGAGTTGGCGAAAGTGCTTGAGAATGAGCCGGATATTACCGTGCTTATCGAAGGTCACACTGACAATGTGCCCTATCGTGGCAGTGGTCAAATCAAAGACAACTGGGATTTGAGCGTGATGCGCGCCACCTCTGTGGTGAGGGCACTGTTGCAGAACGGCAATATTGAGCCTGTGCGCTTGTCGGCGTCCGGCAGAAGCGAGTATCTGCCGTTGGATGAGGCAAATACAGCCGAGGCACGTGCCAAGAACCGTCGCACGGAAATCATCCTCACGCCTAACCTGGACCAGCTTTTCCAACTGATTCAGGGCAACTAATGACTGCTTTCGCCGACACGCTTATCTCGTGGTTCGAGGACCACAAGCGCGACCTGCCCTGGCGCGGCGAAGCCGACCCTTACAAAATCTGGGTTTCCGAAATCATCCTGCAGCAGACCCGCGTGCAGCAGGGGTGGGATTACTATCTCCGTTTTCTTGATAACTTCCCGACTGTCAAGGCGTTGGCGGAAGCTGAAGAGGACCGTGTACTGAAGGTTTGGCAGGGTCTCGGCTACTACTCGCGCGCCCGCAACATGCATGCCGCCGCCCGCGAGATTATGGCGGAACATCAGGGACGGTTTCCTAATGAATACGATAAGATTCTGTCGCTGAAGGGGATAGGAAAATACACCGCCGCTGCTATCGCCTCCATCGCTTTTGGGTTGCCTTACCCTGCCGTGGACGGGAATGTGATACGTATTATCAGCCGGATATTCGGTGTTTGTGAGGACGTTACACAACCCGCTGTTGTAAAGCAAATTACCGAAATTTGCGAGGCTCAAATAGATCGCCGACAGCCCGGACTCTTCAACCAGGCAGCAATGGATTTCGGTGCCACCCACTGCACTCCGCGTAATCCGTTGTGCAGTGAATGTCCCTTCAAATCAGAATGTTACGCTTTGAGCAACAATCTCGTGGATATTCTTCCCATTAAGAAGAAAAAGGCCGAGCTCAAGCATCGGTATTTTTATTATACAATGTATCTTTCTGACAACCAAACCATTATCGAGAAGAGGACGGGTATGGACATCTGGCGGAACATGTACCAGTTTCCGTTGGTTGAAACGGATGGGGAGTCCACGTTGGAAAAGCCGTTTTTTGCCACCCGCGAGGTGCTCTCACATCAGGTCATCCATGCGGAGTTCTTCGTCAGGAATGTGGAAAAGCTTCCAGAACTATCGCAGAACCAGCAGATTATCGTCTTTGATGACATTGTAAACTATCCGATGCCGAAGGTGATGACGGAGTTTCTGAAGAAAATCATGTAACCGAAAAAAAATGTACCTTTGCACCGCTCTTATATTAAGGTATAAAACATCTGAAATTTAAAACGATAACTATATATTATTATGGAAATCAACAAGTTACAAGAGGTTGCGGCGCAAGTGCGCAGAGACATCATCCGCATGGTACACGGGGCGAAGTCCGGGCATCCGGGCGGCTCGTTAGGCTGCGCCGACTTTATGACGGCTCTCTATTTCGAGGTGATGGACATTGACCCGGAGCATTTCACCCGCGAAGGTGTCGGCGAGGACATGTTTTTCCTCTCCAACGGCCACATCAGCCCAGTGCTCTACAGCGTGATGGCTCGCAGGGGATTCTTCCCCGTGTCGGAGTTAGCCACCTTCCGCAAACTCGGCACACGCTTGCAAGGCCATCCCACGCCGGTGGAAGGACTTCCCGGCATTCGTGTCGCTTCCGGCTCGCTCGGACAAGGACTTTCCGTCTCTATCGGTGCTGCTTTGGCCAAGAAAGCCAATCACGACAAGCATCTCGTCTATACGCTCACCGGCGACGGCGAACTTGAAGAGGGACAGAATTGGGAAGCACTGATGTTTGCAGGCTCCAAACATGTTGACAACCTGATTGTTACTGTTGACTATAATAAAAAGCAGATTGACGGCAGCACCGACACGGTGATGAGTTTGGGCAATCTGCGTGCCAAATTTGAGGCGTTCCAATGGATGGTTTTCGATATGAACGGCAACGACATGAGGAGCATCCTCCATACGATGAAGCTTGCCAAGACGCTCTCCGGCAACCAGAAACCCATTGCTATTCTGATGAAGACCGAGATGGGTCAGGGCGTGGACTTCATGATGGGCACGCACAAATGGCACGGCACGCCGCCCAACGATGAACAGGCCGCTGCCGCCCTCGCGCAACTCCCTGAAACACTGGGAGATTACTAATCTTCCCCTCCTGTGAAAATCGTCAACAAATACCTCTGCAAGAATTTCCTCGGACCTTTTGTCCTGACATTCTTTGTGGCCTTGTTTGTCCTACTCATGCAGTTTGTATGGAAGTGGGTGGATGAGCTTGTGGGCAAAGGTTTGGAGTTGACGGTGATGATGAAACTGCTGTTCTACGCCGCTGTTTCCTTGAGTTCCATGGCGTTTCCCTTGGCGGTGATGCTGGCCTCGCTGATGACATTCGGCAACATGGGCGAACGTTACGAGATTGTCGCGCTTAAGTCGGCGGGCATCTCCACACGCAAGATGATGACGCCGTTGGCCATCCTTACGGTGTTCATCACCATCCTTTCGTTTTTTGTCTCCGATCAAGTGATTCCTCGTGCCACCTTGAAACTCAGGGTGTTGCTCTTCGATATTCAGGAGCAGAAACCAGCCCTCAACATTGAAGAGGGCGTTTTCTACGACGGTTTCGACAACTATTCGATTCTCGTCGGCAAGAAAATGTCCGACGGCGAAACCGTCAAGGATATCCTTATTTACGACCATTCACGACGAATGGGAAACACTTCCGTGACCTACGCGGAGACGGGCACCATGAGTGTCACGCCGGACAAGCACTACCTGATTTTCACCCTGCAAAACGGTTCTTTCTGGGACGAAACCTCCTCCATGGGGGCCAGTCGAGGGAAACCTTCGAAACTTCCACTGATGCGTGCCAGGTTTGACAAGCAGTACAAGCGCTTCGATATGTCGGATTTCACTTTGGGGCAGGCAGATGCAGAACTTTTCGAAGGACATTCCTCCGCCATGACCAATAAACAGCTGAGTGCGCAGATTGACAGCATGAAAGTGCAAATCCGTGAAATTGAGGACAATACCGCAAACGTCTTCTTCAACAACCTCTATTTTTACAACAGTTTTGTCCGGAACGACGAGCAGTTCAAGACGATGGACACCGGTCGCGCGTTGGATCTCGCCTCGATGCCGCCGGAGTTGCGAAGTCGTATCCTGAACCATGCTGAAAACTCGTCTCGTTCATACATCTACTCCATGCAGTTTAATTATACGAGTGCGGAATACTGCACGCAGAATATGTGGTCGTATCAGATTGAGCTGCAGCGCAAATACCGTCTTGCGGTAGCTTGCTTGCTTTTCTTTTTCATCGGGGCGCCGCTCGGCTCCATCATCCGCAAAGGCGGCATTGCCATCCCGTTGGTGCTGACGGTTATCTTCTTCGTCATCTACTTCGCCTTGTCGGTTATGGGTGAGAAAATTGCCAAAGGCAATGTCATGCCGGTCTGGTTCGGTACTTGGATGTCGTCGTTCATCCTGTTGCCGCTATGCGTCTTCCTGACCTACCACGCCACGATGGATACCGCTGTGCTTTCGCCCGATACATACGCCAAATGGATGGATAAACTCAGTCATATGAAACTATTTAACAAAAAGAGACATGAAAATACTACAACTGTGTCATAAGACCCCCTTGCCCGCCATCGACGGCGGCTGCATCGCCATTCACAACATCACGCAGTGCCTGTTGGACAGCGGGATGGAGGTGAAGGTGCTGGCTGTGGCCACGCCGAAGCATCCGTTTGTGGTGACGGCGTATTCCAAGGACTATCTGAAGAAAACACGCTTCGAGTCGGTCTATATTGACACCACTCCGCACAAAATTGAGGCGTTGAAAACCCTCTTTACCGGAAATTCCTATCAAATTAGCCGGTTTTATCACAAAAATATGGTCGCCAAGCTGACGGAAGTGTTCAAAAACGAGGATTTTGACATTATCCATGTTGAATCCATCTACATGGCGCCGTATATTCCGCTGTTTCGCAAGCTTTCGAAGGCGAAAATTCTCCTGCGTTTGCATAATATCGAGCATCTGATTTGGGAGCGGCTCTCTGAGAATGAGCACAACCCGTTTAAGAAGCTGGCCTATCGCGTTAACGCGCACCAGCTCAAGCGCGTGGAGCGAAAAATTCTACGCGAGGTTGACGGCTACATGTCGATTTCTGAGCCTGACTACCAATATTTTCACAATACTGCGCCGAATGTGCCGGGTGTTGTGATTCCTTTCGGTATCAATGTTGATGACTATGACATGGAGGATGACGACTACATTGCCACTGACCGGCCGGAACTGTTCCATCTCGGCAGCATGAACTGGTCGCCGAATGTGGAGGGCATCGAGTGGTTTTTGGACGAGGTGTGGCCTGAGATTCTGGTTGCGCATCCCGATTTGACATTCACGCTGGCGGGTCACGACATCCCCGAGCGTATCCGCAACCGTCACGACTCGAATGTCATAGTGGTGGGTTCCGTGCCCAACGCCAACGAATTTATGATGGACTACGACATTATGGTGGTGCCTTTGCTCTCCGGCAGCGGTATCCGCATCAAGATTGTGGAGGCCATGGCTTTGGGTCGCGTTGTCATCACCACCGCCATCGGTGCGGAGGGCCTTGACGTGCAGGACGGAAAACACCTTTTCATCGCCAACACGCCCGAGGAGTTCGTTGCCATTGTCAACAAATGCGTGGCCATGCCCGACCTCTGCACCATTATCAGCGAAAACGCGCAGCATTATATCTCAATGCATCATAACAACACCGTTATTGCGCAGCAAATCAAAGACTTCTACGAACAAGTATCCGGAAAATAATGGACGATTTGTTATCTCATATCCATTCGGTTGAGGACTTGCGTAAGCTGCCGGTCAAGTCGTTGCCGCAGCTGTGCGACGAGTTGCGTCAGTTTATCATCGAGCAGACGGCGCAGCATCCCGGGCATCTAGGTTCCAGTCTCGGTGTGGTGGAGCTGACGGTGGCCATCCACTATGTTTTCGACACACCGGATGACCGACTGATTTGGGACGTGGGGCATCAGGCCTACTGTCACAAGATTCTGACGGGCCGTAAGGAGCTGTTCAGCACAAATCGCTGCTACGGTGGCATCAGCGGATTCCCGCGCCGCGAAGAGAGCGAGTTCGACGCATTCGGCACCGGTCACTCTTCAACGTCGATTTCCGCCGTGCTCGGTATGGCTGTGGCCGCGAAGATGGCGGGAGATACGCATCGCAACCATATCGCGGTCATTGGTGACGGTGCCATTGGTGGTGGCATGGCCTTCGAAGCCATGAACCAGGCCCCTTACCGCGATGTCAACATGCTGGTGATTCTCAACGACAACAAGATTTCTATAGACCAGAGCACTGGTTCGCTGAGCAAATACCTTATATCCATCACTGCGTCGCCGGCCTACAACCGGATTAAAAATAAGGTGTGGAACGCATTCACCTTCAGGACCAACCACCCCAACCGCGCCACCAATTTCTTCAGCAAGATGGGCAACTCCCTGAAAGGATGGCTTCTGGGCGGAAGTAACTGGTTCCAAAGCCTTGGTTACCGCTATTTTGGTCCCTCTGACGGCCATGATGTGGTCTATCTCGTGAAAACGTTGCAGGATCTCAAGCGGCTGCCCGGCCTCAAACTGTTCCATGTGCTTACCGTCAAGGGCAAAGGCTTGGAGGCGGCGGAGCAAAATCAGACCCAATATCATGCTCCCGGCAAGTTCGACCCTGAGACGGGCGAGATTATCCATGCCGAGGAAAAACCGCAACCGCCTAAATATCAGGATGTTTTCGGTAATACCATTTTGGAGTTCGCCCGTGAGGATGAGAAAGTAGTCGGTATCACGCCGGCCATGGCTACGGGTTGCTCGTTGACCATTATGGATAAAGAATTTCCTGAGCGTGTGTTTGACGTGGGGATTGCGGAGCAGCACGCCATGACTTTTGCAGCGGGTTTGGCTGCTGAAAGTTATATCCCGTTTTGCAACATCTACTCCTCGTTTTTGCAGCGCGGCTACGACCAGGTAATCCATGACGTGGCGTTGCAGAAGCTGCCCGTCATCTTCTGCATTGACCGTGCCGGACTGGTGGGCGAGGATGGCGCGACGCACCAGGGAGCCTTCGATTTGGCGTTCCTGCGCAGCGTTCCGGACCTCATTATCGCTTCCCCGCGCAACGAGCATGAGCTGCGCAATCTGATGTTGACGGCTTACCAAAACGCAAAGAATCAGGGACTTCCGTTCGTAATTCGTTACCCGCGCGGCCGCGGCGTCCTCATCGACTGGCACAACGAACCGAAGGCATTGCCCATCGGCAAGGGGGAAATGCTCCGTGAAGGCGAAAAGGTGTTGTTGCTGACGCTCGGACCGTTGGGCAACGCTGTAGAGAATGTGCTACAGCGGTTGGACATGGAGGGTGTCCGTGCGGCACATTACGACGTGCGATTCCTTAAACCTTTGGATGAAAGCACGATGATGGATTTTGCGACGAAATATCCGGTTTGGATTACCGTGGAGGACGGCACCGAAAAGGGCGGACTGTTCTCCGAGATGGCGGAATTTTTGGAAAATCACAAATGTTCCAACCGTCTGCTCCACATCGCCCTCCCCGACCGTTTCATCTCGCACGGCGACATCCCGAATTTGTATCGCGAAGTTGGGTTTGACGAAGAGGCGATTGAGAAGAAGATACGCGAGGCGTGGGGCTTGTAGAGACGCAAAATTTTGCGTCTCTACTAAACATCATCTTTGGATCATTATAAATAAACGATATTATGGCATTCAAAAAATCACTCCTTATCCCGTTGTTGTTATTGACAATTTGCTCATTTTCAACCCTATATGCACAGAGCGAACAAGAATTTGAGATCGATCCAGTCATTCTGAACCGCATCGATCAGTGGCAGGATTTGAAGTTCGGATTGATGATGCACTGGGGCATTTACGCGCAATGGGGCGTGGTGGAGTCTTGGTCCATCTGCAACGAGCCGTGGATTGATAGGAATGGCGAGCCCTATACGGACTATAAAGCCCGCTATCAGGCGCTGAACAGGACATTCAATCCAACGCAGTTTGACCCCGCGTCTTGGGCGAAACTGGCCAAAGACTGCGGGATGAAATACTTCGTGTTCACCACCAAACACCACGACGGTTTTTGCATGTACGACACCCGGGAGACCGACTATGCCATCACCGGCAAGGACTGTCCGTTCTCGCAAAATCCTAAGGCCGATGTGACGGGCGCGCTCGTGAAAGCTTTTCGCAATGAGGGACTCTGGACGGGCCTCTACTTTTCGAAGCCCGACTGGCATTGTCCCGATTACTGGGCACCCGAGTGGGCCACTCCCGATCGCAATGTGAACTACGACCCGACCAAGCATCCCGAGCGTTGGGAAAAATACTGTGACTTCACTCGCAGGCAACTGCATGAGTTGGCCAACAACTACGGCGATATCGACATTCTGTGGCTTGACGGCGGCTGGGTGCGCCCCGAATGGAGCGTGGACGAGGAGACCCGCGAATGGCTCGGTTGCCAGGGTTGGATCCAGGACATCGACATGGAGAGGGTGGCCAAGGACGTGCGTGCCAACAACCCCGACCTCATCATTGTCGATCGCAGCGTGCACGGCAAGTACGAAAACTACCGCACTCCCGAACAGCAGGTTCCCGACACGCTCTTGCCTTACCCGTGGGAAACCTGCATGTCGATGGGCGATTCCTGGTCATACGTGGCCACCGATAACTACAAATCCACCAACAAGTTAATCCACCTGCTGATTGACATCGTGGCCAAGGGCGGCAACTTCTTGCTGAATGTGGGTCCGTCGCCAGAGGGCACGCTGCCGCAAACCGCTGTCGAACGTTTGCAGGATATGGGCAAGTGGTTGGTTGTCAACGGGAAAGCTATCTACAACACCCGTCCCTGCCTGCCCTACTGTTGCGGTCAGGTGCGTTTCACCCAAAGCAAGGAGGGACAGCGTTACGCCCTGCTGTTAATCCCTGAAAACGAGGCTGTTCCCGCCACCTACACCTTCAAAGGCACCGAGAAACCGGTGAAGACTGGCAAGGCCGCCATCCTCGGCTCCTCCGAAAAGGCGACGGTCAGTAAAAAAGGCGACGAATATGTCATTACTTTGCCGAATAGCGTCCGTCAGAAGGCGAAGGATGCCGTGGTGGTGGTGTTGTAGTTTGTGAATGGTGATTGGTGAATAGTGAATGGTGATTGGTGAATAGTGATTGGTGATTGGTGAATAGTGATTGGTGATTGGTGATTGGTGAATAGTGATTGGTGAATGGTGGATTGAGACTTGGGCTTTGAGACGTTGAGACATGAATATCTTTAAAAACCTCTTCTTTAAGCAGCCTCGAAGAGGCAAAACGCACGCAGTGCAAGTAACCACACACAAGGCGAATCTGCAGTGTGGGGTGTGCGAAGCGCAAGTAACTCTGCATGCGCAGAGCGCGGTGTGGGGCGTATCATATAGGGTAGAAGCTGCAGTGTGGGGCTTGGTGATCGTATCGCTACTATGTTGTGCCTCCTGTCACACCGCGTCAGAAAGGCAAGCGTCTCCATTTGCAACGGCAGACACTATCCTTACCGAAGTTCTGCAACCTGAGTCCCCGAAATATACCGAAATGGAGCAAAAACTCCTCGATTTCGGGCTGGTGGACATCGCTGAGGTCGATTCCACCATTGGGGTGGAGTTGGTCTATGCCACCCCTGACAACTTCCTCGGGCACGTCCTCTACCCTGAAATCCACCATGCCTTTGCCATACCCGCCATGGCGGAAAAACTCGTCAAGGCGCAGCAGCGGCTGAAAGCGATAAATCCTGATCTATCGTTGCTGATTTACGACGCCGCGCGTCCGCTGTGCGTGCAGCGCGAGATGTGGGAGTCGGTGAAGGGCACGCCCAATGTGTCGTTTGTGGCCAATCCGGCCAAGGGCAGGGGAATGCACAATTATGGTGCGGCGGTGGATATCACCATCATGGACAGCACAGGCACGCCTCTGCCGATGGGCTCGAAGCACGACTATTTCGGATCCGAGGCGCGCATTGACCACGAGGATGAGCTTGTTGCCAACGGATTGATTACCAAAGAGGAATTGGAAAACCGCAAGCTCTTGCGCCGCGTGATGACCGAGAGTGGATTTATCACCTGCGTTTCCGAATGGTGGCACTTCAACCACATCCCGTCGATTCGGGCGAAAGAGGAGTTGAGGATTATTGATTTTGAATAGGAACGGGATTTTTCGTATTTTTGCGGTTTGAAAAAATGAAAGACAAGAAACGATGTGTACATACACCATAACAGTAGATGACAAAGCCTTGAAACGGCTGCGCCCGACATTCACTCAGGAATCGTTTGGGGAGTGGTTACAGCAGTATGTTGACAATATAGTGGAGGACATTACTTCTGACGTATCACGCAGCGAATCCCCCATCGCCCACACGGCAGAGGAAATGAAAGCGATTGGTAGAGGGGCTGCGGCGAATGGAGTCCGGAGAAGCCACTTATATTGACGGAAACGCAGGCTTTGAACAAATGCGTGCGAAGTATGGCCTATAACACTGAATTAAAGTTCCTTGACTAATAATCATACATCATTTACAAATCATAGCGTTTACGACAAAACTAAGGGATATGTCAGAAAAAGAGATCAACAGTTACCGGCTAACTAATGAAGAAGAGCCAACAGATGAGATGTTGGCATACATCATGTGCGAGGTTGCGAAAGAAGCCAGACGGTCCAACGAAGAAGCCGAAAAAAGGTATTTTATGGAAATCAATGAGATGTATTACCAGAAATATGGATGTCGGCAATGAATAGCCAGAACAAGAAACCCATATTGATAGTAGTAGCCGGACCGAATGGTTCTGGCAAAACTTCTGTAACCAGCGAAATCCTGCATCATGAATGGATGGAGGATTGTGTGTACATTAATCCTGACATTGTGGCACAAGAACGTTTTGGGGGTTGGAATTCAAGAGAGGCTGTCATAAAGTCGGTTCAATATTGTGAAGAGTGGAGAGAGAGATGTCTGGTTGAAAGAAAAAGCCTCATTTTTGAAACGGTTATGTCTGCGGATGACAAAATCGACTACATCGAAAGAGCCGTTGATGCTGGTTTTTTTGTGCGACTGTTCTTTGTTTGCACCTCATCGCCAACCATAAATGCTTCACGTATTGCCGCAAGAGTAATGAAAGGCGGGCATGATGTGCCTATCACCAAAGTTGTATCACGATATCAAAAGTCAATATTAAACTGTAGGTATATCATCAAGAAAATCCATCGGGCGTATCTTTATGACAACTCCATTGATAATGCAGAAGCAAAGCTGCTGATCCGGTTTGTTGACGGAGTTGTCGCAAAGCATTATATTCCGCAACTGCCTGAATGGGCGAAGCAGATAACCGAGAAGTAGAATACTCAAAGGAAAAGATTATTAACAAAAACGAACAAAAGATAGAAAAAAAGTAAACTAACATAGTATAATTCATAGCGTTTGCTATTTGTTCGGTAACGTTTCTGAAACCTGAGAAATTTCAAAATACGTATTGAGACGAGCAAGTTGTAAATGTCTGCGTTTTACGTGGATATAACTTGTCTTTCAATACGGGTTTTCTCAGGACCTCAGAAACGTGGATAAGGAATGTCCACGTTTTTTTATGTGTCCTGGCGAAGACCCGTATGCCGACTATCAGTGATGCACTAAAACCGCAGACAACATGGCAGAATCCATTCATATTGGACATATTATTCAGGAAGAATTGCGAGCAAAGAGGCGCAGCGTGGCTTGGCTCGCGCGGCGGCTGGGTACCAGCCGCATGGCCTGCTACCGCATTTTCCACAGCTACCGCATTTTCCACAGCTACAGTATTGACACACAGGTTCTGTTCCCTATTATGGGAGTCGTTTTCCAGCTACCCGTGGTTGCATTTTTCTTGGGGAAAATGGGAATTGTAAATGCGGAGATGCTTTCCAAGTACCGCAAGCACGCCTTTCTCATCATTATGCTGGCCGCCGCCGCCATCACCCCGCCCGACCTCATGACCCTCATCCTCGTCACCATCCCTCTCTACCTGCTCTACGAGGTCAGCTTGCGGGTGGTGCGACGGGTTACTGCCAAATCATAACAAAACATAAAAAAACACCTGCGAAACATTCGCAGGTGTTTTTTGTGGAGCGTATGAGAATCGAACTCACGACCTCTTGACTGCCAGTCAAACGCTCTAGCCAACTGAGCTAACGCCCCAACTGAAATCGGCGGCAAAAATACATTTTTTTTCGATATATCCAACCACTGATGCACTTTTTTATAAGAGCATCCGTATATTCCTAAAACACAAACAATTATCAACAGGTCTAATGCCTTTTGCCTCCTGCCTAATGCCTTCTCATACGCAATAGACTTCCAAGAGTTTTGCGTAATTGTCGGGGATAATCTGCAGCTGCTCCATTTCGGCGGGGATGAGCGCAACCTCGCCAGTCTCCAACCGTTCCTTGGTGTTGTCGGCAATCAGGAACGCGCTGCCTTCCAGACAGATGTAGATGACAAATGAGTCGAGGTTTACGAACGACTTCTGCACTTGCATGTCCATCTCCAACAGGTTGGTGGTGAAGTAGGGCGACTTTACCAGCGAAATAGTTTTGTTTCGCTCGGGGGTGTAGTGTACTTGGAAATCCTTCAGGTTCTCCTCGGAGTGGATGGCTTCGAAGGCCTCCTCCGTGTGCAACTCGCGCCGGTTGCCGTCGGCGTCCACGCGGTTCCAATCGTAGATGCGGAAGGTGATGTCGGAAGGCTGCTGGATTTCGGCCAACAGCACCCCTTTGCCGATGGCGTGCACTGTGCCGGCGGGAATCATGAAAGTGTCGCCGGATTTCACGGGGTAGAACTTGAGAAAGAGTTCCAGTGTGCCGTTCTCCACCGCATCGAGATACTGCTGCGCGGTAATCTTCTGGTTGAACCCGACATAAAGGCCCGCGCCTTCGTCGGCCTGGATTACGTGCCACATTTCTGTCTTGCCATTCTGCCCGTAACGCTCCTGCGCGAACGCGTCGTCCGGATGTACTTGCACGGAGAGGTTGTCCTGCGCGTCGATGAATTTGATGAGCAGCGGGAATCCGAGCCCGTATTGCTCGTAGTTTTTCTCGCCCACAAGGTCGGTGAGGTAGATTTCGAGCAGTTCGTTGAGGTTGTTTTCGGCCAGAAAGCCGTTGCGGACCACCGACTCGTCGTCTACGAGGCCGGAGACTTCCCAGCTTTCGCCGCAGTTCGGCAACTTGCCGATGTCATGTTTGAGGATGGTTTCGATTTTGCGGCCGCCCCAGATTTTCTCCTTCAGGGCAGGCGTGAATTTCAGCGGATATAGTGTTGACATATTGAATTATTGTACGGAATAGTAGTTTCGGTTTTTATGTTGGTGCTCGGGACGCGGCTTGTCGGGGTTGGCGCCGCGAACGCTCTTCTGAAACACCCACTTGCCGTCCTCCTCGATAAAACCCTGGTTCAGACTGGATTCCGGCACCATGTAGGCTGGCACGTTTTTCATCGCTTCGTCCATCGGGATCAGTTCCTCGAAGATAATCATGTCGCAGCGGATGCGCTTGTAGTCGTAGTCGCGGGTCTTGGGGTTGTATTTGCCCGTGCTGACGAGGTACTCTTGGTTTTCGTAGTTGAGGTACATCGTGGCGTTTTTGGAGTATTCGAAGATGACCCGCGCCACCTTCTCGGGGTAGTTCTTGAAGACCCGCGCCCCGAAAATCGGGGTCATCTCCTTGTTAAAGTGCAGAATCTCAATCAGCTTTTGATTGGTAAACAAGTCGTTGCCGTTCCAGCCGAGGAGCGTGTAGTAGGTGGTGTTCTTCTCCTTTACGGGGATAATTTTGTAATAGACGGCGCCGTACCAGCGGTTGTGGTTGCCGACGAGCGTCTTGGGGTAGTCAATGTTCTGCCGCTTGTCGTAGAGCGGGTAGAGCACGTGCTTCTTGCGGCTGTCGTTGTAGACGTGGATGAAGCCGAAATTCTCAATGTCGTAGTTGTTTTTGACGACATACCACGTGAAAATCTTGAAAATATTGTCGGGAGAGGCCAAAACGCTGAAGTTGTCGACCGAATCCCAGGTGAATTTGAAGGCGTCGGGCATCTGGAGCACCTCCTCCAAAAGGGTCATGAAGTCCTCGTTGAGGGCAAGTCGCACGGTTTCGTCAGATTCGGCCATCACCTGGTTGCGCAGGTGGATGAGGCTGTCCTCCCACATACGGAAATCGGCCTTCTTTTGGGGGAAAGCCGTCGTCCAGCAAAGCAGGATCAATGTCAATATGACCGGAAAGCGTTTGAGCATCTGAAAACAAACGGCAAAAATACAAAATATATTGCACGGTATCGAAAAATATGTACATTTGCCGCCTTGAGTTTCCTATGAAAAGCAGACGGTTTTTATATGCGGTTGCCCGATTTAGGCGGTTCGTGAAGAAGCACTTCACGGACAAGGTTACTGTACTGATTCTCAGCGTGGTAATCGGTTTTTTGGGTGCCGCTGCAGCCATTATCATCAAGAACTTGCTGCACTTCACCACGCGGCTGTTGAGCCAGGCATTCCCGGCGGCCAGCGTCAACTATCTCTACCTGATTTTCCCGCCCATCGGCATTTTTCTCACGCTCCTGTTCGTGCGGGGCGTGGTGCGCGACAACCTGAGCCATGGCGTGAGCATTGTGCTGAAGTCGATTTGCAAGAGCGACGGTATGCTGCGGTTCCATAACGTCTATTCCTCGATGGTGTCAAGTGCGATCACCGTCGGGTTCGGCGGTTCCGTGGGATTGGAGGCACCCATTGTGCTCACGGGCAGTGCCATCGGCTCGAACTTGGCGCGGTTTTTCCATCTCAACACAAAGCAGACCACCCTGCTGTTAGCCTGCGGTTCTACTGCCGCGATGGCGGCCATCTTCAAGGCTCCCATCGCCGCCTTGGTTTTCACCTTCGAGGTGCTGATGCTCGACCTCACCGGCAGCGCTCTCTTGCCGCTGCTACTTTCTGCCGCCACCGGCACCGTCATGTCCGTCCTTTTCCTCGGTCACGACGTGATGTTCACTGTGGACACCACCCAAGGCTTCTCTGTCGGCAATATCCCGTTCTACATTATCCTCGGTGTGCTTACCGGCCTCATCTCCGTCTATTTTCTGCGCACCTCACGCTGGATCGAAAAGTGGATGCGCAAGATCAAACGGGTGTATGTCAGGGCGTTGATCGGTGGGGTGGCCCTCAGTGCGCTCATCTTCCTTTTCCCGGTGTTCTACGGCGAAGGTTATAATAACGTCAACGACCTGCTGAACGGCCAATGGATGTCCATGTTCAACAACTCGCCCCTCTTCGGGCTGATGGGGCATGAAGGACTGCTGATTCTCGCGGTGACGGCCATCATCCTGCTGAAGGTTTTCGCCACCACATTCACCACCACTGCGGGCGGCGTGGGCGGCGTTTTCGCCCCGACACTCTTCATCGGCGCTTTCACAGGTTTCTTGGTGGCACACGTATCGCACGTCTTCCTCGGCATTGACTTGCCATACGCCAACTTCATCCTCGCGGGTATGGCCGGCGTGATGACTGGCGTGATGCAGGCACCCCTCACGGCCATGTTCCTTATCGCCGAATCCTCAACGGGTTACACGCTGCTGATTCCGCTGATGGTTACCGCCGCCTGCTCCTACCTTTGCGTCAACCCGTTCGAGAAATACTCCGTTTACACCCAGCCGTTGGCCGAGAAAGACAACCTCCGCACCCACAACAAAGACAAATACGCCTTGCGCAAACTGCCTTGGCATCAGACCATCGACACCAACATCCTCACCATCCCTGTTCGCAGCACCCTGCGCACCTACACCGACGTCATCGCCCAGTGCAAGCGAAACCTCTTTGTGGTTATTGACGAGAACAACCTCTTCTCCGGCCTTTTGGTGATGGACGACCACCGCGATGTCATCTTCAAGCAGGAACTTTACGACAAACTGCATGTCGAGGACCTGATGATCGAGCCCGAAGAGTTTATCTATGAGGACGATACGGCGGCGACGGTTTTAGAGAAGTTCAAACGCACCGGCAACTTCAACATGCCCGTCATCACCCGCGACCGAAAATACATCGGGTTCGTCTCCAAGGCGAAGTTTTTGTCAGAATATCAGACATTTATCGCGGACAATTCCGAAGACTGATTCAATTATGAATTATGAATTATGAATGCTGAATTATGAATATAAGGGTTGGATGTAGAGACGCAAGATTTTGCGTCTCTACGACCCTCACCAATCACCAATCACTAATCACCAATCACTAATCACCAATCACTAATCACCAATAATGGAAATAATCAAAACCAAAATCGAAGGACTGTTAATTATCGAGCCGACGGTTTTCAAGGATGACCGCGGATATTTTTTTGAGAGCTATAACGAACAAAGATTCAAAGAGTTAGGAATCACTGACAATTTCGTGCAGGACAACCAGTCGTGCTCGCAGAAGGGTGTGGTGCGCGGGTTGCATTTCCAGAAGCCGCCGTATGCGCAAGCCAAGCTCGTGCGGGTGCTGCGCGGCGCGTGCCTCGACTTCGCGGTCGACATCCGCAAGGGCAGTCCCACATACGGGCAGTACGTTTCCACGTTGCTCACCGCCGACAATTTCCGCCAATTCTACCTGCCTGCCGGTTTCGCACACGGTTTCGCCGCCTTGGAAGATGACACTGTTTTCGCCTACAAGTGCTCCGCCTTCTACAACAAGGCTTCCGAAGGCTGCATCCTCTTCAACGACAAGGCTTTGAACATCGATTGGCAGGTGGAGAATCCGATCACGTCGGAGAAGGATATGATGGGCGAGGCGTTCGCGGATTTCGTGTCGCCGTTCGAATACTAATCCCGTTTCAGCAGATTTCAACATTGAACATTGCTGAAACGAGGATTCGAAATCCAATTTCAGCAGGTTTCAATATTGAACATTGCTGAAACAAGGATCTGAAACCGCGTTTCAGCAGGTTTCAACATATCCGTAATTTCCGTATCTTTGCCGCCTAAATCCTGTCATTATGAAAAAACATCTCCTCCTGATGCTGTTTTGCGGGCTGTTTGTGACCCTTTCCGCACAAGATTATACTTTTTCTACAAAACATATACAACGACTTGCCTCTCCTGACGGTAAACTGGTTGTCATGATTGACTTCGTTCCGGGAAGTAATCTACATTACTCGGTCTATACCGACGAGGAAACTGGTCCGTTTATTGAACGCTCTGATATCAGCATGGAACTGGGCGACGGCACTGTGCTGGGGCGTAACCTGAAAGTGACGAAAACTGAGCGGAAGTCTGTTAACCAAGATGTGAGAACAAATTTCTACAAAAAAGCAATCATCCATGACCAATATAACGAGCTATCCATAAGTTTTAAGGGGAATTATCAAGTGGTATTCCGCGCTTATAATTCCGGCATCGCATATCGCTTTGTAACCAAGATGAAAGATTCCATCATCGTGACACACGAGACGGCAGAGTTCAATTTCTCGGATGGTATGCCTGCTGAGTTTGAATCAGACCGGTTTACGCAGACAGAGGCTTTTGTCCCCTACGTGAATCGCAAAGCAGCAGAAAACGGTGATTTCTCTGAACAATTCTGCACTTCGTTTGAAAACACCTATACCAAAATTCCACTTAAGGAAATGGATGACAATAGGTTGGCTTTCCTACCAATGTTAGTGGCACAAGGCTATGTTCTGAGCGGTGAATACCTCAGTCCTATTCATACGCGCATGGCCGTCATCACCGAGGCCGACCTGCGCGACTATCCAGGCATGTACCTCAAGCACACGAGCGGAAACTCCATGATCGGCTATTTCGCGCCACTGCCGAAAACGTGGGAACAAGGCGGGCATAATAACCTGCAGTATGTGGTGAAAGAACGTCACGATTACATCGCCAAGACCGCTGGCACAAGGAATTTTCCGTGGCGCGTGATTGCCATTGCCACGGAGGATAAGGAGTTGGCGGACAACGACCTCGTCTATCTGCTTTCCGAACCGTCGAAAGTGGCTGATGTCTCGTGGATTAAGCCCGGCAAGGTGGCTTGGGACTGGTGGAACAACTGGAACATCTGGGGCGTGGATTTCAAGGCGGGCATCAACAATGAGACTTACAAATACTACATCGATTTCGCCGCCGATAAAGGTATTGAATACGTGATTTTGGACGAAGGCTGGGCGGTGAACAAGCAAGCCGACCTCTTCCAAGTGATTCCCGAAATTGACCTGCCGATGCTGGTGAAATACGCTGAGAGTAAGGGCGTTGGCATCGTGCTTTGGGCCGGTTATGCCGCCATGGACAAAGATATGGAGCGCGTTTGCAAGCACTATTCCGAGATGGGCGTGAAAGGCTTCAAGGTCGATTTCATGGACCGCGACGACCAGATAGTGGTCAACTTCTACGAACGGATGGCCGCTATGGCCGCCAAATACCACCTTTTTATCGACTTCCATGGGGCATACAAACCGACGGGACTGAGCCGCACCTACCCCAATGTGCTCAACTATGAGGGCGTGTTCGGCTTGGAACAGTGCAAATGGGTCGATAGCAAGACCGATATGGTGACGTACGAGGTCACGATTCCCTTCATCCGGATGCTCGCCGGTCCGATGGACTTCACGCAGGGGGCGATGCGCAATGCCGCCTACTGGTGCTACGTGCCGAGCTGGAACGAGCCGATGAGCCAAGGTACGCGCTGCCGACAATTAGCGGAGTACATGGTCTTTGACGCGCCTTTCGCGATGCTCTGCGATGCTCCCACGGCCTACATGCAAGAACCCGAATGCACCGAGTTCATCGCCAAGGTGCCCACCGTTTGGGACGAAACCCGCATTTTAGATGGTAGAGTAGGAGAGTTTATTGTCTCCGCCAAACGCAAAGGCGACACTTGGTACGTCGGCGCCATCACTGACTGGAACGCCCGCACGGTCGAAATCGATCTCAAATCCTTAGGCATCTCTTCTGGCACGGTCACGATGTTCATCGATGGTCCCAACGCCCACCGCAAAGGTATTGATTATCAGAAGAAAACGATGCCTGTTCCTGCGGATGGCAAACTAAAAGTGGAGTTGGCGCCGGGCGGGGGAACGGCGGTAGTAGTGAGAAGTTAGTAGTTAGTAGTTAGTAGTTAAGGGGTGTCGAAACGGCGGGAAAAAGAAGTTTGTGTTGGGAATGCTAAATCACGCCTCCTTCTCAAACAAAGCGTCCATTGTGATGGCAGAATGGAACTGTCCGGAATAGCTGTTCCGAGTCAGGCCATAGGTGGTGACAAGCGCAAGCTGGATGGATTTCCGGCATCGGGTTTCTTCCGCAAAACGGTCCACTTTCCGTCGCAATTCCGCATCGTATTCTTTGTCCACTGAAAATTCAGAAGATGAGAATTTCATTTCGCACACACAGACAACCCGGTCTGCACGATCGAAAAGTAAATCTATTTGAGCTTTCCCTTCCTTGCTGCGCCACGGGGAAGACGTACTTTCCACTGCGGAAAACCCCAAGGCTTTTTTGATTTGACGAATATGCGTCATACATACGTCCTCGAACGCAAGTCCACGCCAAGTATTCAACTGAGGTGTCCGCAGATTGGTTGTCCAAAAATTTTCTCGCACATTTGGCTGATTATCGACAAATTTCAGGTAAAAAAGGGAAAAACTATCTACCAATTTGTAATAGACCTCTTTTGCTGAACCTCCGTAATAAATGTATGACACAACGAAATCGCTCAACACGAGCGTTTTAAGCATCTTGGTCAGACGGCCGTTGTAAGCGATTCCCGTCTTTTCGGCAATCTCTTTCCGTGTGAGTCCATCTCTTTTTGCCGCCAATGTGCGCACGATTTGCATATATTTATCGGAATCGGCGAACAAAGACTTATATAATTTGGAGAATTCTTTTCTCAGTTTGCCAGATTTGGAAAAGAAAAGTGAATCTATATTTTGCGCCAAACTGCGGTTCGGCTGAAGATAATTAAGATAGTAAGGAATACCGCCAAAAACCATATAGCTTTGAATTTGGTCATAGCGATCCATAGAAATGTTCCTTGATTGGAAAAACTGCTCGCATTCCCATAGGGAAAACGGTTCCAAGTGAATGTCGAATGTGGCGCGTCCGTATAAACCTCCTGTACTGTTCAGGATGTTGTCTGACATCCACGAGGCGGCGGATCCGCACACAATCAGCATAAGGTTGGCACAAGCAGCTCCCCAATTATTCCAAAAATGCTCCAAGGCGGTCACAAATCCCGGCGACTCCAACCCCATCCAAGGCAGTTCGTCAATGAAAACCACCAGTCGTTCACTGGATGATTGCATTTCCAGCAAATCTTTCAGACAATCGAAAGCATCAAACCAATCGGCCGGATAGGTGTCCCATTCGCCGCCATATTGCTGGAGCGAAGTGCAGAAGCTCCGCAGTTGTTCGCGTTTCAGATCGAAACCTTCCGTATCCATTTCCGCCGGCGAAAGTCCTGTATGGTAAAAAGCGAATCTGCCCTCAAAATGTTCCCGAATCAGAAAAGTCTTCCCGACCCGTCTCCGACCATACACAACCACAAACTCCGGTCTGCCTGAATGGTACAAACGAACCAATTCTTCTCTTTCTTTCTGTCTTCCAATAATTTGCTGCATAATCAACTATTTGAAATTGTCCGCAAAAATACATTTTTTTTCTTTATATAGACAAGTTCTAAGTATATTATTTGTCCAAATAAATCATAATATTTATTTATATGGACAAAGATTATAGTCGAATTGTGTCCAAATAATTCATATTCTGGTTTCTGAAAAATGCTATTTTTGCCACCTGAAAATATACTTCCATGCCAACGAACCCCAAATCAGACCCGAACGAGCTTGACGGCCGCACCAAACTACTGCGCAGCCGCCCGGAGCCGGATAACATTTTGGTGTTCGGGATAGCAACGCTGATCGGGTTGTTTTTCAGCTTTATGGCGTTTTATTTTGTGATTTCTGAGATGATTGAAATCGGTTGGCGAGGCTTGGACGGATTTTGGCCGTTTATGAACGGTTTTTTCCAGGCGTTCATCATCTGCGGTGTTCCCATCGCTTACACGCTAATGGTTTTGGATATGCTGATTTGGCAGATAAAAGGCGAGGAGCTTGTCACCTATTCGGAAAAGGACTTGCTCATCCAGCATAAGAGTTTGTTCAGCGGGGAGTGGCGGATTCCATGGGATTGTATCCTGAACGTGGAACCCTATTCTTATCCGTGGTACAAATTTAAAGGGAGAGATGGGGACGAAACACTTTGTCTGACTTACAAAAACGCGAAAGGCAAGACCAAAAAGGTGCGGTTCGGACTGTTGCTCAACGAAGACCAACAGGAGATTGTTGTAGAGCGCATTAATGAGTTGCTGGTGGAGAGTTTTAAAAATAAAAACTAAAACAAATCCTTGATTCTACGTTCGACATCAGGGCTCAACTTCACGCCGTTGGCTATAAGAGCCATACTGAGTTCGTCAAGTTTACCATCCAGTCGATGTACCTTGCCGTCTTTAATAAGTTGACCAAATTCAGCCTCACTCACCTCAATCACATTATTGCAGTTGACGTAGGTCATGTCACGTTGGAACTTGTTCACTTCGTTGCGGGTGAATACTGGGAATGTGTTCAAGTCAAGTCCTCTCAGTTTTGCCAACCGAAATGCCGTATCGGTTTGGGAGGAACAGGTAGAGAACAGCAATATCTTGTTGTGGCGCTTGATACAAATATGAATATGCTCTTGGACACCTATCGGACAGTCCACCGTGAAGAAGTACTTTTCACCTTCTCCGACTACTGCCCCCAAGAGGCTTCCCGGGAGTTCCATGATTTCAGATACGGTTATATTGGTGATACAGTTCTTGTGTCAATTCCAGCATTTCCTTGCTTTCGCAGAAAAAGTCGCTCGAAGGTCCCTGCTCGAAGAAGTGGTCCAAATCGATGCGATAGGAGTTCTTCTGTTCGCGATCGTTTAACAGGTCGCGATAAAAAGTCCACTCCGGGAATTGGTGCGAAAGATTGGAGAGCTCCAGGGCGTCCATACTTCCAAACGCCTCCCACACCTTGTCAAGAGCCTCCTGATCAGAGTCGGAGAACACTTGAAGGTCGGCATCGGTAAGTGCCATGAACTGGTGGTTACCCTTGTTGGCGATATAACGATCTTTGTAACCTTTTGGGTTACGCATTTTGGTCTTGGCGTTTTCCAGCACACATTTGGCATCGCTCGGCACAATACCATACGGCATGGCATAGTAGGCGTCACCGGTGATGGTACGACCGGTTTGGCGCAGATGATAACGGTCGGCCAGCCAAAGGAGCTTGTAAGCCTTCATGTTGTCCATCACCTTGCCGTCCTCCTTGCCTGCCAAGTAAGTCAAGGCTTGTATGATCTTCTTCGTATCTTTCGTCATATAGTATATGTCTAAGAATAACCTGCAAAAGTACTATTTTTTCTGTTATGCTCCGACGCATTAACGAAATTTAACTTTATAGTCGGTTGCAGATTGTAGATTTCAGGTGTAAAGTCATAGTGTCTATTCCAATAAAGTGTACTTTTGCCGGTTAAAAATAGGGCAGGATGAATAAACATACAAAACAAAAGGAACTTCCTGAAGCAGCATAACCAGTTGATGCGAAGTTGTGCGTAAGGGTGGACATGCGTTCGGCTTCTTTGAAGATGACAAAAAAATTCAAGACAAGGTGCAACCTTTTGATTTTTTTGCGTCATAACATATAGATAAAGTTGCTATTTTTGCAATGGAAAAATCGCCCTTATGAAAAAACGGTTATATATACTGACATTTATACTTCTCGCGGCTGCTTTTGGGCTTGATGCGCAGTCCGAAGGCCAACGGGATCTATTAGAGCGGGCTTACGATACCAAATCGTATGATCTTTTGGAACAGTTCTTCGACAATTGGCAGAAGGAATATGCTGATAATGAGGTGGAAGCACCCGACAAATGGGTCGCGGAGGCGCACAAGGTGTTCTCCGCAATGCTACGTCCGGATATTTCCTCGGAGATTGGGATTGAGGTTCTCGGACCAGTGCTTGTCGTACAAAGCACGTTGGATAAAATAGGTTATGTGAATAAGAAATCAATGGCTTTTCAAAAAGGTGATTTGGACAAAACAGTATATGTCACTGTTGATTCCGCCATAGATTTCCGACCGAAATACCAAATCGAAGGACTTACGGCAGTTTATCTGACTGAAGGTTATAAAACTATCGTCAACGATTATCTTACAACATTCATACTTCCTCCGTTGGAAATTGAAACATTTGATGATTGGGAGATGACGGAAACAGATAGTATATGGAATATAACTGGCAATGAGAATGAACCTTACGACTTAGAGGAGGCAAAATTACAAGAAGAATTAGAGAGAATATTTTTTTTGAGAGATTATGCCGGTTCGATACTCTGCCATTACTTTTTGGCGTCCGTGATCACCCCTTTTTTCTCAATAGACAAGATTATATTTGACCGCTCCTTTCAATATGCTGTTGTAGAATATCATCAGTGCAAACGTGGCGGCACCATCGTGCTTAAAAAAGTGAAAAACAAATGGACTTTCGACCATCTATATGAAAGGTGGGTTTCCAGTTAGTAAAGGGTTTCAGCTAATAGCACTTTTTTATTATTGTGTGGAACTATGCCTAAGCGAAACACTTGTTTTTATTAACTATATATGATAAAAATTGTGTTATACTTCTTTTTATAAAGTATAATTCATAAAATTTATAATCCTATGCCAACAAACCCCGAATCTGACAAAAACGATCTCAACGGCCGCACCAAACTGCTGCGCAGTCGCCCGGAGCCGGATCTCATACTCTTTTTCGGTCTGTGTACACTCATCGGTTCTGCATTCTGTATTATCGGCTTGATTTCCCTTATCTGGTGGATAATAGACGAGTGGCCCGATATATTTGGCATATTGTTTTTTATATTGCTACTGATGTTACCTGTCGCTTATACTTTATATGCTTTGGATATGCTTGTTTGGCAGGTTAAGGGTGCCGAAACCGTGTCGTATGATGAAAACGGTATCGTAATCCATCTTAAAAAACTCATTGATAGGGAAACAACTATCCCGTGGAACTGTATTGTAGAAATTGAAAAATATGAGTCACCTTGGTGGACTTTTTTCAGGAGGTCGTACTTGTATAATGCCTCGCTTCGAATACATTACACGTCGGAAAATGGGAATCCGAATACGGTTAGATTCGGGTTGCAGCTCAACGAAAAACAGCAAGACATTATAATGGACAGAATTTACGAGCTTCGAGATAAATTTTCAACAAAAATGGATTATAACGATAGTGCCATCACCCTTTTCACGCTGAAAAACGCCCGCGGCCTCCGTGCGACCATCACTAACCTCGGCGGGCGCGTCGTTTCATTGTTCGTGCCCGACAGAAACGGCATTTTGCGCGATGTCGTGCTCGGGTTCGAAAACGTGGAAGACTACCTTCCCGAAAACCACCGCTCTGACTTCGGGGCGGCGATTGGAAGGTACGCCAACCGACTGAATAACGGGCAGATAACCATCGACGGGAAAACGTACCAGCTGCCGCAAAACGATGGCAAGAACTGTCTGCACGGCGGTCCGGACGGCTGGCAGTACCGCATCTTTAACGTTGAAGAAGTGGGCGACAACCGGCTGGTGCTGAGCTTGGTCAGCGAGGACGGCGACAGCGGGTTCCCGGGCAATGTGTGTGCCCGCGTCACCTACATGCTGACAGACGACAATGCGCTGGATATTCAGTATGAGGCGGTTACGGACGAGCCAACGGTCATCAACATGACCAACCACAGCTACTTCAACCTCAACGGCGATGCCTCCACCGACATCCTCAACCACCTGCTGACCATCGACGCCGACCGCTACACCCCGATTGGCGAAACCTTCATCCCCACGGGCGAGTTGGCTTCCGTGGAGGGCACGCCGATGGACTTCCGGCAGCCCAAGCCGATTGGCCGCGACATCGCCACCGACTTCGAACAGCTGCGCATCGGGCGCGGATATGACCACAACTGGGTGCTGAACACGAAGGGCGACGACACTCGTCTGTGCGCCCGCTTGGAGAGTCCCGTAACGGGCATTGCGTTAGAGGTTTACACCACTGAACCGGGGATGCAGGTCTATACCGGCAACTTCCTCGACGGAACATTTGTCGGAAAGGGTGGGGTGGTCTATCAGCAACGCGCTGCTGTCTGTTTAGAAACGCAAAAATTTCCCGATTCACCGAACCAAAACTGGCCGGAATCGAATGCTTTCCTACGTCCGGGCGAGGTTTATCACAGCCGGACGAAGTTCAAGTTCGGAACGGTTAACGTAATTTGACCCGCCGCAAGTCGAGCATATTCACGGGGTTTACGCCCATACCTTCCACGTTTTTCTGCACGAAACGAGCCACTTTGTCGTAGTACAGGACGACGAAGGGCGCGTCGGCCACCAACAACGAGTCCATCTGGATATAGTATTCGGTGCGGGCTGAATCATCGGTGCAACGCTGCGATTTTTCGTACAGTTGGTCGAATTTCGGGTTTACGTAGTGGGTGTAGTTGGAACCCGTCGGCAGGATGTTTTTGGAGTAGAAGAGCGACATCTGGTTCTCTGCGTCAGGGTAGTCGCAAATCCAGGAGCCACGGAAGAAGGGCAGCTGGTAACTGCGCATCATTTCCCGTTGTTGTGCCGGTTGCGCGATATCCAGCTTTAGCGTGATGCCGATTTGCTCCAACTCGTGCTGGATGTATTGGCAGAGGTCCGCATACTGTGCCGAGACTGTCAGCGTGATGGCCGGTAGCCCTTTCCCGTTTGGATAGCCCGCTTCCGCCAATAACTGCAAGGCCTTCTGCGGGTTATAGCTATATCCGCCGGTGCGTTCAGGGTTATAGGACGGCATCCCGCGCGGCACGAAACCGCCGTCCCCGGCATAACCCATATTGTTGCGCAGGTACTTCATCATCTTCTCCCTATCGAAACCGTAGTTGATGGCCTGCCGTATCCGCTTGTCCTTCAGCGGGTTGTTTTTATCCGTAGGTTTCAGGTTGAAGCCCAAATACTCGGTGTTGAGATACGGCCCGGTGATGAGCTTGATTTTGTCGGCATACTCGGGATTGAGCCGCCCGTCTTTGGTGAGCAGCGCGTCCTTGTAGCTCGGGTCCACCCCCGACATAAAATCGAGCGAGCCTTTCATAAACTCCATGAACACAGACTGTTTGTCAACGATGAAGGAAACTGCCACCGCGTCGATGTAGGGCAGTTGCTTGCCCGCCGAATCCGTCTCGAAATAGTGGGGGTTCTTGCGCATCACAAGTTTTACGCCCTCTTCCCAAAGCTGCATCTGGAATGGGCCGGTGCCCACCGGATATTTCCGGAAGTCCTTGCCGTAACGTTCCACGACCTCATGCGGCACCACCGAGCAGTATTTCATCGTCAGGATGCCGAGGAACGGTGGGAAGGGCTCTGTCAGTTCGATTTGGAAAACCGTGTCGTTCAGCGCTTTGAAGGCAGGTTTGCCATTTTTGTCGCGCTTCACCTTCTGGAAAATCCATGCGCCTGGCGAGGCCACATCGGGACTGAGGATGCGGCCCAGGCTATAGACAAAATCTTCCGCCGTGACATAGCGCGGTTTCGCGAACGGGAAGAAGTCCGTATTGTGGAACTGCACGTCGTTGCGGAGAATGAACGTGTAAGTTTTGCCATCTTCAGAGATAGTCCAGCTTTTGGCGATGGCCGGCACCACCCGCAACTGGTCGTCCATATCCACCAAACCGTTGTAGAGCTGGTTGCAGGGCCAGATCGTCGCCTGTCCGGAAGCGAACGCGGGATCGAGGCTCAGGATGCCCGACGATTCGTTATAGTGGAAAATCTGCTTGTCGGGATGGTCGAACTTCGTCTTGCAAGAGACCAGCAACGTTGTGAACAGCAGCGCGATGGCGGCTGTTGCAACAAACTTTCTCAAACGGTCGTACTCGTACTGCATTTAGGATGTAGGTTTGGGGTTCATACGGGAGCGCAAAAGTACAACTTTTTTCGGATCACTCACTTCTTTATCACCGCCCTAATCGGATTGATGAACTTGTCCAACAGCCTCAAGTCTTCGGTGATGATTTCCGCCGTACCAGTCATTTCCTGGCTGAAAGTCAACAGCTTACCGTATGTTGTAACCAGATTCTCCGGAAACTCCACCTCAAGCATATAGGCTTTGGTGTTTTCATCCACCTGCACGGGGACCATCGAGATGTTCCGTATGCATACCTTGACCATTCCGTATTCCAGATACGGGAAGTTGTCCAATTTGACGTTGACGGTCTGCCCGACCTTGACCTTGCCCGCGCCCTGCTGCGGAAGCAAGATCTTCCCTACCACCTGCGTGTCACCGTCGGGAACTACGGTCACCAACACCTCACCCGCATTCACATTCTGGTTTTTCTGCCAGTACTTGGTGAACGTGACTTTTCCATCGCATGGGGCAACTAACAGGTAGGTCTGTTCCCATTGCCGTATTTGGGCGGCAAGTTGCTCCTTGGCACTGGTCAGGGCTGATGTCAGCTGCTGTTCTTCGTCAATGCGCTGCTGCTCCAGATCAAAGATGCTCTGTTCGGATTGCAAAATGCTCATCCGCTGGTTGTCAACGCTCATCTTGGACGATTCAAGGGACGACAGTTGTTGCAGCAGACTGTTTCTTGCCGACTGGTAATCCACCAAGGAAAGTGCCGCATTGCTGTATAGCATCGAATCAATTTCGAACAGCTTTTGTGCCGTGGCCAATTGTTTTCTGCTGATGTTCAGCTGGTTGACGGTTTTTTGTAGCAGGTTCTTCTGGGCAGCAATCTGCTTCCGAATGACCGCAATTTTACGGTTATGGTAATCCGTTTCAACAAAATGGCGGTAATCGGTCAGGGCATTGTCGAAGGCGGTGTATGCCGATTGGAGGTCGCCCAACTGTAGAAACGTGCCATTCTGTAGAGACGCAAAATTTTGCGTCTCTACAACCAGCGTGTTCGATTCTTCCAACATTCGTTTCACCACCATCACATCCTCCAATTTAGCGGGATTGCGAATGACAGCCAGCAGTTCGCCCTCTTTAACCGTCTGTTTCTCCGCAACGGCTATGGTGTCAATCTTGCCCGTGGTCATGGCCATCACACCGGCGGGCAGGTTTTCGGTGGTGACGGTAATCGTGGCGGGCAGGATGTCCGGGTATTTCAGGAAATAGCTGCCCACGAAAAGTCCCGCCACCACGACAAAGATGATGCTGATACCCACCCGCACGATCCATTTTGGCGGACGTCCGAGGATTTCCTGGACTTCCTCGCTGCGAAGATTGAGATCGTCAGGAATATTATTGTTCTGAAAGATTATGGTATCGTTTTCTCCCATTTTGCACTAATTGTCGGTCAACTTTTCGTTATATACCTTTATTCTAAATATTGACAAAAAAGCCACAAATAAACCGAAAAAATACAGCAATAAGGTAATAAAAATGTCAAGATAATGCCAATAGTTGCCTCTTAAGAATAGCATCGTCCGCTCATAAGTGTAAGATTCTGGGTGATCTTCATATAAATCGAATAGTTGCTCGGGCGTGAGGGTGCATGCATATTTTCCACCTAATGGGGATATTTGATCGTTTAACAGTTGGTCCTTTGTGATTTCACCATTTCTGAGACGTGTTTCATATTCTTTTTTTGCCGCATATCGCAGATATGGGGCTGGATAGCGATAAAAAGCTTCTCCAGCGGGGGTGTAAAATACGATTCCCGTAAAAATATCCTGGTATCGAAATGCGTGGTAACACCAATAATTGTATAAGTCGAAATAATCATCACCGAATACTGTTCCTTCAAGGTCGAAGCCTACGGGCTGATATTGCAGACTTCGGAATGCGGCTTCCCATTTCCCGCCCATAACATTCGGGCATGCGATATCCAAATTGTCAAAATAATGAACATTCGCTACTTTCCCCGGAAGACTGTCATAAACATATTGCATCTGATTTCCTTCGAAAGCCTTCTTGAACATGCGGGGAGACCTTTTTTGTGCCTCCGATGTGCAAATATACGCGTGTCTTGTGTTTGTCACAACGAGGCACTTTTTCCCTGTTTTGCGATACCAGTCTATGGTGACCTGTGCTCGCAAACTGTCTAATTTCAGAAATTGCTGATATAAGCTGTCCGTAGAAAAATCCATAATGGAAAAGTATTTTCCATAGCCAATCTCTTCGGGACGCACGCTTATCTTTAGGGAATCTGGAAGATTCTCATTCAGTATGTTTATCTTTTTGAGAAACTTGTGGAAACAATAACCGCCCGAACGGATGTGCGTTGCCGCTGCCGCTGCTTTTGAACGCGATTCGTCATCTGCATACCGTGTGCGGAGCATGCTGTCAATGTCCGCCTGATCTCTTGCTTCACCGTATTCTGTGAAAATGGTTCCCACATTGTTCACGAAGTAATCGTCCGACACAATGTCATAGATTAAGTCCCACGGATGGCACTCGTCATGGACAGACTCTTCCAGTACAACGATGTCGTAGTTTTCAAACAGCGAGAGGACATAGTCTTTTGCAGGCACTCCATTTTCCTTCATGCATATCTGGTAAGGCGCCACAGACTTGTTTATTGGATGTTGCAGTAACTTAAAGGGCACCTTGAAGCCACAGATTGAGTTAGGGGCATCATTACCGATGTTGTTGTGCAACATCAAAATGAAGAAAGTGCCCACGCCAAATAAACAAATGGTCACGAATGTCGAAACAGCTGATTTGAAGGAACGTTCATGTCTAACTTTTGTAGTCTTCGAGCAAAATTCCCATAAGTTCCTCCCCGAAACACAGCCCACCAAGAGGACAATGAAGACATAGACTGCCGTAATAACGATGGCCAAAAAACTCCGGAAAACAATTTGTCTGAATCCTAATTCCAAAATTAGGCGTGGAATGGCGATGACCAAGAGGATTTTAAGGGCTTCCCTACGTAATATTTGTCTGGTGGTCGCCTCATTTCCATTGACGTGTCGTATCTTGACCCCTAATGCCTGTTGTCCAATAGTCTGCTTTCTTAAAAGATAGAATGTTGTGTAATACAGGTAAGTTATAGCAAGGAGATAGACCCATCTTATGGGTGGAAACGCAAAGGACAATAGACGGGAAGCCAATGCTACTCCCGTACCGATAAAGACAAAATCTATTATCGGATATAATAGTTTTTGAAGTAAATGTGCTTTCATTATTTTCTATTCAGGGATAAACATGCTCTTTGTTATTTTCGGTGCTCGTGGGCAATTTGGCGACGGATAATCATAGCAATCGGGGCCGTACGTTGCAACAGCCATTCTCCAACAATTACCCTGTCCTCGGCGACACTCTGCAAACATATTACAACTTTTGCAAGGACTCGACTCCTGAACTTCTTCTTGAGAAAAATTCCATAAAGACAGGGCTTTTTCTGAATTCCACATTTCCATGATTGATTGTTGATTTAAATCTCCAATGATAAAAAACGGATGCCAATATAATTGTTCGCACAAAGTCACTTTCCCATCAGGAAGGACGAAGAAGGAGCTGACATTGCCCGAACAAGTGGAGCGATTTCCGAACATTCTCATTTTTTTCTCGATGGAATCATCTGTACCGTATCCAAGCATAACAATGTTTTTTTGATATTTCTCTTTAAGAAAAGGAACGTGCTCCTCAATTAATTTGAGTCTATTTCTACTTGAATGATAGTCAAACGTCTTAAATTGACTATAATCGGCAGGTGTTAAGTATATGTCGTTGACATTATCAAACTGAGCAGAGAAAGACACCAATTCCTCGATAGAATTGATGGAATCGTTGATGTTTGTAATTACTGGCTTAAGTATGATTTCTATCCCTGCTTCATCAAGTATTTTGACCCCATCAATAACTTTGAGCAAGTAATCATCTTTAACTTTAAGGATTTGTCGAATCTCTTGATTCCTTACACTATCTAGTGATAATTGAATTTTTTTTATACCTACAGACAACAACTTGCTGACAATATCTTTGGTTATTGGATATTTTGTTGATACCAAAGGGCTATATTCATATTTTTTCAATTCTAATAGTAGTTCATACCAATAAGGATACATAAAAAAGTCACCTCCATCAATGCCTATATCTCGAAAATGCAATTCATCTGCTTCTCTAATAATTCCCCGAAGTCTGTTAAAAGGGATCAATTTTGTCGGTCTTGTTTCCCTATCGGCATAACAATAGATGCAATTTGTACAGCACGTATTGTTTAACATTAACGTCATTTCGTTCGGAATATAATTTCTAATAGTATGCAGGTCTAAACCCTGTAACATTTCGTCCATATCGAATGATATTCGTAAATCATCTCGTATCTCATTTGGTCTTGATTCTACAAGAAAATTTCGGGGGATACTGTTGGTGGAATCTCCTGCTTTGAAGACTTGCGTCTCCTTGTTTTCAATGAAATTTGAAATGGTATCACAAAATTCGTCTGAAGGAATCAGTAGCGAGTCTTTAAGTTTGTTGTATACATCAAGCACAGTGTTTGAGCCGTCAAAAAAGCTAAAGATAAAAGCTACGTAAGGATGAATCATACTTGAAAATCCTTCTGCAAAAGAACCTTCCTCGTAATCCTCCAAGAAGTAGTTTTTTTGATTTGTTATGATGACTCTATGTATGTCATTTCGAAACTTATAAACTGGATTGATGATATATTTACTGTTTTTATCCATAATATTTTAATACTTAATTTTTTAAATAGGGCGCATCAAAAGTCAATTCTATCAAAAACTATTACTTGTTTGTCACATAGTTATGAATATCAAGTATCGTTTATGGGACTTCTGACGCGCCCTCGGAATACTTATTGATTACTATTGCCGTCAGAAATAACAGAAGAGCCCCACAATGAGCCTGTTACACAATCTTTAATCAATGTGCATTGAGAGACGCATTTGAATTGGCATTCTTTTGTTTTACACGTCCAGCAATCTGAGCCGCCAGAAATTAATTCGCTTTCGGATTTACTTAATCCCATATTCTTAAAAATCTCTTTCATGTTAATTTTTTTTAAATTAAACGATATTTTCCCCTCTTTTCCGCAGGGCGCGTAGACATTTTGCACAACGCTTTCGTGACTGCTCGCAAATATGACAATTTTATTATTTTTGCCGTCGGCGAATAGTGTGCTATGCGGTTGCAGTCATATCCGCACAAACGGGCCACAATGCCCGATACCTTACGGTGCTTTCCTGCAGGGTCTGCCAGTCTTGGTTGCTACGCATGTTCCTGGCAACCCTGCTCCCGCACCGTTTCTCCCGTCCCCGCCACCGGCGCACGCTTGGCGGGGACTTTATACAATCCCCATCATTCGAGCGTTATGAAACACGAAACTTTGGTATTCCATACTATTCTTCATTTTTAATTCTTCATTTCTAATTTCTAATTCCTAATTCTCAACTCCCCATCTCCAACTGATTCCTCACCAATTCAAAGTACTCCCCACGCAGGGCGGTCAGCTGCTCGTGCGTACCCACCTCAACGATACGCCCGTGGTTGAGCACCACAATCTGGTCGGCGTTCCTCACCGTGCTCAGGCGGTGCGCCACCACCACCACGGTTCGTCCCTTGAAGAACTGTTGGAGGTTCTCCATAATCACCTTCTCGTTGTTCGCGTCCAAGGCGTTGGTTGCCTCGTCAAAGAACAGAAAGTCGGGGTTCTTATAGACGGAGCGGGCGATGAGGATTCGCTGGCGTTGCCCCTGGCTGATGCCTTTCCCCTCCTGTCCAATCTTGGTGTTAAAGCCCAATGGCAAACCATCTATCATTTCCTCGATATTGGCCACCCGCACGGCGTTGAGCAGGTGCTGGCCGTCAATGTGTTCCTCTCCCACGGCGATGTTGCGGGCGATGGTGTCCGAGAAGATGAAGCCGTCCTGCATCACCGCCCCGCAGCGCGCCCGCCAGTCCGACGGACGGATGTTCTTCAAATTCGTGCTTCCTGCAAGAATCTCCCCCTTTTTCGGCGGATAAAACCCCAACAAAAGCTTCACTATCGTGGTCTTGCCGCTGCCGCTCATCCCCACGATGGCCGTCACCTTGCCCGCCGGAATCGCCAACGAAACGTCCTCCAACACGTTGTCCGACAATTCCTCGTAACGGAACGTGACGTTTTCCATCCGTAAATCCATTGGACGCACGCGGTGCACCCCTACGGCATCGGGATTCGACATATCCCCATTCATTGCCCATTGCCCATTCCCCATTGCAAATTGGTTTTCGTCTTCGCGGTTATGGATTTCGCCCAAACGTTCCAAGCTGATTTTCGCGTCCTGCGCCGACTGGATGAATCCGATCATCTGGTTGATAGGCGCATTGAGCTGGCCGATGATGTACTGCACGGCGGTCATCATACCCAAGGTCATGTCGCCTTTGATGACGGCGGCGGCGGAGACAAACGAGATAAGGATGTTCTTGGTCTCGTTGATGAAAAACGCCCCTGACTGCTGATACTGGCTGAGTGCCAGACCTTTGATGCTCACGCGAAAGAGTTTAGCCTGTATGTTCTCCCATTCCCAACGCTTCTGTTTCTCGCAATTGTTGAGCTTGATCTCCTGCATTCCCGTTATGAGCTGGTAGAGGTTGCTCTGCTCGGCGGATGCCTGTGCGAAACGCTTGTAGTCCAATTCTTTGCGCTTTTTCAGGAAGATGGTTATCCAAAGCACGTACAAGATAGAGGCAACGAGGAACACCATAAAGAGCTTGAGGTTGTAGAGTGCCAGCACGATGCTGAAGACAATCAGGTTGACAAAAGAGAACAGCGTGTTCAGCGTGGAGGAGGTGAGGAAGGCCTCGATGCGGCTGTGGTCGCCGATGCGCTGCATGATGTCGCCGATCATCTTGGTGTCAAAGAAGCCGATGGGCAGCTTCATCAGCTTGATGAGGAAGTCGGAGATAATGGAGATGTTGATGCGGGTGCTGATGTGGAGCAGAATCCACGAACGGATGAACTCCACGGCCGTCTGTGCCACGTAGAGGGTGAGCTGGGCGATGAGGATGACCACCACGAAACTGAGGTTGTTGTTGCCGATACCGTAATCGACGATAGTCTGGGTTAGAAACGGGAAGATGAGCTGGAGCAACGTACCGAGTAACATACCAAGGAAGAGCTGCACGATGAGTTTCTTGTAGGGCCTGAGGTACTGCAGCACGAAGCTGAGTTTGGTCTTGTCCTGTTTCTCGCCCTCCGCATTGTAGAAATCCGGGGTGGGTTCCAACAGCAGAGCCACTCCCTCGTCCTGTCCTTCCGTCTTGGTGCTGAGCCACCCTGACAGGAACTCCTGCACCGTGAATTTGATGAGACCTTGCGCGGGGTCGGCCACATAAACGGTTCCCTTTGGAATATCCCCCTTTGTACGTTGTTCATTGTTCATTGTACATTGGATTTTATAGACCACTACGAAATGGTTCTGTTTCCAATGCACGATGCAAGGCATGGGTGCTTCGGCCAGCTGTTGAAAAGAGATATGCACGCCAATAGAACGGAAGCCGATGCTTTCGGCAGCGGTGCTGATGCCGAGCATGCTCACCCCCTCCCGCCCGATGAAGCTCTTCTGCCGGAGCGTCTCCAACGAGTAGTGCTTGCCATAGTGCTTGGCCACCATCCGCAGGCAGGTAGGGCCGCAATCCATGGCGTCGAGCTGGTGGTAATATGGGAACTTTCTACTCATTACTAATTACAAATTCCTAATTGTCACTCCTCTCCCCAAATCTGTTTGTTCAACTCCGCAATCCTCTTCTTGTCGGGCACAAACCCTGTTTCGCGTGAATAGGTGCCACATCCCTCCACGGGCACGTAGCCCTCCTGTCCCTCCCAAAGGCAGATGTAGGGGTTGTAGGGGCACTTCGCCGGCTGGGAGTGGATATTATTCGGATCT
>JAFPVR010000082.1 GCA_017395245.1 Bacteroidales bacterium | reverse complement strand
GATAAACATCGCTGAAAAGAGATTGCGGTGATTATAGCGTCGGGGCACACCTCTTCCCATTCCGAACAGAGAAGTTAAGCCCGACCGCGCCGATGGTACTGCCCTACAGGTGGGAGAGTAGGTCGTCGCCCAATACCATAGCCCTGTCATAACTGGCAGGGCTTTTTTGTTGTTATATCCCAGGGCTCACTGCGTTCACCCTGGGTTGACACGTGTCGGGCCTTCAGCCCTCTTGGAAGCGCAAAATGTTACGTTTCTATAATCCCAATATTATTTTATTAACACGTATTCATATATCAATATTTTTTGTAATTTTGCCCTTCATTAGTAAAATAATCTAAAGTATTAAAAATCAAATAATTATACACCAATGAAAGTTTATCAGACGAAAGAAATCAGAAACATCGCCGTCATCGGCGGCAACCGCACGGGCAAAACCACGCTTTGCGAGGCCATGGCCTTCCACGGCGGCGTCATCAGCAGACGTGGTACTGTTGAGGACAAGAACACCCTCTCCGACTATCGCGAGGTGGAACTCGAAAGACAACAGTCCATCCAAAGCTCCGTCATGTATGCCGAGTTCAACGGCACCAAGATCAACATGGTGGACTGCCCCGGCTTCGATGACTTCATTGGTGAGACAATTTCCGCACTCCGCGTGATGGACACCGCCCTTATGGTCATCAACTCCCAGAACGGTGTCGACGTGGGCGCTGAAATCCAATGGCGTCATGCCAAGGCTGCCGGCATCCCCGTGATGTTCGCCGTCAACCAACTCGACCACGAAAAAGCCAACTTCGACGAGACCCTGCACCAGCTGAAAGAATACTTCGGCGGCAGCGTCATGGCTTTCCAATATCCCGTGAATGCCGGTATCGGCTTCGACGCCGTCATCGACCTTCTGCAAATGAAGATGCTCAAATTCCCGGCCAATGGTGGCAAGATGACCGTTGAGGACATCCCCGCCGACCAAATGGGCAAAGCCGAAGAGATGCACGCCGCCCTTATCGAGGCCGCTGCTGAGAACGACGAGGCTTTGATGGACAAATACTTCGAAGAGGGTACCCTCTCTGAAGACGAGATGATTCGCGGTCTGAAACTCGGTATCGCCAACCGTGGCACCTTCCCGGTGATTTGCATTTCCGCCAAGACCGACCAAGGCGTTGACCGTCTTATGGACCTCGTGGTCAAGAACTGTCCGACCCCCGACGAGGGCCGCACGATGAAGACCACAAACGGTCACGAGCACAAGTGCAATGCCTCCGAGCCGTTCGCCGGCTATATTTTCAAAATCGGCATTGAGCAGCACCTCGGCGAGGTTGCCTTCATCAAGGTTGCCGACGGCGAACTCAAAAAAGCTGACGATGTGCTGAATACCAATACGAACACCAAGGAGCGCATCTCCCAGCTGCTCGCTTTCTGCGGCAAGAACCGCGTGGAGGTCGAAAAGGCTGTGGCCGGTGATATCGTGGCTACCATCAAGCTGAAAGCTTCTCCCGCCTGCACCACGCTCGTGGCCAAGGGTGACGATGTGATTGAAGCCACCGTCTATCCGGATCCCAAGTTCCGCACCGCCGTTCGCGCCAAAAACAGTGCCGACGATGAGAAGTTGGGTGCCGCGCTCAACGAAATCCGCAAAACTGACCCGACCTTCCAAATGGAGCAGTCCAAGGAGTTGCGCCAGCTGATTATTTCCGGTCAGGGCGAGCAACACCTCAACATCGTGAAATGGATGATTGAGAAGCTCAACAAGATTGAAATCGAGTACTACGCCCCGAAGATCCCGTATCGTGAGACCATCACGAAGTCTGCCGAGGCCATGTATCGTCACAAAAAGCAGTCCGGCGGTTCCGGTCAATTCGGCGAGGTCCACATGCTCATCGAGTCCTACTACGACGGCATGCCCACCCAGACCAAATACCCGATCCGTGCCACGGAAACCTACGACCTGCCTTGGGGCGGCAAGTTGATTTTCAACAACTGTATCGTCGGTGGTGCCATCGATGCCCGCTTCATGCCCGCCATTTTGAAGGGTATCATGGAGAAGATGGAAGAGGGTCCGCTCACCGGTTCCTACGCCCGCGACATCGTGGTGAACATCTACGACGGTAAAATGCACCCGGTTGACTCCAACGAATTGGCATTCAAGTTGGCTGGCCGTAACGCCTTCAAAGAGGCCTTCAAGAACGCCGGTCCGAAGATTCTGGAGCCTATCTATGACGTTGACATCTTCGTGCCCGCCGATCGTATGGGTGATGTGATGACCGACATGCAGGGCCGTCGCGGTATCATGATGGGTATGGACAGCGAAGGCGCCTTCCAGATGATTCACGCCAAGATTCCGTTGGCCGAGATGAACAAGTACTCCACCACGCTGAGTTCCATCACCTCCGGCCGTGCCTCTTACAGCATGAAGTTTGCCGAATATCAGCAGGTTTCCGCCGATATCCAAAGCGAAATCATCAAGAAATACGAAGAGGAGCACAAGGACGAGGAGTAAAATCCACGATTTTTGGATACCAAAATCCCGACAGGTTATCTGCCGGGATTTTTTGTTATTGGGTATAACCAAAAAATCGTATATTGCACGGCTTTTTAAATTGAGCGGTAAAAGGTTTTGTAAATTGAGATAACTAACTATAAACGTATGAGTTATAAAGGTATCGAAAGAATATTGGCGGCGTTTTTTTGCACGGTGATAATGCTCTTCGCGTGCCAAAAAACGTTTGCCCAGACAACCGAGGGGGCTGAAGCGGAAAATGTGGAGGCGGTGGCGGAAGCAACGGAGGAAGAAGCATTTGATGCCGGTCCGTTCATCATTGAGCACGTGATTGACAGCTATGGCTGGCACATCTGCGGCGACGGCGACAAAAGCGTCACAATCCCGCTACCCATCATTCTGTTCGATGACGGCCATGCGGTGGTGTTCCTGTCCAACAAACTGCACCATGGCGAGGCTGCCTACAACGGCTACGCGATGGGGTGGGGCGAGAACAAAGGCCGCATCGTCAAGTTGGATGGCGACCTCTATAGCGAATACACCGGCCACCTTGAAGAAGGAATGGAATATCCTTGCCATGTCTGCAAATGGGACATTTCCATTACTAAGAATGTCTGCGCTTTGCTCATCTCCCTCATTCTGATAAGCTGTATATTCCTGTCCGTGGCGAAGCGTTATCGCGAACATCCTGACGAGGCTCCGAGCGGCTTGCAGGCCTTTGTGGAGCCGGTCATCGTCTTTATTCAGGACGAGGTGATTACCCCGTCGTTGGGCAAAAACTCCAACAAATACGCGCCTTATCTGCTCACGCTGTTCTTCTTCATCTTCCTGAACAACATTATGGGCATTATCCCGATTTTCCCGGGCGGCGCGAACCTTACCGGTAATATCGCGATCACGGGCATTTTGGCGCTCATCACGTTTTTTGTGACCACTTTCTCCTCCGGCAAGGAATACTGGGTGGATATCTTCAACACGCCGGGTGTGCCGTGGTGGCTGAAGATTCCGTTGCCGATTATGCCGATGGTGGAAGTCATCGGTATCTTCACGAAGCCGTTTGTGTTGATGGTGCGACTTTTCGCCAACATTACCGCCGGCCACATCATCACGTTAGCGTTCGTCTCGCTGATTTTCATCTTTGGCCAGATGAACCCGGTAATCGGCTGGGCTGTCTCGCCGGTCTCCGTTTTCTTCTACATCTTCATGGGTCTGATGGAGCTGTTAGTGGCATTCATCCAGGCATTCGTCTTCACGCTGCTGAGTGCGATGTATATCGGCATGGCCATCGGCGAGGAGGAACACGAGGAAGAAGCAACGGTAGTGGAAGCGTAAGCATTTGAAACCTGAAACCTGAAACTTGAAACAATAAGTAGAAACCCTTTTAATCACTTAAATATCAAACTATTATGTCAAGTTTAGCAGTATTATTGACAACTTTGTTGCAAGCAGCAGGTGCTGGCCTCGGTATCGGTAAGTTAGGTGCTGGTATTGGTGCTGGTCTCGCTGCCATCGGTGCCGGTATCGGCGTGGGTAACATCGGTAAGGACGCCATGTCCGCCATCGCCCGCCAGCCCGAGGTGTCAGGCGACATCCGTACGAACATGATTATCGCAGCCGCTCTGGTTGAGGGCGTTGCGCTGTTCGCCACGGTGGTGTGTCTGCTCATCGCTGTCGCAAAGTAATGAACCGGAAGGTTTCGGCACGGTTGGTGTCAAACCTTCCTTTTCTCTTGTAAACCAAAAAGTTAAACATATATGGAATTGATAAAACCCTCATTCGGACTGATATTTTGGATGCTCATCGGATTCGGCATCCTCTTCTTCATCTTGGCGAAATTCGCGTGGCCGATTATCACCAACGGCATTGCCTCGCGCAACAAGAAAATCAACGACCAGTTGGAGGAAGCTGCCAAGATCCATGAAGAGATGGAGTCCCTCAACAAGAAACACGAGGAGATGCTGGCGCAGGCCAAATCCGAACGCGACGCCATCCTTGCCGAAGCGCGCAAAGTGAGCGAGGAGATGTACGAAAAGGCCAAGCTCAAAGCTTCCGCCGAAAGCCAGGCGATGATTGAAGATGCCAAGAAGAGCATCTACTTCGAGAAGATGAAGGCTATCACCGATGCCAAAAACGCTATCGCCAATTTCTCCATCGACATTGCCCAAAAGGTGCTCACCGAGGAGCTGAAAGACCGCGATAAGCAGGAAGCTATCGTGGAAAAATGGATGGATGACATTCATTTCAACTAATCTGTCAATTTACATTTCAT
The DNA here is from genome assembly GCA_017395245.1 of Bacteroidales bacterium. Lineage (GTDB taxonomy): Bacteria > Bacteroidota > Bacteroidia > Bacteroidales > WCHB1-69 > F23-D06. The sequence goes on along the minus strand of JAFPVR010000082.1, from coordinate 10,763 downwards.
TATTAATCAAATAATTACATTCCAATGAAAAAATTATCCCTGTTACTGGTAGCCGCCGCATTGCTGGCTTGCAATGTCTCTTTCGCTCAGGACAAAGAGAAGACGGAAGAGGAAGGCTACATCTTCAAAGTTACAAAGGAATTGCCCATCACGTCCATCAAGGATCAGAACCGTGCCGGTACATGCTGGTGCTATTCCGGTCTCGCGTTCCTTGAATCCGAACTGCTTCGCATGGGTAAGGGCGAGTACGACCTTTCGGAAATGTACATCGTGGCCAACACCTACAACGACCGCGCCAAGGCTGCCGTCCGCACGCATGGCGATGTCTCCTTCTCCCAAGGCGGTTCTTTCTATGATGTGATTTACGGTATGAAGGCCTTCGGTCTTGTTCCGGAATCAGAAATGCGTCCTGGTGCCGCATACGGCGACACCCTTTCCGACCACAGTGAGCTTTCCGATGTCACGAACGCCATGGTCGATGCCATCGCCAAGAAAGAACACAAAAAGCTGCAGACCGATCCTGACGGCAATCCCCTTTGGCTGAAAGCCATCGAGGCTGTCCACGAGGTCTATTTGGGAAAATGCCCGACCGAGTTCTCCTACAACGGCGTGAAATACACCCCGCAATCCTTCTACAACTCGCTGGGTCTCAACCCCGATGACTATATCTCCATCACCTCCTACACACATCATCCTTTCTATGAGAAGTTCGTGTTGGAAATCCAAGACAACTGGCGTTGGGGTCAGTCTTACAACGTTCCGTTGGATGAGATGATGCAGATTTTCGACTATGCCATCGACAATGGCTACACCATCGCTTGGGGTGCCGACGTTTCCGAGCCCGGCTTCCGCAGCAACAGCAGAAGCGGTTTCTGTGTGCTTCCTGACCTTGAGGCAAAGTCTCAAATTGGTTCCGATATGGCTCACTGGACGGGTTTGACCGCTTCTGAGCGTAATAAAGAGTCTCAAACCAAGCCCACGCCGCAACGCTGGGTCACGCAAGAGGAGCGCCAGATTGCTTACGACAACTGGGAGACCACCGACGACCACGGCATGCTGATTTACGGTAAGGCTACCGACCAGATTGGCAACGAGTATTACATGGTGAAGAACTCTTGGGGTATTTATGGCAAATATGACGGCATGTTCTATGTCTCCAAAGCCTATGCCCGTTACAAAACGATGAACATCCTCGTCCACAAGGATGGTATCCCGAAAGACATCAAGAAGAAACTGGGCATCAAATAATCCCTGATTTTTCTTGTTACCCTTTGTAGAGACGCGGCACGCCGCGTCTCTACGTTTTTTAAATCAACATCTTTATCGAAAAAAATGTATCTTTGCCGCCGCAAAGTGGTGAAGGATTTTCGTCGTAAAATCCTGAGAGGGAAACAGGTGTGAATCCTGTACAGTACCCGCTGCTGTGAGTTCCGCGAAAGGGAACGGCAATATGTCACTGTCGAAAGATGGGAAGACGCCGTTTCGGGAACAAGTCAGAAAACCTGCCATTTGTGCGTTGTTATCGCTTCGGGAGGTAGGCGGATACAAGAGTGCCGTTTCCAAGCATTTCTTTTCCTATAGTCCGAAGCATTTGTCAAACCCCTAAATGCCGAGGATATGCGTTTATGGAATTTTTTGAAAATCAACATTTTTTGGGTACTTTTGTTACCCCTGCTTGCCGTATCGTGCCATCATCCTGATCCCGATCCGGAGCCGGAACCTCAGCCCGAAGCCTATGCAAACGGGATGTACATCCTCAACGAGGGTCTTTTCCAGATGAACAACAGCACCTTGTCGTATTATGACTTCACGACGGGCGAGCTTACCGAAGACATCTTTTTGGATGTGAACCACAGAGGGTTAGGCGATGTGGGCAATGACCTGCAACGCTATGGATCGAAGCTGTACTGCGTGGTCAACAACTCCAATATTGTGGAGGTGATGGATTTCGCTACGGCCAAGTCGCTAAAAACAATCAACATAATCGGCAAACAGCCGCGCCGCCTCGCCTTCTTTGACGGCAAGGCGTACATCTCCTGCTTCGACGGCGATGTGGTGCGGGTAGATACAGCCAGTTTGGAGATTGAGGCTACCGTGCATGCCGGTCGCAACCCTGACGGCATCTGCGTCTGCAACGGCAAGCTCTATGTCTGCAACTCCGGCGGCCTCGACTACCCGAACTACGACAATACCGTCTCCGTGATTGACCCCGTCTCTTTCACCGTTACCAAGGACATTACCGTGGTTATCAACCCGACGCGTGTCAAATCTTATAACGACCGCTATGTTTATGTGGTCTCCAACGGCGACTATGGCAGCGTTCCTTACGCTTTCCAAAAGATTGATTGTCAAACTGATGAGGTGGTGAAAACCTACGAGATGGATGTCTATAATTTTGACATTTACCAGAATTTGGCATACATCTATTCTTACAATTACTCCACTATGACCTCTTGGATCAAGGTGTTGGATTTGGAGACGGAGGAGATTGTGACGGATCAGTTCATCACAGACGGCACGCAGCTGCAAACCCCTTACAACATCAAGGTGAACCCTCTGAACGGCGATGTTTACATCACCGATGCGGGCAATTATACGGCCAACGGCGATGTCTATTGCTTCGACAAAGACGGGAAGAAGAAATTCTCGTTTGAGGCGGGACTTTGTCCGGCATCCATGGTGTTCAACTTCGAAGGGCAGTATATCGCAAAAAAGTAAACAGCAAACAATAAAAATTATGAAGAAATTAGTACTCTTTTTCGGTTTAATCTGCATGATTAACCTGACGTTTGCCCAGGAGACGGTGACGATTCACCAGAACGGGCACGATTTTCAAGTGAGTGCGGTGCGCTCCGTTACTGATTATCCGGCTGAAAACATTCAGTATTGGGTAGGTACTGGCAGCAACAGCATTGTGGCGGTCTTCAAATGGTGCCAGAATGCCACGATGGGTATCGCCTATGGCTTCCGTTGGGACGGTTCAGCTACCATTTACGATATGCTGACCGGCATTGCTGCCGCCGATTCACGATTCACCGTCACATTCAGCGGCACGATGATAAACACCTATTCCTATCAGGATGGAACATATAACGAGTATCTTGACACTCCTGGCTATCTGATGTACACCCTGAACGGCAACTACAGCTCTGGTTACTCAGATCCGCTGGTCAACAACGGCTATTTTGAGATGGAGGAATGGGGCGACTGTTACCCGTTCCCTTCCACCACGCCTATTGTTCCTGCTACCGATCCTAACGCTTCCACGCCTGAAGAGGCCACCATTGACTTTGCCGATATCCTCTTTTGGGTGGGCGAAGGTACGAATGAGGCCGTTTTGGCCGTGAATTGGGCTGATACTGCACTGGCTTGGGGCTACCGTTGGAATGGTGATGCTACTGTCAGTGACATGATGGCCCACATTGCTGCTGCCGACCCGCGCTTCAGCTACACAGGTAGTGGCTATCTCGATGACATCCACTACATTGACACGGCTACCGGCATGACTACCCCGCTTGGCATCACCCCCGGCAACTGGTGGGGCAGCTCCAACAACGGTTTCATGGATATGGGTCTGGCACAATACCTCAACAATGGCGATCTTGAAAAGTGGGCCGATCCCGCTGCCGGTGTCCTTGTGGACAGTACCTACGACGCCACTTACGGCTACTGGTGGTACACCTACGTCTATCCGATGACTATCACGCCCGTCACCGTGCCTGATACTACCAATCCTGGTCCCGGCCCCGGTCCGGATCCCGACCACGGTCCGTTCTGCGGCGGTGTGGGTACCGAAGGCTGTAACGCCATCGCCGCGAATGACAACCAAATTGTGGCTTGGGCCACCAATGTGGTCGTGACCAGAGGTCCGCAGAACATCTCCAACCCGAACAGTCCGTTGGCTTCCCACGGTACGGATGCCGATGCTGTTGGACCGGCTACGATGAACAACAGCATGGAAGTCGTCAGTCTTGGTGACGGCGGTTCCGCGCTTATCACGTTCGAACGTCCGATCCGCAACGGCGAAGGTCCTGACTTTGCGGTGTTCGAGAACGATAACATTGGCAATTTCCTTGAACTGGCCTTCGTGGAGGTAAGCTCCGATGGCGAGCATTTCGTGCGTTTCCCGGCCACCAGCCTCACCCCGACGGAGACCCAGACGGGCTCTTTCGCGCTCACCGATCCCACGTTCATCAACAACTTGGCTGGCAAATTCCGTATCGGTTACGGTACGCCGTTTGATTTGGCGGAACTGGCTGACAGTGCGAACATTGACCTCGACAATATCGTCTATGTGCGTGTTATCGACGTGGTGGGTTGCATTAACCCGCAATATGCCACCTATGACGCTTTTGGACACATTGTCAACGATCCTTGGCCGACAGATTTTGCCAGCAGCGGCTTCGATCTCGCCGGCGTGGGTGTCATCCATCAAAAGCCCCTTGGCATTGACAATCATGAGATGCCGCAGGTCTTCGCCTACCCGAACCCCTGTACCGGCACCCTGTACATCATCAACGAGAATGCCGAGCGTATCGAGCTTTACAATCTGAACGGCCAGCTGCTTGAAATGGTGAACAATGGCGACACGCATGTGAACCTGAACATGCAGGCTTATCCCGCCGGCCTCTATCTGCTGAAGGTCGGCAACGGCGTGCAGAAGATTCTGAAGAAATAACCCCTTTTATATTAATGAGAATGCCGGTTTGGGATGAGTAGCCGGCTAAACGAAACGGCCTCGCAATTGCGGGGCCGTTTTGCGCTGTGTGTCGGTCAGCAGTTAGTAGTTAGCAGTTAGTAGTTGGTGGGGTTAATTTGTTATGTTTCAAATATTTTTGTATTTTTGCAGCGGCAAAGACTAATAACAGTAAGACAACAAAAACTAATGATACTAAAGCAATAAAAACTAATAACGCTAAGGCGAAATAAACTAATAGTAGAAAAAATAGTACAAGGATGGCAACAATACAAGAGAAATTGGCAGAGTCGCTGGCGGTGCTGAAAAAGTACCAGGATGCTCACGGGGACAATTTGGTGATTCAAGGAGCGGATACATTAGGACGGACACATACGGAGCGGTTGGTGAACAGCGGGTATCTGCAAATGGTCATCAAGGGATGGTATATTCCGTCGTCGCCGGGAAGCGAGGGCGATTCTACAGTATGGTATGTATCGTATTGGAGTTTCATTACGGCCTATTTAGATAGTAGGTTCGCTGGAAAATGGTGCCTTTCGCCGGAAATGTCCCTTTATTTTCACAGTGGGAAGACGGTGATTCCCAAGCAGGTGATAGTGCGCAGTGAATCAGGAACGAACAACATTCTGCAGTTACCCTTTGGAACGTCGCTGGTGGACATCAAAGCCTCTTTGCCGCCAGAGAAGGTGCGGGAACCGCGCTATGGCGTGCGGTTGTATCCGATGGAATATGCCTTGTTGATGGTGGGACCGGATTATTATCGGCGTGATGCGTTGGAAGCAAGATCATGTTTAGCCAGTCTGAAGGACGTGTCGCCGATAGTGTCTGCGGCCATTGACGGAGGGCACACCACCCGGGCGGGGCGCGTGGCTGGGGCGTTGCGCTCCATCGGTCGGGAGGAGATGGCGGACGAGTTGTTGCGCAGGATGCGTCAGGTGGGATATACGGTGACGGAAGAAAACCCGTTTGAGGAGGACGTGCGGTTGGAGACGTTCGCAGTGTCTCCACACGCATCACGCATCCGACTGATGTGGATGCAGATGCGGAAGGTGGTGCTGGCGAAATTAAAAGTGAAGCCGGTGCAGCAGGATGCGGCGTCGGTGTTGGCGATGATGGATGCGACGTATGTGAAAGACAGCTACCACTCCTTGTCGATTGAGGGTTACAAGATTACAGAAGGACTGTTGGAGCGGGTGCGTAGCGGTGACTGGGATCCTGAGAAAGATTTGGAGGACAAGGAGCGCAGGGATGCATTAGCGGCCAGAGGGTATTATCAGGCGTACGAACTGCTGAAGCAGGGCGTGGCCGACTGTTTCTCGGGACAGACACCCGCGCAACTGTACGTAAAAGGCCATCAGGATTGGCATTTCCAGCTGTTCGAGCCGTGCATCCGCGCGGGCATCGTGAAGGCTTCGGATCTGGTGGGTTACCGCAGGCATCAGGTCTATATCCGCAATTCCATGCACACGCCGCCGAATCCCGACGCCGTTTTAGACGCGATGAGCGCTTTGTCGGATTTGATGATGGAAGAAGATAATGCGTTAGTGCGTGCCGTTTTAGGGCATTTCTTCTTCGTCTATATCCATCCCTACATGGACGGCAACGGCCGCACCGCCCGCTTCGTGATGAACAGCCAGCTTGTGACCGCCGGCTACCCCTGGGTGGTGATCCCCGTGGAGCGCTGGGAAGAGTACATGGCGGCGTTAGAGAAGGCTAGTGTGGAGGGGGATATTGAGGAGTTTGTGAGATTTATTGGGAGTTTGATGGGGCAATCGTTTTGAAACAACCTGCATAATTCGAAAAAAGTATATCTTTGCAAGATGAAAAACAAAGCATTCGTTTGTGATGAAAAATGTCATTGAAGAATCCAAGACGCAGGTGATGATGACGTTTGTAGCCACCTGTATCGAGACCACGGTGCCATCTCGGTTGAGTTGGCCAAGCGACTGAACATTAAGCCAGTGAAGGCGTTGCAGCTGTTTTACGAAAGCAAGACCTGCGCCGACCTCCACGACAAATCGACAGGGTTGTACCTTTATGGGGATTTTGAACAATAACACTCTCAGAATAGAGAAAATTGTATTTTTGTGGGAAAGAATGAGTACTATAATTTGAAAGATTGGGCTGTTGTGTTGAAAGTGCTCAAGTGGCAAAGAACTTGATCGAAAAAAAGCAATCTTAAAGTAATAAAATACAAAAAGCAATGGATTTACAGTATACTGTTGAGAACATGTCTGGCAATATGATCGCCAAATTGAATAGAATACGCTTGTTCCTCAACGAAGGACGTGCATCAGTAATGGTCGGTGCTGGTTTTAGTCGTAATGCAGAGAAAGAAGCACATGTAATGATGAAGGACTGGAACAGTTTGGCAGAGGATATTTATGAACAGTTATATGCCAAGAAACCCACTGCTGCAGACCTCGCATTCAAGACACCAATGCGTCTTGCTTCGTTATTAGCATCAAATATCGGTCGTAGTGGATTAGACCAGGTGATTAAAGATTCCTTACCAGATGATTTAATATCGCCAGGCAAACTCCATCACCAACTTATGCAACTTAATTGGCGCGATGTGTTTACTACTAATTATGACACATTACTTGAAAGAGCTGCCGAAAACTCGGGAAGATATTATAAAGTAGTAACATCAAAGGAAATGCTCCTTTACAAATCCTCACCCAGAATCATCAAATTACATGGTAGTTTCCCCGACAAAACTCCGTTTTTGATGACAGAGGAAGAGTTTAGAACATATCCGACAGACCATCCTGAATTTGTGAATACGGTTCGCCAAGCTCTTGTGGAAAGTGTGTTTTGTTTGATTGGTTTTTCGGGCGATGATCCGAATTTCACATCTTGGCAGGCATGGCTGAGAGATGTGATGGGTGATTATGCTAGTCCAACATATCTTATCACATTCGATGAAAAGTACGATGACTCGTTCAAAAAACTCATGATGAGCCGTGGAATTGAGGTTTTAAACCTTGCAGAGATAAAGGGACTGGAAGATTACAAATCGGCTCTTGAATTCTTCTTTTCATATCTTGGACAAAAAAACGATGTTAATTGGAAACCTAATATCAGTTTCTGTCAAGATGTTGATACTGATAATCTGATTCTATGTTTGAAGAAGATACGGGAATCGTACCCGGGTTGGTTTGTGTTGCCAAAGGAGTATTATATTCATTTCCGTGATTTTGAATCAAATTTTCCGTATTTTCAAAACGTGGTGGATAATATCTCTGACAATCAAAAAAAAGAGAAGTTACTATTAGAGCTTGATTGGTGTGCCGAAGTAGCTCTTTTTTTTAAAGACCATGATTGGTATATTCAAATCATTGAAGACCTTATTGAAAAAAACAGGAAGACGACTTTTGGTAAAGGTATGATGAATCTTGCGCTCTCATTATTGCGAATATATCGTCATCACCCTGAAAAAAAAGAAAAAAAAGAGCGATTAATACTCTTATTGAGGGAACAAGTGAAAGACATGTCAGAGAGTCAAAAAAGACGATACTATTACACAATGGCAGGCAACTTGCTCTCTGAGCTTGATTACGAATCATTAGAGTTACTATTACGTGAATGGAAACCGTTGAAGAATGATTATGACGGCATTATTTATAAGGCTCTTGTAATTGCTGAGGGAAAGGGTATTTCTGAGTCTTCGAGAATGATTGGAGAGGCTTTGGAAAGGATCTCAAAGATATTATTGAAAGAAACATCGGAAGAATTGCTTTCTAGAAAAGCATCGTTGGAATTCTTGTCTTCTTTTTATTGTAATGATAAGAGGCCTGAGATCCCTTCCAAATATTCATTTCTATCATTGAGTGACTACTTTATGAGAAAATGTCGAGTTGCAAATCCTTCGGTGGAAAACATCTCCCATGGTTTTGCAATTGGATCGGTAAGTAGAGTCTTGCATTTCAGTTCGGGATTCAATCCGCATCTTTTGTACCCCTTACGGCATTTGCTTCTTTGTGAACGATATGGTTTACCTTACGGTTTGCCCAAAAGCTCAGTTGATGAAGAGTTATTGAAAGAAATTGTGGGGTATTTGAATGATTTTAGCATAGAATATTCGATATCAATAGTTCTTCGCTCAGGTAGTAGAAAAGTGGCAGAAAAGGCTTTGTCAAGAGCAGTGTTGGCTGGTATGACGCGTAACCAGTCAGAGGAATTAACAAATAGGCTACTCGAAATGACAAAGAAAACAGCACCAACTGAAGCATTGGAATATAGGATAAAAGAAGTGCTAAATCCATTATTATGTCGCCTTTCAACAAAAGTTTCAAGTGAATTAAAGAGAAAGATTTTCCATGTAGTATGCAAACATTTCAAAAAGGATGACAATAAGGCCATAGAAGATGTTAAAATACTCTATGATGCGATGATGCCTGAAGATATGCCAAGCATTATAAATGAGATATTTTCAAAAAAAATCGATTTAGACAAAAGTGGTCGTGACTTCCCATATCCTAATATTGGGTACGAAGAATTTGTTCCAAATGAAAAGCATTTGAAAATTATCTTAGAAGATTTGGAATCAAGCAAAGAGAATGTGCTGTTGGCAGCTCTTACAAGAACAGATTACTTGTTAAACTCAAAAATCACAGCGAAACAAAGAACGATAATAGAAAAACATATAATAAATAGGCGTAAAAGTACTACAATAGAACGATACTATTGGGATTCTTTCACATTAGTGAAAGCTGATAAAACTGAATTGTCCAAAGTACACAGTGAAATAAATCAAATTATTGATAAGGTGTTGACCACAGACTATTTTTTTAATAACTCTTCTTTGGAAATATCAGGGTTGACAGGAGAATTAACTAGAATAACGAAAGCGGCGGAATTGCTATCAAATAAGCAAAAAAGTAATTTATACAGAAAGATATCTAAGATTTTAGATGATAATAAGTTTATTGTAAACCGCAATGACTTCGTTGGTATAATGGGAGGGATGCGTAAGTATTTCATAGAGTTGTTAGAAGAAATAAAGAGATTTGTGTGTCATGTGGTTTTGATGGTTGATGACAGAGAGGCATATAAAGACCTATTCAATGTAATATGCTTTTTTGCAGATTGTGGTTTGCCAGTTAGAACAATTATGGAACTGTTAAATAACCGCTGTAAAACTGTGAAAAGTTATGTTATGAGAGAGATGATAATAGGAAAGCTTTTCGATGATGATCGCAATGTGATAGTTGATTCACTTAATGCACTGATACTCCATGCAAAAAACGGCGGGAATGTGCAAATTGCGTATCAAAAAATCATCCATTTCTGCACAACAGATATTACGCAATCAACAAATGTATACATAGATTGTCTTGCCCATACAGATTTATCTAAACTAACAAAAAAGACGAAATCCGAATTGGGCTTAATGATGACTTCCCTATATGAAAGAATCCCCAAATGCAGCATCCCCACGGAATACAAAGTTGATCTTTTGCATAGTTGTATTGCGTTGTTGAAAACTATTCAGAATGAAACAGGAATTTCGTCAATCAAAGAAGCTTCCATATTATGGATTCAGTATGTGAACGATTCTGACACATTCGATGATGTGAAGAGAGCATATTACGAATAGCAAATGGAGCAGCAGCAGTATTTCTATCTAAGGATTACCTAATTGATAAAAAAATACTGTTCCTGCACCCTTCACGCAAAAAATTCCTATCTTTGCACCCTAAATAGAACAGAAACTAAAACTAAATAATCAATATCAAACCAATAAAGAAAAGAAAAATAACTAACATATTATAAAGCGTTTTCGCTCCATCTAGCCATCTTGAAGTTCCACAAATCAAGCCAAGTTAGTACAGCGGTAAACGCTCACGAGTAATCGTGGGCTTTACTTATACTTGGCAGGTCGTGGAACACCTAAGATGGCATAAGCAAAGTTCCACGATTTTTTTAAATGATTATCCGCATTCACCCCCAGCCCCATACCTGCGGTGGGTGAACGTTGGCTTGTATGAAATAGAGGCAAGCATTAACCTGTCAAACAGCCTGTCTCCGAAATACATTCGGTTGAACTTGTAGCAAAACTCGT
>JAFPVR010000081.1 GCA_017395245.1 Bacteroidales bacterium | reverse complement strand
CCTGCATCGTTTTGGAACGCGCTCACGCTTGTCGGCACCGTTGGAATAGTCGGCTTGTTTGTCAAGTCGTTGTAGTCCTTGTCCCAGGCATTGAACTGCGGGTCTGTCTCGGTGTAGCTTGTCAGGTAGCCTGCATCGTTTTGGAACGCGCTCACGTTCGTCGGAACCGTCGGAATAGCCGGCTTGTTTGTCAAGTCGTTGTAGTCCTTGTCCCAGGCATTGAACTGCGGGTCTGTCTCGGTGTAGCCCGTCAGGTAGCCTGCGTTGTCGAGCTGGGTTTGGGTCACGTACTGCGCGTCATTTTGGAACGCGCTCACGTTTGTCGGCACCGTTGGAATAGTCGGCTTGTTCTGGATGTAAGCCTTCGAGGCGGTGTTGGTCTCTGCCCAGTCGCTCTGCACTTGGTCGAGGTTACCGCCCGCGCCGTCGGCGTACAGGGCATACGGCACCGCCGTCACCGGCATGGTGTTCGTCACCACGTCGCCCGTGGGCAGCGTGATGTCGGTCCTGATGCTCGCGTCCGTCCAGTTCACGTTGGTGAGACTGTAGGATCCGGTGGGGTGCTCCCCGATGATCAGGGTCAGCAAGCCGTTCTGGTTGGTGGTCGCGGTCTGCGTCTCCGCATACTGCACCGTCACACCGTCGGCGGCCAGGATTTTCAGCGACACAGTCACGGTCGCGTCATACACCAGCTCGTTGGCGCTGTTGCGCACCACGGCTTGGTAACTCAGTTTCTGGGCGGCCGCTCCGACCGCCAGCAGCACGAGGGCTGCAAAGAGGGTAAGGATTCTTTTCATATTTTCGGTTTTTTTTCTTGTTTCTCTATATGTGCCCCACACTACGGCTTCTCCTTGTGTGGAGTTATTTGCGCTTCACGCGCCCCACATTGCGCTTCGCTTATGTGGGGTTAATTGCGCTTCGCGCGTTTTGCCGCACCACCCTGCCCTGCGGGTACCCCTAAAGGAGGGGAATGGACGGCTCTTGGAAAGGACGCAGGATGCGTCCAGCTCCTAACTGTTCCTCACACAGCGGACGCTCACGGCGTCATTGGCGTAGAGGGTCTGGGTAAGCAGGCCGTCGCAGTACCAGGCACAGACATACACGTTGGCCGTGGTGGTGTGCGTGGAAGGGTCGTAGGCGCCGCTGGTACTCCACCAGTCGGCCTCCGTGCCAAGCCCCTCGTAGCGGAGCAGCGAGGCGTTGTACTTGCCGGCGGGCACCGCAGTGAAGCCCGAAGCATTGGTGTTGTCTCCCGCATTGGGCGTAATCCACAAGGTGGTGGCGTTCAGCGCGGGCACACTCACCGTGCGCAACGCCTCCATCTCAGCGGTCGTGGGGATGTGCCAGCCGTCGGGGCAGACACCCTGCACAAAACCGTCGGCGTCAACGGCTGGGGATGCCGAGCAGTCGTTCGCCACGCCCACCGCCGCGCACCATGTGTAGAGACGGCCGTAAAGAGGCAGGTTCGCCGCATCGTCTTGATAGACCTTCGCATTCGGAATCGCCGTCACTCCGTCGGGATAGTGCTCGGCCATGAGGTTCTTCTGCGTCCAACAATGACCTGCCACGTAAACGGTGGGATATTCGTTGAAATCGACATCCATAATGGGGTCGCCGCAAGTGAATGGACCTACAACATTGAGGGTCAGCACATTAATCGAATCGTAAAAATACTCTGCCCCGTGCACCAAATAGCCGCTGTTGTGGTATATGCCCGCCGGCGTGGTGGCCGGGTAGGAAAAACCGTAGTCGGAATACCCGCCGCCCACATTCACCATGACGTTGATGTTCTTGCGCACCAACTGCGTCTGCGCGATGCCCTCCACAACCTGGTAACCGTAACCCTCGCTGGTGCCCACGAAAGGCTGCCCTAGCACCGAGTAGACACTGTTCTGCGTGACGGCACCCGCCACAAATCCGCTCATCGTCTCGGGCTGCGCCACGACGATCATCATCACCATAACAAAAAACAAAGAAAATAAAATGTGTTTCATATTCGATTATTTATTTGACTTCAAGACACAACAAACCTATCCGTAATCTTTTAAAAATTACAGTAAATTTGTATTTTAGTATAAAATAAAAACTTGGGCGAATTAAATGTTGCGCTACATCATTCCTTTTCTGAGCACATGCAGGGGGGGGTATTTGGCTGATTATTAAGTAGTTATAATTCACAAACTAAAAATCAGGTTGCAAAAAAAGATGCTGCAAAAATAGTATTTTTCTGATACAACCCAGAAATATTCAGCATGTTTAGTAAAAAAAATATGATTCCCGTTCAACAAATCCCAATTCTCTACCGATACCGCTCCGCACTCTCTGTATCCCCCATCGCGGTGTATGCCTCGAACAGCCCCTTCTTGATTTCCTGGATCAGAGCGGGCTCGAAAGCGAAAGCTTTAGCCTGTTTATAGTATTCCACCGCCTTTTCGGGATTTCCGGATTTCAAGAAGGCACCGGCCAAAGAGGTGAGCAATGCCGCCGACTGCGGGAAAAGCGTGGTCAGGTCCTCTTCTCGAGCGGTGAGTTCCGACCATTTGCCCGACTGGGCGACGGCTTCCGCAAAAGCGCTCCAGAGGTCGTAGTCGGTGTCGTCCTCCTTCAACGCCTGCGACAACTGAGCAACGGCCACATCGTATTGACCGGACTTCAACGCATTGAATCCCTGCGCTTTATAACCACCGTCCCCCGTCGCGACAGGCGTTTCGGACGGTTTGCCCGCTGCATCCGGTGGCGACAGTTTCCCTATACGGGCACGTATCTCGGCAGCTTTGTCGGCTGTGCCGTTCTTCTCGTAACAAACGGTCAAGGCCGTGAGGTAGTCCAGATTGTCGGGCATCTCGCGGCAGATTTTCTCCCACAACGGGATCGCCTCCTTGAAACTCTCGGTCCGCACGTAGGATTCGGCCAGCGCAACCTGATACCAGATATTGTTCTTGTCAAGTTTAACCGCCTGTTTGATAGCGTTCTGCGATTCCATATACTGCTGTTTTCCGGCGTAAACGCGGGCAAGCATATAATACGAGGGCGCGTGCTTCGGCGCAACGGTGAGGATGCCCGAGAAAGCCTGCTCCGCCTCTTCGTACTGCGCAGTGTAGTAGGCCCGCAACCCCGCATTGAAGCGGCTCGTAATCTGCCGTTCCGTCACCGCCTCCTTCGTGTTGGAGGCCGTGTGCCGCATCTTCTTCGCAGGCTGCGCATATACAGACGCACAGACGAGCACAAACGCTATCCAGACAGTCAACTTCTTCATACTCAGTCAATTATTGTTTTCCGCTGTGGCCGAAACCACCGGCGCCACGCTCCGTGTCCGACAAATCTTCCAGTTTCGCAACCTCAACCAGCTCCTCTTGTTGGAACTTGGCGACCACCATTTGGGCGATGCGCTCGCCAGGATTCACCGTGAAGGGCTCGTTGGAAAGGTTCACGAGGATGACCCCGACCTCGCCCCGGTAGTCGGCATCGATGGTGCCGGGACTGTTGAGTACGGTGACGCCGTGTTTAAGCGCCAGTCCGCTGCGGGGGCGCACCTGCGCCTCGCAGTCCGTGGGCAGTTCGATGTAGAGTCCCGTCGGGATGAGCTTGCGTTCCAGGGGCTGCAGCACCACCGGCTCCGAAAGGTCTGCCCGCAAGTCCATACCCGCCGAATTCACCGACGCGTACGCCGGCAGCGAATTTCTCGATTTGTTATAAATTCTTATCATAATGTCAAAGTCAAAGGTCAAAGTCAAAGGTCAATACACAACCTTCCCTTCTTCAAGGGCTTTGTCGTAAAGTTCTTGGACGTATTGGTTGATAAACTGGGTTTTGCGTTGGTTGGAAATGAGCATGCCGGCGGCGGCACGTTCCTCTTTAGTCTCATTCACAGAACGTTGCGAACGGTAGTCAAGAATGACGAGCAGTACGGTCTGGTCACCTACCTCCTTTTCAATCCGGATTTTCTCGCCTTTTCCCGCGGCTTTTTGCGCGTCAATTTCAAACGCCACTTCGTTCTGCAAATCGTCGAGGTAGAGCCAGGCATCGTCGTCAAGCAGGTACTCGATTGTATCGCCCAGCATCGTCACCAACGCCTCTTTTTCCTCCACCCGGCGACTTTCGTCGAAGAGAATCTCCTTCACAGAGGCCAACGCGGCGGAATTGGCGGGCAACTTGACGTAATTGACCCGCACAATCTCCTTGTCCACGGTGTAGCGGCTGTCGAACGAATGCACAAAATCGGAGATTTCCTGCTCGGTAATCTTGTTGTTTGCCGTATCCCACATCCAAAGCTTATCGTAGTACCGATTGATCAGCAACGAGTTACGGTATTCCATCATCTCCTTGTCGAAGTTTTTCTCCCGGGGGGAGAGCCTTTTCTCAGCCTCGTGCAAGACCAGCTTCTCTTTCACCCATGTGTCGATGAAGTCGCGCACGAGCGTGAGGCTGTCCTCCTGCGAAAGCCCGACGGGCATCCCCTGACGGACCTCGGAGGCGTAGAGCTTGTACTGGTAGACCTGCGCCACCACGGGGTCACTCTTGCGGTGACAAGCGGCGCAAAACAGCAACAGCAGACATACTATAACGGTGAACCTTCTCACAACTATTTTTTGAGGATGGTTTTGAACACCTCTTCGTCGATTTTCACAGGGTACTTTTGGTGCAACTCGTTAATCCACTGTTTCTCCAGCTGATCTTGATAGCGGCTGATGACGATGGCGCGCACCTGGTCGAAAGGTTTGTACGGTTGCGCGGTGTCGCCGGTCGCGAACTCGCCCTTTATCTGCTCGTAAAGTCGTTCGGCACCCACGGTGTCCTTAATGGCCGCGTTCCACACTTTCAGCGCGTTCACCTCGTAAATCAGCAGGCCGTCATACACCTCGTTCACCACGTCGCGGTAATCGGGATACTTGTCCATCAAACGGGTGCTTTCGTAACGCAAGATGTTGTCACTCACAAAATTGGGGAACACCTGCTCCAAAAAGACAGCCACCGGAACCGAGAGTTGCGCCCCTTGGAAACGGTCGAGATACTTGCCGAAATCGCGGGCGGTCAAAGTCTGGTTGGCGAACGTGCACATTGGTTTCAACTTTTCGATGCCGGGCAGGGAGTCAGCCACGACACGCTTGGTCTGGAAATAGGTGTCCGACATATTCTTCTTGAAAAACTTCATGGCCGCAGCCTTGCCCTTCTCCTCGTAATTGTACTCCACTTTCAGCTTCTCGACCAGCGACTCCTTGCTCTTTTTGGAACGAGCGTCACGCCCCAGACGGTTCTTAATCAGATACTTGAACTCGTCGTTAATCGTCGTGTACACCACGGAATCGAGGCGCAGAATATGCCAGCCGATACTGGAAGCCACGGGCTCGGAAATCTCCCCGTCCTTCAGTTTGACGGCGGCGGCAACGTAGTCGCCGGGACGACGGTTCGGCACGAAAGGCTCCATGCGGCCGCCATTGTTTTTGGTGATCGGATCGTCAGAGTAGCGCACGGCAAGGGTGTCGAAACTCACTCCACTCTTGAACTCCTGCTTGATTTGGGCACATTTCGCCATGATCGCGCTGTGGTCGGCCGTCTTGCTCAGCGCAGAGGTGTCCTTGAGGAAAATCTGCGAGAGATAGATTTTGGCGATTGCCGGAATCTTGTCCTGCACATAGACCAAGTGATAGCCGAACTGCGTGCGCACTGGCATGGAGACCTGTCCAACCGGCGTGTTGTAGGCGGCACACTCGAACGGGTAAACCATCTCCATGACAGAGAAATAGCCCAACTCGCCGTGGTTGCCATATTTGAAACGACCGTTCTGCGGATTGATGCCATCTTGCGCCGACTCATCCTCCGAATAACGGATCGCCGCTTCGTTGAAATCAAGTCCGCCGAGAATCTCGTCCCGGATTTTCATAATCTTGTGGTACGCCGCCAACGTGTCCTTCGGGGTCGGGTTCTGCGGGAAGCGGATGAGGATGTGCGAAGCGCGGACATGGTAACGGGCACGCTCCATCGCCTCTTCCAAAATCTGATCACTCACCTCTGTATCAACAAGATACTGCTGCGCATACTGGCTTTTGTAGGCTTCCCATTCCTTCTGGAAAGCCTTCGCCGTATCCAACTGCAAAGCCTTTGCCTCCTGCACTTTCATGCGGTAATCGCTATAAAGGCGCAGGTAGTCGCGCAGGTCGGCCTCGGTGGCTTCGCTCAACATGCTGTTCTTCTGGTAGGCCTTGATGAAATCGGACTTCGTCACCGTCTCCTTGCCCACGGTCATCAACACCGGGTCGGCATTCTGAGCCGTCAAAGTGCCGCAGAACAGGGCGGCCATCATCATCGTCATCGAGAGAATCTTTCTCATAATATATTCAATATCAAAATGTTATAATGTACGACGTTTTAATTTTTTCAAACGGCAAATATACAAAAATATAGACTTAAGACTTGAGACATGGGACTTTGCCAGGTGTTTTAGGAGCGCACCGCATTCCTGCGGTGCGGACATTATAGGCAGGAATGCCGTGGTTCCTAACGTTTATGCAGTGTCAGGATGACCAACTTCGGCCAGGCGCCGAAACGGAACGGCAGGGTGCCACCGAGGCCCGTGGAGATGTAAAGTTGCTGGTTTCCAGACTGGTACGCCCCACCCCACTCCTTGTACATCCAACTGGACGGCGACCACGGGCCCAACTGGAACTGCGCCGCGTGCGTGTGGCCGCATAGCGTGAGCGGAATGTGCGTTTTCGGCACCACCTCCATCTGCCAATGCGACGGATCGTGCGTAAGCAGTATGGTGAAGAATGCGCTGTCGCATTTCACTGTGTCATAATCGGTTATACCTTCCACCGCCTTGCGCAGACTGCCGATTTGCGGGAACGGCGGCTTACCGGTGTTCTCCACTCCGGCGACGGCAATCGTATCCCCACCCCTACCCAGCAGGGCGTGTTCGTTCATCAGCACCGTCCAACCCATACCGCGCTCTACGTCAGCCACTTTCAGAGCTCCTTCGCGCACGTGAGACCATCGGCTCGGGTCGCCGTAGAGACAGTAATCATGGTTCCCCAAAACGGAGAACACCCCGTCGGGGGCATCCAGCTGCGACAACACCGACGTGAACGGGGGAAGCTCGGACGGGTCGACATTCACCAGGTCGCCTGTGAACATCACCGCGTCGGGGTGTTCTTCATTGACGCGCCGCACCACCTTCTCCACGAAAGCGGTCTTCGTGCCGTATGTACCCACGTGCAGGTCGCTCAGGTGCGCGATACGGTAACCGTCGAAGGCTTCGGGAAGATCGTCAAAATAAAGGTCAACATACTCGGTATCAAGCTGTTTCCATCCGAAAGTCAGGCTATACAAGGCTATCAATGAAACGACGCAAGCCGTCACCATCCCAACGATATTCGTCACGGAGGCCACCGTCACGCTCCAAATCCCCAACAGTTTGGCAAGCAGCGAAATGGCCATAAAAACGAGCTTCGGCAGGGCGATGCAGAGCAGCACAACAAGGAAAATCGTGCCGAAAACATTGGAAAAGCCCTTGAAGAACATCACCAACATGGAGAGCAGGGCCAAAAGGGTCGGCACGAATAGGAGCACCCGCCACAGCACCGGTGCTGAGCGGAGGAACGCGACGGAGATGTAGATGTCCGGCACGAGGAGGAGGAACAGGGCGATAAAGAGGGCGATGGTCATGTGGACTGGTTATTGGCTATTGGTTATTGGTTATTGGTTATTGGTTATTGTCTCTCAGAGGCTGCTCGCAGCTTGGTGTCAAGCCCCACATTGCGCTTCGCTTATGTGAGGTTATTTGCGCTACCGAGCTCTTGCCCCATCCGGGGCTACTCAAGGAAGCTTTTTATTCTTCATTCTGCATTCTTCATTCAACATTCAGCATTCAGCATTCAACATTCAGCATTCATCACTCTTCGCTCGGCTGGTGGTGACGAGGAAGACGCCGAATATGACCAGGATGAGGGCGACAGGTTTATTCCAGGTGAAGATGTCCTGGCCGACGGCGATGGCGAGGGCGGCCGTGATGAGGGGCTGCAGGTTGCTGTACATGCTGACGGTGGTGGGGCGCAGGCGGCGCAGGGCTACGGGCAGCAGGTAGTAGGCAACAACGGTGGCGAAAACGGCGACAATCCCCATGTTGACGTAAGCCATCGCGGGGGCGGTGCCCATCAGCAGCGGCGAATCCTTCACGGTGGGAATGGCCAACGGAAGGCTGAACACGAAGCTGAAAAGGAACATCCACTTCATCATCGTCACAGGCGAGTATTTCGGGGAGATGGCGCGGGTAATCAGGAGATAAGTGGCGTAAAACAAGATATTTACGAAGCAGAGCAAGGCACCGATGTTGCTATAGTGTGCGTCGCCGTGGAGCGAGAAGAGAATCATCATCAACGCACCCGCAATGCCGAAGAAGACACCTAACGCCTTTCGCGTGGTGATGGGCTCTTTCAGAAAAACGGCGGCCATGAGCATTACCACCAAGGGCGACATGGCTGAGATCAGCGACACGTAGGTCGGGGAGATGTAGCGCATGGCCTCCGCGAAGGCCCACAGCGTACCGTAAAGGGAAACCGCCCCGAGGACGATAATGCCCATGTCGCGCTTCGAAACCTTCTCCTTCGGCGTGAACAGTGAGATGAGCCAGAAGCCTACCGCCCCGACGAGCAGTCGCAGCGCGGTGTAGGCCTCGGGGGTGATATACTCCGGCACCACCGCCTTCGAGCAGTTCGGATTCACCCCGAAGATGATGTATACTGCCAGCACCGCGAGGTGCCCGACCCATTTTGACTGTTGACTTTTGACCATTGAGTGTTTGTTGACTTTTGACTGGCCCCACATTGCGCTTTGGGGCTCTCCTCTCTTACACCCCACATTGCGCTCCTCCGTCGCTTATGTGGGGTTAATTGCACTTCGTGCGTTTTGCCTCTTCGAGGCTGCTTAAGGAAGATGTCTCAACCTCCACATTGCGCTATCGCGCGTGTTGCCTCTTCGAGGCTGCTCATGGAGCATATATAATAATGTAGAGACGCGCCGTGGCACGTCTCTACAAAACAAAAATGTCCGGAATTAGTTTTTCGTCGCGGCAATCTCCTTGACGGCCTGGATGCAGGCGTCGATGTCGGCCTCGGTGTTGAAGGCGCCGATGCTCAGACGCACGGTGCCGTCAATCTCGAAAGTGCCGAGTTGCTCGTGTACGCGCGGGGCGCACTGCAAACCCGTGCGGCAGGCGATGTCGTAGTCCACATCGAGCATGGTACCCACGTCCATGGCCTCGTAACCCTTGATATTGATGGAGAGCACCGGGTTCTGGTTCTCCACGGAGGTGGCGCAATAGACAATCACGCCGGGCACATTGATGATGCCGTCGCGGAGACGCTTCCACAGGGCCATCTCCTGGTTGTGGATGTTCTCAATGCCCTTCTCGGTAATCCACTTCACGCCCGCATGCAGTCCACTGATACCCAACATGTTGATGGTACCAGCCTCCAAACGGTAGGGATATTCATCAAGGTGGTCCTTGACGGCCGACTTCACGCCGGTGCCGCCGAAGCGGGTGTGACGCACCTCCACGCCTTCGCGCACGTAACAACCACCGATGCCTGTGGGTCCCATCAGGCATTTATGTCCCGTAAAGGCGTATGCGTCAACATTATAGTCAATCATATCCATCTTCACCGCACCTGCGCCTTGGCTGCCATCGACCACGAAAGTGATGCCGTGGGCCTTGCAGACCTTACCGATTTCCTTGATAGGTTGCACCGTGCCGATGACGTTGGAGCACTGCGTGCAGACCACCATCTTCGTGTTCGGACGGATAGCCGCCTCGAACTGCTCGGGATGTACGTAGCCCGCCTCGTCGAACGGCAGGTAGGTAACTTCGATAATTCCCTCTTTCTCTAGATGATAAAGCGGACGAAGCACGGAATTGTGCTCCAACATGGTGGTAATCACATGCGTGCCTTTCTCGGCCAGACCCTGGATGAGGATGTTCAGGGAGTCGGTGGCGTTATAGCTGAACGTCAGCCGTTTCTCGTCAGTACCGCCGTTGAAGAGCTTGGTGAGCATACGGCGGGTCTCGGTGAGCACTTCGCCGGTCTCGATACCCGCATCATAGCCCGCGCGTCCGGGGCTCACGCCGTGTACACGATAGAAATGATCCATGAACTCGTAAACCTCATTGGGTTTCGGGAAAGATGTCGCTGAATTGTCTAAATAAATCATATCTCTTTTGGTTTGAAATTTCAAAGGCGCAAAAATACATTTTTTTTATATATTTGCCGCTCCCCCGAACAAGGGGCATTTTTTATTATACGATATTGATTTTTAACAAGTTAAGAATGAAAAAGACCGTAATTTTGGCGAGTGTTTTGGCACTCGGTTTTGTTTTTTCAGCGACATCTTCAAGTATGGCAACCCCAGCGAAACCCAAGAAACCCAAGAAAACGACCTCCGGTGTGAGTGCCGGCAACCTCGACCGCAACGTGAAGCCCACGGCCGACTTCTACCAGTATGCCTGCGGCGGCTGGATGGCCAGCAACCCACTGGGCGACGAATACGCCCGCTACGGCAGCTTCGACGTGCTGGCGGAGAACAACCAGGCGCAGCTCAAGGAACTGGTGACCAAAATCGCCGCGCAGAAGAACGCCCCCGGCTCCATTGAGCAGAAGATTGCGGACTTCTACAACACGGCCATGGCCACCGGCGACCTCGAGCGCGGCGGCTGCGATCCCATCAAGCCCGAGCTTAACACCATCAACAGCCTCAAACGCGACGGTCTCTCTGTGCAGCTCGCCCAAATGCTGATGAACGGCCAAACGCCCTTCTTCGCCCTGTTCGGCTCCGCCGACCCCGACAACAGCAGCATGACCATGGCCCACATCTGGCAATCGGGTCTCGGTATCGGCGACCGCGACTATTATTTGGACAAAGACCAGCAGAACATTCGCGACGAGTACGTCAAATTAGTGGCGAAGATGCTCGGCATGTCCGGCTACAGCACCTTAGCCAATTTCAAAGGATATGAGACCGAGATGGCCAATCGCATCTTAGCCTTGGAGACCTTGCTCGCGAAACACGCCATCGACAAGACCGTGCTGCGCGACCCCTACCAGACCATCCACAAATGCACGCCCGCGGAGTTCCAGCAGCTGATCCCCGCCCTCAACGTGAACCAGTACCTGAGAACCCTGAACCTGAAGGTTGACACGCTCAACGTGAGCCAGCCCACCTACATTCAAGGCATCAGCAACATATTGGAAGTCACCGACTTCGAGGTGGTGAAGGCCTACCTTGCCTGGAACGTCATCCGCAGCGCCGCCAGCTATCTGAGCGACGAGTTCGTGGACGCTAACTTCGACTTCTACGGCAAAACCCTTTCAGGTAAAAAGGAGAACCGTCCGCGCTGGAAACGCGTCATCGACAACCTCGACGACTGTCTCGGCGAGGCCGTCGGACAAATGTACGTCAAGAACTACTTCCCCGCCGAGGCCAAGGAGCGCATGACCCAGCTGGTCAAGAACCTGCAATGGGCCCTCGGCGAGCGCATCAAGGCTTCCACCTGGATGACCGACCAGACCAAGAAGAACGCCCTCGACAAGCTGGCCGCCTTCACCGTGAAGATCGGTTACCCCGACAAATGGCGCGACTACAGCGGCCTGACCATCGGCACGGAGAGCTACTACGCCAACGTGCTGAACTCCCGCCGTTTCGACATGGCCTACAACCTCAGCAAGATCGGCAAGCCCGTTGACCCGACCGAGTGGCAGATGACCCCGCAAACGGTGAACGCCTACTACGATCCCACCACCAACGAGATCTGCTTCCCCGCCGGCATCCTGCAACCGCCGTTCTTCGATATGAACGCGGACGATGCCGCCAACTACGGTGCCATCGGCGTGGTGATCGGCCACGAAATGACCCACGGTTTCGACGACCAAGGCCGCAACTACGACAAGGACGGCAACCTCGCCGACTGGTGGACCGAGCAGGACGCGGAGACCTTCAAGGAGAAAGCGCAACTCATTGTGGATCACTTCAACAGCATCGAAGTCGCCCCCGGTGTCTATGCCAACGGCGAGTTCACCCTCGGTGAGAACATCGCCGACAACGGTGGTCTGAACGTCTCCTACACCGCTTTCCAGAAGGCCAAGAAAGACGGCCAGATCAAAGGCGAAATGGACGGTTTCACCCCCGAGCAGCGCTTCTTCTTAGCGTATGCCGCGGTCTGGGCCGCCAACATCCGCGAGGCTGAGATCCTGCGCCGCACCAAGAGTGACCCGCACGCCCTCGGCCGCTGGCGCGTCAACGCCACCCTCCGCCACATCGACCCCTTCTACGAAGCCTTCAACATCCAACCCGGCGACCCGATGTACATGGATCCCGCCAAACGCTCGCATATCTGGTAGTTGAGACGTAAGACTTGAGACTTAAGACTTTTCCAAGAGGGCTGCAAGCCCGACACGTGTCAACCCAGGGTGAACGCAGTGAGCCCTGGGATATAGAAGAAAAAAAATCAACAAAGGGCTGAAAGCCCGACCTATGTCAACCCAGGGTGAACGCAGTGAGCCCTGGGATCATAAAAAGAAAAATATATGGCAAACAACAACAAACTCGCCGTCATCGCATTCGGCGGCAACGCATTACTGAAAAGTAAACAAAGAGGCACCTATCAGGAGCAGATTGAGAACGTCACGGAGACCTGCCGCAACCTGATCCCGCTGATCGAGAACGGCTACAACATCGTCATCGGTCACGGCAACGGTCCGCAAGTGGGCAACGTCATGCTGCAGCACAAGGCCGGCAAGGAGACCTTCCAGGTCGAGGACATGCCGCTGAACTTCTGCGTGGCCGAGACGCAAGGCTCCATCGGCGCGCTCATCGAAGAGGGCCTGCGCCACATCTTCGCCGAGAAAGGCTGGGACAAGGATACCGTCACGCTGCTCACGCACGTGGAGGTTGACGCCAACGACCCGCTCTTCCAGAACCCCACCAAGCCCGTCGGTCCGTACGTCTCCCGCGAGGAGGCCGATCAGTACCACGAGGAGACCGGCGACATCTACCGTGAGGACCCGAAGGGCAACGGCTGGCGCAAGGTGGTGGCTTCCCCGAAGCCCATCCGCATCCAGAACATCAAGCTGGTGAAGCAGTTGGCCGAGCAGGGCATCATCGTCATCACCGTCGGCGGCGGCGGCATCCCCGTGGCCATGAAGGACGGCTACTTGAAGGGCGTGCAGGCGGTCATCGACAAGGATCTGGCTTCGGCCATCACAGCCATCGAAATCGGTGCCGACGAGTTCTACATCCTCACCGACGTGCCGAAAGTCTATATCAACTTCCGCAAACCCGATGAGAAGGCGTTGGACACCATCACGGTGAGCGAAGCTAAGAAATATCTGGAGGAGAAGCACTTCACCGAGGGCTCCATGGCCCCGAAGGTGCGTGCCGCCATCCAGTATGTCGAGAAGAGCGGCAAGACCTGCATCATCACCGAAGCCGGCAAGCTGCACGACCCGAACTGCGGCACCCGAATCATCGCGGGATAACATTCCCTTGTGATTTCACCGCAGAATACGAAACACGAAACGCACGGTTGACAGAACCGTGCGTTTTTTTATAGTATTATACAGGCAATCTGCCATATTGTGGGTACGAAGTCGAAATAATAGACCGGAGCGCCCCAGCGGTCTTTCTGACGAAGGGTCTGTCCGTCGAGGTAGTAGAGCGGAGTTCCCCAACGGTCCTTTTGGCGGATGGTCTGTCCGTCGAAG
This sequence comes from Bacteroidales bacterium, assembly GCA_017395245.1. GTDB lineage: Bacteria > Bacteroidota > Bacteroidia > Bacteroidales > WCHB1-69 > F23-D06. The sequence continues at coordinate 61,237 of JAFPVR010000081.1, read as the reverse complement.
TAGAGAAGCGGCTCTCCCCAGCGGTCCTTCTGCCGCACCGTCTGTCCGTCAATGTAGATCAGCGGTTGTCCCCACCGATCCTTCTGCCGAACCTGATGTGAGGCTGCGTCGTACCATAGCAGCTGCTCCCCCCATCGGTCTTTTTGCCGGATGGCATTATCCTGCATATAGTACAGTTTCGCGCCCCACCGATCCTTCTGATAGACGGTTTGTGCGTGGGCTGCGACGACAAAAAGCGTGACGACAGCCAGGATGATGGATATTCGGTTCTTCATGTTTCTATATAACTACTGTTATTTGAACGTTTGTAGTAGGAGTGTCGCCATTCCTGGCGACCTTTGTGCGGCAGGGATGCCGCACCTCCTAAACGCGGCAAAGATACATTTTTGGGCGATAACTTTTACGGAGCACATGGATTTTGGCGGGCAGTGGTGCAACCAATCACCCATTCAGCTTCCACACCGTTTTGCCGATGCGGGAGATTTCCTTACGTAACGTTTTGGGAGACAGCACCTCAGCGGTGATGCCGAGCGAGAGCAGCTCCTGGATGAAGTCGAAAGTGGGACGGAGGAAGTAGGTGAAAATGGAATATTCTTCCGTGCGCTCGACCTCCTCTTGCGACGGGTGCAACGGCAGCGTGCGCAGGTATTTCGACTGGAAAGCGTCCACCTTCAGTCTGATTAGTTGCGGTTCTTCTTCCGTCATCATCACACCGAAGCAGGTGCCGAAGAACTCCGCCGCGTTGAAGTCGGCGGGCAGCACAAAGCTCTCAAACTCAATGTCAATATCCTGCATCCTGTCCAACGCATAGACTTTCAGCGGGCTGTCGCCGTACTTGCCCAAGAGGTACCACCGGCGTTTGAACACCTTCAGCGCGTAGGGTTCCACGTGATAGAAGTTCGACACGTAGTCATCTTCCACCCAAAAAGGTTTGTAGCTGAATGTCAGCATCTTGCCGTCGCGCATCGCCTCCAAAACGGTGGGCAGGAATTCCTTGCCGGAGGGGATCTCTTCTATGAGGATGCGATCTTTCAGCTGGCTGCTCTCCTCCAGTTGGCTGTTGAGCGAAAGCGCATCCAAAAGCCACCCCTTGAAGCCAGAACTGTCCTTGAGGTCGTGACTGTTGGCGATATAATAGGAGTTGGTGTTCTTGTGGCAGGCAATCTCGATACCGAACAGCTCGCGCACCGCCGCCACATGGTTATGGAACGAGCGTCTCGGGTACTCCTCCCCGCCGGAAAGCCGGTCGTTCCGCTCCCATTTGGCGGAGATCTCCTTCAGGGTGATTCCCGACCACCCCGCCGTGTTAACCGTGTCTATCAGCCAGATATACTTTCTTATCAGGTCTTTTGTCATCGTCTGTGGATTCAAAATTCAACGCGGCAAAGATAGTCAATTGGTGTGAAAGTTGGTGGCATAGTTAAAAAAATAGCATTGCCAAAATTTTTCATTCAGAACTTTTCGCTGTGCTATGGAATGGCACAGTGGCGTTTTATTTTTGCAGCGTCTTAGGAGGTGCGGCATCCTTGCCGCACACATAGAATCTGCGACATCCTTGCCGCGCCTAAACAAATAACAGTTGTTACATTATTAATATTGTCGTTATGAAAAAAGAAAGCAACATGATCCAAACCCTGAGCTTCCTCGCCGTACAAATGGAAGACTCTGAAACGCAATTGATTAACGCCATTGCACCGGGTACACTACCGGAGTATGAACGCCCAAGACGACGCAACGGGAAAAGAGAACCATTGGAGCCGGACGAGCCTCGTTACAAATCCGAAATGGTGGAACAGGTGGTGGAGAAAAACCAGTTGTTGGCCGAATATTTAAGTGTTACACCGTTGCAGGCGGCTATCTTCGTGGCCGGTTTCGCCCAAAATGTTGAGCGCAACGACTTCGACAAGGACAACATCAGTTCGTTCTTCGGCATCAGAAGCATGGAGTTTCTGATGTTGAGAAACGATTTTGTGGATTTGGTACACAAACGCGTCTTCCTATCCGAAAAAACGCATCAGTTCAGCGAGCGCAACGACTATATTATTAATCCGCAGGTGAAAGAGGCTGTTTTCGATGGCAAAAAGTTCAAATGCCTCCATCGTGCTCACCGACAAGGGCAAACAACTGTTTTTGGAAGAGGACTACGATCTTTTCCGCACCGACAGTCGCAGTCAAAGCTTGATCTATCCCGACAAAATCGCGGAAAAGCCCATGTTCTACGACCAAGAACTGTCCAAACAGTTGGAACTTTTCAAGGAGAACCTTGTCGATGAAAAATTCTCGGAGCTGCAGCAGCGGTTGGAGGAACAGGCATTACCCAAAGGTGTTGCCGCCTTGTTCCATGGTCTGCCCGGCACCGGCAAAACCGAAACGGCCATGCAGATTGCGCGCGCCACGGGGCGGGCCGTGTGCCACGTGGATATCAGCGAGGCGAAAACCTGCTGGTACGGCGAGAGCCAGAAACTCGTGAAGGGCATCTTCACCAACTATCGCAGACTTTGCGAAAAGGAGAAGCTGAAGCCCATCCTGCTTTTCAACGAGGCCGACGCGCTGTTGAGCAGCCGCCAGAATATCAACAACATTAATGGTTCCAGCAGTGTGGCGCAGACCGAGAACGCCATCCAGAACATCATCTTGGAGGAGATGGAGAAGCTCGACGGCATCCTCATCGCCACCACCAACCTCACCGAAAATCTCGACAGTGCTTTCGCTCGCCGTTTCCTCTTCAAAATCAAGTTCGGACAGCCGACCGAGGAGGCCAAGCAGAGCATTTGGAAGAGCAAACTTTCGGGGCTCACCGATGAAGACTGCCGCCAATTAGCCGCCCACCACGACTTCTCCGGCGGCGAAATCGACAACATCGTCCGCAAGGTGGTGATGGAGGAGGTGCTTCACGGCACCCGCCCCACCTTGGCGGAGATCGAGGAGTTCTGTCGGCACGAGAAGATTGGTGATGAAGGAAAAGGGAGTAGTATTGGGTTTCAGGCATAGAGACGCGCATGTAGAGACGCGGCGCGCTGCGTCTCTACAGTGCCATAGGCCAAAGTCAGTATTACATCGGAATTACGTCAGTGTTGTCTCGGAGTGGCTCGTTTGACGTTTTTCTTCTTATATTTTCCCAGCATGATATTTAACAACTCGAACATCTGTTGACGCAATGAAAGGGGCTCCAGCACTTCAATGTGTAGGTTCATGGTGAGCAACTGCTGGATGAAATCGTAGGTTGGTTTCAGTTTCCAGGCAAAGACCACATAATCGTCGGATTCCTCTATGATGCATTGGCTATGGTGCAACGGCAAGCTTTTCAGGTATTGGCTTTGGGGGATGTCTGCCTTAACCACAATCCGTTCTGCTTTGATTTCCGGATTCACATACATCCCAAAAGCTTCGTCAAACAGCTTCTCCATATCGAAATTCTCCGGCATTTGGAAACTTTCAGCGGAAACCTCCAAGTCGTGAATGCGGTCAAGGGAGAAGAATCGCATGGCACCTTCTCTGTTCTCCGCAATGAGATACCATCGCTGCTTGAACAACTTTAGGCCAAAAGGCTTGCAATGTGCATATTCGGTCAAATCGTCTTCAAAACTTTTCTGATAGGAAATGCTGATTTTGAGGCACTTTTGTATAGCATCCATCAAAGAATCCAGCCAATGGGTACCACTTGGAATGTCTTCAAACTGCACACGTCGCCTCAACTGCGGGTCGCCCGAAAGCCGGTTGTGCAATGCAAAACTGTTGAGCAACCACATCTTCAATTTGTCATCGTATAGCTCGTCACGGTATGGAATATAGTAGGTGTTCCGCCCTTTGTTGCATTCAATGTCAATGCCGAAAATGTCAGCAATTTGGTTCTTTAGACGAAAGAAGGTGCGGTCGGGGATGGGATCATTTTCGGGGTCTGCTGTCCATTTGCGGTTGAGCTCAGCCAATGTGATGCCATCCTCGCCCGCCGCCGCTATCGTGTTGGTAATCCAGATGCATTTGATGAACTTGTCCATTTTCTGCTGTTTTGAAATGGCAAAAATACAACTATTTCAAACAGCAGCACCAAAGAAGCAAAGATTTTCAAACGCGCTTATCATTCTTCTTCCTTGATTTGCTCCCGCCAATCCGGCAACATCTCGACAAACTTTTCCTTACAACCTTTTGGAACAATGATTTCCTGCAGAGCATCACAACTGTAGAACACATCCTCGCCGATTACCTTGACGCTTGCAGGGAGAGAAATGGTGGACAACTTGTCGCAATAGGAAAACGCCCCTTCACCGATGCTAATGATCCCTTCGGGAATGGTAACCGTCTGCAAACATATACACTTCACAAAAGCGTCATAGCCAATGTGACGAATGTTTGAGGGGATATTAACCGTTTCCAAGACAAGACACTCGGCACAGCATCCCAGTGGAATCTCTGACATGCCTTTGGAGAATGATATTGCACGGAGCGATAAACATTCAATAAATGCGCGCTCGCCCACTTGGGTCACGGTGTCTGGTATGATAACGGTTTCGAGATTGCCGCAGTGGGCAAAGGCATCATGTCCGATGTGGGTTATGCCTTCCGGCCAGTCAATATGCTCAATGTCCGTTTCGATGAAATTTCCGGCCTCGATGCAAACATCGGTTTTTCTGCGACGGATGCTTTGCTTGTTTGTTGTCGGCATGGATGAGAAAATGTCTTCCGACAGATTTGTTGCCTTGCGGAATTTCTCGGACCATTGGCAGTATGCCGGGAACTGCCGGAGGTAGCTGTACTCAATTTGACGGGAAGCCTCGTTGTCCATTAAAGCCTGAATACCCTCAAACGTGATGCAGTGACCTGATTTCCCCAAGAAATCAAGCAGTCCGGCAGCTTTGAGGTGTTGTTCGTTAGTGGCGACACTTTTGTAGAACACCTTGTCGTTCGGGCGCCCTTCATAGCGTTCGTCAAATTCGTCATCGTCCATCCCGATAATCCCGGCCAGTCTTTCTGTGATTTCCGTGGGGGTGAGCGGTCCTTCCTGTTGCAGCATCAGCAATATCTGATATTTCATTGCCGCATGATCGTTTTTCTTCATTGTTTTGAAATTTAGATGTTTATAATTTCCGTTTTGATTTTATGCGGCAAAAATAAAACGCCACCCTGCCAAAAAGCGGCGGAGTGGCGCGTGAAATGTCCGTCCTTTTGTTTCATACTTATCATATCATCCATGCCATGTTCTTCTCGTTTTATATAAGGCAGTCTCCAACCAAGAATCCTCAAGATAGGATCAATGATTTCTGCTCTGACATTTTCTTCAGAAACTCTATAACACCATTCGTTTTCTTTGAAAGTCTCCCGAATCTCTTTTATTTTATCAATCAATGCCTTTTTATCCATACATACTATTATTTGCAATAATAGGACTTCTGATTATTTACGATTCATATTGTTCACACGAAATGATGCGAAGTCCGTTGGACATCATCCGAGGATAACAAAGCTGCAAAAGTAATAATTATTTTCCCTATTTTTGCACCCAATAAAAAAACTTAAATATGCTCCAATACATCTCCAACTCCGCCCACTACTCCACCGTCCTCGCTCGAGTGGCCGCCGTAAAGCACACCCTCTGGATCGGCACCGCTGACATCAAGGACCTCTACGTGGAGGTGGGTAAGGATAAGAAGCCGTTTCTCGCGCTCATCGCACAGCTGATACGGCGTGGTGTTGAGGTTCGTCTCATTCATGCGAAAGAGCCAGGTCCGAACTTCCGAGAGGACTTCGACAAGTACCCCATCCTGTTCGATCGGTTGGAACGAGTGCTTTGTCCGCGTGTCCACTTCAAGTTGATAGTCTTCGACTGTAAAGAGGTCTATATCGGCAGTGCGAACCTCACGGGAGCGGGTATCGGCATGAAGTCGGACCACAAACGTAACTTCGAGGCGGGCATCCTCACCGACGAGCCCGAAATCGTGGAGCAGGCGATGAACCAGTTCGACGACGTGTGGATTGGCAAACACTGCAAGGCCTGCAAACGGCGGGAGTTCTGTGCGGATCCGATAGTGTGACGTGTTTTGTTCCATCCGACTAGGTAAAAAAAATAAAATGTCTTACAATTGAAAACAAAAAATTATTATATTTGCTGCATCACCCATTAAAAACAAAAAGTTATGAAAGACATTGAAGAACAAATTGTTATCTATCAGACCGAAGACGGAAAAACAGCAATTGATGTACGACTTGAGCAAGAAACCGTATGGTTAAAAGCCAACCAGATGGCTACGCTTTTTGACAGAGATGAAAAAACCATCAGAAAACACATCAATAATGTATTCCTCGAAGGAGAACTCGAAAGAAATAACAACACGCATTTTTTGCGTGTTGATGGAGTCAAGCAGCCTGTGGCCTTTTACTCCCTCGATGTTATCATTTCCGTCGGTTACCGCGTGAAGAGCAGCGGGGTGTCGATTTCCGCAAGTGGGCGAACAAAGTGCTGAAAGCTTATTTAATCAACGGCTATGTGGTGAACGAAAAGATCCGGAAAAAACAGATTGGCGAACTACGACAGCTCGTCCAAATGTTGGGAAGGACTATCCAGAACCAACCGTTGCTGAAAACCGACGAGAACCAGGCACTGTTCGACATCGTGGTTGACTACACCTACGCGCTCGACACGCTCGACAATTACGACTATCAGCGGTTGGCAGTGGCTGACACCACTCAAGAGGAGAAGTTTCAGGCCACTTACGACAATGCAAAGCAAGCCATCGCGGCTCTAAAGGAGCGCTTCGGCGAAAGTGTCCTTTTCGGCAACGAGAAGGATGGCTCGTTCAAGAGTTCCATCGGTCAAATATACCAGACTTTCGACGGCAACGACCTCTATCCCAGCGTGGAAGAAAAGGCCGCCATGCTGCTCTATTTGGTCACCAAAAACCACTCGTTCAGCGATGGCAACAAACGCATCGCCGCCACGCTGTTCCTCTGGTTTCTCAACAACAACGGCATCCTTTATCACAAAGACGGCACCAAGCGCATCGCCGACAACACGCTGGTGGCTCTCACCCTGATGATTGCCGAAAGCAAGCCTGAGGAAAAGGACGTGATGGTGAAAGTGGTGGTGAATCTGATTAACAAGAACAACTGATACGGGCGAGGACATCGGGACGACATCCCCACCGTGGAGACGCAGGCCGCGTCTCCACTATGCCACGCACTGGCACACCCATGCCCAATCTTTGCCGCGTTTTTAGTTTTCACCAAAAGTTGCGCCCGACACGTATCAGGGTTTTGATGATGTACACCTTAAATTTTCCGAACGGCATGAGCCAGACGTACTCCACGTCCGGCGAACTGATGAACGCCGCGCACAAGATGGGCGGCACCGCAAAAGCGGTAGGCAACAAAACCTATATTTTTGTGCCGAAGAAGTAGAACGACGGGCGGGATTTCGATCCCGCCCCAAATTTTATTGCGAAAGGAATGGACATCTTGAACGAAGCCAAAGCATCCGCATCCGACTTCACCAACGACCTGAAACTCATCAAAGCCTTACTGCTGCACGAGAACAACTGCAGCCGCACGGCCCTTGTTTACAAGCAGAAAATCGCTGACGAGTGGGACTATATGGAGGGAAAACTTCAGATTGAAGCCTTCTGGACATTCATCAACCCCAATCCGGATGCCCCAAGATACGAGTTTTCAAGAATGAGTTTTGTATTTGAGATGTTGTTGCGTTGCGAAAAGGACGAAGACGGTGAGTCTGTGAACGTAAGTGCGCGAATGAGCCAGAACAAACATTACCTATTTGAGCGGTGTCTGTCCATCATGATGGACCAAGAAATCAAAGCGGTGCCTTTCCTCCGATGCGACACGCCACTGGATGAGCTGATCAAGGAGGAGTTTGGTCTCCCCATCGCCCCAGACGAAATCACCCGCGGCATGTTCGCGCTATGGTTTGCCGTGAGGACAATGTTTGGACGGATGTGGTCTTGGTATTCCTTCATTGTCCTTGATAATCCGACGGATTGCTTCACGACCGAGACCGGCGAGTCGGGAACCGACATCATGCGCGACCTCTTTGCCTCGATGGTTGAAGCCAACGAGGACGAACTCATCCCGACCGGAAGGACGCTGAAGGATTATTTGGATGAGGAGGATTTGGAAGACGATGATTTTGGTGTGGACGATTGGAGGTGAAAGGGAAAAAGTTGTAGTTTTGCACATCGGATTTTATTTTTAGATCAGAACAACAAAAATAGAACAAATATGTTAGGATCAATAATAGGAGACACCGTCGGATCGATATACGAATTCGACAACATTAAGACCACCGATTTTCCGCTCTTTACGGAACGGAACGAGTTCACAGACGATTCCGTGATGAGTGTTGCAGTGGCGGAGTGGCTGTTGCGAGACAAGGATCACACTCACAAGGAACTGGAGGCCTCGATGGTGCGTTATGCGAACAAATACCGCAATCCGGTTGGCGGATACGGCGGGTCGTTTTACCGATGGCTGTTCAGCGGACGCGAACGCAAGCCCTACAACTCGTGGGGCAACGGTTCGGCAATGCGGGTGAGTGCTGTGGGCTGGGCGTTCGGCACGCTGGAGGAGACCTTGCGGGTGGCGGAGATTTCGGCCTCCATCACCCACAACCATCCGGAAGGCATCAAAGGGGCACAAGCTGTAGCTGCCGCCATCTTTTTGGCCAGAACCGGCAAAACAAAAGCGGAAATCAAGGAGTACGTGGAAACCCGTTTCGGGTACGACTTGAGCCGTACGTGCGATGAAATCCGTCCCGATTATGTTTTTGAGGAGAGTTGTCAAGGGACGATTCCTGCGGCGATGGCAGCCTTCCTCGACAGCACGGATTTTGAGAACGCCGTCCGCCTGGCCGTCTCGCTCGGCGGCGACAGTGACACGATTGCCTGTATCACGGGCGGCATCGCAGAGGCCTTCTACGGCCACATCCCAGAAGAGATATTCAAGGCCATCTGGCCCTGCCTACCCGACGACTTCCAAGAGATCTTGCAGGAGATGGAGAGGACGTGGGGATATCCGTTGGCGGTTTTTTAGGAAAAAGTTGTAGTTTTGCAGCGACAAATAATCAAATATGAAAATTGACGAGCTAGAAAAGCAATTACAAGAAGACACCAAATGTTGTCCTATAAATCGAGGATGGTATCAAGAACTTGGCAATGACTCTGTTCACCATTTTCAGATACCTATCGATAGCATTTTCCCTCCAAAATTTCACTATGAATTACCTAGCCCAGAAGCTAAAATGGTTGTCCATAACGAAAGTGGTTTATTGGAAGGTCTTTCGAATTATATTCGAGAAAAAACTAAAAACATACCAGAAATTGAAATGGGGACTGGTGTGGATGTTGTTCATCTGAAAGAATACACTAAATCTGGTGACATTCAAGATGTGAAGAAAAAATTCTCCTTTTTATTTGAAATCATCAATCCATTCGTTCAAGAATATAAGGAGCAGTTGTCGTCTATCACTGACATTATCAATTCTTTTGCGGAAGTATATCAAAGAGAAAAGAACAAACTTCCCTTTTCTTTTAATGTGATTGACGAACTCCATATTAACGAAAATGGGCACAGCCGTGTTTTAGCAAAACTACTCCAATACAAGGTTAATGATAAATATACGATTTTAGAATCATTCATCAATCTACTTCAAAGCAAATGTCAATGTGAAATAAACATCAAAGTGGATTCACCTGATATTTCTAATGAACGAAATCGGATTGATGCTCTTATCGTTGAAAAAGGTAAATATGCTATTATCATTGAAAACAAGATATATTGGGCTGTGGATCAAGACAGTCAGATTGACAGATATGTAGATTTTGTTAAAAATTCGGGATTTATTCTTGACGAATCTGGTATATTAAAAAATGTTTTTGTGGTGTATCTTACTCAAGATGGAACAAAAGAAGTAAGTAATACTAGTTTTAATGAGGCTCGAAAAAAATTAGGTTGGAAAAATGACGAAGAACAAGGACAATTTATCCCTGTTAATTACAAAAATGACATTCTTCCGTGGTTAAAGAACGATGTCCTTCCCAATTGCACATTAAAGGAAGATCTTCTCTCCAGTGGAATCAAACAATACATAGATTTCCTTGAAGGATTGCTTGGATTAAGAAATAACCAAATAATTTTAATGAATAATATGAAAGATTTTTTACTTGAAAAATGTTCAATTAACGAGAACGATTCAATTGCCGAAAAGATTTTCGCCACCGAGAGGATGATTCAAAAAACAAATGATTTGCAAAGTGTTTTATCCACATATAAAAATCAACTGATGTCTTTTGTCAATACTTTTTGTCAAATAACTGATGAGATCTTGAAAAACATTTTTCCTCATGGGGATTGGAGAACATCCGACTCTACCGCTTGGGAGAATGGATTTATTCAAATTCGAAGTGGGAAATGGGATAGTCTTGTTCATCTTGAATGGTATCCAATCTCTCAAAAACAATTACTTGAAGATACGGAATACACTTTAGTATTACATGTTGAGGGTAACTGTCGATATACAATTGGTCCCATTCTGCAAAATAAATTACAAATCAACAAAAAATCATCCGAAAGAGACATAAACACATACTTTACTAAGGCAATTCGTGCTCCAAAACCGTTCGCCTTGATGACTGACGATGAAAAATACGTTTTTTTGAAAGATGTTTACTCCGACAAGGACGTAATAGATATTGTTAACAAAGTAAATAACTCTTACGATATATTGAGAGATAATGATATAAATAATGTATAAAGATACTCACATCTCGCCTACACTCAGCTTGGTTAGATGACCGCAAATATAATCACTGTATTTTTATTGCCTTTTATCTACATCGTTGCTTTCTTATTTAATATGTGGAAAAGAAGACCTCTGCCACCTCCTTGCACACCTCCACCCTATCTTTGCCGCCTAAAACGTCAAAGATATGTTGAAGTACATCAACGAGAACCTGCAGGTTGGAGATCCCATTACTATTGAAAGCAAGGATGCTTCGTTCCACGGGGAGATTGTGGAACTGAACCCTGTTTTGTTGAGATTACACAATGGTGGCAAAGAATTCTGTTTCAACGAGAAGCAGATTACTGGGTTGAAATATTATGAAACCGAAGGCGATCATTTTCCCTTATACATTCAGAAAGTGTTCCCCGAAGAAGTTAATCGGGATTATTTCTTCGGGGTCAATGCGCAAGAGACACTTTCATTCAAATTGTCAGATGGCATCTTGAAAGCGGGTAGTGCGGATAACATCCAAAAAGAGGGTGGTCGATTCGAATTTCCTGATTTTGTGGAATTAAGCGACCGGCTGTATAAGGTGGAGGTTATCATCAATGGTTTCTGCTCGTATCCTGACACAATCAACGCCATCAAACTGCCCAAACATTTGAAACAGATACAAGGAGCCCCTTTTGAGGGGTGCACGTGGCTTAACGCCGTCCATGTTCCGCACACTGTCCTTACTCTCGGCCGCTTCAAGGTGGGTGGCTGCACTTGCTGTGAGCTGCGCGATATGAACGGCCAGCTTCTAGACTGGGAAATAGACGATGATTGACCTTGATTGCACTGTGCCACAAATTGGCGCAGGCTTGCTTTATTTTTGCGGGCAGAAAATCAACGATTATGACCGCAAAGAAAATCATCATTCCCATCGGTTTCAATGCCGAACAGTGTAAACGAGGCGTTCTGGCACATTTCGCAGATGACATCACAACGGAATGGATGTCGGACCAAGATTTCGTGCAGCGATATCTGTATTGTCAGGAGGACGGCGACTATGACCCGCCGTTGGAGGTTTGGCTGCTGGTGTGGGATTCGCCTGGCAAAATGCTTCAAGCTCCGAGGGATGCTTGCTCGTCCTTGAGTGTTACATGTCGTGCAGTCAGCATCAATCTCACATGGTGCAAAGTCCACCATAAAGGTCTCACAGTTCATGTAATCAAAGTGTTACCACCCACGTTTGGAAGCCGCATTCAAACTATTGAAAATTCTTGGTTCGGGAATGTGGTGGACCATTTCCATACTGTTGATTATCAAAAGGAGATGGAATTCACTGATGGGAACTTGCCGTTTGGAATTTTTTTGATTAATATGGACGAGAAGATTGCGGAGATTATTAAAAACAAGCCTCAAACCGAAAAAGATGAAAAAGAATCCGAAGAAGCATAACATGGCCGACAGTGCGAACTGGAGCCACAAGCACGATTACCCGATTGAGGAAGTGTGGAACACCGAGAACACATTAGCCCGGCTGATTGCCCCTCGCCTCGTATCGTTCAGGGATTTAGAAAAGCATGGTGCTCCAGACGATTTCCAAGATATGCGCCAATGGAACAACGCCATCCAAAAGATGATTGACGCTTTCGAGTTGATGAAGTACGTGCAGTGTCTCTCCGAAGAAGAGGACAAAACCGTTTCGGAAGGACTCGAGCTGTTTTGCAAGTATTTCAGGCATTTGTGGGATTGACAGGTCACGAAACAACTTAAAGTTCTCCCAAGTTCTCCCAGTTGTCGTCCAAAAAACGTATCTTTGCCGCATAGAAAAAACTAGTATCCGCCAGCTTGTTATGACCGACTTTGCAGCCATAGACTTCGAGACCGCCAACGGGCAGCGCAGCAGCGTATGCAGCGTGGGTGTGGTGGTGGTGCGCGGCGGCGTCATCACCGACACGTTCTATTCGCTCATCAAGCCCGAGCCTGACTACTACGCATGGTTTTGCCAGCGCGTGCACGGCCTCTCGCACGAGGACACCGACAACGCGCCCATATTCCCCGTCGTGTGGCGACAGATCGAGCCGCTGATTGAAGGGTTGCCGCTCGTGGCGCACAACAGTCCCTTTGACGAAGGCTGCCTCAGGGCCGTGTTCCGCGTCTATCAGATGGACTACCCCGACTACCAGTTCTTTTGCACCTGCCGGGCTTCGCGCCGCCACTTCGGCCGCCGCCTGCCCAACCACCAGCTGCACACCGTGGCCGCCGCCTGCGGTTGTCCGATGGAAAACCACCACCACGCCCTCGCCGACGCCGAAGCCTGCGCCAAGATTGCAATGCAGTTGTTGTAACACACCCATTCGTCGCATTTCATCGCCCATTCATCGTTTCATCGAATCCTCTCATCCTCTCATCCTCTTATCCTCTCACCTCACCGTCAACCATCACAAATTCCAATTCAACTCCCAATCCATCTCACTCACTTTCGAATTTAAAACACAATCCGCCTCACTCGGATTTAACTTTTTCCGACCATCCGTATTGTTTTTTTATATACTTTTGCCGCGTTTTAATTTCAAAAACCCAGAAGAATGAAAACCAAGTACATCGACCTGATTTCACAAACCTACGACTTCCCGCAGGAGGAATTCAACGTAGAAGACAACAACCTGTTATTCAACGAAGTACCGTTGATGGATATCATCAAGCAGTACGGTACCCCGCTGAAAATCACCTACCTGCCGAAGATCTCCGCCAACATCCAGAAAGCAAAGAGATGGTTCAACGTGGCTATCGCAAAAGCCGATTACAGAGGTAGTTACCACTATTGCTACTGCACCAAGAGCAACCATTTCGAGTTTGTGATGTCGGAGGTGCTGAAAAACGATGTACATATCGAGACTTCCTCCGCGTTCGACATCAACCTGATCGAAACGCTGCACGAAGCCGGGCTGTTCGACAAGGAGAACTATATTATATGTAACGGCTTCAAGCGGCAGATCTACATCGACAACATCGTAGACATCCTGAACAAGGGCTATATCAACACCATCCCTGTCTTCGACAGCAAGAAAGAGTTTGACCTGCTCGCCCAGCAGAAAATCAACACGAAGTGCAAGGTCGGCATCCGCATCGCCTCCGAGGAGGAGCCGCGTTTCGAGTTCTACACCTCGCGACTTGGCATCCGCTACAACGATGTCATCCCGTTCTACCGCGAAAAGATCAAGGACAACCCCGACTACGAACTCAAGATGCTCCATTTCTTCATCAACACGGGCATCCAGGACACCGCCTACTACTGGAACGAGCTTACCAAGTGCGTGAACCTCTACTGCGACCTCAAGAAGATATGTCCCGAGCTCGACTCGCTGAACATCGGCGGCGGCTTCCCCATCAAGAACTCGCTCTCCTTCGACTACGACTACGAGTACATGGCCGAGGAAATCGTGGCCCAGATCAAGAACATCTGCGACCGCGAGGGCGTGCAGGAGCCCGACATCTTCACCGAGTTCGGTTCCTTCACCGTGGGCGAGGCCAGCGCGGTCCTCTTCTCCGTGCTGCAACAGAAACGCCAGAACGACAGGGAGTTATGGAACATGATCGATAGCTCCTTCATGACTACCCTACCCGACACCTGGGCCATCAACCAACAGTTCATCATCTTGGCCATCAACAACTGGGACAAGGCTTACGAGCGCGTCTTCATGGGCGGGCTCACCTGCGACAGCCACGACTACTACAACTCCGAGTCGCACTTGAACGCCGTCTTCCTCCCGCAAATCGACTCCGCCAACTACCCGGCCGGCGACAGCCCGGAGGACATCCAATACATCGGGCTCTTCAACACCGGCGCCTACCAGGACGCCCTCGGCGGCTACGGCGGAATACAGCATTGCATGACTCCCGCGCCAAAACACATCATCATCTACCGCGACGAGGAGGGCGAACTCTGCACCAAACTGTTCGCTAAAGAACAGAGTTACAAGTCGATGCTCAAAATTTTGGGCTATTAGCCTACCGATACGAAAAAAGTGTATTTTTGCAGCGGGTAAGTCTTATACGATCTGCTCCCTTATAACTCCCCCAGGACAGGAATGTAGCAAGGGCATTAAGGTTGTAGCGATGCGATATAAGTCGCTTACCCTTTCTTTTTTTGACCTGAAACCTGAATCTTGAAACCTGAATCCTGAAACTATATTGTTATGTTGTTGAAAATATACCCTGAGAATCCGAATCCGAAGGCTGTGAACACCGTGGTGGAGTGTTTGCGGGACGGCGGCATTGTCATTTACCCGACCGACACCATCTACGGCATCGGCTGCGATATCTTCAAGCAGAAGAGCATCGAGCGGATCATCTCCATCCTCGGCGAGAAGAAAAAGAAGGACGCGCTGACGTTCATCTGCCATGATTTGAGCGACCTGTCGGACTACACCAAACCGTTGGACAACAGCGTGTTCAAGACCATGAAGCGGGTGCTGCCCGGACCTTACACCTTCATTTTGGAGGCCAACAACAGCGTGCCGAAACTGCTGCAGAGCAACAAGAAGACCGTCGGCGTGCGTATCCCCGACAACAACATTATCCGCGAGATCGTGCGCCAGCTCGGCCACCCCATCCTTTCCACCTCCGTAAAAGACGACGACGAGGTGATCGAGTACACCACCGACCCCGAGCTCATCTACGAACGCTACGGCGACCAGGTCGACATCGTGATCGACGGCGGCTACGGCGACAACACCCCCTCCACCGTGGTCGATTGCACCAGCGGCGGGATTGAGGTCGTGCGCGAGGGCAAAGGCGATATCACACTGTTGTAGAGACGCAAAATTTTGCGTCTCTACGATTGACCATCAATCATCAATTTCATTATGACCACCATCTGTGCAATTGCAACCCCCGCAGGCCTTGGGGCCACGGCGATGATCCGAATCTCAGGTCCGGAGGCGTTCAGCATTGCCGGGAAACTCTTTTCGACGGAATCCGGGTTCAATGGGCTGGAACCGAATCGGGCGAAGTTTGCTTCTATATATGATAATGTAGATGGGAAATATTCGTTGCTGGACCAGGTGGTAGTGACCAAGTTCGCCGCGCCGCACTCGTTCACGGGAGAAGATGTGGTCGAGATCAGCTGCCACGGGTCAGTTTATATCCAACAGAGAATCATTGAGTTACTGATTAAGAACGGCTGCCGGATGGCTGCGCCGGGCGAGTTCACGCAACGGGCGTTCCTCAACGGAAAACTTGATTTACCGCAGGCGGAGGCCATCGCCGACCTTATCGAGGCACAGTCGGAAACCGCGCACCACGCCGCCATGAAGCAGCTGCAAGGGGAACTCTCCGACAAGATGGCCGTACTACGTGAAGAATTACTGCAGATGGCGTCGCTGTTGGAACTGGAACTCGACTTCAGTGAAGAGGAGGTGGAGTTCGCCGACCGCACCGCCCTGCTCAACCTGCTTGCGCATATCAAGGACGAAGTGAACCGGCTGCTCCAAAGCTACAAATGGGGAACGATGCTGAAGAACGGCATCCCCGTGGCCATTGTGGGCGAACCCAACGTTGGAAAATCAACTCTTTTGAACGCGATACTTCAGCGGGAACGCGCCATCGTGTCCGACATTCCGGGCACCACCCGCGACACCATCGAAGACACTTTTGTACTCAACGGCACCTTATTCAGGTTCATCGACACAGCCGGCATCCGCGAATCCGGCGATACTATTGAGCAACTCGGCATCGAAAGAACGCTCGATACTATACGACGCGCCGCAGTCATCCTATGGATTACCGATGCACGAAAAAACGACCATGAAATCGAACTGGAATTATCTAAAACAACAAATTCAATTGATTTGGACGATAAGAAAATCATCCTAATCAGAAATAAATCAGATTTGGTTTCGAAACCATCCGAATGCAACCAAGAAGCCATTTGCATCTCGGCTAAGAAAGGAGAGAACATTGACTTGGTGCTCAACGAAATCGATTCTTTTGTCAACGAAAACAACATCCGCGACATCACGTTGCTCACCTCCGAGCGGCATCAGGCGTTGCTGAACGGCATCCTCGCCTCCATAGAACGCACCGAAAACGGTCTTCGCCAGCAAATGCCCACTGATCTCGTCGCCGAGGACGTCCGCATGGCATTGCACGATTTAGGCGAACTCACCGGAACAGTCTCGTCTGACGATATCCTCAACAACATTTTTGGAAAATTCTGCATCGGTAAATGACGATGAATAACGATGAATAGGCGATGAATGAACGATAAAAACGATAAAAAACGATGAATAGACGAAAAAATGCGAATGATCACTGAAACATCATCCGCCTTTTTTATTCATAATTCATAATTCATAATTCTATATTCTGCATTAACCAAAAGTCCATCACCACCATCGCGGCCATTGCCTCCACCACCGGCAATACCCTCGGCACCACGCAGAGGTCGTTACGGTCGGAGCCGCGCATATTGGTCGGTTTCCCATCAAAATCAATGGTTTCCCTGTCATAGCGCACCGACGGAATCGGCTTGAACGCCACGCGGAAATAGACCTCCTCGCCGTTGGTGATGCCGCCTTGGATACCGCCATCATGGTTGGTGCGGAACGAGAAATCGGGGTTCTGCAGGTCGTGGTATTCGCTGCCGGACATTTCCGCCGCCTTAAAGCCCAAACCGTACTCGAAGCCCTTCGCCGCGTTGATGCTGAGCATCGCGTATGCCAACCGTGCCGAGAACTTGTCATAGACCGGCTCGCCTAATCCCGCCGGCAACCCGCTGATGCGGCCCTCCACGAGTGCGCCCACGGAGTCGCCCTCGCGTGCCGCTTCAGCAATGCTCAGCGTCCGCGAGGTAATCCGCACTCCCCTATCCTGCAGCCACAACTTGGCGATGGCACCCGCCACCACCCGGCATACCGTCTGCCGGGCCGATGCCCGTCCGCACTGCTCGTTGTCCGTCACGCCGTACTTGCGCATGTACGTGTAAGACGCGTGCGACGGTTTCAGCACGTAACGGTTTGCTTCCGAGATTTTTACATCTTCATTGGGAATCCTGAAACGGATAGGCTCGCCGGTGGTCACGCCGTCAACAATACCGGAAAGGAACTCCACACGGTCGGTTTCCAGTCGCTTCGTAGAAAACGTATCCCCGCTCGGAGCTCGCCGATTCAGTTCGACGTTCACGAAGTCCATATCCACAAGCAGCCCCGCCGGACAGCCCTCGATGAGGCCCTCCAGTGCGTCGCCGTGGGTGTCTCCCCAGTCGGTGAGGCGGTATATATTCCCAAAAGTATCCATAGTCTGTTTCGTCATAGCCCCACACTACGCTTCGCTTGTGTGGGGTTAATTGCGCTTCGCGCGTTTTATCTCTTCGAGACTGTTCAAGGAAGTAGTCTTTTTACTACCCCGCCCTGCGGGCACCCCTCCTTAAAAGGAGGGGAATGGTCCTTCGACCGTTATATCATCTTATCATCGTCGCTTCGCGACTTCAGCGACATCCACCGTACTCGTCAGCGGTTCCCAAACGGAGAGAATCTCAGCGGCAACAGTGCCGTCGGTGCGGGTGAGCTTATGCATGTAAGCACCGTCAGGAAGGCCGTAGAGCGTGCAGGTCAGCGTTTCGCCGAGGTAGGTCTCCCGCAGCCAATGCACGGTGAAACTCCGCGTCCGATGGGTGACGATGAACTCGTCAGGCACGGTGAGCATGGCGATGTTGACGTAACTGCGGTTGTTGACGTGCCCGTTGAAGTCGAGGTCGAGTTGGTTCACCGTATGGTTGACCTGCTTGAGTACCTCGCCTTCTTTCGGGAAGCGGAGTTTCCTGTGTGTGGACAGCATCAACTCGGGTACCATGGTGATGCGCGGCGCGACCACATCCGTGAAGTCCAGTTTGCGTGTATCGGCGTTCATCAAGTTCCAACAGCTCGTGCCCTTCGCAATCATCACGCCCGTGTCGGCATTGGTGACGTGGTAGTCGGCATAGACCCGCAGCGGCGTAATCTCGCTGACCCAAATCGTCACCACAATGTCGTCGCCCCAGAACGTGTCGACCGGCATCATCTCGGCACTCATCTCCGTGATAATCCACATCCGACGCTCCTTGACCAGGTCGAAGGCGGCCATGTTGAGGCAACCCATGAACCGCGCATAGCTCTCCTGGAAGTAGAGGAGCACCGCCTGCGGACTGAGCCGGTAGTCCTTGTTCATATCTTGGCAGGTGACGGTATATCTATGGTGGTATTTCTGCATTTTTAGTTAACTATCACTATGAATTGGTCGTTATGGGGAATCTCGGGTCGAGACTTAAGACTTAAGACTTGAGACTTTGGGTATATAGGGACATCCCTCCCAAAAGTCTTACGTCTCAAGTCTCAAGTCTTACTTCAACTTCTTCGACATCGCCTTCACCGCCTTGTTCAGCTTGGCAATCTCGGCGGCATTGGCGGATTTGTCCTTTTCGAGGATCTCAAGGAGTTGCGCGGCGGCGGCTAAGTAGTAGGGAGAGAAATTGTCCGCCTCCACCCGCTCGCCGAACTCAACAGCCTTGCGGAGGTATTGGAGTGCGTTCGCCTCGTCGTCGTTGTCGTAGTAAACCACACCCTTGAGGAAGTAATTTTGGATGACATCGTCTTCCACTTCGGCCTTGTACTCGCTATTGTAGAGCATCATCAACAAATCGTTGGACTTGTCGAAATAGTCCTGCGCGGAAGGAACCATGTCAAGTTTGTAGAAAAGAGCACCGTTTTTGCGGTACTGCAGCGCAGTTTTGTAGGTAAGATTGATATCCCCGTCGTCGTTGAGTTCCTTCATCAGGTCGATGAGCGAGTCGCGGGTGTCGACAGCGCGGAAGTACCAGTTTTCGGAATGCGCGGTGTCGATATCCTCGGCCATGCTCTCGTAGCAAAGGGCCAACTTGAGGTAAATCTCCGCCATATTGCCCTTGTGCGTTTCCATGGAGGTGTCGGCAAACATGTATTCACTCATCGTGGCACAGTCGCGGTAGAGGCGGATGGCCGTCTCTATGGAATCGTTCATAGCGTTCGCGCGGGCAAGGTTGAACAGGCTACGCAGATACGGGAGGTCCACGTCGCGGCCGGCGTCGTTCAGCGCAATGAGGCCGTCCATGAGGTCCTGCGAGTAAATCAGCGTCTCCTCCTGGGTAATCTTCCCGCTATTCAACATCTTCTCGGCCCCCTGTACCAGCTCGACGGCGTAATCTTCGTCAGCATCGACGAACTTGCGGTAAAAATCGATGAGACCTTTCAGGTTGGCGTAATATTTCTCATCGTTGCCTTCCATCTCGTAGAACGCACCGAGCGTCGATTTGGCGCGTTCGTAGCGGGTCAGCATCCGGTCCGTCTTGCATTTCTCGTAGTTGGCGACCGAGACCTCCAACGCCTGCTTGCAGCGTTTCAAATCATCTTGCTGGTAGTACATCACCGCTTTGCCCCAATACATCTCACCCATCACCTGGTATGCCGTGGTGTCGCCCATGGCGATGGCCTTCTTGTACCATTTTTCAGCTGTTTTGTACTCTTTTTCAGCACGTTTGGAATCGCCGGTGGCCTTATACACATCGCCGATGTAGTAGTTCACAGAACCTTTCATCGTGATGTATTGCGGCATCATGGAGGCCGGAATCTGCGACTCGTAGTCTAAAATCTGCTGGTAGGTCATCACGGCCTTGTCATACTGGTTCTGGTAGAGGTGCGCGTCACCCATTTGCAAATAGTTGTTCAGGTACGGAATCCAGAGCTGTTCATCGTTCGGGATAGCCTTTTTGTAATACTCGTCGGCCTGCTGGTAGTAACCGATGGCCTCGTCATAACTCTCCGACTGATAGAGTGATTCGGCGATGCCGTTGGCATATTCGGCCTTGGCGACCAGAATTTTCTGCGGGTCATTGTCCTCGCGAATGCTGAACAAGCGGTCGTTGAAGGCGGCGAGTTCGGCGGCAAGCACCGTCTGCTGGGTGCCGGCCATGTAATCCTCCACCACAGCGTTCAGACGCTGATAGACGTTGATGAAAACCTTGGGATAGAGGGCGTTCACCACGTCGAAACTTTGCACATACTTGCGGAAGGCCTCCTGCATCTTGTCGCTGGCGACCCCACGGGTCACGGCATCGCCCATATACTGCGACGCAACCTGGATGTTCTGCACGGCGTAATATTCCGTCAGTTCCTGCGCGAGTTCCGACTCCAAATCCACAAGCATCTCAAGGATTTCAGTATATTTCGCAGCGGTGGAATCATCCGCCTCCTCATCCACATTCTTGAGCCACTCCAACGCATTCTCGGCCAACTGCAACTTCAGCATTTGATTTGATTTGTCAGCATCGTAGTTGGCCTTCGCAGCGTCATAAATCGATGTATACAACTTGTTTACCGTTTCTATCGGGATATATTCCAGATTAAAGCTCAACGTGGAGAGCATATTCTGATAGGTAGAGATGATTTTTTGGTTGCGAGCGTAGGCATTGTCCGTGTAGTACGTGTCGAGGTATTTCTGAAAATTGGCTATGGAGCTGTCGATGGCGCGGGTCGCCGAGACGCTGTCCTCCAGCGTAACATATACAAAATAAAGGTTCTTATAATTCCAGTACACGTCGCCTAACACGGATCTGCACGGATAGTCGCGGTAGGTTTTGAGAGCCGTCTCAAGCGTCTGCTCGGCAAGTGCCTTCAGTTTGGCGTTGTCAGGCGCCCCTAGGATATAGCGGAAATAGCTGGGCGCCAGCTCGACTTCGAATCGCGGATCCCTGTTGTTTCCCTTCTCAATCCTGATGATGGAATCCGCCTTGTCGTAGAGTTGGTCGCGGTTCAAATCCTCGATATAGTTCACGTAGATAAACGGATTGAAGTGATTCCGATAGAGCAGGCCGCTATAATCGCTCACCGGGGACTCGTCCATAGTGGCAAGGTCCAGGCTGCGCATCCAACGATAGAAGTCGGTCCACTCGAGGTTCTCGCGGCTGTTGTTGGCGGTATCCACCCGTTCCTTGGCCATTTCCACGGCCTTGTTGACATCGCCGGAGCGCAACACCCGCAACGCATCTGCGTACTTTGGCGCCGTATATTCGTAACACCCGTAACGGCTGATATCGTAAGCATCTGAGATACAAGGTTTCGCCATCGGATCCAGCGACCAGAACGACCGCAGCCACTCTTGCGCCAGCGCGTTGGTCTGATCGGGCGTTTTAGCGATGGAATCCATGTACACCTTCGCCGTGTAACGGATGACCGTGTCGTAGACGAAGCGGTACAGCGAGTCGAACATCATCCGAGCTTCCTTCCGATAGGCCTTTTCATCAGCCATATAGTATTTGATGGTGTCTTTGGTCTGAAACCGTTTGAAAAACGATTCCGGCATCCTGCCCATAGACATATAACCTTCCTTCTTCCAATCTTCCATCAGCAGATAGGCGTCTTTTTTGTCGGCGGGAAGGGTTACAACAGCCACACCCTTGGCATCGGTGGTGATTTTCTGGCCGTAGACGGTGTTGGTCACACCCGCGATGGGCTGCTTCGTGTCGAAATCCACGACCTTGAACACCTGCTTGACCTGCGCACTCGCGAGCCACGGC
Source organism: Bacteroidales bacterium (assembly GCA_017395245.1). Lineage (GTDB taxonomy): Bacteria > Bacteroidota > Bacteroidia > Bacteroidales > WCHB1-69 > F23-D06. Next base: position 38,936 of record JAFPVR010000081.1, on the reverse strand, counting down.
GCCACCGCCACCGCGAGAATCATGATTGTCCGGAATAATTGACTCTTTTTCATATTGTTATTGTTTGGTGTTTTATTTTTTCGTTTTTTATGTTTATTTATATTCGTGAAATCCGCTCAATTAGCCGATATTATATTCGTAAAATCCACTCAATTAGCCGACCACCTTCGCCGTTCACCGGCGAAGCTCGAAATTCGTTCCTAAATACACTTTTTTCACCACGGGGTCGGCGGCGAGCTCCTCAGCCGTGCCGGATTTGAGGACGCGGCCCTCGAACAGGAGGTAGGCACGGTCGGTGATGGAGAGCGTCTCATGGACGTTGTGGTCGGTGATGACAACGCCGATGTTCCTGTCTTTCAGCTTCCTGATAATGCCCTGGATGTCCTCCACGGCGATGGGATCGACCCCCGCAAAGGGCTCGTCCAAGAGGATGAACTTGGGGTCGGAGGCAAGACAGCGGGCAATCTCCACACGCCGGCGTTCCCCACCGGAGAGGTTGTTACCCTTGTTACGGCGCACTTTTTCGATGTTGAACTCCGCAATCAGGCTCTCCAACTTCGCATTCTGCTCGGCCTTGCTCATCCCGCTGAACTCCAAGATGGCACGGATGTTGTCCTCCACGGTCAGCTGGCGGAACACCGACGCCTCCTGCGGCAGGTAGGCGATACCCATCTGCGCCCGCTTGTACATCGGCTCTTCCGATATATCCTTGTCGTTCAAGAAGATGCGACCCGAGAACGGCTTAATAAGCCCTACTATCATATAGAACGAAGTGGTCTTGCCCGCGCCGTTTGGCCCGAGCAGACCCACAATCTCGCCCTGCGTGAAGTTAATGGAGACCTCGTTGACGACCGTGCGGTTCTTGTATTTTTTAACCAGTTTGTCGGTCCGAATCGTATATTCCATACTAACTGTTCTCGATGGCGGTTTTGAGGTATTGCATCGCTGTGCCCATGAACTTGTCAACGGCACCCTTGACCATCCCCTTCAGAAAAAACGGCACCTGGATGTCGGCGGCCCCTCTCAGTATACTGCCGTCACCGTTCGGCACGATGTCGAACGTCACCTCGGCACTCACGGGCTTGTCGGTGTCGGCCTTGTACGCCACGCGACTGTAGGGAACCTGGTCGGTGATGGTCAGCTGACAGCTCACCTGCCCCTGCACGTTGAAACGGCAGCCGTTTTCGAAAGTCTCCAAACCGTCCAATCCCGGAATCTGGTTCAGCTTGTCGTTGTTCATAAACTGCGTCAGCACCTGATAGACTTTCTCAGGGCTAGCCGCAATGGTCTCTTCATTACTGTTGACGTGTAGCATATCTCTCGTTTTTTGAATCTGCAAAGATACAATATTTTTATATAAGACGGAAAAATCCGAAAAGGTTGCACTTGTATAACGAAAAAAAAATGATGCGTAAAACGTTATGTAGAGACGCATAATTATCCGTCTCTACGGCACCCCTTTAACGTAATTCTTTCGCGAGGTATTCCGCCGTATAGCCAACGCCCTGACGGACAATTTCCTCCGGCGTTCCGACCGCCACGACCTCACCGCCACCGCGACCGCCCTCGGGACCCATGTCGATAATCCAGTCGGCCATCTTGATGACGTCCATGTTGTGCTCAATGACGATGACCGTATTCCCCTTCTCCACCAACTTGTTCAGCACGTCGAGGAGGATGGCAATGTCCTGAAAATGCAATCCCGTGGTCGGCTCATCCAAGATGTATAAGGTGTTGCCGGTGTCCTTCTTCGACAATTCCGCGGCCAACTTGATGCGCTGCGCCTCGCCGCCGGACAACGTTGTGGAAGGCTGGCCCAATTTCAGGTAGCCGAGACCTACATCATCCATGGTCTTAAGCTCGCGCACGATGGCCGGGATATTCTCGAAAAACTCAATGGCCGTGTGGATATCCATATCCAACACGTCCTTGATGGACTTGCCCTTGTAACGGATTTCCAGCGTCTCGTCGTTGTAGCGCTTGCCGCCGCACTTGTCGCAGGTGACGTAGACATCGGGAAGGAAGTTCATCTCGATGGTCTTCACGCCCGCGCCCTTGCACTCCTCGCAGCGACCGCCCGACACGTTGAAGGAGAACCGTCCGGGCTTGTAACCCCGAATCTTGGCCTCCGGCATCTGGGTGAAAAGCTTGCGGATGTCGTCAAACACACCCACGTACGTCGCAGGATTCGACCTCGGCGTGCGCCCAATGGGCTGCTGGTTGATGTCAATAATCTTGTTAAGGTGCTCCAGACCAGCCACCTCTTTATAGGGCAACGGCTTCTTCTCGGAGCGGTAAACATATTGATTCAGAATGGGATAGAGCGTCTCGTTGATAAGCGTCGATTTGCCGCTTCCGGAGACACCCGTCACACAGATGAGTGTGCCCAACGGGAACTCCACGGTGACATTCTTGAGGTTGTTGCCGGTCGCGCCAATCACGGTCAGCCACTCGCCATTGCCTTTCCGACGGGTTTTCGGCACCTTGATTTTCTTCTTCCCTTTAAGGTAATCGGCTGTCAACGAGCCGCTTCTAAGAATCTCCTTGTACGTGCCCGCCGCCACAATCTCGCCACCATATTCGCCCGCCGCCGGACCCACGTCCACGATGTAGTCGGCAGCCTTCATCATGTCGCGGTCGTGCTCAACCACGATGACGGAGTTGCCGATGTCGCGCAGACTACGCAGCGAATCGATGAGGAAGTGATTGTCGCGCTGGTGCAGCCCAATACTCGGTTCATCAAGGATGTACATCACGTTGACGAGCTGCGAACTAATCTGGGTGGCCAACCGGATACGCTGCGCCTCACCGCCGGAAAGCGACGCCGAGGAACGGTCGAGCGACAGATACTGCACGCCCACATTGCAGAGAAATTCGAGACGGAAGGTAATCTCGCGCAGGATCTCGCTGGCAATGTGACGTTTGGAAGGATCGAGATGCACGGGAATCTTCCGGCACCACTCCAACAGCTCGGCCATGTCCATGTGGGCGAGGTCGGCAATGTTCTTGTCCTGAATGCGGAAGTGCAGCGACTCCGTACGGAGTCTCGCACCGTGGCAATGCGGACAGGGAATGGTGTTCACGAACTGGGCTATCCACTTCTTAAACGACGCTGGCATGGCCTCCTCGTTGAGATTTCCGAGAAAGTTGACCACGCCCTCAAAGGTTTTGCGCATCGGCGAAAGCCCGGCTACTTCGCGCTTCACTTGGAGGATTTCCGTGGTACCGTACAATACGGCGTTCAGCTGCTGCTCCGACAACTTTTTGATAGGATCGGACAACGAGAAGTTGTATTTCTCGGCCAACGCATCCAACGTTCTGAATAGCAGCGTGTTTTTGTATTCTCCAATAATGGCGATACCGCCCGCCTTGATGGACTTGTTCTTGTCGGGAATCACCTTGTCGATGTCCACTTCGGTGATGCTGCCCAAGCCGTTGCAGTACTCGCAAGCACCGTAGGGCGAGTTGAACGAGAAGGTGTTAGGTTCCGGCTCCGGGTAGGAGATGCCCGTGGTGGGGCACATCAGGAACTTGCTGTAGTTCTTCACCTCCTTCGACTCGTTGTCGAGAATCATGAGGGCACCCTTACCGTATTTCATCGCAATCTGCACGCTGTTGGCTAACCGCTTCTGCGAGTAGTCCGACACGGTGAGGTTGTCCACCGACAGCTCGATATCGTGGATTTTGTAGCGGTCCACTTGCATGCCCATCATCAGCGGCTTCATCACGCCGTCCACGCGCACGCGGGTGAAGCCCTGCTTGCGGATGTTCTCGAAAAGTTCGCGGTAGTGGCCCTTGCGACGCTTCACCACAGGGGCGAGCAGCGTGATGGAACGGCCCTTGTAGCGTTCCAGAATCAGATCGATGAGTTCCTTCTCGCTGTAGTGCACCATTTTCTCCTCGGTGTTATAGGAGTAGGCATCGGCCACGCGGGCATAGAGAAGTCGCAGGAAATCATACACTTCCGTGACGGTACCCACGGTCGAGCGAGGGTTCTTGTTCACGGTTTTCTGCTCAATGGAGATGACAGGGTTGAGACCGGAAATCTTGTCCACATCAGGGTGCTCCATGCTGCCGATGAAGCGGCGGACGTAAGCGGAATAGGTCTCCATATAGCGGCGCTGTCCCTCGGCGTAGATGGTGTCGAAGGCCAGCGACGACTTGCCGCTCCCGCTCAGCCCGGTGATGACCACCAGCTGCTGTTGCGGGATCGTAAGTGACACATTCTTAAGGTTGTTCTCGCGCGCACCGGTGACAACCAAGGCATCCTCGGCCTCTGCGTTCTTCTCCTTTTTCACAATAGGTTGCTGATTTTTTAAGGGCGGCAAAGATACGAAATTTTATCGTATCCGCCACGCCCCCCAGTCAATCCCCGATTCAATCCTCTCCTCCACGTCGTCCGGGAGCAGCGGGAAGAAATCCAGACCGGTGATGCGCTCCACCTCATCGACGGTGCGGGTATAGTGCGAGAGATTATGGTGCGTGGGATCGTTGGGGCAGATGAAACCGACGGCGTTCCACTCGCCGCGCATGTTGCAAAGCACTACCTTGAAGAAGGAGTCTGGCACGGCAATGCAGTTCTCGCCAATCACCTCGGGATGCTCGGAAACGATGGGACCGCACACCACATAGACCTCACCGAAGAAATTGGCCCAGCCGCGCACGCGGTTCTCCAAATAGTTCCAGTCGCCCTCGTTGAAAGTGTGGTCCTGCGGGGCGATGTTGCTCAGGTAGAAGCACTCGCGCATGGCCGTCTCGTCCCACTTCATGTCGCCGGCAGGCACGAGATGGCCGCGGTCGTAGGTGGTGTGCTTGTAGTCCCACCACTGCGCCGTCGCACCTTTCACCTGTGGGTCGGCGTCGAACTTGTTGTAGCGCTCCACCGGACCCTTGGTATGCTCCGCAGTCAGCGCGTAGGCCACCCAGTTCGCCAACCGCCACTCCTCGTTATAATCCACCGTATAGGCCTTGTGCTCAATCTTTTGCGAATGCGCACGAGGACGCGTGTACGTGGGGATTTCGAGAGCACCGTCTGGCACGACGGCCGTCTGCGCGGAACGCACTACATTACTCGTCTGCGATCCAGCCTTCCCTTTGGTGGCGATACTGGCCACTATCAATACAACGGCTAACACCGCCGCCGCAATTAATACCAACGATTTTTTATTCATAATTCAGCATTCATCATTCTTCATTTCCCACAACACCTCCTCCATCGCATACCCCTTCGACAGCAGATGCCGCACTAACTTGGGGCTGTTCGGAGTCTCGTCGGGGTGCGAGCGGCGCCATTTTTCTATGGCTTTGCGGAGCGTCGCCGCGTAGTCGTCGGCGGGAATGGCGGCGCAGTGGCGGTCGATGAACTCGGACGGGATGCCTTTCGCCCGCAGTGCCGCCACGATTTTCTGTCTCCCCCACCCCACGCGCACCTTGCCGCGCACAAACGCCTCCGCATAACGGTTTTCATCAAGGAACTGGTTGTCCTTTAGCAACTTGACAACCTTATCTTCTTGGTCTTCTGATAAATGGAAAGACGTGAGTTTCCGTCTCACGTCTTTCTCACAGCGTTCCTGAAAAGCGCAGAAACGCTCCATTTTGGTCATAATTTCCGAGGGAACGTCCGTCATGGCTAATCGCGGGCTGGTTCGTTCCACAGGATGATGTCTTCGCCGTGCTCGTTCAGGTAGTGTACCTCGGTGAGGCGACTGCTCTGGTTGGCCACGATGCGGATGTGTTTCTTATACCGCCAGCTCCATTTCATCCGGATGGACGGGAAGCCCTTGGTAAGGTAGGCCTGCACGAACGGGTGCGCCACCACGGTGATCTTGGGCTCGTGCTGCTTGTCGAACAGGAAGTCGAGGGCGTTGGCAATCTCGTCCTCAATGACAATCGGCGGCTTGATTTTGCCGGTGCCCTTACAGGTCGGACAAACCTCCGTATTCTCGATAATGGTAGCTTGCCGCACGCGCTGACGGGTGATCTGAATCAACCCGAACTTGTTGAGCGGCAGGATGGTATGCTTCGCTTTGTCGTTGCGCATGAACTCGGCCATCGCTTTGTTCAGCGTACTCTTATTGGCGGGGTCGTGCAAATCCACGAAGTCGATGGTGATGATGCCGCCCATATCCCTCAGACGTAGCTGACGGGCAATCTCCTGTGCCGCTATCATATTGGTGTTCAGCGCATTCTGTTCCGGCGTCTGCGAGGATTTCACGCGGTTGCCACTGTTCACGTCGATGACGTGCATGGCCTCGGTGTGCTCAATGATGAGATAGACGCCGTTTTTGATGGTGACAACCTTGCCGAATGAGCCCTTGATTTGCTTGGCGACGTTGAAATAGTCGAAAATCGGGCGTTTTTCTTTGTAAAGATTGACGATGGACTCCTGTTCGGGGGCGTGTATGTGGAGGTAGTTCTTCACCTCGGTGAACATCTCGGGGGTGTCCACATAGATGGCATGGAACGAATCGTTAAGGAAATCGCGCAGCAGGGAGGCCACGCGGTTCTCCTCCTGGGCAAGCCGCATCGGCGCTTTGGAGGCGAAAAGGTTCTCAACGGTGGTGTCCCAACGGTAGCGCAGCATGTCGAGGTCGGCGGAAAGCTCCTCCACGGACTTGTGCTCGGCCACCGTGCGGATGATGATGCCGAAGTTGCGCGGACGGATGCTCTGCACCGCTGTGCGTAGACGCTTGCGTTCCTCGCTGCTCTTAATCTTCTGTGATACAGACACTTTATCGCTGAACGGCACCAACACAAGGTAGCGTCCGGCAAAGGAAATCTCGGTGGTGATACGCGGCCCTTTCGTGGAAATCGGCTCTTTGGCCACCTGGACCATAATCTGCTGGCCCGAGGTGATTACGTCGCTGATTTTGCCGTTTTTGGGAATCTCTTCCAAGTATTGCACGCGGCTGATGCTACGTTTGCCGGTGGTAATGGCCTGACTGACGAATGCATTGATAGTACGGCCATTGATGCCGAGGTCGAGGTAGTGCAGGAAGGCTTCGCGCTCACTGCCCACGTCCACGAAGGCGGCGTTCAAGCCGGGCATGATCTTCTTCACCTTCCCCAAATAGATGTCGCCCACCGAAAACTGCGCAGACGACTTTTCCGTATGAATCTCCATCAGCTTCTTGTCCTCCAACAGCGCAACCTGAACCTCATTGGTATGGGAAGTGATGATGATTTCTTTAGTAATCTCTTTGGTGTTTTCTTCTTGCTTATTCTCCATATCCAAAAATAAGAAAACTAAATGACTTACGTGTAAATCATTTAGTTTTCATTGTTTTACCGCGAAAAGACTATCTGTTCTTATGTCTGTTCTTTCTTAGTCTTTTTTTGCGTTTGTGCGTGTTCATTTTCGCACGTTTACGTTTTTTTCCGCTAGGCATAATAATAAATTATTGATGTTTGACTTATTTTGTGTTCTTTTTGACAGCCTCCACGAAATCCTTGCAAGGTTTGAAAGCGGGGATGTTGTGGGCCTTGATGGTGATGGTCTGGTTCTTGGAGATATTGCGGGCGGTCTTCTCAGCTCTGTGCTTCACGATGAAGCTGCCGAAGCCTCTCAAATAAACGTTCTCACCGTCAATCATGGTCTTCTTCACGGCATCCATGAAAGCCTCGACGATAGTTTGCACGCTATTTCTTTCATAACCGGTGCGATTGGAAATTTCGTTGACAATTTCTGCTTTAGTCATAATCTTAATGTGTTTTTAAAGTTTGAATTTATAATTGGTTTGCCTAATTTATGCCTCGATTTTTTCGGGCTGCAAAAATACAATAATTTCTTTATAATCCAACACTTATACAAAAAAATCTTGAATTTTTTCGGAAATCTTCCCAGCGAGGCGGCTTGTGCCTACTCTGAAAAGTTCGGGCGTAAGCCACTCCTTGCCCATATTTTGCCGCCAAATGTGGAGATAGGTGTAAGCCTGTTCAGGGGTGGAGACGCCACCTGCCACTTTGATGCCGACTTTCTTGCCGGTTTCCTGGAAATGCTGCCGGATGGCGAACATCATTACCCAGAAAGCCTCCGGAGTGGCGTTTACGGCGATTTTTCCGGTGGAAGTCTTCAAAAAGTCCGCGCCAGCGTGGATGGCTAACTGCGATGCGCGGAAGATGTTCTGCGGTGTCTGCAGTTCGCCGGTCTCCAAAATCACCTTCAGCACCTTACCCGCGCAAGCCTTGCGAATGGCGCAGATCTCGTCGTAGACTACCTGGTAACGACCTTCGAGGAACTCGCCGCGCGAAATCACCATGTCAATTTCGTCCGCGCCTTGCCTTACGGCGTATTCCACTTCGGCAACTTTCAGCTCAATCGGCAGCTGACCTGCGGGAAACGCGCCCGCCACGGAGGCCACTTTCACACCCGTGCCCTGCAGTTTCTCTTTCGCCAAGGCCACAAAGCGCGGGTAGACACACACGGATGCCGTCGCAGGTATGCCACGCTCGTCATCGCGGAAGGAAACCGCTGTTTCACAGAGCTTTGTCACCTTTTCGGTATTATCCGAGCCCTCCAAAGTGGTCAAGTCAACACTTCCCAAGATGGTCTTGAGCATTGCCAGCTCTTCTTCTTTATTATAGGTAAACGCGGAATCGTTCTTCACGCGCTGCATGAACTGCGACTCCGAAAACGGGAATTTCTGGATGGTAATCTTGTGATTCTCTGACATAAGGTTTATGGTTATTGGTTATGGGTTAATGGTTATGGAATAAGGGTTCGTTCTCTAAACTGTAAACCGTAAACGGTAAACTACTTCTTGAATTTGTCGATGTTCACTTTCAACGAGACAATGTGCGAGTACTGCGCGATGGAGAGGTTACCCAAGTCGGTGAAGGCGTAGTCGATAGCCACCACATTCTTTATGTTGACCCCCACGCCGAAGTTGATTTGCAAGGTGGTCTTCATTTTGCCGTCGAAGTCGGGCTCTTGCTGGAAATTGCCGATGCCCATCCGCAACGCCACAATCTTCTTGTAGTCGAACTCCATCCCGAAATGCGGGTCTATGCTGATGACATTGCTCTTAATCAAGGTGTTACGCTTGCCGTCGAAGGTGCAGTCCAAACCAAGCGCGAAGGTACCGTGGAAGCCCTTCCCGAAATGGACGGTTTTGCCGCCGCCCAAAAGCAGCGCAGGGACAGTCAGTTCGAGGTCGTTTTCGGGAATCTCGTTGCCAGTCTCCTCGAAGACAGCAATCACATCGTCGGTCAGGGAGTAGCGCCACGCATTGAAGGTGGAGGTGCCGTCGCGCAGCATCAAGCCCGCCTGCCAGCCCTTGCGGTTGTACATCAGCCCGAAGTCGAGCCCGAAACCCCACGATTTCGCGAACTGCCCGATCTTGCGGTGGATAATCTTCGCATTCGCGCCCACCGACAGCCCCGGCACCTGCGGAAATGCATACGCATAGCTCAGCAAGAAAGCGTTATCGGCGGCGGAAAAGTAGGTGATGCGGTCATAGTCCACATTTCCTTGGTCGTCAATCAATTGCGTGGTGTTCATAATATTGTCCACCCCGAAGCGGATGTAGGAAAACGCCACCGACTGGTTCGAATCAATCTTGTAAGCCAGCCCGCCGTAGTCGTACTTGGCGATACCGGCAAAGTACTCGGCATGCATCAGCGCGAGCTGGTAACGCTTGTCCATGCGCGTCAACCCGGCGGGGTTCCAGTAGGCGGAGGTCACGTCGTCAGTGATGGCGCACATCGTGTTCGCCATGCCAAGCCCGCGCGCGCCAAGCCCTAACGACAGGAACTCGTTGCTATACTTGCTCTGCCCGCGACCGACTATGACGACAGCCAGTAACATTAACAATATGAGAATGTTGCGCCTCATGCCTGCTCTTTCTTCTGGGTGACGTACTGTTTGCGGTCGCCGGAAAAAAGTTCGTACTCCTGGAACATGCACTCCAACGAGCCGTTGAGCATGGGCCATTTGCGCGACGGTTTCAGCCCCACGCGTTTCAGAGCTTCTTTGTCGGAACTGATAATATACGCCTTGCAGCCGGCATAACGCTGCTTCAATGCATTGCCGATTTCCTGATACAATATATTAATGTCATCCACGGAAAGCCGTTCACCGTAGGGCGGATTCATCATCACCACGGAGGGTGTGTTCTCGGGATTGGAATAGCGCATATCCTGACGTTCCGTGACGATAAAATCCTGCAAACGAGCCTTCTGTACATTGGCACGGGCGATATCGAGGAAACGTCCGTCTATGTCGGAAGCATAGAAGTTGATGGTCACGTCATCCTTGATGTCGGCCTCGTCACGCACAGATTTCCAAAGCTGTCGATCAAAATTCTTCCATTGATAGAAGCCATATTCGCGGCGGTAGAAACCGGCGGGGATGTTGAGAGCCTGCATGGCCGCCTCGATGGAAAGCGTTGCACCGCCGCACATCGGGTCGATGAAGTCACAGGTGCCGTCCCAACCGCTTTTGAGAATCATGGCGGCGGCCGTCACCTCGTTCAGCGGCGCGGGATGGTTGCGCACCTTGTAGCCACGCTTGTGCAGCGACTCGCCCGAACTGTCCAAAAACAGCTGGGCCTCATTCTTATAGACATGGAGATGGAACTGCACGTCGGGATAGTCTTTGTCCACGGAGGGTCGGCGGCCGAACTTGTCGCGGAAACGGTCGCAGACGGCATCCTTCGCCAGTACGGACGCGTAAAGCGGTGTATTGAATATGGAATCGACGATAGTGGCATGCACTGCCAACGTTCCGTCGGGAGAAAGCACTTCCTCTGCTGGAAAGTCAAAGATCTGCTCGTAGAACTGGCGGTTGCTGTTGAAAGTAAACTGCTTGCGGCGCCAGAGAACACGCAACGCCGTGCGGCAGAAGTAGTTAGCGCGGTACATCATCGCCAAGTCGCCCTCAAAGGCCACAGCACGACTGAGCTTCTCGCAGTTCTTCGCACCCAATGCGTGCAGTTCTTTGAAAAGCTCGGTTTCTAATCCGGCAAAAGTTTTGGCGATGAAGTATTCCATTTATTAATGGTTAGAGGTTAGAGGTTATTGGTTATTGAGGCCTAGTGAATGGTGAGTGGTGATTAGTGATTGGTGAATTAACCGTTCATAATTCCTCATTCTGAAGCCTGACCCAGTTTCGCGCGGTTGTCGACGCGTTCCCATTTGCGGAACCAGCTGCGGATTTTCAGGCCGATAACGCCAAAGATGGCCTCGCGGAAGATGCCGGAGCTCATCTTGGAAACGCCTTCCGTGCGATCGCGGAAGATGATGGGCACCTCCACAATCTTGAAGCCCAGCTTCCAAGCCGTGAACTTCATCTCAATCTGGAAGCCGTAGCCGATATGCTTGATCTTGTCGAAATCGATGGCGTTGAGCACGTCGGCGCGATAACAGACAAAACCGGCGGTAGTGTCCTTCACGGGCACGCCCAAGACCGTGCGCACGTATGCGGAACCATAATATGACATCAGCAGACGGCCCATCGGCCAGTTCAACACGTTGACTCCCTGACAGTAACGCGAACCGATGGCAAGATCAGCAGGTGTGTTCTCGCAGGCATCGTACAACCGTTGCAGGTCGTGCGGATCGTGCGAGAAATCGGCATCCATCTCGGTAAAATAGTCGTAGCCGCGCGCCAACCCCCACTTGAATCCGTGGATATAGGCCGTGCCGAGCCCTAACTTGCCGCTGCGCTCCTCAATGAAAAGCCGCCCGTCAAACTCGGGCATCAGCGACTTCACAATATCCGCCGTGCCGTCCGGCGAATTGTCATCAATAATCAATATGTGGACATCGATCAGGCCAAAAATCGCCCTGATAATGTTCTCGATGTTCTCTTTTTCCTTGTACGTAGGTATAATTACAAGCCTTTTCATATATGGTTTACCGTTTACTGTTTAAGGGTTAAAGGTATGAGGTTAACGTTAATAATTTGCGTTTATTGCCCAAGAGTCAAAAGTCAAAAGTCAAAGGTCAAAGTCAAAGTCAAAGGTCAAAGTCAAAGTCACCGTGTCAGCACAATATACACCGGCAGATGGTCGCTATAGCCGCCCTGGTAGTTGCCGCCGGCGAAGGAGCGGTAGGGGTAGTCCATGTAGGAACCGGTCTTGGTGAACATAAAATCTTTACGGAAAATGTTGGCGGAGCGGAACCTGTAGGTGTCGGGAGCCGCATTCACGAGCCCGGCGGAGATGATAATGTTGTCGAGCATCTCCCAGCTGTCGCGGTAGGCGTAGGAGCCGATGCCGTCGCGGAAGATTTTCCACATTGGGTTGTACAAGTCGGTGGGCGCCAGATTGTCGGGCTTGGTCTTGGTATCCATCTCGGCAAGGATGCACTTGGAGGTGGGGTTGTCGTTGAGGTCGCCCATGTAGATGAACTTGGCGTTGGGACGGGAATTCAGCACGGAGTCGGCGATACTGCGGCCGAGCGCACCCGCCGCCATTCTGCCGGGAAGGCTACGCTTCTCGCCACCGGACTTTGAAGGCCAGTGGTTGACCACAATGTCGAGGGTGTCCACGCCGTCCAGCACACCGGTCATCAGCCACTGATCGCGGGTAATGAAGTCGGGATTGCCGGGCACGATGGTCGGGAAAGCTCTGGTGCTGAGAATTTTGAAGCGGGAGGCATCGTAGAAGAAGGCTACATCTACACCGCGGCGGTCGGGCGACTCGTGATGGCAGACCGAAAAGTGGTAAGGTTGCAGACGCGGCGTGGCAGCCAAATCGAGCATCACCTGCTCATTCTCGATTTCAGAGACACCTAACACCACCAACCCGCCATCAAGGCTCGCCATCAGCTCTATCACCTTGGAAAGATTCTCTAACTTGGTGTTGTAACGCTCGGAGTCCCAGCGGTAGTCTCCATTGGGCAAAAACTGCTCGTCGTTCTTGTTCGGATCGTCGATCGTGTCAAACAGGTTTTCCACATTATAAAAACCTATAACAGCCTTATTGTGAGATTGTTGCGCCACAACAAAACTCACCGTCAATATCGCGACTATGGCAAATACGACTCTTTTCATAAATATCAGATAAAATTCCTGCAAAAGTACAAAAATTATAATTACCGAAAATAACAAATCACCTTTAGGCAAAAAAAGACAGGCGATAGGCTTTCAAAGTAACCGACCGTCTGTCTTGACTTTGACCTTTGACCTTGACCTTTGACCTTGAGTTCTAAGTCTTAAGTCCTAAGTCTTAAGTCTCCTGCCTATTGCCTATTGCCTATTGCCTAAAATATACTGCATGATTTGCACAGCATTCGTCGCCGCGCCCTTGCGAAGGTTGTCGGCCACCACCCAGAGGTTCAACGAGTTGGGCTGCGAGAAATCGCGACGGATACGACCCACAAAGACATCGTCCAACCCCTCGGCATACTTCGGCATCGGATAGACGTTCTCGGCGGGTGCATCCAACACCTTCACGCCGGGCATCTCGCTGAGCAACGCATAAACCTCCGCCAAGTCGTAATCCTGACGGAATTCCACGTTCACCGCTTCAGAATGACCGCCTGTAACGGGTACGCGAACGACGGTCGAAGTAACTTGTATCTCATTATCCCTCAAAATCTTACGGGTTTCGTTCAAGAGTTTCATCTCTTCCGTTGTATAACCATTTTCAGTGAAACTGCCGCCGTGCGGGAAAAGGTTCATGTCAATGGGATAGGGATAGGCGGGATCGCAGGGCTGACCAGCACGCTCGCTCATCAGCTGATCGACCGCCTTCTTGCCCGTGCCTGTAATCGACTGATATGTAGCCACCACCAACCGTTTGATACCAAAACGTTTATGCAGCGGTGCCAGCGCCATTACCATCTGGATGGTGGAGCAATTCGGGTTAGCGATTATCTTGTCATCGGGGGTAATAACGTCGCCGTTGATTTCGGGCACCACCAACGGAATCTTCGGGTCACTTCGCCAAGCGGCGGAATTGTCAATGACCACCGTGCCGACGGCGGCGAACTTCGGGGCGTATTCGAGCGAAGCCGCGCTGCCCGCCGAGAAGATGGCGAAATCGGGCTTGGCGGCGATGGCATCTTCCACCGAGACCACGGCCACCTCGCGGTCACCAAACTGCACTTTCTTCCCAACTGATTTTGATGAAGCGGCAGGAATGAATTCACAATCATCAAATCCTCTTTCCACCAATACTTTGCGCATAACGCCACCCACTAATCCGGTGGCTCCAACAAGGGCTATTTTCATATTTTTTTGATTTTTCTAAAAAAAGTTATCAACAATGCTTGATTTTCGCCGCAAAAGTAGTATTTTTGCAGACATAAACCTAAACAAAAACGTTATGAATAAAAAAACTTTGAAAGCATTCTTGCTGACATTTTGCATCTTACTGAACCAACGGGTTGTTTTGAGCCAAGTACGCTCTGAACCAAATCGTTACGACATCCTTATCAGTGAGATTATGGCCAAACCCGCACCAGAAATCGGGTTGCCGCCGGTGGAGTACCTCGAACTGCACAGCCGCCTCCCCTACCCCGTAACGCTGCAAAACTGGCGGCTCACCCTCGGCAACACCAACAAAAACCTACCCGACATCACCCTCGACAGCTGCGGGTACGCCGTCATCATCGCCCAGAAATGGCTCGGAGACTTCGCCTCGGTCTGCGACAACATCTATGTATTGTCATCATTAGCCATCACCGACGGTGGACAGGCATTGACACTCTACAACCAAAACGGCGAAGTGATTCATTACGTGAGCTTTAAGCCCGAATGGCACACGGAGAAAATCAAGCAGGAGGGCGGATGGTCGTTAGAAATTATTGACGAAGGCTGGCCGTGCGCGGGTGGGTGGAACTGGAACTCATCGGTAGACCCGCTCGGCGGCACCCCCGGTCGGCCGAATTCCATCCGCAACTCACTGAAAGACAATACTGTACCACACATTACGGGCGTAACCTTACGCGATTCTGTCACTTTGCGAGTCCACTTCTCCAAAACCCTCGCGCAAGACACCAAGAATCCCGTGGAATTCTTCCGCACAGAACCATATCTCAAAGTTCTGACAGTCAGCGAGGTGCCACCTGATTTCGCCTCCTGGGATATCCGATTCTCGGAGCCTGTGGAACCCAGCACCGTATACCGCCTGTTTGCTTACGGCGAGGTGGCGGATTGCGGCGGAAACCGCTGGCAAATCAGCGAAGAAGTTCCGTTCGGAAGAGCCTCACCACCAGAATACAACGATTTGGTAATCAACGAGATTCTAACAAATGCACTCAGCGACGAAAATGCGGACTACCTCGAAATCTACAACCGCTCCAACAAAATCATCGACCTCAAAGATGTGAAGATCGGCTATGGAGGCGACACTCTGCCGCAGAAGGCTGTATTAGCCCTTTCCAAAGGATTTCAGATGCCGCCGGGAACGTACCTCGCACTGTGCAAACGGAGAAATCTCACGCTGGAACAGTACATCTGCCGTGACGAAAAAGCGCTGGCCGACTGCGACTCGCTGCCCGACTTTGCCACCGCAAAAGGCATCATCTACCTGACGGACAGAAGTTTGCGAACAATCGACCGGCTGGCCTACACCGAAGATATGCACTATTCGAAATTGCAGACGGTCAAAGGGGTATCGCTGGAGCGCCTCTACCCGGACATGCCCACGCAGGACGAAAATAACTGGCGATCGGCAGCAGAGAGTGCTGGATTCGGCACACCGGGCTACCGCAACTCGCAAGCAGGCAACGTACTCGAGAGCTGCGGATTCGAGATTGCCCCGGACGTTTTCTCCCCCGACAACGACGGCTTCGACGACTACACAGAGGTGGTCTGCACCTTTCCCGACGAAGAAAACCGTGTGAACATTGTGCTGTACAACAACCGGGGGTATCCTATCAAACGACTGGCCAACAATGTGTTGTGCGGTTCAGAAGCCCGTTTCCGTTGGGACGGCACAGACGACAACAACCAGCCTGCCCCGGCGGGCATGTACGCAGTGCAAATCGAATGCTGGAATCTGCGGACGCAGAAAACGCTGAGAAAACGGCTGGTGGCCGCTATTTATCGATAGTGGTCTGCAAGCCGTCGTAGCCCAAGGTCACGTTCGGCGGGAGTGTTTTCGCCACATCGGCATAGAGGCCCATGTGGTGGGAGGAGTGTGTCAAATAGGCACGCTGGGGCTTCACGGTCTCCACAAATTGCAAGGCCTGTTCGAGATTGAAATGGGAGTAGTGCTTGTCGTGGTGCAACGCATTGACTACCAACACCTCCAATCCTTGAAGACGGGCAATTTCCGATTCCGCCACGAAACTCGCGTCCGTAATGTATGCAAACGGCCCGATGCGGTAACCGAGGATGGGGAGCGTGAGGTGACGCACCTGTATGGGCTGTATCTCCACACCGCCGACTGAGAACTTGTCGTGACGGACGGGGTGCAACTGAAATGCCGGTGCCCCAGGATAGGGATGCTCCTTGAAGGCGTAGTCGAAGTCCTTGCGAATGACGTTCAGCACGCGCTGCATGGCGTAAACGTCCATGGGCTTCTGTTGCCGGAAATAGACGGGCCGGATGTCGTCCAACCCGGCCAAGTGATCCTTGTGCTCGTGCGTGACGAGAATGGCATCGACTTTGGTGATGTTCTCCCGCAGGAGCTGCTGCCGAAGGTCAGGCCCCGCGTCGATGAGCAGACGCACACCGTCAACCTCCACGTAGGCGGAGGTGCGCAGCCGTTTGTCACGTGGGTCGGCGGAACGACACACCTCACAGTTGCATCCCACGACGGGGACGCCCTGCGAAGTACCTGTACCCAAGAGTGTTATCTTCATCATATCCGGTCGATTAATCGGCGGCAAAGGTATACTTTTTTCGGACGCGACACCGCCGTTTACCGAGTCCGCAAATCCACGAACTTCACCGGCTTTCTTGCGCTGGGTGGAAAATTGATGCGTTGCACCTCCTCCACGGGAGCGACCTGCACCACCGGAGCCACGCGCACGTGGGCACGGAAGCGGTTCTTCAGCTCGTTGACAATCTCCTCGGGATGGTCCTTGAATCGGACGTTTTCCTCCACAACCTCCGCGTTTAGACCCACCTTCACCACCACCTCGTCAGTTCCCTGCTGCGAATCCTGCACGTAGATGACGTAGTTCTGGACGAACGGCGTGTTGTTAAGCACGTCCATCAACGCAGGCGGATAGAGCGTCGTGCCTTTCAACTTGATCATGTTGTTCTTGCGGCCCACCAACGGAGTGAGACGGTAACTATTTCTGCCACAAGGACATTGTTCGGTGATTTTCGCGCACATATCGCCCGTGCGGAAGCGCAACAGCGGCATGCCCTCCACGCCGAGGGTCGTCACCACCACCTCGCCGGTCTCGCCGTCGGGCACGGGCAGGTTGTCCTCGCCGATGATTTCCACGATGATGAGCTCCGGATGCACGTGGCCGCCCACGCCGTACGCACACTCGCTGAACGTCGCGCTCATCTCGGTGGAAGAGTAGGTGGCATAGAGCTCCACATCCCATTTCGACTTGATTTGTTCGCCCAAGAGGTTGAGCGAGAAGTCCTGGTTGCGCAGGCTCTCCCCTATCCCGATTATCTTTCGGACGCTGGAGTTCCGATAGTCAATCCCATGATCCTCAGCGTATTGAATAAGCCTTGGGATAAACGACGGCACGCACATGATGCTGTCGGGGCGGATACGCTGAATAGTGTCCCACTGCAGTTCGGGGATGCCGTTGCCCACGCGGATGACCGACGCACCCAGTTCGCGCAGCCCGAGGAAGTAAGCCAGTCCGGCCATGAACCGCTTGTCGAGGGTGACCATCAGCTGGAGGATGTTGCCGGGTTGCAGCCCAGCGCATTCAAAGCTCTTTTTCTCATTGTACGCCAAGCGTTGTAGGTCCTTCTCGGTGCAGCAGAAGGTCACGGGGTCGCTCAGCGTGCCGCTCGTGGTGATGTAGTCGATCACCTTCTCCTTGGGCACGCAGAGGAAATCCTCGTTGAAGAGTTGGAGGTCCTTCTTCTCAGTGAACGGGATGTTCACGAGATCCTCGATGGTTCGGATCTTATCGATGTTGATGCGATATCGCTCGAACATACGCTGGTAATAGCGGGAGTTCCGTTGCAGATAGGCCAGCGCCTCATGGAGTTTCTCCTCCTGGAAGGCCTTAATAGCCTCCGGGGAGGCAAATTCTATATCGTTTTTGTTGAAATTCATTATTTTAGATTTCTGTTGGTGAGGTAATGCCCTCTAAAAAAAGAGGCGGCAAAAATACAAAATTGTTAGTTATGTGGTTTTCCACATTTCTACTGTAGAGCCGTGCTGCAGCGCGGCTCTACACCGATGACAACGATGACAACGATGACACCGCGACGTAGAGACGCGACGTGGCACATGATGTAGAGCCGTGCTGCAGCGCGGCTCTACAACGACAACAACGATGACAACGATGATAACACGACAACGATGACACCGCAATCAAAAATTAACGTCCCTTGCACAAACATATTGATATTTTTGTATTTTTGCCACCTGAACCTTTAAATGAAATATTATGTCTAACAACAAATTCCAGAACAAATACCGCATTCAAACCATTCGTGTTCCGTGGCATGATTATAACTGTGGGACATATTTTGTCACTGCTTGCACAAGAGGACGGGAACACTATTTTGGAAAAATCCTTGCAGACAATGACTGTCCGCAAATGGAACTATCCCCTATTGGAAAATACGCCGATGAACAACTCCGCAATGTGCAGAATCATTACCCTTATGCAGAAATCCCGCTATGGGTTATTATGCCTAATCATATACATGCCCTCGTAATAATTGACCACAATAAAATCCCATACGAACGGCGGAAAGCAAAGACGTTCTATCTCAATGAAACGACATCTCATCGTATTACAGATAACGCTGAGGTCCTGAGACAAATCGCCAACATGCAAGGTTGGTTATCTGTCGTAATCGGTGGGGTGAAACGAGCCGTCACACATCATGCAAACCAAAACAACATTCCATTCGCATGGCAAACTCGTTTTCACGACCATATTATACGAAATGTTGATGAGATGAACCATATTGCAGATTATATTGAGAACAACGTGGCAAATTGGCAACAGGACAGATTCTACAACACGTGGGATTGATATGAAAGACATCAATGCTGTGGGACACGATACAGCAATTGCAGAGCCGCGACGTGGCGCTTATTGTAGAGCCGCGCTGCAGCACGGCTCTATAGCACGGCTCTACAACAAGGGCGCGGCCGCACCGGCCTCGCCCTGTTCATTCTACATTCTTCATTATACATTGGGTTAGTCGCGGAGGCAACGGACGGATTTTCCTCCACTTTTACTACCACCATTGCGTTGCATAAGAGCGCTATTATAGTAAAGAAAATGTTCCCACGCCGATCCATTAGAGGTTTCTGTAGCGCTCCAGAAGTAAGCGCACTGTCCAGAACAGGCATAACCATATATTTCATCATAACAACCCGCTGGCATTGCACTATATTCTGTAAGATTATTGGAACTCGTATTATTTCCAACAGCACACGTGTTCGCACTGCTGTCCCAACCTATTGCTGATGACAACGTCTTTGCAATAAAGGTTGCGTCACTATTGCATGAGTACTGGTTCTTACCACCTACATAATTGGCCAATTGCGCCCATTCACTATCACTTGGAACATGCCAGCCTGTAGGACAAACACCCTGCACATTGGAAGGATTGGAGGAAGAAGACACAGCCCCATGCATCACTGCTGCCCAATTATAGAGATACCCCCGTTGCTCTAATGCAATACTGGAAGTACAATAGTCATAATAGTAAGGGGCTGTAACGCTCGCAGATGAACCAGCAGGGATAGAGGATCCATTCGCGTATTTAGTGGTGCGCAGGTTCTCTTTCATCCAACATTGTTGTCCTATTTGTACTGTATTATAAACATTACCGTCAATGTCTGTAACAGTGGGTGTTTCAGAACAGGGTTGGGCATCAGCGGTAATACTATTATCTTCATCATCGCGGAGGCAGCGGACGGAAAATCCCACATTTTTGTCAATATAAGTTCTTTGCACTCCTGACGAGCCAAAACACAAACATCGAGACCACGCTTCTCTGGATGACGACCAAGAAGAAGACCAAAATTGGGCAAATCCTCCTCCGTCAAAAGTGGTAAGCCAAGTAGAACCAGCCGGAACAGCTGAAAAGCCACTGCTGTTACGTATATCATTATAATTACCTGGAGCATTAGATGTAGTACTACTTTTCCACACATTACCTCCTGCAAGTTTCCCTGCATGAGTGCCACGATAGCCTGTGGAAATTGACAAGTCTGAACCAGACACAAAACTCTCCATCTCACTCCATTCTGTATCGCTTGGCACATGCCAACCTATTGGGCATATTCCCTGTTGATTGCCGGACGGTGTATAGTACCAAATCGTATTATTGTTATCTAACTCCGTTGCCACCTCTACATAGTTCGTCGGGCATGCGGTATCCATCGTGGCACACCAATTGTAAAGCAATCCAAAGTGATGTGTAACGCACGCAACAGAGTCGAACGGTTCTAACAAACAATCTTCCATAGAGATTTTTCTTGTGTACCATTCGGCATGCTTACTACTAAACGACTCTATATGATTATCCACTATTAGTCGTCCTGTTTTCGGTGAATGTGAACAGCGTAAATTTTCAGCCAACCAGCATTGGCTACCAATCTGTACCACCGGGTACTCGTTCCCGTCATAATCCGTCACGGAGTTGATTTTTCCGTCTTGACCAACCGATTCCAAACCATGGTTTACACCATTGTGACCGTTGCCTTGATAGGCACTACCTGTTTGGGCTGGATGATATGATGACACGTTGCATGGGACAGGAACAACCGTAAAAGGTTCCAACAAGCACAATGTTCTAAGCATCATATATTCACCGTAAACTTTAATTCCTCCGCATGTGACGAACGCCCTATAGGTGTAATAATTGTTCTCTGCTAAATTCGAAAGATTAATTGTAAAGGTATCATTTATGCCTAAACATATCTCTTGAGTATAATTATCACTCCAAGGAAGCCCCCACTCGAATCCCTGATTTGTTATAGCCAACCCATCAGGATTCGAAACAGAGGCCTTCAATATGGCGGAAGATTCCGTAACAGATTCGACAACGAATGTGGTGACGATAGGGAGTGTCACAGCACCATCTCGAATGCAACGAACGGAATATCCTTCAGCATCACCTGAAACACCTCGTTCAACACATGTTGTATAAAAACTCATAGTGCGCGTATATGGTCCGATATCCTTGGAAGAGCTCCAAAAAGACGTATAATAGCCATCAGTAAAATAAAAATCATCATAAAAGACACCAGCCGGTAAAGCATTAAAACCAGTACTGTTACGCTGAATGTAATTATAGTCGTTAGGCGAGTTAGCTTCAGAGTACATGTCTTCTAAAGAAGCCGCCCAATTATCTCCACCTGCAAGTTTTCCAGCATAAGAACCCCGACATTCATAATTAGTTCCATCGCTTACATCACTGCCATTCACCTCAGTTTCCATTGTCGTCCATTCTTCATCGCTTGGAACATGCCAACCAATAGGACAGATTCCTTGGCGATTGCCATTAAATGTGACACCCACTACGTTATCTGGACTCTCATTAATGCTAAGCTCCCCATAGTCTGTATTAAAAGTGTCTACCGCAGCATTCCAATTGTACAACAAACCGTAGTGTTTAGGAGCGTATGTTATACTATCATTATTGTACCATCGTGACATCTTACCTGTCCAAGTGTAGGCAACACTCGTGCCGGAGGTGAACTGATTATTCACAATATAGGAACCTGTACTCGGCGAGTGTGTGCATCGCATGTTCTCTGCCAACCAGCACTGGCTACCAATCTGCACTACAGGGTACTCATTGCCGTCATAGTCAGTCACGGAATTGATTGTTCCATCAGCATTCACAGTCTCCAAACCGTAATTCGCACCATTATGACCATTGCTTTGATAATCACTGCCAGTTTGTGCAGAGTGGGATGAGGCAACAGCACAAGGAAAAGTGGATGTGACAGAAGCGGAGGTATTTGTGTCGGGTATAATAGCTGCCGTAGTATCATCAAGGATGCAGCGAACAGAGAAACCATGGTTCTTGCTACCATAACTACCGCGTGACACGACGTAACTGTCGTAGGCTATAAGTCGGTACCAAACATTATCAATCGAGGACTCCGTAGAACTCCAAAAGGTTGTATGCTCGTTAGCACCGAGGTTGTAATTACCATAAAAACCACCTACAGGAAATGCGCTGAACCCAGTATAATTGTTGGAGCCCTGATTGTTTCCCACTTCGCAATTTACAGTAGAAGGCATCCATTCTGATGTAGCAGAAAGTGCCTTTGCTATAAAAGACGTACTGTTATCACATAAATATACGTTCTGATTGCTCAGATAGTCCTCTAACTGCGACCATTCCGAATCACTTGGCACATGCCAGCTAGTAGGACAAACACCCTGCACATTGGAAGGATTGGAGGAAGACGACATAGCTCCGTTCATTACAGCCGCCCAGTTATACAAGTAGCCCCGTTGCTCTAATGGCATACTGGAACCATTATCATCATAATAGTATGGGGAGGTTAGACTCGATACTTCTCCGATAGGGATAGATACTCCATTAGCATACCTTGTGGTGCGCAAGTTCTCCTTCATCCAACATTGTCCACCAATTTGCACAGTGTTATAGATATTACCATCAATGTCCGTCACAGTAGGAGAGCCTGAACAAGGTTGAGCATCTCCTTCTGGAAGCTCAATCACTACAACTTCTATTGAAATACTGTTGTCCATTACTCCATCTGCCACACCATTTGGATCAAACACTACAACTTCAAGAGAATGTTGTCCTGCTGTGGAAAAAAAGAAAGGTTCATCATGCGTGAAACTGCAGGTTCCCTGATAAGGAATATTACATGACACACTACAGTCAGACATCCATTCTCCACCATCTACTCTATATTTCACCTTAAAAGCAACAATCGTATCGAGACCATTGTTTTTCACATTTCCTTTCACCTGAAAAGTGGTGTTCAGTATCATGTTAAGAGCGACATCCAACGAAACTAATGATAGTTTTGGGGAATGATCGCAATAATTGGAATTAGGGTTTAGGAAAACTGACTCTTGCGAAAACGAAGAACCTCCGCTTCCCATTACAACACCGTCATAAGAAACAGAATACGAACCGCTTCCATAACCAATGTCAATTCCATCTCCGTACGAGTCATAAATGGTAAAGACATAGCAACCCGCTCCATCCACAATTATGTCTGAAATGTCTTGTATTGTGGTACCAGGGTCAGTCAAAGTGGAATAGGGACCGCCAGAAGCAAGAATGGTATCGTTAAACAAATCTTTAATCTCCCATGTAGTCTCATTGCCAAACTGATCCGTCTTTAAGGAAACGGAGATAATGTGTTGCATATTCAGCATATCTGGCGCTGATGGCTCGACCCCATTCTCCAAATCCTCAATTCGGTCACGCAAACTGTCAATAGTGTTGTTCAATTCATCCAAAAACGCCTGAATATCGGCCATAGTAATATACCCCGCATCATTAGTGAACGCACTCACGCTATCTGGAAGGTCAGGAATCTCTGGAATTTCCGGCTTATTCGTCAAATCATTGTAATCTCCGCTAAAACCCGCAGGCAGCTTCACAAAACTACCGCCAGTCAGGAAGATGGTGTCGTTGCTAATAGTCAGGATTTGTTGCTCAGTGAAACTGGTCAAATAGCCTGCGTCGTTGGCAAAAGCACTAACATTTTCCGGAACCGTGGGAATGGTCGGTGTGTTAATCAGGTCGTTGTAATCCTTGTCCCAAGCGTTGAACATTGGGTCAATCTCGGTGTAATCGGTGATGTAGCCTGCGTCGTTGGTAAATGCGCTCACATTGGTCGGTACTATCGGGATTGTCGGTTTGTTAGTCAGGTCATTGTAATCGCCACTGAACCCTGTTACTGCCGGAAGTTTCACAAAGCTGCCACCCGAGAGGAAAATTGTATCATTGCTGATTGTCAAAATCTGTTGTTCTGTATATTCCGTCAAATAACCAGCATCATTAGTAAACGCGCTGACGTTTGTCGGAATCGTCGGAATGACAGGTTTATTAGTCAAGTCATTGTAGTCTTTATCCCAAGCGTTGAACTGCGGATCAGTCTCAGTGTAGCCGGTAATATAGCCCGCGTCGTTAGAGAAAGCACTGACATTCGTCGGAACGGTAGGAATCACTGGCTTGTTCGTCAGTGAGTTATAGTCACCATCAAAACCTGCCGGCAACTTCACGAAACTACCACCCGTTAGGAAAAGAGTGTCGTTGCTGATACTCAACACTTGTTGTTCCGTAAAACTCGTCAAATAACCCGCATCATTGGTGAAAGCACTGACATTCGTCGGAACGGTAGGAATCACCGGCTTGTTTATCAAGTCATCATAGTCCTTATCCCAAGCGTTGAACTGCGGGTCAGTTTCACTAAAAGAAGTAAGGTAACCAGCATCGTTCGTAAAAGCACTCACATTTGTCGGAATGGCTGGTACAGAATCCATCGTAATATACCCTGCATCATTGTTAAACGCACTAATGTCTGCGGGAATCTGCGGAATCTGCGGGACATTAACCAAGTCGTTGTAATCACCGCTGAAACCGTTGGCCGCCTCCGTAGCGTACAGCGCATACGGCACGCTCAACAACTGCTGCGTGCTCGTAATGCTGTAGTCGTTGCCGCCGTTCGGGTCGATGTCCGTCTTCAGAAAGTACGGACCGTCAGCCCAGTTGATGCCGACAAAGCTGCCGTGCAGCACGCTGCCGCCGCCGATGTTGACGGTAACCAGTCCGTTGGCGTTGGTGGTCACCACATGGGATTCGGAATAGACGGCGTTGCCCGTGGCCGAGCCCTGCAGGATGTTCACGCGCACACCCACCTGCGCATTGGCCACCAGCGCGTTGCTCGCATTGCGCACTACCGCCTGGTAGGTGAACTTCTCGGGCGCCTGCGCAAACACTGATGCAACGCAGAGCAGGAGAAGGGTGATTACTGTTGTAAGATTTTTCATACTCTTTTCGTATTTGTGATTATTATTGTTCTGATGTCCTCTGGTAGAGACGCAAAATTTTGCGTCTCTACGACAACCGTTTTCACCCCTCCGTCACAAACACAAAAAGAATCGTGAACTTCGTTTTGTTTATACCCGAGGTTCGCCAAAACCTATCACTACAAACAAGAAAGCCCACGATACAATCGCGAGCGTTTCTCTTCTCTTGCGTAGTGATACCTAAATTTGGCGATTTCGGGTATGCGAAGAAAAGCGAAAACGCTTTATATCAACATGTTATAAAACCTATTATCTACTCTATATTCTTGTCTCTTTTCGTGAATACATCTTTGAATATCGCCGCAAAAATACATTTTTTCTTAAAACGCACGTGTCCTGGCAACACAATATTTCCCAAATTCCTGCGTTACCCCCACCGAATCATAAAACAGATAAAAAATGAGCACCATTGAAAAAACGAAAGCCCCCTTCGCAAACGTTCCCGTCGCTGATTTCGTCGGCATTATCCTCGACGGAGGCGAGCAGGCGGACGAAGCCATGTACTACCTGCTGCATCGTCTCCTTTACCTGCCGTTGAAAAAGCGGTACGAGATTGTTCACCACCATCTGTTCGACGACTTCGACGACATACTTGACGATTTCTTCTTCTACCTCCGGGACGGGGAACAGGAAGTCGACCACATCGGCAATTGTGACGCGGCGGATGAGATTGCCGGAGCCCCTAAGGGGGGACAGCCCCTATATCCCTCGGTGCGGCGCATCCGCAACCCGGAGGCGTTCGTCCTTTGGATGCTCCGCACTTTCCGCAACTACCTCAGCGTGCGCACCGCCAAGGAAGGAGCGATCGTTTGCACCAAGCTCGACGCCAGTGACCTCCCAGACCGGCATGCCGGCAACGGGATCGGCGACGGTTCCCCTCACACCGACGCCGCGTCCTCCATCCTGACCGACGAGCGGAAGCTCGCAATCGCCTCGCATCTGATCGCCTACGCCCATCAGGAGATGACCCCGCGAGACGCCTTCCTCCTGTTCCGCGCCTTGCTCTCGATGCTCGACAAGCGGAGGTCGGTCCCTCGGGACGAGATGGCCGGAGCCCTCGGGATGACCGACGTCTCCTACCGGGTGGCCGTCCACCGCGTTAAAGGCAGACTCGCCCGGTACCGCGCCCGTCTGCTCCAAGGCGAGCCCCTCCGTCTTGACGACCCGCACCGGAGGATGGCCGAGCGCATCCACGAGGACTTCCTCCACCTCTACCCCACCCTGTTGTTCTATTACGACCAGACCATCTCCTCCCTGGACCGCGACTGTGCCGGAGCCGTCCGCAGTCTCCGCCAGACTCACCTCGACTTCTCAGGCGACCTTCTGCACGAAAACGCGACACCTTACAAGGCCAAGCTTTCCAGAGAGGCACTGTGGAATCTGGTAGGACGGTTCATCGGCGGGTGAGAGCATCATCACAACCGACGAGCCCCCAACCGTATCACTATCACCGGCTCCCGGTGCTCGTTCCTGACACTCGGGAATATCCACTTCCCGAATGACCAGCCGCTATCTCGGTCGTCATACACAACCCACACGATTCGGTTTTGGATAACGTATATCATTTTCGTCTAAGTTTTGTTCGTTGTTCACCCCGTATGTATGATTGAAAACGGAATGTTACACGCCCGAAAGTTTTTTTTCAAAAAAAAATTTCCCGCTGTAACATTTCCAAAAATCCCACACATAGGGGAAAAACAAAAATAAATCGCACTATGGGTCAAAGAACAAATCTACTACTGCAAATTGAAGGGCGCGACGGCACTCGGTTGAACAAGGTCTACCATCTCCAATGGGGCTATCGCAGGTACCTGCCGATGGCGTTCATCCATCTCGTTTCCGCAAGATATTTCAAACCGGATGGGCAAGACATATTCCGATTCTGCACCGGAGCAATGGAACTCGACGGGCTTGCCGACCTTGGAAACGACTGGAACGGCTACGACTTCAACAAGCTGGAGGACTGTCAACAGGTGCTTATGCACTGCGACAACAACAACGGCGCGATGGTGGTCATCGTCACCGAAGACAAGTCGGTGTTCGTTTATCCCCACTACAGGATCGGGTTCCTGCTCGGTCCGGAAGGCTTGCAGGAAGAGAACGAACCACCTTTCAGCCACTGGGTCACCACCGACGAATACATGCGGCACCAGCCGCGCAACAAAGAACTACGGGACGACATCTTCGCGCACGCCTTCGATACGCTTGCCACTTTGTCCGGGGCAAAACATATCGCATGGCGCGACAACGGATCGTCATCTTGACGCCCGCCCGTCATCTTGATGCCTCAATCCCGCAATCATCCTCCGCCTGGACCAGATGGAACAGATAATCCCTTGTGAACCCAAGCAACAGGTCATAACCGCCCCATCCGTTTTCAGGATTCAACGGGAGCAGTTCCTCCCGATGCCCGCGCAGGAACAGAAAGCCTTTCAGGACATTCTCTCTGTACCCTTCCGACCCCGCGTCCCCGAAGCCATGCCTACCCGGGTGCCACAACAAATCATACAGCGTCAAAACCGACCCCTCAACCAGAACCGCCGCGGCCATCGCCCCCAGATTGTGCGTGACATTCCCGTGCCAAAAGACACCGTCTTCTTGCTCGATTATCCTAATACCCGACAAATCCTTATCCGGAAAATATTCCCGCACTTCTTCGATGGTCTTCAGTTCAAGAGTCTGCCCTTTTTCCCGTACAAACACCCCAGTCCCTTGTTTGCGCAAAGGTGTTCTCCTTTTAATGTACAAATCCAAGCTCATAGCGTTGTTATTTTGATGTTCACGCCCTAATGTATGGCTTTACGCGGAATGTTACACGCCCGGAAGTTTTTTTTCAAAAAAAAATTTTCCCGCTGTAACATTTCCGGTTTATCCATACATATAGGGTGAAACAGCCGAGTGAAAAGGCAAAACGATTAACAAAAAACACTAAGGTATGATTGAATTCAAGAAGTACAGCTCCATTGAGAACTCCTACAACCGGGAGTATATGGAATACGTGGTGGCGGAGACACCGCCGGATCTGGAATATGTGGTGCAGGAGAAGGTGCACGGCGCCAACACCAGCTTTCTCTGCGACGGCGAGGAGGTACGATTCGCCAAACGGACGGCGATGCTGGCAGATGAGGAACCGTTTTACGACTACCCCGAAATGCTCGACCGGTACAAGGCAAGGGTGCTGAAACTCTTTGCCGACGTCAAGGCGAGGCATCCGGAAGCGACGCACATTTCCGTCTTCGGGGAGATGTTCGGCGGACGGTACCCGCACAATGCAGTGAAAGCCAACCGTAAAGTGGGACTTATCCAGAAAGGTGTCTTCTACACCCCCGGGCACGAGTTCTACGCCTTCGACCTCTACCTGTTCACGGAGGACGGTGGTCGGTTCCTGTCCGTTGAGGAGATGAACGGGCTCTTCGAGACTGAGGGGTTCCTTTACGCCAGGACGCTATTCAGGGGAACTTTGGCCGAGTGCCTGAAACATCCCAACGCCTTCCCGAGCCGGATCGCCGAATGGCTGGGACTGCCCGCCATCGAGGGCAACATTTGCGAAGGGATTGTCATCCGGCCTGTGGTGCCGACGTATCTGCGGAACGGCACGCGGGTGCTGATCAAAAGCAAAAACGAACGGTTTGCCGAGAAGAATAGCGTGAAAAAACGGAACAAGCTCTTTGCCGAACCCATCCCTTACAGCGACGAGCTGAAAGCGCTGATCGAAGAGGGCGAAGCCTACGTCACCGAAAACCGCCTGGACAATGTGGTGAGTCATATCGGGGAGTTACATTTCCCGAAGGATTTCGGCAAAGTGATGGGGCTGTTTTCCAAAGACACCCTCGACGATTTCCTCAAGGAGCACGGCGGTCCCTATTCGGCCCTCGACAAATGCGAGCAGAAGTCGTTCAACAAGGAGCTGAACCGGCTCTGCACCAGTCTGGTGAAGAAGGTTTATATGGGGCAGGCGTACATCATGGGGTGAAAGCGGGATTCTTGCAGGTTCGCACAGTTCCGGCATTCCCTGTAGCAACGAGAGAGCCACTGCCATCCCGTTGTTCTTGTTCTTGTTGTTGCCCCTGTTCACGTTCGCGTTGTTGTAGTTCAGGTTGCGGTTGTATGCGTTGTTCGAGTTGCTCTCGTTCTGCGTAGTACTCCAGAAGTTGGTGTTGTTGCCCGCGCTGCCGAACGACGAACCGTAGCAGTTGCCTGCCGGAACGGCGGAAAAGCCCGTCGCGTTGTTGCTTGCTGGCGTGTTCCCCACCGCACAACTGGACGTGTAGGTGTTCCACCCCTCCGTGGAGGCCAGCGCCTTGGCGATGTTTTCGCTGTTGGTGCCGCAGACGTATGCGCTCTGGCTGCCGACATAGTCCGTCATCGCCGTCCACTCCGCGTCGCTCGGCACATGCCAGTCGTCGGGGCAGATGCCCTGCACCCCGCTGGGGCTCGCCGCGGATGAGGCCGCACCGTGCATCGCCGCCGACCAGTTGTAATAGTATCCCCGCTGCACCACTCGTCGCGTTCCAGTCGGAATTCACTTGTTCCAGGATGGCCTGTGTCGGAATCACAATTTCCTGGTTCTGCGAAGCGTTGGCCGTGAATGTCCCCAACGTGGCGTTGCCCTGCTTAAGGGTCAGCGTGACGTTGTTGATCTCAGGCTTGCCGCTCAAATCGCTGTAGCTGCCCGTTTTGGCAACCTTGGCAAGAATGGCAGTGTCGGCCTTCGCGCCTAACTTTTGGTCCATGTCAGCCTTGGAGTACACATTGTCGGCATCGGCTTTCGTGGTCAGCTTGTTGTCAATGACCGCGTACGGCACCGCCGTGAGGGGCATCGCCAACGTGCCGAGTTCAGTGCCATCCAGTTTCACCGTGGTCTCGATGCGGGCCTTGTTCCACTGGATGCTGTTCCAGCCGGCGTTGTTCCCGTCGGGGCCGATCAGCAGGGAGATGAGACCGTTGTAGTTGGCCGTCACCGCCTGTGTCTCGGTGTAGGCGGCCGTCGTGGCCGTGCCGTTGAAGATGTTCACCGTGACTTCCACGTTCTTGTTGGCCACCAGGCGGTTCGCGGTGTCGCGCACCACGGCTTGGTAGCTGATTTTGTCGTTTTGCGCGAAGATGGTCATCGCGCAGCATAGCATCGTGGCTATGAGAAGTAGAGCTTTTTTCATATTTTGGGGTTTTTGTTATTCTCTGATATTCCCAGGGCTCACTTCGTTCACCCTGGGTTGGCATACTTCAGGCCTTCGGCCCTCATGGAATGTCGGGCTAACTACTAACTGCTAACTACTGGGGCCATTCGTTCTTCATCACGCAGCGGACGCTGACGGCGTCTTTGGGGTCGCAGGTGACGAGCAGGGTGGTGTAGCAGTGGCAGGGGAGCTCCAGGGAGGTTTTGTGCGTTGACCCGCCGCCGGAGCCGGGGTTGATCGTCGTCCACCAGTCGGTCTGGGTGTAGAGACCCTCGAAGCGGCTGGAGGAGGCGTTGTAGCAGCCTGCGGGAAAGGCCGTGAAGTCGGTGGCGTTGGTGTTGACTTCCGGACCAATCCAGTCGTTCTCGCTGCGGAGGGTCGCAAGCGGGTTGGAAATCAGGGCGTCGACCTCTTCGGCGTTCGGGAGATGCCACTTGTTGTTCGGGCAGATGCCCTGCACGTTGCCGTCATTGTCGGCGACAGTGCCGTTGATGGCGGTGTTCCAGGTGTAGAGCAGGCCGTAGTTTTCCGGCACGGTGGGATACATCGCGCAGGTGTAGGACATCGCGTCGCTCATGGGCGAGCAGAGGTTTTGCTTGGTCCAGCAATGGCCGGTCACCGCGAACACGTCATACTCGATGCCCGGGCTGAAGGCGTCGGTCACCTTCTCCGGACAGACGATCAGGTAGAGCGTCCGGAGCAGGTCGTAGTTGTAGATGCCGCCGTTCACCAGGTAGACGCTGTCCTTGTGCGTGGTGGTCTGCGCCGGCAGGTTGAACTCGTTTTCCGTGTAGGGGGCGTTGTAGGTGATGACATCATACACGGTGTCGCGCGTCCACTGCGCCTGCGCCACGCCCATGGCTAACTCATAGTCGCCGAAGGCAGCCTGCGAGAAGAACGGCTCTCCGACCGCGACGTAGAAATAGTCGACATTGCCGCCCGCAGCCACGGTCGCCTGCACGGTTTGCACCGGCTGCGCGTTCAAGGTCACAGCCGCGGACAGACCGCATAACAACAATAAAATTACAATAAAAGATTTTTCATGTAAATTTGGTATTTGAATACACGACAAGACGTCTCCGACCCCGAAAAAAAACGGGATGGAAACAACAAAAATGGGATGGAAAATGTATGGCCAAGGTGAACTACACCACCATTTTTCGAGGGGGCGTAGCAATAACAGGTTGACTATTAGATTGTTATAAAAATTCATTCCTTTATTTCTTATACATCATATCCAATGTTGTAAAAATAAGAAAACAACAAAAATATTAACAAGGTATTTTTCAACAAGCTATCAACAGCTTGTCACTCATTGCCCGGGACTTTCGCCCGTTAGGAAGAAGTCTAAAAAAATGCTACCTTTGCCGCACAAAAAATAAATTGTAATAACCATCCAAGCGTTTCTTGACATCCTTCAAAAGTGAATAACGACATTCTTCAGCAAGACAACAACCGTCCTTCCCACATCCGCATCCGAGGGGCGCGCGTGCACAACCTGAAAAACATCGATGTAGATGTGCCGCTGCATAAGATCGTGGCCGTGGCGGGCGTTTCCGGCTCCGGCAAGTCCTCGCTCGCCCTGGGCGTGCTCTACGCGGAGGGCTCGCGCCGCTACCTCGAGTCGCTCTCGACCTACACGCGCCGCCGTATGACCCAAGCCGCGAAGGCCGACGTCGATGAAATCCTCTATGTGCCCGCCGCCCTCGCCCTGCACCAACGGCCCGGCGTGCCCGGCATCCGCTCCACCTTCGGCACCGGCACCGAACTCCTGAACAGCCTGCGCCTCATGTACTCCCGTTTAGCCAGTCACCGCTGTCCCAACGGGCACTATCTCCCACCCTCCTTGGCCGTGGCCGCCGGACAGGAGCTCGTCTGTCCCGTATGCGGCGAGCACTTCTACGCCCCCGGCGCGGAGGAGCTGGCCTTCAACAGCCAGGGCGCGTGCCGCTGCTGCGGAGGCACCGGCATGGTGCGCACTGTTGACAAGGCCACCCTCGTGCCCGACGAGTCGCTCACCATCGACCAGGGGGCCGTGGCACCGTGGAACAGCCTCATGTGGTCGCTCATGACCGACGTGTGCCGCGCCATGGGCGTGCGCACGGACGTGCCGTTCCGCGAACTCACTGACGAAGAGAAAGATATCGTCTATAACGGGCCGGCCGTGAAGAAGCACATCTTCTACAAGTCGAAGACCACCAACGAGGCCGGCGAACTCGATTTCACCTACTTCAACGCCACCTACACCGTTGAAAACGCCCTCTCGAAAGTGAAGGACGAAAAAGGAATGAAGCGTGTGGAGAAGTTCCTGAAGGAGGATGTCTGCGCCGAATGCCACGGCACACGGCTTTCGGAAGCCGCCCGCGCGCCGAAACTGCGCGGCATCGGACTCGACGAGGCCTGCCAGATGACGCTGGCGCAGCTCACCCGATGGGTGGACGGCGTGCCCGCGTCGCTGCCCGAGGAGATGCGCCCCATGGCGGAGAGCATCTGCGAATCGTTCCGGACCGCCGCCAACCGGCTGATGGACTTGGGGTTAGGATACCTCACCCTCGACCGCGCCGCCTCCACCCTCTCCACCGGCGAACGGCAACGGATGCAGCTCGCCCGCGCCGTCCGCAACCGCACCACCGGCGTGCTCTACGTCCTCGACGAACCCTCCATCGGATTGCACCCCTCCAATATTGTGGGTCTTAACGGCGTGATGCACGACCTGGTGGCCGACGGCAACACCGTGCTGCTCGTCGATCACGACACCCAAATCCTGCAGGAAGCCGACTGGCTCATCGAGCTCGGTCCCGACGCGGGGGCAAAGGGCGGCCGCATCATCGCCGAGGGCACCATCCAGGACATCATCCGCAACAGCGAGTCCCGCATCGGTCCCTTCCTCAGCCGACAAGAGCTGCGCGGCTGGAACGAGACCGACAAAGAACGGCTGTTCGCATTCGGCAATATCCATCTGTCAACCAAGCAGATACACACGGTTAAACCGTTGGAGGTCGAGATTCCCAAAGGGCGGCTCACCGTGGTGACGGGCGTTTCCGGCTCCGGCAAGACGACCCTGATTCTTGAAAGCCTCGTGCCCGCGTTGGAGGCGCTGACGCGTGGCAAACGGATGCCCGAGCACGTCACGGACATTCTCGCGGAGGGCATCGAGCACGTGAAGCTCATCGACGCCACACCCATCGGCATCAACATCCGCTCCACGGTGGCCACCTACGCCAACGTCCACGACGAGCTGCGCAAGCTCTATGCCCGCACGCCCGACGCGAAACACCACGGCTACAAGGCCGGCGACTTCTCCTACAACACCGGCGACCTGCGCTGCCCCGTCTGCGACGGCACGGGCTCCATCAGCCTCGATGTGCAGTTCCTCCCCGATGTCGATATCCCTTGTCCCGACTGCCGCGGCTCGCGCTACGCAAAAGCCGCCTACGCCGTGCGCCACACCAACAAACGCAACGAAACCCGCTCCCTGCCGGAGTTGATGGACATGGACGTGAATTCCGCCATCGAGTTCTGTCAAGACATGAAAAACGTGTTCCCCAAGTTGCAAGTACTGCAAAGCCTTGGTTTGGGTTACCTTACACTCGGCGAGGAGACCCCGAGCCTGTCGGGCGGCGAAGCGCAGCGACTGAAATTGGCCACCGAGATGGGACGTTTACAGCACGATTCCGTCTTCGTGTTCGACGAGCCCACCATCGGGCTGCACCCGCTGGACGTGCGCACATTGCTGCAAGTCTTCGACACGCTGATCAAAAACGGCGCGACGGTCATCGTCATCGAGCACGACTTGGACGTAATCCGCGCCGCCGACTATATCATTGACATGGGACCCGGGGGCGGCGAGGACGGCGGCAGAATCGTGGCCACCGGTACACCGAAAGAGATCGCGGAATGTAAAGACAGCCTAACAGGAAGATTCTTAGGAAACGCAGAAACGCCGTAGAGACGCCATGCTGTTTTTAGAAAAAAGGGCGCGACCGCATCAACAGCCACGCCCTTTGTGGGGAAATATCAGTTACATCGTTACTGAATCCAGCGCTTTCTGCCGCCAGTGTTGACATTGGCGAGCGTTCCGATGAACTGTTTGGCGCTGTTTTGCATATTCACAAAGTCGCTGCCCAACGAGGTGGTGCAGTCCAGGACAAGAATGATCAAAGCACTGTTCTTGTCCTCCGTAACGGTGGTGGAACTGGCCGGATTGAACTCCGTCTCCTTGTCCCATGCGCCCGTGCTGGTCTGCTTCCACAGCTTGATATTGGCCATATCCGCTTGCGAAATGGGTGTGCCGTCAAGGTAGGCAAGACCTTGGAACAGGAACTGGTAATAGGCGCCCTGCGAAGAGGTGGAGGCTATTGACGACCGACCCGGGGCGAGACCATAATAAATGATGTTGTCTAGTGTCCTAGTGCTGTTGGAGGTACGGCGGTAAGTGGCCTCAATGAAGCGGGTGGATTGGCCGGCTGCCGTCACGTCGTCGAACGTGAAGCGGAGCTTCTGCCCCTCGTCATAACCGCCAGGCACATTCACGCCCAAATTCACGGAGGTGGAGATGGAATACAAGCTGGAGGCAATCTCCGAGAAGCGCGCCATCGCCTCATCCATATTCGCCACTTGGAACACGTTGTTGTTGCTGCTGGCCAATTTACGCAACGTCTCCATAAACTGCGCCTCATCGGTGACATCGCCGCCCTTCAAGCCGATGGAATAGGCCGAAACACTCACGCCATGAATCGGTTCATTCATAATCATGTCATGCAGCGCGTTGCGATAGGCGCTGGTGCTGTTATAACCTTCGGGGTCGTATTGGCTGTTGGCGGTCGAAATGTTGTCCAAACCGTCGGTGAACGTCACAAGAGCCACATTCCGCAGTTCCTTGGGTTTGGGGTACGCACTCATCTTCTTCAACGCGGTATAGTCGGCAAAATATAATGCCGTGCCGTTGCCCGGCGTCAGATTGTCCACAAAATTCGTGAAACTCTGGTATGACGAACTATTCAGGTACGTGATATCCTTGATATACAACTGGTCGTTAAACCCAATCACACCAAGATAGATGCCCTCTTTTGAAGCAGGGTTGGGGGGTGTTGGTGTCGGGTCGACAGGATCGTTGTTGCAAGCGCTGCCCAGCACGGCCAAAAGCACTGCTACACAAATGGATAATGCGAATTTTCTTTTCATAACGATTAAGGTTTTCGCGCCTACTCTTTCTTTACGGTTTTCGGCATCCCCGTTATTCTAACCTCGACAAAACGAGGTTTTTGTCATTTTATTGTATTGGCGGCAAAAAAAATCATTTCCGCATTTCCCCTCTAAGCCATTGCAAAAAAGTTTCCGGCCATTTGGACAACAAATCGTTATTATATTTGGCCATTTTTCTCTGATTCACCCCGAAGCCATGCCCGCCAGAGGCTGAATTTATGTAAACGAGAACAGCTGCATCGGGGTCCGCGCCTATGTTCATATAAGCATTCAGCGAATCGGCCATCATCTTGGCATTGTGCCAGTCCACCGTGGGATCGTCCTCGCAATTCAACAGGAACACGGGACAGCGCACCTTGTCGGCGTGCAGCTCCATGGAGAGGGAGTCTTGCATCACAGGGTCGAATCGGCGGCGCTCGCCCAGGAGCCCACGGCGCGAACGTTTGTGTACGTAAGGCGTGCGCATCGTCACCACGGGATAGATGGCTGCCACAAAGTCGGGCGCGGTGCTGTCGGGAAGGAGTTCCGCACCGCTGAGCACCAGATGCCCGCCGGCGGAGAAGCCCATCGCCCCGACGGTCGCATAGCCCTTCGATTTAACGGTTATTAACGCATATTCCAGCGCATTCAGCTGACCGGGATACTGCGTGCAGCAGCTCCTGCGGATGTGGGTGAACCACGACCACCAGCCGGAAACCGGATATTCCAGCACGTAGGCGGCAAAGCCGTTCTGATTCAGCCACTGCGCCACCTCGCTGCCTTCGCTCTTCTTTGCCAACCAGTAATAGCTTCCGCCTGGGCACACCACCACGGCGGTGTCGGACTTTCTGCCCTCCGGGAGGAACTCCGTCATTCTTTGCGCGAAAACGTTGTCTGTCAACAACATCGCACAAACACACAAGACGATACGTCCGAATATGTTCTTTATTTCTTTACCAAGCTCTTGCCCCTGCCGGGGCTGTTTAAGGAATAATGTTTTATTCATCATTCTACATTCATAATTTTCTTACAATCGCGTCCTCCTCAGCCATCACCGCTTCCGCCGTCATCACCGCCGTGAGGGGCACGCCGCAACAGCCGTGGAGATAGACGTTTTGGCCGGTCATGAAGAGGTTTTCGGCCTTGGTGCGGATGGGCAGATAGCCGGCATAGGGGTCGCGACTGTCCTTGCGCAGGCCGTAGAGCGATCCGTCCGGCTCGTTGAAGTAGTCGCGGACGGTGAGCGGGGTAGCGTCATAGACAGCCTCCACACACGAGCGGAATCCCGGATGACGCATCTCCAACTTATTCAATATCAACTCCGTATGTTGTTTCTTCCATTCCTCATACTCGCTTCCGCGCTTCCCGACTGTCGTGTCCGCCCAACGCTCACACATTGAGAACGGGGAGAAGACTATCACCTGCAAGGCTCGGGCGTAAGGGCCCTGATTTCTATCGCACGGGGTAAAATAGACAAAGTTTTGCGGCCAATCCTGCGCGATATACTTGCCGAAGTTCCACACCTTGTCGTAATCGTCCCAGCAGTAGCACGGGTGATTCAAGTACGGGAACGTTCCCTCCTTAAGCACCGCATAGACACAGTACGCCGAATAGTTGTTCGGGGCGACGGTCAACCGCGTGCGGGCGGCCTTCGTAAACAGCTGATTATTCACGATTTTTAACATGGCTTGCGGATGGATGGAGGAGACAAAGACATCAGCTTCGAACACGCGGCCATCGGCGGTGACAAGCGACTGCACTCGCCCACCCTCTATGCGGACGTCAGTAACGTCGGCATTGGTCAGCACCTCTCCACCTAATTCGCCAATACGCCGCACCAACGCTTCCGACAACTGCTCCGCCGGCCCTTCGAAACGGGAATGTCCACTGATATACAGATAGTTGATTAGCGCAAAGATGTAGGCGGGTGTATATCCGGCCTCGCCCCCGCACAAGGGGCTGAGGTAGGCCAACAGACTGCGCAACTTCGGATTCCGCACATGGTCGGCAATAAACTGCGCCGACGACTGGTAAAAGGCCTCGTCGCCATGAGACCCCGACACGCTGCCCGGACGGAGGAAGAAAAAATCGACCTGGTCGGCCAATGCAAACAGGTGATCCACATAACGTTGGATATTCTCCTTCTCTTCTGGAAAAAGGCGCTGAAAATACTGCGTGAACGGCTCCTTTCCCTGCGGGATACGGTACGTCGCTCCATCCTCGAAGCAGACCACTTCATCCCCACAATCGGCATCCACCTGGCGGAAACGGAGCTGGTCGAGGATGCCGAGGTGACGGCAGATGCGGTTGAGCGAGCCGCCGGGCTGGAGGCCGCCCACCACGTGCATGCCGGCATCGAAGGTCACCCCATTGCGGGTAAACGACTGCAGACCGCCACCCACGTGCGCACTGCGCTCTAGAACGGTTACTTTGTAACCCTCCTTGGCCAAAAGCGCACCGGTGAAGAGCCCGCCGATGCCGCCACCAATTATCACCACAGTTCTATCCATTTTCATTTTTCGGCCGCAAAAATACGATATTTTCAAAAAGACGTAGAGACGTGCCATGGCGCGTCTCTACATGATTTCAAACATCTTGGCCGACGTTATCGGGATATTGTTCGCTCCTTACTTGGAGGAACTGTGGTTGCCACAACCCTGGCCGTTGCCGTGGTTACCACAACCTTGGCCGCTGCCATGATTTCCACAACCCTGACCATTACCGTGGTTGCCACAACCTCCGTTACCATGTCCGGCGCAACCGCCGCAACCGCTCTTTTCCACACGGCAACATGCGGGAAGTTTGGCACGGGCAGCCGCATCAGCCTTCACATTGTCGGCATTGTAACCCAACTTACTAATTTCCGTGCGCAGCTGGTCAGGATTTGTCTTCTTCGTGTCGTAGGTGATGGTCAGCTTCGCCGTCTTCTGGTCATAGGTGTAGGATTTCACGCCCTTGAAATAAGGCACATTCTCTTTGAATTTGTCGGCACACTTCTGGCAGACGCCGTTGGTTTGGATCGTCACGGTCTGTTCGTTCTTCGAGGCCGCCTTCTGGGCACTC
Organism: Bacteroidales bacterium; assembly: GCA_017395245.1. Taxonomy (GTDB): domain Bacteria; phylum Bacteroidota; class Bacteroidia; order Bacteroidales; family WCHB1-69; genus F23-D06. The sequence continues at coordinate 417 of JAFPVR010000081.1, read as the reverse complement.
ACACCCAGCGTGATGAGGCTCACTAAAGCCAATACAATCAGTCTTTTCATTCTTTTTTCGTTTATTTATTGATTTGATTATTTCCGACTTCAATGCCAATTTTTCTTGACACGAATGTTTTTTAGACCGCTGCCGCGCAAAAAGTTTAATTTCAGCTCGAACCTCATCCAAAAAACGGTGCAAAAATACACTTTTTTCGAACATAGAAAAAAGGGGAACCCTCGCGGATTCCCCTTGCAGTAGAGCCGCCATAATATGACGGCTCTACAATTCTTATTCCCTCCTTTGGAGGGGTGCCCGCAGGGCGGGGTGGTGATTACCGTTTCACGAACGTCTTCGTCACCATGCCCTCTTCCGTGGTCACGCGCACGAAATACATGCCGTCGGCCAGGCCGGAAACGTTGATGCGGGTCGGAT
>JAFPVR010000014.1 GCA_017395245.1 Bacteroidales bacterium | reverse complement strand
CGACCCTCCTATTTTCGGTCGGCAAGAATGCCGACCCTCCTATTTTCGGTCGGCAAGGATGCCGACCCTCCTATTTTCGGTCGGCAAGAATGCCGACCCTCCTATTTTCGGTCGGCAAGGATGCCGACCCTCCTAAAAGACAAGCATGCGCTGCATTCTTACACTGCGGCGCATGCTTTATTTTTTACAACAGCCCGTCCCGCAAGCAAAAATCAATGAAAATTAACGTCCAATTACACGGTAATTAATGTGAAAAAATAATATTGAACCCACCGAAACGTTAAAATGAGTTAACGCGTAGCAGGGTAACTGAAAAAAGAGTACTTTTGCAAAATTAAATATTAAAGGTAACGATTATGGCAAAACCTATTGAACCTACACCGGTATTGAAGGGCGACGACGCTTACGAGTTCGTAGCCGAGATGGAAAAGCACGAGAAGGCTTCCGAAGAGGAAAAGGAGCGTGTGGCTAAAGGGGCATCTTTTATCCAGTCTCTGCTTACTTTTACGTTCTAACTAACTGATAACAAATTGGATAATGAAGATTGTACGCCTCACTCAAGAACACTCTTTCAAGCCGTTTGATTGCGGCGAAACTGACCTCAACGAATTCCTCCTGCAAGATGCTAAAAAGTATGCCAACGGTCTTCTTGCTGTGACTTATGTTATTGAAGATGAAGATATGACGGTGGCCTTCTTCTCATTGTCAAACGACCGTATCTCGTTGTCTGAGTCAGATAAGGCTACATGGCGGCGTATCCGCAGTGCTTTCCCTCACCGTAAGCACCGCAGCGACTACCCCGCCGTGAAGATTGGCCGTCTTGGAGTGAATGTCAACGCCCAACACCGCCACATAGGCACTGATATTTTGGACTTTGTGAAGCAGACCTTCATCACAAACAACCGCACAGGCTGCTGTTTCGTGACAGTGGACGCATTGCATTCAGCGGTGCCGTTTTACGAAAGCAACGGATTTAAGCCCCTGCGCAAAGAGAACAAGGGAGACACATTACCCATGTATTACGATCTAACACAGCTGATTTAACGTCACCCTCACCTCAAGGCGAACAGATTTCTGTGTTTTTTGTGTGACATATCCTTTCGCCGCCATTTAAGTGTTTCGGTCGGCAAGGATGCCGACCCTCCTATTTTCGGTCGGCAAGAATGCCGACCCTCCTATTTTCGGTCGGCAAGGATGCCGACCCTCCTATTTTCGGTCGGCAAGAATGCCGACCCTCCTAAAAGACAAGCATGCGCTGCATTCCATCCCTGCGGCGCATGCTTTTTTTTATACAACAGCCCGCTACGCAAGCTCAGTTCAAGTTGTTTTCGGGTAGCTTGCGGTTAAACGGAGGAGATTCCGCTGCGGCGCTTCGCGCCTTGCGGAATGGTGCACCGCGCGCGGTGTCAAAAAGGGAAAAAGAAGGGCGGCGGAGGTAGGTTCGGGTTACGGAACTTTTTCTTCCGCCGCCCTTCTTTTTCTCTCTCACCCGGCGGCGGACACCATTCCGCCGCGAACGCAGTGAGCGAGCGGAATCTCCTCCGCCCCCATCCCCGTCAGGGGATGCATATCAGTAGGAGAACGGACGCCCGTGCGGTTGTCAAATCCTCGTAGAGGATTCATATACAACGGGTTACCGATACATTGCCGTGTCCGCCCGGTATGCAACCCCTCACGGGGTTGTGCCGGAACCTTGGGCTCCCGTTGCTACAGATATGAAAGCCCTAACGGGCTTTCGCGGAACGGGCTTTGGCGGAACGGGCTTTGGCGGAACGGGCTTTGGCGGAACGGACACTCCCATTAACAGCCCGTCCCGCAAGCAAAAATCAATGAAAATTAACGTCCAATTACACGGTAATTAATGTGAAAAAATCTGCAAACCGCTTTCCGTAATTTCCGTCCTCCCCCAACAAAAAAAACTCACACGTGTAATGTAATAATTTGTACCTTTGCCGCGCGGGAAGTATCATCGGCTTTCCGTAAGGTGGTGGGTAAGTGCCGCTGGGTCAGAGGGCGACCCCTGGTTTCGGGAAAGAGATTTCTTCGAAACTCCCTTCTGGTTCCTCCTTGCAGTGGCAGGGAGGAATAAAGGTGTACCCGCAACCCACCAGTCCCTCAACCACCAAACCCAAAACCCACCGCCACAAGGCAAACAGATTTCCGTGATTTCCGTGATTTCTGTGTGACATGAATTTTTGAGCGCGAAGCGCGAAAAAAAACGAAACCCCAACAATGAACGCCTCCGAACTTAACCGCAAACTGCTCTTCCACGGGCAGCATGAAGTAACCGACTACCTCCGGAACAGCCCGCTGAACCGATTCCTCTACCAGGAGTTCCTCGTCATCCTTTCCACAAGCGGAATCGACGTGCCGGTAGTGAAACTGTTCGACGAGATCTACTACCAGTGCGTCCGTATCCACTATGACGTGAACCCAGGCATCGACCTAGGGCGCCGCTACTGGGCGGAGGAGGAGGCCTGGCTCCAATCCTCCGAAGGGGCGCAGTTGGTGTTCTGCGCGGTGTGGGCCTTGCTCAGCGTCAATCGGAATCCCTCCTTCCACAAGGAGTGCTTCCTGAGCGTGTTAGCCCCCTACCTGCGCAACAGTGCCTTCTGCCATTTCGCCGAAGAACTGGCGCAGAAGCTGCAAGAATACAAGATAAAGGTGCCCGAGCGCTTCCCCGTGATGACCTGCCCGGTTTCCGAGATTTTCCCCGAGTTCACGCTGACAATAGAGCAAGAAAAGTCCTTCTGGGGGTATAGCGACCCGCAGCGGGATATCACAATGAACACATGGCGGCGCACCTGGGCGAACGTAACCTGCAATTACGCCCATTCCGTCATTGAAAAATACGTGCGGCTCTATCCCGACCCGGACGACCAGCTGAAACTCATCGCCTGCATGAAAGAGCCCCTCTACCCCAAAATGCATCCGGAGGAGCTGTGTTTCCTGAAGGAGCTGAGCCAACGGATCAGCACCGGCAGCTTCGACCCGGAAGACCACCCGTTGCTTCCGCCGATAACCTCACCGGAGATGGAGGCGGAGGAAACCGGAGAACGGCGGCTCCGCTTGTCGTTGGAGGGCACGGAGGAGAGCCAGAACCTGGATTTAGCCAAACGATACCGGGAGGAACGCGATGCGCTCAGAACGCAGCTTGAGGAGATGCAGAAAAGCCATGCTTTGGAGTTAGCGCGGTTGGAGGCCGAATACAAAGCCTTGACCGAGGAGCTGCAGAAAGAAAACGATAAGCTCATCCACTGGCCTTCGAAAAAGAAGTCCAAGCCGTTGCCCCAAGCCAACCCGGGCTCGAACATGCTGGTGTTCAGCCTCAACGATGTGGCCGCCCACGTCAAGGAACGGTTCAGCAAGTCCGCAGGCGAGGAGATCTGCACCATGCTGTACCGCTTCGCGCTGGAGTACGGCAACCTCTCCGAGGACACCTTCAAGCTGATCGACAGCATCATGCCCGCCATCCTGAAACGCGACCTCCCGCACCAGACCTTCGAGTTCCCCAACGTGTCGCAATTCAACAACAACCCGGGGACGGTGGTGAATGGGAGTTGAGAGTTAAGAGTTGGGCGCCACCACTTGAAACTTGAAACCTGGATCCTGAAACTTGAAACTTGAAACCTGAATCCTGAATCTTGAATCCTGAATCCTGAATCCTGAATCTTGAATCCTGAATCTTGAATCCTGAATCCATCCCCTACCGGGGCTGCAAGGTCCGGTACTCTGCCGCTGCGTTGAATCCCGGACAGACCTTCGAAGGCGCGAACACATTGTGGCCCATGATCAAGGCCTTGGGGAACTGGGAGTGGAGCTGCCCGAGCAGATGGCGCATCGCTTGCCGCTGGGCGCGGGTGCGGGTGTCGCAGGGACGACCCTCCATGTCCAGGCCGCCTTCGTAGCAGATGCCGATGCTGTGGCGGTTGTGATACTTGCAGTGGGCGCCCTCCATGCTCAGGGGACGACCGAGTTCAATGGTGCCGTCGCGGCGGATCACAAAGTGAAAACCGCAACCGTTCTTCCAACCACGGGCCTTGTGCCAGCGGTCGATTTCGCTAACACCGCTCTCCTGATACGGACGCACGGCGCTGCTGTGAATGACGATTAAGGTGATGCTTCTCATTGTTCTAAAATTATAAGTTTCATCTATAATACGTAGAGACGGGGCGCGCCCCGTCTCTACAAACGTCAATTTATGTTAGGCCACGAGCGCCGCGAGCGCCGCGGTGGCGCAGCCGGTGGTGACCACCCCGGCGAGAATGAGACCGATGATGTACGAGACAACTTTCAGGACGATGACCCACCAAGGGTCGTTGGCTTTCACGCCAGCTTCACGAGCCTTTTCAGGATCGGCAATGATTTTTTCAATCTGTTCTTTGTTGAGCTTGACTTTCATAACTGATAAATTTTAAAGGGTTTGAAATTGGGTTTAAGGATTTGTCCTCACAGTTGGGAACACTGAGGTTTCAGGTTTCAGTTTTGGGTTTCAGGTTTCAGGTTTCAGGTGGGGTGTGCCACTTGAAACCTGAAATTTGAAACCGGATAGACTAATCACCGTCGGCCACCGAACCAGCCGAGGAGCCGGTTCCGGGGTCTGCCGGGGTGCCGCCGGACGCAAGGATCACCACAGAGTCAGAAGCAGTGGCATCCGTGTGGAGCGTGAGGGTCGAGGGCCATTCTCCGGCGAGAAAGACCTCTTGGTAACCGCTCAGGGAAGCAATGCAAATCTTTCGAGGGTTCTCAGTCGCGTAGGCGCAGATGGCCGCCTCCACATCCTCAATGGTGATTTGCTCGCCCGCCACGTAGCGTTCCGCCAAAGGAGTAAGAGCCGCAGTGAGCGCCTTTCCGTTCTTCGAGTAGTAGCGGTTCCGGGGGGTTCCGGTCCCTGTGGGGGTGAAAGTCTTGCGGATGGTGGACAGATGGTACTTCAAGTGCATCTGAACCATCTTGAAGATAGCCTGTCGCTTCAAGGCCGCCGGGGTCTTGTAGATGCTTTTCGGCATGACGGGCACCGCACGGGCGTAGGTGACGCCGTTACGGGTTACATACGTGATACCGTCGATGGTACCGGTTGTTTTGCGGCCTAAGCCGACTTGATGGATTCTTGCCATACTTTTAAGATTTTAAAGGTTAGAAATTGGGTTAAGGTTTTGGTTTCACGGTTGGGAATATCGAGTTTCAGGTTTCAGGATTCAGGTTTCAGGATTCAGGATTCAGGTTTCAGGTTTCAAATCACTATACACTACTCACTACTCACTACTCACTATTCACTATTCACTATTCACCATTCACTACTCACAAAATGTCAAAGAACGTCTGAAATCATTTCGTGATTGATTTCGACGGCAAAAATACAATGCGGGGATCCGTGTAGGGCTCCGTGATTAGTATCACGAGTTCATCACTCACCGCGCACATTGTAAATCAAGCAGTTATAAAAACGAAAAGATGAGCATCGACAAAGAAGCCGTTCCTGACGGCAGCAATATTTTCCACCAAGAGTTCCACATCGGCCATGTGGAGAACCTGGTTCCGGCCGCGACGACGGTCGTCAACAACTACTACTATGGAACCAGAGCAAAGCCCCAGAACGAAAGCCTGGATCCGACCGACAGAAAATCTATCCGTGAGGAGATTCTCCATTATGTGGAAAGGACGATTCCGCATGTGGACTATTCATGGAAGGACAAGTACATGGCGTTATGGGCCGATATACTGGACCTTACGGAAGTGAGCAACGTGATTTACGACAAGGGACGGCAGGAGGGCTCGCGCTTCAACTGGAAGGAAGTGTGCCATATCCTCTGTTATTTGGGCAGATACGCCAATGGCGGTTTAGGGATATTCCAGAAATACGTGGCCTTGTATATAGCCAACAGCCTTGACGAAGGCAAAGCGCACACCATCCGTCCCGAACTCGGGTTCCGTCCCTCCAAGGAGATCCAGCACGCCATCGACAAGTTGATGAAAGAGAAGTACACCTTGGCTTAACCCGCACACGCCTTCGGAAGTCCCAGGCAAGTCCCAGACAGGTGTTTCGCAGGTTTTTGGCAGGCCCACCCAAGCACGTTGGACTTGGGTACTACTTGGGTACTACTTGGATGCTACTTGGGAAATACTTGGGTGTAGAGACGCAATGCATTGCGTCTCTACAATGCCATGCGTCAGGGTTAATCGGAGGAGGTTCCGCTGCGGCGCTTCGCGCCTTGCGGAATGGTGTGCCGCGCACGGGGTCAAAAAGGGAAAAAGAAGGGCGGCGGAGGTATGTGCATTTTTTTCTCCTCCCCGAACAAAAAAAAGTTGCACGTGTAATAAAATAATTTGTACCTTCGCCGCGCAGAAAGTAAACGGTAAACTAACTCACCCTGAACCCTTGAAAAACAACAACGAAATACAAGTATGGGGAAATATCTGAATAAAGGCAACGACGGATTTCGCTCTGCGCGGAACAGCGAGTTCGTTGACAAGAGCCAGTTGATAGAAATTGTCAACGCCACGCTCAACAGCGAACGCCAATACACCTGCGTCAGCCGTGCCCGCCGCTTCGGCAAGTCAATCGGTGCGGAGATGCTGTATGCGTACTACGACCAGTGGTGCGCAGAGGAAGAACTGTTTGCCGACCTGAAGGCCTATTCCTCGCCCTCCTTCCAGCGCCATTTCCGCCGCTATCCCGTGCTGTATCTCGACATGACGGATTTCATCACCAGCTATTACAAAGACGATGACATCGTGGCCAAGATGCAACGCGACGTGGTGAAGGAACTCAAGCAGTTCTTCCCCGACGCCCCGTATGCCGACGAAGGCTCGCTCGCTGACGCCCTCCAGGCAATAGCCTCGCTGCCCGGACAGGAGAAATTCATCATGATTGTAGACGAATGGGACGTCATCCTGCGCGAGTATCCCGAGGGCGGAGTGGCAGCCGAGCAGTATCTCAACCTGCTGCGGGGACTGTTCAAATCGGCCCATTCAAAGTCCACCTTCGCTGGCGTGTATATGACCGGCATCCTTCCCATCAAGAAATACAAGATCCAGTCCGCACTGAACAATTTCCATGAGTATTCCATGGTGCAGCCCGGGCCCATGGCCGACTGCTTCGGATTCACCTCCGACGAGGTGCGCAACCTCTGCGAGCAGCATGGCATGGCTTTCGAGGCACTTGAAGAGTGGTATGATGGCTATCAGATTGGCGGCAGCAAAGGCATGTTCAACCCCAAGTCCGTCATGACCGCATTATACAACAAGTATTGTGACAGCTATTGGGCCAATACGGGCACCTATGAAACTGTTGCAACCTACATTCGCATGAATTTCGACGGTCTGAAAGATGATGTCGTTCGCCTTCTGGCCGATGAGTCGTGCCCCGTTGAGACCTCCAGCTTCCAGAACGACCTGAATGTTGTCCGCAGCAAGGACGACGTGTTCACGGTGCTCATCCACTTGGGCTACCTCTCTTACGACCGCGACAGCGGCACGTGCCGAATCCCCAACCGCGAGATTGCCATAGAGTTCAAGAATGCCGTAGTGTTGGAAACCGGATGGGAAGTGGTGGCCAACGCCATCAGGCAGTCCGATCGCCTGATGAAAGACACTCTTAATGGGAATGCCGAGGCCGTGGCCGCTGCCATAGACGCCATTCATGCCGACAACACCAGCATCCTGCAGTACAATGACGAGAATTCCCTTGCCTGTGTACTGACAATTGCTTATTATGCGGCCAAAAAGAACTATATGATGGTTCGCGAAATGCCCACAGGCAAAGGCTTTGCAGATGTGGTTCTGTTGCCGCGTCCATCCTGCAAGCAGCCTGCCATAGTGCTTGAACTTAAATATGACCACTCAGCCGAGGCAGCCATCTCGCAAATTCACCGCAATCGTTATGGCGAAGCCCTGAAGGACTATGCCGGCGACGTGCTCCTCGTTGGCATCAACTACGACAAAACCACCAAACGCCACACCTGCACGATAGAGCCGCTGAAGAAGTAAGAAACAAAAAAAAGCCTTCTGACGCAAGGCAAACAGATTTCTGTGATTTCTGTGTGACTTATTCTTTCGCCGTTATTTCAGTGTTGCGGTCGGCAGGAATGCCGACCCTCCTATTTTCGGTCGGCAAGGATGCCGACCCTCCTATTTTCGGTCGGCAGGGATGCCGACCCACCTATTTTCGGTCGGCAGGAATGCCGACCCTCCTAAACGACAAGCATGCGCTGCATTCCATCCCTGCAGCGCATGCTTTCTTTTTATACAACAGCCCGTCCTCCCCCACCCCCTGCATTTTTTTCTCCTCCCCCAACAAAAAAAAACTTGCACACGTAATAAAATAATTTGTACCTTTGCCGCGCGGAAAGTATAATCGGCTTTCCGTAAGGTGGTGGGTAAGTGCCGCTGGGTCAGAGGGCGACCCCTGGTTTCGGGAAAGAGATTTCTTCGAAACTCCCTTCTGGTTCCTCCTTGCCGTGGCGGGGAGGAATAAAGGTGTACCCACAACCCACCAGCCCCAGTATGGATCAGAAGATGTAGGGATCTTCCTTAGATCCCCCTTTGGTGTTCCTTGGGTGTCGTATTGCAAGGAAGCGCAATAATGTTTGGCAGTACATAATCGAGACCGTTGCGAAAGAACAATTATTCGTGTTCTCCTATTGCGAGATGTATAAGTTCACGAAATGATACAAATGATTTCTAAAGGAATGTTAAAAAGGGGCGTCTTGCCTGCAATCTCATAGAAAAGTTGTAATTTTGCAAAAAGACAAAGATATGAGTCGACAAATATATTTACCTGAGCTTCTGAGTATAAACATCAAAAATTATACTCTGTATCCTAATGGATTGGATTATACTTATGTCTTTGTCAAAGGTATTAATTTGATTCTGGGGGGCAATGGTATGGGCAAGACCACATTTGTTAACATCATCAAATTCGGACTCATCGGTCTATACCGGAAAGCCAAGGATTTGACACGCACTTATAAGGAGAGGGCTATTGTAAAAAGACTTCTTTATCCAT
>JAFPVR010000080.1 GCA_017395245.1 Bacteroidales bacterium | reverse complement strand
TTTCTCGCGTGCCTCCTTGAGGTATTGCTCGCAAGATTCCTCACTGTCAAAGCGTTTGGCAAAGTCTATCAATTTCATAGCACCTATATTTTGATGGCTGCAAATATACACTTTTTTTTTGGGTTAGATACGGATTATCATTTGCTTATTGAGTCTACATTATCCGCGTTGCCCAAGAAAAATGCCCGCTTTGCCAATGCCAAATACTCTGGATCATCGGAATACCAATAACGTTTGGCAATACTGATATCTGCAAAACAATTGGAGACAGATCCTCCTCCCGCACTTTCAGAAAGTAATCCGTACGAAGAGGGTGGATCACACAATTGTGTCCAATTAAAGGTTTCGCCTACGTGGGATACACAGTTAATGATCTCCGAATTGCCCAAACCGCCAACCAATCCTCCATATCCAAATTGCGAAGATAGATATCCGTATGCAAAACAATTGATTATCAATGATCCGTCTTCAGCCGATCCACATAATCCACCTCCTGTGCCATTTCCTATGCTTATATGATGATCTTTTGAATAGCAGTTTTTCATTGTGCAATTCTGGATAGTTCCAGCAACGGTACCCATATTGCCAAATCCATTCACCTTGGAATGTATCATCCCAACATTGGAAATTTCAGCATCACCTACAAACGAAAAAAATCCACCCAAATAAGCAACATTCCAAGATGTACTACTGATTTTAGTATTTCTAATTACGTGACCATGACCGTCAATGTTGCCAAACCATGCTTTTATAGGTTTCCACAAATATTCCTCCATATTCAAATCGTTTTCAATTGAAATGGAATGATGATAGTATTGATATACTTCCCAATCTGGAGCTACAAACCAAAGGCTGTCAAGACAGTGGGCAACCCAAGCAAAGCCTTCTGGTGAAGAAATTCTAATGGTATCGCCATCCAGCAAATAGCCCTGAGGTTCAGATGTCACTACATCCGTCCAATATAAAACATTGTTTGTGGTTGTTGAATCTATATGAGTGGTATCATCGGCATCGCGTACTCTCAAGCGAAAACCCTCTGGCATACCTCCAATGCCACATACTGCAACAGTGAAACCATGACGTGAGGAAACTATTGGTGATAAATCGGTATTCCAATACATCTCATATTGATTTTGAGTTTCAATCTCACGAATAAGGGAATCTTTATTAAGTCCATCATAAATCGCAACACATTGCCAACTTCCAAAATTGAGAATGTCAATCACCAATTGGCCAGTACTATCTTCGGGAACAAGGTTCAAGTCAAAACCAACACCTATCTCTTCATTTGAAGTCTCATACAAACTGTTACCCCGCAGTGGATACAAGTCTATCGGTTCTGTAACTGTAAAGTTATCAACCTGCTGTACCCCCATCACCCTATGACAAATCACAGCGTGTGCGTTGCTGTCAGGGTGGATACCCATAATGGCGGTCTGCCAATCATTGAAATTCATCCCTGGGTTGATGGCTGAAATCTGATACCAGCCGTCACCATCGCCACTCCAACCGAAATTGAAATGAAAAAAGCCATCTTGTTTATAGCCATCCAAAACAAATGCATGTGCACCAAATAGGCTTCTTCCAGAATAAAGAACCGGTTCCCCTCTGTCAATATTTGCCATTAACGAGTCCGTCCATGCCGTCTTTGTATACATCTGTCTTTGTGCATATCCCAATGTCGGTGCAAACCCGTAGTAGCTTATCAGAGCACGACGTACATTTTCTTCGTACGCACCACTTGCCGAAGGGCTGTAGAACATATTGACGGCGACACCACAATGGTACATTAACTGGGCAACAGCAGAGACCTCCTGCGGGTTGCTGGTAGCAGAGAGCTCGTTTGGCATGTGGTCATAGTCGTAGGTTGCACTGTCAAAGTTTACTGAAAGAGTCCCGTAATCATTATAATTGAACCCCATTGAGTTAGGATCCAAATTGGATACATTGTAGCTGTGGGTTCCCCGTCCATGCTCGGGATAGCCCCAGTAGTTAATGATTTGCGCCATGGCAGTGGCCACGCAGCCAGTATAGACATGGCCGTCGGGACCGTTGACATCCTCGGGACATAGGACGTTGTAGTACTGACCTTGGTCCCAGGTGGTGGTCAGCAGTGGCCCGACGACAGTGTCTCCACTCCGCGTGCTCATCGACTGGCCGCTTTTCAGTCGCGCCCACTTGGTTTGGGTGGCGGGTTCGGCTTGAAGATTACTCTTCGCCACTTCTTGGATCTGCTGTTCGTAGTTGCCGAGCCAGCCGCGGACGTGGGTGGGCATGTTCATCACTACGAAGTCGTTGTCGTAGGAGTAGCCTAAGATGGGCTCCACACGGTCGTCGGCCGCCACAATCACAAAGCCCTTGGGCTGCAGGGCGAAGACGTAGTAGCAGTCGGTCACTGCGTCGGTGAGACTGTCGGTGGCTTGGCCGGTATAGACCAATTGCATGGCTTGTTTGCTCACGCTGCTGCTGTGGGTTCCGCCGCCGCGCGTGCCCGTACCTGTGCGCATGAACGTGTAGCCCACGTTCAGGGCCTGCGCGGGTGTCACGTGTGTCTCGCGCTGCGCCACCGCGTCGCCCGCTTCGTTCGCGCTCGTGCTCTCCTGCGCGCAGAGGCCGCCCGGGAGAAATGTTGTGATAATCAGTGTCAGAATGCTCCAAATGTAAATCTTCTTCATTGCTTATTTGTTTTTGTCCTTAAAAAAATCCGTGAACTTCTGTTTGGACCGAGGCTCTGGACTGCCTATACCCCTAAACAAGAAAGCCCACGGAATTGCCGCGAGCGTTCTGTTTTCTCGTAGGGGTTCAAAATTGTCCAGATTTCGATCCACTTGAAAAGCGAAAACGCTTTATGTCAATATGTTATAATTTCAGTTTTTCTTTTTGGTGTTCTTTGGGGGTTGGTGAAAATTGGGGTTAATATCGTTATTGTTCGTCCATTTCGGACAAATACTGTTCAATTTGGGCTTTCAGAGGAGGGAGGTCGTTCTCTATAACATGCAGCACACGTCCTGGTTGTATGTTGTAATAGTCATGCACAAGCACGTGTCGCATACCTTCAATATCCTCCCATGCGGTCATATTATGCTCCTCCTTGAATTCCTTGGAGAGTTTATAAACGGCCTCTCCGATGATTTCAATGTTCTTTACGACACCATAATAAACTAATACATCCTGAAGTAAACTTTCCAGATTTAATGTTGGGATTCTGCCTTGAATTCTATTGATGGCATCATAGATGTGACGAAGTCGCTCTTTGTCTCTAACAGGCTCTCTCATAGATCAGTTTTTTATCGCGATTTGCACTTTCAACCGCAAATGGCAAAAGCGTACCCTCTTCAACGAGATCAACTTCCCGTTGGAGGAGCTTTTTCAAATTGACATACATGTTGGCTATTTTCATCAGGCCGACCGGCTTGCTGTCATCATATACCACTAAGATATCCACATCGCTTTCGGGAGTTTCCTCCCCACGCGCAAACGAGCCGAAAATCCAAGCCTTCAACACCGGCTGGGTCTTGAAATACTCGCGGATGGTCTCTATCATTTCTGTGCTCATAATCGTCATCTTTTGCAAGGGCAAAAATACATTTTTTGTATATACAACACACAGAGACGCAAAATTTTACGTCTCTACACCACCGTCAATATGCTGTCTTTTCGTTTTTTCTATTTGGTGAAACTCGGGTTGATATTTCGGGTGCGAAGATTATTCTTTCGCTCCTAGAACGCATATCTTACATGCACCAAGATCTGCCACGTGGAGGACAGGTTGTTGTAGTAGGACCAGGTGGAGGGGGTGAAAGTGTAATTCCCGTCGCGGTAGCGCAGGATGACCTCGTTGTCGAGCACCTGGTAGGCGCCCCACTTGCTGCAGAACAGGTTGGTGAGATTGTTGAAGTCCACACCGAGGTCCAAGGTCTGCTTGTGGCCGTCGACGTTGAAGTAGATCTCCTGCGAAACCTTGAAGTTGATGCGGTTCACCCACGGCACTTTGCCGCCGTTGCGCTTGGAATACTCGCCTCTGTGCTTGCTGAGGTAGGGGTCGCTGCTGATGAACTCCTCGAAGGCGGCGCGGTTCTCCTCAGATGCAAAGGGCATCGCCGCCAGCTCTTCCTGAGTGGGGATGTAGATCAGCTGCGGGCTGGTGAGGCCGCTGACATTCTCCATGAGGTAGGAACGGCGCGCACAGAAGCCTCCGCCATAGACGCCCAAGTTCAACCCTTCGTAGAAAAGTCCGAGTTTGGTGGCCGTGCGGCTTCCCTCGCGGATGTTGTAACCGATGGAGGCGATCACACGGTGCGGCGTCACATAAGTGGCATAACCTAACTCGGGACTGTTGCAGTCGTTCACGTTGGCGGTGTTGGCGAAACTGGCCACCTGGTCGCCGAAGCCGTCGGAGAGGACGCTGGCGTGGCTGAAGGTGTAAGCCGCCATCAAACTCAGACCGAAACGGAACTCTTTGGACAGCTGGGCGGTGAGGGAGAGGTACTGCCCGTGCTTGCCTTTCTCGTTGTAGAGATAATAACCGCTCATGGTGGCGCCCTCCGCATTCTGGATGTTCTCGCTGACGTACAGCGGACGGGAGTCAGGCTCGCCTGACAGATGGAACTCGCCCACCTCTTTGTATCCTAACACTTTGGCATACACTTCGTTGAGGTTGTAAGAGTAGATGGCCTCGAACGTACCTTTGATGTCGCCCGGGATGATCACATCCAACGACAAAGAGGTCTTCCAGCTGGTGGGCATTCGCAGATCCTTAGCCAGAATGGTGGCGTTGGTGGGTGCGGGAAGTCCGGCACGGCTGTATGTGTGGCCGTTGTGGACATTGCTGATGATGGTTTCGAGGTCGGGGTCGAATCCCACCACGTCTTGCCCGGTTTCAGTGTTGGCAACGTATTGGTATTGCAGACAGTTGGAGTTGACGGCGGTACTCACTAACCAGACATTCGGAATTCGGCCGGTGAAGAGGCCGGTACCGCCTCGGAGGATGACCTCGCGCTTGTGCGTGATGTCCCAGTTGAAGCCGACACGCGGGGAGAAATGGAAGTCGGCGGGCGGCACGTCAGCGGTGCTGAGACCGGCGAAGGAACTGTTCGGATGCGAGGCGGCAATGGCGTCAAAATCGGCATTGCGGTTGTCGTAGCGGAAACGGATGAACGGCATGTCCAAGCGGAGTCCCGCCGTGAGCTTGAAGAACTTGTTGAACTCCAGCTCGTCCTGCGCATAAACGGAAACCTGCGACTGGTAGATGGTGGGGAACACCTGCTCCGTGGGCGTCTCCGTGTTGGCGTGGGTGATCATGAAGAGCGAGGGACCGGCGCCTTCCACATCGTTGACATCGTCTAAGAACGACTGCCAGGAATCGTAGATATACCAGCCGGCACCGCCCTGCATGTAGCCATTCCGGATGCTGTTGAACTCCACCTGGGCACCCACCAAAAGGTTGTTGATGCCTTTCTTGAAGCTGAATTCATCCGTGGCAGTGATGCTGTTCACGAGGCGCCGGTTGCCGTAGGTGTACGGGTCGGGGCCGAAGGTCGTGAACATGGCTAACTGCGTGTCGCCGTTAGCGTCGGTGTAGGGCTCTAAAATGTCGACGGTCGGGAACACATCACCCGAGAAGGCACGGGGCTCGTTTTGCAGCGACCAGGTGAGACGGGCGATATTGTTTGCGCGTCCGTTCAGCAAGTGGCTGTTGAGCTCTGCCGCCAAGGAGGTGAAGTTCATTTTTTGGAAGTAGTGCGCCGACTCGAACGGCAACGCATATTGGGAGTTTCGGCCGGCGTTGTCGCGGTTCACCGTATATAACTCCCCGTTGGAGATGAGGGAAATGTTTGAACCACCTAACGGCGAGAAGGCATCGGAAGGCGTTTTGGAGGTGATGAAGGAGGTGTGCGAGAGTCGGATGTAGAACAGGTGCTCGTCGCTGATGCGCCAGTCCAAGCGGGCGAACAGCTTGTAGTCGGGGGTGCGCCGGGTGTAGTTCTGGAAGCGGCCGGGGGAGTAGTCGTACTGCTCGCTGAGGAAATTCTGTATGGCTTCCATTTGTTCCAAGGTGGGGCGGTTGTAGCCGGTGCTGCCGCCGTAGGCCTGGTTGGTGTCTTGGCGGGCCATGACGGAGGAGCCGGGCTCTTGGTCGCTGGAAAACTCGCCGTTCAAGAAGAAGAAGAGCTTGTTCTTGACGATGGGGCCGCCGACGGTGAAGCCTAACGTGTTGTCCAAGGTGGGGGAGGTGGTCAAATTGTTCGTGCCCACGCGCTGGCCCTGCAAACTGCTGCTGGTGAAGTAGTCATATACGGAGCCGTGCCACTCGTTGGTGCCGTGTTTGGTGACCATGTTGATGGCACTGCCTAAGAAATTGCTGTGACGGACGTTGAAGGGGGTGATGTTGATGTTGACCTGCTCAAGGGCATCGAGGGAAATCGGGGTGCCGCCGGCGGGCAGGCTGGAACCGATGCCGAAGATGTTGTTGAAGGAGGCACCGTCGACCGTGACGTAGGAGCCGCGGTAGTTGGCACCGCCGATGGCTGCGCCATCTTCTGTGGTCACACTCTGCGGGGTGAAACGCAGGATGTCATACAAGCTGCGGGATACGGAAGGAGTGAGGTCTATCTTGCTGCTGCCGAGATAGATGCCCACACCCGAGCGGTTGACGTTCATGGGAGAGTACTCCCCATCGCTGAGAATGTACACTTCGTCGATTCGCTCGGTCGTGCGCTCTAATACCGCATCCACCACGACGGTCTCGGCCAACGGGGCCAACACCTCGTTGATGACGGCGCTTTTGTAGTTCAGCCGTTCGACACGCACGGTGTAGGGGCCGCCGACCAAAATGTTGTTGATCACGTAATAGCCGTTCTGGCTGGTGAAAACGTAATAGTGCTGCCCGGTGGGCTCATGCACCACGGTCACCACGGCTTCGGCGATGGGCTCCTTGCCGTCGCTGACATGTCCCGAAATCGAGGAGGTGGTGACCTGCGCGAAAGCGGTCGCGACCGCCATCATGCTGATGAAAACCGCCAGGATGACACCGCGAAATAATGTCAGTGTATTCTTTCTTGCCTTAAATGGGAGTAGAAGATGTACCATACAAAATCTTTTTATTCAATACAAAATATTGTAAGCAAGCGGAATAGAAGCGTTTTTGGGCCTAAACTCTTCGCTGCCTTCTACCCCGAATTTTACAAACCGCAAAATTACAAAAAAAAACTATTTTTGCACCCGTTTTTTTTGTTGGAATCTTGTACTGAATAACTCCAAAGCCCACCCCTAACCAACCCAGTCTCAAGTCTCAAGTCTTAAGTCTCAAGCCCAAAGTTTCAAGTTTCAAGTTTCAAGTTTCAGGTT
>JAFPVR010000079.1 GCA_017395245.1 Bacteroidales bacterium | reverse complement strand
AGGATCTTACGGAACATCTCAACACCTGTTACGACAGAGTTCTTGTCTTCACCAAGACCGAGGAGCTCAACAGCGTCACCAACCTTTACACGACCAGTCTCGATACGACCGGTAGCAACGGTACCACGACCTGTGATTGAGAACACGTCCTCAACAGGCATGAGGAAGTCTTTATCAACATCACGAGGAGGCAGCGGAATCCAAGTGTCAACGGCATCCATCAGTTCAACGATCTTCTCAACCCACTTCGGCTCGAGGTTCAAGCCACCGAGGGCGGAACCACGGATAACGGGAGTGTTGTCGCCGTCGAAACCGTAGAACGTGAGAAGGTCACGGATTTCCATTTCAACGAGGTCGAGAAGCTCGGGGTCATCAACAAGGTCAACCTTGTTCATGAAGACAACCATTCTCGGCACGCCAACCTGCTTTGCCAACAGGATGTGCTCACGAGTTTGAGGCATAGGACCATCGGTAGCAGCCACAACGAGGATAGCGCCATCCATCTGGGCAGCACCCGTTACCATGTTCTTCACATAGTCGGCGTGACCAGGACAGTCAACGTGTGCGTAGTGACGGTTAGCGGTTTGGTACTCAATGTGAGCGGTGTTAATGGTGATACCACGCTCTTTTTCCTCAGGGGCGTTATCGATAGAATCGAAAGATCTGAGTTCGGAGAGACCCTGGTCGGCCAACACGGTGGTGATGGCAGCGGTAAGAGTAGTTTTACCGTGGTCGATGTGACCGATGGTACCCACGTTCACGTGGGGTTTAGTACGTTCAAATTTTTCTTTTGCCATTTTTTTATAAATTTATGTTTTTAATTTTTTTCCTTATGTCTCCTTATTTCAAAAAAAAAAGAGCCGTTGATGAGAGTTGAACTCATGACCCCATCCTTACCAAGGATGTACTCTACCACTGAGCTACAACGGCTTTTTTTTCTGCTAAAAAAAGAACGTTCCCTTTGTGGGAAATAAGGTGCGCAAAAATACACTTTTTTTTAATACTGCAAACCCTTGCGCAATTTTTTTTATTTTTCTTGCAACTTATTGATTACCAGCAATAAACTATCCCTCCAATAAGGGATTTGCATTCCTGTTGCCGCTTTCACTTTGCCCAAATTGAACACGGAAAAGGCGGGACGGCGCGCTTTTGCGGGGTATTCCGACGTCTGGATGGCTCGCACACGGCACCCTAAACCGGCCATTTCCATCACCCCTTTGGCAAGGTCGAACCAGCTGCAGACTCCCTCGTTGGCAAAGTGGAAAAACACTGTGCCATTTTCGGGACAAGCAGCCTGCAAAAGCTGGAAAATGACACGGGCAAGATCGCCGGCGTAGGTCGGGCCGCCAATCTGGTCGCATACTACGCTTACCTCCTCCCGTTCTCGCCCCAACCGCAGCATCGTCTTCACGAAATTGTTGCCATATTCGGAATAGAGCCACGACGTACGGATAAGAATCGCCTTGCAGCCGCTCTCCACAATCGCCTGCTCGCCCGCTAATTTGGTCGAGCCATACACGGACTTTGGCGCGGTCGTGTCCGTTTCCACGTAAGGGGTGGCCATCTCGCCGGAAAACACGTAGTCTGTGGAGATGTGTACCAGCGTGAGCCCATGCTTTTTCGCCACATCCGCCAAGTTTCCCACCGCCGTGCAGTTGAGGCGGTAGGCGTTTTCCCCGTCGTCCTCAGCCTTGTCGACCGCCGTGTAGGCCGCCGCGTTGATAATAATGTCAATGCAGTTTTCGGTGACATACGCCTCGATCGCCCCCGCGTCGGTGATGTCTAACGTGTCAACATCTGTATAATAACAATGGTATACGTTCTGATAGTCTGCCGCAAGGTCGCGCAAGCAATTGCCTAACTGGCCGTTGGCGCCGGTGATCAGGATGTTCTTCATAAGTTAATAGTTAATAGTTTGTAGATAATAGTTATTTCGGGGTATTTTCCTTAGTCGTTTTAACTATGGATGATAACACTTAACTTAACTCAATCGATTCCCGGAAATTCGGCACATACGCCTGTTTGAACCCCGCCTCTTTCAGGTGTTTCGCGTACGCGTGGCGGGCATCGTTTTCGCCGTGGACGACGAAAATCTTCTTCAGCCGCTTGTTGCCCTTCTGGCAGGAGAGGTAGCGGATGAGTTCGCTGTAGTCGCCGTGGCCGGAGAAGGCATCGATGCGGGCGAGGGTGGCGCGGACCTTGTACTCGTTGCCGAAGATGGAGACCTTCTCATCGCCGCGCATGATCTTCGCGCCCAAGGTGGTCGGGGCGCAGTAGCCCACGCACAGGATGGTCGTCTTCGGATTCTCGATGTTGTTGGCCAGGTGGTGTTTGATGCGCCCGGCCTCCATCATGCCGGAGGCGGAGATGATGATGCAGGGACGGTTGTGCTCGTTCAGGGCCTTGGAGTCGTCGATGGTGCGCACGTAGGTGAGGTTGTCGAAGCCGAACGGGTCGGGGGTCGACTCCATGAACGCCCGCATCTCCTCGTTGAAGCAGTCGTCGTGCAGCCGGAAGATGTTGGTGGCGGAGCAGGCCAACGGACTGTCGACGTAGCAGTCGATGTCGGGCAGGTCGCCGGCGAGTTCGAGCCGGTGCAGCGTGTAGACAATCTCCTGCGTCCTGCCGATGGCGAACGAGGGAATCAGCAGTTTTCCCTTGCGCTTGGCACAGGCGTCGCGCACCACGAGCATCAGCTCTTTGTCGGCCTCGTCGAGCGTGGAGTGCAGCCGGTCGCCGTAGGTGGACTCGGTGATGATGTAGTCGGCGTAAGGGAACGGCTGCGGGTCGGGCAGGATGCGCTTGTCGTAGCGGCCCACATCGCCGGTGTAGCAGAGCGTCCGTTTTTTCCGCCCCTCTTTGAAGGTGATGTAGATGGCGCTGCTGCCCAACATGTGGCCGCTGTCGATGAAGTCGATGGCCACCGTCGGGGTGATGTTGAAGTGCAGCCCGCGCGGGATGCTGATGAACTGTCTCATGCACTCCACCGCGTCCTTCTCGTTGTAGATGGGCTCGATGGGGGTCTTGCCCACGCGCTCGGTCTTCTTGTTGAACTGCCGCGCATCGGCCTCCTGGATGCGGCCCGAGTCGGCCAGCATGATGGCGCAGAGGTCGCGGGTGGCCGGTGTGCAGAACACCTTGCCGCGGAATCCCAACTTATATATATATGGTATAAGTCCGGCGTGGTCGATATGCGCGTGCGAGAGCAGCACAATGTCGATTTCGGTCGGGTCGAAGCCCAAATCGCGGTTCATGGCGTCGGTCTCCAGACCCTTGCCCTGATACATGCCGCAGTCTAACAGTATCTTGATGCCGTCCTTGGTCGTCAGCAGGAACTTGCTGCCAGTGACCTCTTCGGTCGCGCCTAAAAAGTCAAGTTTCATAATCCGTTATTTTTGTTCATGTTCCCTGTTTGGCCACACATTCCGCCATCCGTAGAAGAACCCCAGATGATACCGCGCCGCAAAATAATAGACCGCATGGCGGAGTTTGCCGAGGGGCATGTAGAGGAACAGCAGAATGCAGCTTATATAATATAATATGGTAACAGATCCGCAGCAGGTCGAGCAGCATAGGAAGAGCGTGGTCGTCAGCTGGAAGAGGGTCACTAAGCCGCAGGAGATGAAGTCATCGGGCATGGTGAACATCTTCAAGTCTTTGGAAACCAGTCTTCTGATGAATAAGATGATGCCGCAGACGGTTCCCAGTGCCGTTGGGATGGCCAGCACATAATGCCAGTTGCAGCCGCCAATCCAGTTGTTGAAGAAGGGGAAGAAGGAGAGCACGAAGAAGAGCAGGCAGCAGAAGAGGCCGATGTGGAACAGCATGCCGGTGGCGTAGGAAGGCAGATGCAGGTACGCCGACTCCTTCTCCTGGGGCATCATGGCGCGGGTGTTGGCATAGACCACACCCTCTTTCACGCTGCCGCTCGGCTCGGACATGTCCTTGGGCGCACCGAGGCGCACGATTCTCACAAAATGCACGAATAAACTAACCAGGCAATAAACCGCTGCGGCTATCGCCAAATATTGCATAGTATTCATAGTAAGCGAACTTAATTGTTAGACAATGTTTAGTTTCAAGTTTCAGGATTCAGGATTCAAGATTCAGGTTTCAAGTGCGTGATTAACCTGAAACCTGAATCCTGAAACCTGAATCCTGAAACTTGAATCTTGAAACTATTATACGCAACCTTCGGGTTTGGGGAGGCCGGCGACGCGGCAGGCGCCTCTCGCGGGACCCAGCGGGAAGAGCTCGTAGATGTCCTTCAGTTTCAGATTGGCGGTCTTGCAGATGGTGCGGATCATCGGGGCGATGCCCTTCTCCTCGTAGTTGGCGCGGATGCAATCGACAATCTTCCAGTGATTTTCGGTCATTTCCTCGATGCCGTCGGCCTTGGCAATCTCCGCAGCCAACTCTTTGTTCCACTCTTCGGGATGGACCATGAAGCCGTCGCCGTCCATCTCGTAGGTCTTGTTATTGAATTCGATGTTTGCCATAATGATGATAATTATTTAGAGGCGCAAAGATACAATTTTTTTGGGTTTAAGGTTTAGGGGCAACCGCATTCTATCGCTCGAACAGGTCATCCAGCGTAACTTCTTGCTGAATGTTGCCGCTGTATGAATTGTGCTTTAGGCCGAAGGTCGTGATCATGGTCGGCACAATGGCCTTGCGTGTCTTTGTCACAGACCTGAAAGTGGCAATCTTGTTGCGCAGGTTAAGCGAATAATCTTTGTCAATGGTGAATTCGCCACTGTAGAATTTCGCCTCGCACACATTGATGGCCTTGTCCCTGCGGTCGATGAGCAGGTCTATTTGTGCACCAGCAGCATTATCATCGTCCAAATCCCGCTTTTCCGCGAACCAAGTAGACTGACGGGTCAACACAGAGCCGATACCTAATGCACGTTTCACCTGTTCGATATGGTCTTTTATCAGCTGTTCAAAGCTGTAGCCGAGCCAGTTGTTCTTCTTGGGATTGTCGAGCATGTGAGTCCAAAAGTGCTCATCTTGCCCATAGTTTTCCTTGATGAATTGCAGATAAAACAGGGTGTAGAAGTCGGCCAATTGGTAGGTTTGCGTCTTGTTTTTTCGCCCATAGTACTGATACACCCGAAGGAATCCGCATTTTACCAGGTCTTTCAATGCATTGGAAGTCAGTCCGTTGTCCGGCAATTTCGTTAGCTTCAGTATTTCATCGCGGGTCAAGCCGATTCTCTTTCCGGCCAGAGCCTCCACAATACGCAAGTAGTATTCCGACTGGTCGAAGAGTGTCTCATACAGATTGTCGAACTCGTCCCAGAGTTTCCCGTTTTTCTTGAAAAAGCAGTTGTCTATGTTATCAGCCAACGTGCGACCAGGTTCCAGCTGTTTGAGGTAGTAGGGTATACCTCCCATAATCATGTAGACTTGGGCGATGTCATACCGTTCCATCTCAATGCCTTGTTTGCAGAGATACTGTTCTGTCTCGGAAAGGGTAAATGGACGGAGAAACATCTTGCTGCCAGCTCTGTTATAAAGTCCACCTTTCTGTTTGAACAGCTTGTTGATAATCCAGTTGGTGGCACTGCCGCACACAATGAGCATCAGGTCTTGCTGTGCGCTGCCCCATCCATTCCAAAACCATTCAAAAGCACTCAAGAACATACTGCCTCGGGTGTCCATCCACGGCAGCTCGTCAAAAAACAGCACACGCTTGCCTCCTGTACGAGTTGTCTTTAGAAACCCTTTCAGTTGTCCGAAGGCTTCCATCCAGTTTTTGGCCATCGGAAGCGACTCATCGCCCGCATATTCCCGGAGAGCCAACGTAAAGTTCTCCAATTGGGCGGCCATACGCTTCTTGTATAAACCTGTCACTTTGAAATCGAAACCATCTTCTGCGAACGTTTGATTCACCAAGTATGTCTTGCCCACACGACGGCGGCCATATACCACCACCATTTCCGCCTCGTCCGACTCATATAGGCGGCGGAGTTCCTTTTGCTCTTGTTTCCTGCCAATGATAGTTGCCATTATTTGCTGTTTTTTTTGATTTTGCAAACCTTAGACTTGCCGCTGCAAAAGTACGAAAATTTCCGCATCCGAAAGAGATCACCGTCAGAATCGCGATTTTTTTTCGCGATTCCGACGGTGATCAACTCCTTTCCGTTAGTCCACCACTTTGGTGCGGTTGCCCTTGAGAGGATGTTCGGGACAGACGTTATGGGGTTGTGGCCGTCCCGGAGACGATGACCGTCACGGGGTTGCCGCCGTCCTCTGTGCAGAGCGTGATGGTGTCGGGCCAGTCGCCGGTGAGGAAAACTTCCCCGTACCCGGGCATGGAGGCGATGCGGATGGAGGTAGGATTTTCCGTGGCGTATGCGCAGATGGCGGCCTCCACATCGGCGGCCGTCACCATCTCGCCGGCCACCTCGCGGTCGGCCAGGGCATCGAGCGCCATTCGCAAGTTCTTGTTGTTGACGGAGTAGTAGCGGTTGCTGGGGCAGACGTTGCCCAAAGGGGCGAACGTCCGGCGGATGACGCCAAGATGGCACTTGATGTGCATCTGGATGAATTTGAAAAGCGCCTGGCGCTTCAGGGCCGCCGGGGTCCTGTAGGCGCGTTTGGGCATCTTAGGAGCCGCACGGGCGAAGGTGACGCCGTTGCGGGTGTAGTAGGTGATACCATCGATGGTACCGGAACAGTTGCGGCCAATGCCGACTTGTAGGATTCTTGCCATAGTTTTAGGGTTTTAAAGGTTTTAAAGTTTAAGGTTCAAGTCCTGATGTCGCAAAATAGTCTTAAGTCTCAAGTCTTAAGTCTCAAATTTAATCTTCCAATATGTCAAAGAACGCTGAAACCTTCCGGAAGGATTTCGACGGCAAAGATACAACATGGGAAATGCTGTAGGGTTATTTGATGAGTATCACGAACCCATCACGCACGAACACTTCTGTGTGTCAGCAACTTATGTGATATTTAAAGATGAGTTCATCACGAATTCCACAATCGCCCTACTGGTGGGGATTCTGCCAAGAGTTTGCCCTAATACTGGGGGATTTGGAGGGGATGAAACACACGATGGGAAATGTACTCGTCCGAGCCGATGACCATGCGGTTCTGCTCGTTCACGAGCTTGTTCATCTCGGAACGTATCTGCCCGACGGAGGCCTCCACCTCCTTGCCGTTGCCTTGATTCATTACACCTGGAATCTGACAACAATGAAAAAAAAGAAAGGGTGACAACAATTGATATTTTTACTATTTTTGCATCCGAAAGTTAGAAAAAATGTAGAAGTCATACACAAAACCAAACTTTGTAGTGATATTATGATTATAGAGAGAGACATTATCAACAAGTTCAAGGCGTGGAAAGACGCTCCAAAAAGGAAACCCATCCTGTTGAAAGGCGCACGTCAGATTGGCAAAACCTGGGCGATGGAAGCATTCGGCAAAGAGTGTTTCAACTATTGTGTCAAGTTCGATTTCGACCGCCAGCCCGAAGTGAAATCCGTTTTTCAAGCCACAAAAGATCCCTCGCGCTTGGTCAAGGAGCTTACGCTGTACTGCAATCAGCCCATCATCGCCGGCGAAACCCTGATGATTTTCGACGAGATTCAAGAATGCGAGGAGGCCCTCAACAGCCTGAAATACTTTTGCGACGAAGCCCCGCAGTATCATATCATCGCCGCCGGCTCCCTACTGGGCGTGGCGGTCAAGAAACGCAAGATGACCGTACCTGTAGGAAAGGTCAATATCGTCAATATGTTTCCTGTCACTTTCAAGGAATTTCTCCGCGCAAGCGATGCCCGCACCAACGAGTTTCTGGAATCTCTGGATGAAATCCGCCATCTGCCCGAAATAATCATGAACAAACTGCGCACCGAATACCGTCGCTATCAGGTGTCTGGCGGTATGCCCGAGGCCGTGGTGGCCTTGCTCGACAATCAAGGAATCGGCGCAGTTGAATCCGTTTTGCAAGACATTCTCGACCTCTATGAGCTGGATTTTGCCAAATACGCCGAGCCGCGCGAGATTCCGCGCATACACGCTGTCTGGCACTCCCTGCCTGCTCAGCTGTCGAAAGAAAACCGCAAGTTCGTGTGGAAAGTGATCAAACCCGGAGCCCGCTCCAAGGATTATGAAGATGCGCTTTTATGGCTTGGCGATGCCGGGATGATTTATCAGGTCTTCAACATCAGCAAACCGGGCATGCCGCTGTCGGCCTACGAGGACAGGGATGCCTTTAAGGTTTACGCTTGCGACTGCGGCTTGCTCCGTCGCTTGGCGCATCTGCCCGCTTCGGTAGTCACCGACCCCATCGCCAACTACACCGAGTTTAAGGGCGCGATGGCCGAAAACGCCGTCCTGCAGTCCATCATGCCTTTCCTTGACGACAAGAAAGTGTATTATTGGACGTCACCAGGCACGGCCGAAATAGAGTTTGTCATCCAGTGGAACGATGAAATCATCCCCATCGAGGTAAAAGCCGAGGACAACATCAGCGGCAGCAGTCTCTCGGTTTACAACAAAAAATACGAGCCGCTCCACCGCATCCGTTTCTCCATGCTCAACCTCCAATTCAACGGCGGACTGCTCAGCAGCCCCGCCCCCATAGCTAGCTGGTTCGACAAACTGATGGCACTGATATCGCAAAATAGTCTTAAGTCTCAAATTTAATCTTCCAATATGTCAAAGAACGCTGAAACCTTCCGGAAGGATTTCGACGGCAAAGATACAACCTCGTGCACAGAGAAAGCAAGAAAGAAAGTTGAAAATTCTTTCTTTCAACTTTCTATCTGTCTATCAGATACTTACAACGCAAAAAAGAAAGTTGAAAAAAAACATCTGGCACTGTGCAGGCATAGTCTACCCATGTCTCTGAGTTTGCCTGCACTATGCGTACAGTATGCCTGCACTATGGGTAGAACGATGGAAAGCAGGTGCGGTGACCCACCATGCACGTCTCTGCAGACAGACATCAGAAAGACATTATGGAATATGGAAGTCCTTGGCAACCGGCGGCGCTTTCGGGCAGTCGGGCGAGGGAAAGTCGTAGTTTTCGGGGCCGTAGGCGGCGACGGCCCGGCGCCAGCAATTGCCTAACCCGCGTCGGCAATCCTCGAAGTGGAAGCACAGCCGGCATGGGCTCGCGCCCCGCACCTCGCCGCGCGAGATGTTCCATAGTGACAGTGCTTTCTCCGAGTTCCACATTTCCATGATGGACTGTCGGGTGAGGTTTCCAAGGATGAAGAAGGGGTGCCAGTACAGCTGCTCGCAGAGGGTGACCTTGCCGTCGGGGAGGACGAAAAAGCCCTGGACATTGCCCGTGCACATCGGACGTCGCTCCCAGTTCGCCTGCCGTTGCTCGATACTCGTCGGCTCCTCGTATCCGGCAAAGGACAGTACGGCCTTGCACGCTTTGTTCCGCTGCTCCACAACGGTCTTCAGCCGGTCCAACTGCGCCCGGGTGCTGTAGTAGGATGGCGGTCTGAATTGGCTGAAGTTGGCCGGCGTGAAATCGATCCACTTGACGTTTTCAAAGGCGGTCAGCACGTCAATCGTGGCGTTCAGCGACTTTTCGGAGTCGTTGTAACGGGTGATGACGGGCTTGATGGTGATTTCAAAACCGGCCTCGTCCAGCAGCCGCAGACCATGCAGCACTTTCCCGAGGTAAGCGTCGTCTACTTGGAGCATTTGCCGTATCTCCGCATTGTCCACGCTGTCGATGGAGAGTTGGAGATGGTGAACGCCAAGCCTTTTCAGGTCGTCCACTATCTCTTCTGTGAGCGGGTGTTTGGTGGAGATGTTGGGCACGTAGTCGTATTGGCGCATCGTTTCGAGCAGTCGTCGCCAGTCTTTGTAGAGGAAGAACTCCCCGCCGTCCACATCCACGTCGGGCATCCCCAAGTCGTAGGCTTGCCTGAGCAGTTCCTGTATGCGCTTGAACGGCAAGGGTTGCGGAATCTGTGGTCGGTCGGCGTAGCAATAGACGCAGTCGGCCGTGCAGTCGGTGTTGAGCATCAGCGTCATGCTGTTGGGCACACGCAGCCGCACTTCCGCGAGGTCGAAGTTTTCCCGAATGAAAGGGAGGTTGATGCCCTGGAGGAGGTTGTCGCGCACGAGGTCGCCGGGGTTGGGGATCAGGAAGTTCTTGGGGATTGATACCCAGTGCCGGTCGTCGGCCGGGATCAGGATGGGGTCACTGTTGCCGATGCACGGGTACACGGATTCCAAGAAACGCTCTTTCTCCACACCCTCGCGCTCCGCGAACAGCGCTGCCGTCTCGTCCAACGAGTGAGAGCCGTCAAAATAGCTGAACAGGTACGCCAGGTCGGGGTGCGTGCGCCATGCGAACGAGCTTGTGATGTCGTCCCGGTGGCGGCCGGCGTCGTAGCGGCCTGGGTTGTTGTTCGTGATGATGACGTTCAGGTAGTCCTCCTTGAACTTGTAGGCCGGATTCACCACATACTTCAGGTTGATGTCTACTGCTTGCATGACCGGACGGCGTTTGAGGGGGTTTGTGCGGCGTTCTTGACGGGGTGCTTCATGGAATCGAGAAGCCTGCTGAGGTTGTTGGTAACATTCTTTTTCATAGTTTGACTTTTTTGGGGTGTCCCAGGGCTCACTGCGTTCACCCTGGGTTGGCATAGGTCGGGCTTACAGCCCTTTTGGAACCCCAGGGCTCACTGCGTTCACCCTGGGTTAACACGTTTCGGGCTTACAGCCCTCTTGGAATACATATTCATGAATACATATCACCGTTCACTTTTCACTAAATTTTTCAGGGGCAAAGATACAACATGGGAAAGCCTTTGTCAAGGGTGTTTTAAACTTTTTTCGTATTCGTTTTAATTTCAGGGGGTTGGATGGACTGAAAAGCCTTTTTATCAAAAGTCTCTTAACAATTAATAGTTAAAAAAATGACACCCTTTCGCAGAAAATCGCGCTTTTGGAGGAAAAATCAAATTATTTGGATAGGGCGGCGAGAGTAATGGAAAAAAGTGTATTTTTGCCGCCCGAAAAATATAAGGTAAAATAAGTAAAATAAAAGCAGTTAAGAAGTTATGTATTTGACAAACGACGTTAAGAAAGAGATTTTCGCGAAATACGGCAAGAACGAGCATGACACCGGTTCCCCCGAGGCTCAGGTTGCCCTTTTCACGCACCGCATCAAACATCTGACCGAGCACGTGAAGCAAAACCGTGGCGACCGCGTCACCAAGCGCGCCCTTATCACGCTGGTCGGCAAGCGCAAAAAAATGCTGGAATACCTCAAACAGCAAGATATTGAGCGCTACAGAGCCCTTATTAAGGAGTTAGGCTTGAGAAAATAGTATTGTTTCAGATTATCAGGATACCCAAAAAGGCAATTTTCCTCAAAATTGCCTTTTTGAATATTTGTTATTCTCCAATACTCGTATCCACTTATTAAAAACCAAAGAATTATGAATTTAGGAGTTAGAACAACTTTCGATATCGGTGACGGTCGCATGGTTACGATCGAAACCGGCAAGCTGGCGAAGCAGGCCGACGGTGCCGCTGTCGTCACCATGGGCAACACCATGATTCTCGCAACGGTTTGTTGCAAAAAAGAGGCTGTGGAAGGCACCGATTTCATGCCCCTGCAGGTTGAATACCAAGAGAAATACGGCGCCGTGGGTCGTTTCCCCGGCGGTTTCTTCAAACGCGAGGCCCGTCCTTCGGAGTATGAGATTCTCATCGCCCGTCTGGTCGACCGCGCTATCCGTCCCCTCTTCCCCAAGAACTTCCATGCTGAGACCCAGGTGGTTGTGACGCTGATTTCCGGCGACAAAAACTTCCTGCCCGACTGCCTTGCCTGTCTGGCCGCTTCTTCCGCTATCGCCGTCTCCAACATCCCCTTCGAGTGCCCGATTTCCGAGGTGCGCGTGGGTCGCGTGGACGGCAAACTGGTCGTCAACCCCACCGTGGAAGACATGGAGCGTTCCGACATCGACATGATCGTGGCCGCCTCTATGGACAACATCATGATGGTGGAAGGCGAAATGAAGGAGATTTCCGAGGACGACATGGTGGAGGCTTTGAACTTCGCCAAGGAGGCCATCAAGGTGCAATGCCAGGCCCAGTTGGACCTCGCCGCACAGGTGCCCGCCGCCAACCCGAAACGCGAATATTGCCACGAGACCGACGACGAGGCTATCCGCGAGCGCATGAACACGGAGCTTTACGACAAAGTGTATGCCGTCGCCAAGTCTTTCAAGGGCAAACAGGAGCGCAACGCCGATTTCGACCAGATTCTCGCCGACTTCATCGAGACCATTCCCGAGGAGGAGCGCGATGAGAAGGCCGTCATGGTGAAACGCTACTACGACGATATTCTCTGGCACGCCATGCGCAACATGATCCTCGACGAGCGCATCCGTCTCGACGGTCGCCACACCGAGGACATCCGTCCCATCTGGATTGAGACCGGCTATCTGCCGTCCGCGCACGGTTCCGCCATCTTCACCCGCGGTGAGACCCAGTCTTTGACCACCTGCACGCTCGGCACCAAACTCGACGAGCAGATCATCGACGGCGCCGTGGTGGAAGGCACCAACCGTTTCCTGCTGCACTACAACTTCCCGCCCTACAGCGTGGGTGAGGTGAAACGTATCGGCAGCACTTCCCGTCGTGAGGTTGGTCACGGCAACCTGGCCAAGCGCGCCCTCAAGCCGATGATCCCGTTCGACGATCCGACGTTCCCCTATACCGTCCGTTTGGTTTCCGATATTCTCGAATCCAACGGAAGTTCCTCTATGGCAACCGTTTGCGCCGGCACGCTCGCGCTGCTCGACTGCGGTGTGAAGATGAAAAAGCCCGTTTCCGGTATTGCCATGGGTTTGATTACCGACGAAGCCACTGGCCGTTACGCCATCCTGTCCGACATCCTCGGCGATGAGGACCACCTTGGCGATATGGACTTCAAGGTCTGCGGTACCGAAGACGGTATCACCGCCTGCCAAATGGACATCAAGGTCAAGGGTCTTTCTTCCGAAGTGATGGCCGAGGCTTTGGCCCAGGCGCATCGCGGCAGAATGTTCATTTTGGGTAAGATCAAAGAGGCCATGCCGGCTCCGAGAGAGGACTACCGTCCGTTCGTGCCGCGCATCGTCCAAATGCAAATTCCGCGCGACTTCATCGGCGCGGTCATTGGACCCGGAGGCAAGGTCATCCAAGAGATGCAGCGTGAGACCAACACGGTCATCAACATCGAGGAGGTCGGCGAATTCGGCATTATCGACATCGCAGCCGCCAACGTTGATGACATCAACGCCGCCATGGCTCGCATCAAGCTCATCACCACGCTGCCTGAGGTGGGTGAGATTTACGAGGGCACGGTGAAGACCATCACCGACTTCGGCGCCTTCGTGGAATTCCTGCCCAACACCGACGGTTTGCTGCACGTCTCAGAGATTGCCTACCGTCGCATCGAAGATGTGAACGAGGTGCTCAGCGTGGGCGACAAGATCAAGGTGAAGCTCATCGAGATTGACGAGAAGACCGGCAAGTACCGTCTCTCGCACCGTGCGCTGCTCCCGAAACCCGAGGGTTACGAGGATGAGAAGCCGCAACGTCGCGGTGGCGGCGACCGCAACCGTGACCGTGAGCGTGGCCGCGACAGAGATCGTGACCGCGAGCACAGAGGTGGCGGCGGTGGCAACCGCGAGCGCGGAGGTCGTGAAAACCGTCACGGCAACAGCAACCAGCAGGATGGCCATCGCCATCGCCAGGAGCGCCGCGAACTCCCCGATTTTCCCGAAATGGATTAATTCTTATAAAAAGAGCGCCGCGGAATTACGGCGCTCTTTTTATAGTTTCAGGATTCAGGATTCAAGATTCAAGTACCTGAAACCTGAATCTCGAAACCTGAAACCTGAATCTTGAATCTTGAAACCTGAATCTTTATGACAATCAAGGACGTAACCACCTATTTAGAACAAAAATTCCCCCTCTACCTGCAGGAGGATTTCGACAACTGCGGGGTGCAGTGCGGCGATGTGCGGCAGGAGATTACCGGCGCGATGGTCTGCTTCGAGATGTCGGAGCAGGTCATTGATGAGGCTTGGGCCAACGGCTGCAACCTCGTGATTTCGCACCATCCGCTGATGCTAAAGCGCGGTATCTGCAAGATTGAGCCCTGTGACCGTGTGGGCGGCATGATCTGCAAAGCGCTGGCGCACAATATGGTGCTCTATTCGATGCATACGAACATCGACAGCGGTGAGGGCGGCGGCAACGACGCTTTCGCGGAGCGGCTTGGGCTGCAAGATGTCAAGGTGCTGGCACCGCACAAGGGTCTCTACCGCAAGCTCGTCGTTTTCGTGCCCGCCGACCATGCCGAGCAGCTGAAGTCCGCGCTCTTCGCGGCCGGTTGCGGTGTGCAGGGACGCTATGACAGCTGTGCTTACACCGTGGCGGGCGAAGGCCAATTCCGACCGCTTGACGGATCGCAGCCCTTCATCGGAGTTGGGCATAGGCTTGAACACGTACAGGAGGAGCGGATTGAGATGATCTACCCGACAGGCAAGCAACGTGCTGTGGTACAGGCTCTTTACGAGAATCATCCTTACGAGGAACCGGCTTTCGACCTGCTGCCGTTGGAGAACGAGAGTCGCACCATCGGGCTCGGACGCATCGGAACGCTACCCGGCGGCATGTTTGGATACGACTTTATGGAGTTCTTGAAACAGAAGCTCAAGATCGAGCATTTGCGTTACAGCGGCCAGAAAGACTGTTTCGTTCGCAAAGTGGCCGTCTGTGGCGGCGGTGGGGCGGGTTTCATCGACCTGGCCATTGCTTCCGGCGCCGATGCCTACGTCTCGGGCGACATCAAGTACCACGACTTCTTCAAGTCCCATTCTGGCACGCTAATCGTCGATGTCGGGCACTATGAAGGCGAATTTTTCATTAAAAATATTATTTTTGACTTACTCAACGAAAAATTTAGTACATTTGCCACTTTGATTTCTAAAATGGAAAAAGTAGAAGTCAAATATTTTTAACGTATTGATAGTTAAACAGATAAATTAAATATGGCCAAGAAAAAAGTTAACGAGGAAGAGGTCGAACAAGGCGCTAAAAAGGTAAAAGTTGAGAAAATCGTTCCCAAAATGAAGAAAATCACCCCGAAACGGGTGAAGGTTCCCCAAGTGGAAGAGGTGAAGGAAGAGGTGAAAAAGGAACCCGTCGAAGTGGTTGAAGAAGTGGAAGTGAAGAAGGCGGAGACGATTGAGACCGAAGAGGCCCCGAAACCGAAACAGAAAGCGGCCAAGAAAACGGTGGTGGAGACCATCATCGAGGATGATGACGTCACCGTGGAGAAAACTTCCGACGGTGTGGTGGAAGTCAAGAAGCATGAGTCCACCCAATCCACAGCCGAAGAGCTCTCCATCGAACAGAAACTGCTCTCCTTGTACAATCTTCAGCAAATCTGCACGAAGATTGACGATATCCGGATGATTCGCGGTGAGTTGCCGGAGGAAATCCGCGACAATGAGGATGAGTGCGAGGGCCTGAACACCCGTATCGCCAAATTCACCGAGGATATCAAAAATCTGAAGCTCAAGATTGCTTCCGAGAACACCAATATCGAAGAGGCGCGTGCGACTATCAAGAAATATGAGGAACAACAGAATTCCGTGCGCAACAACCGCGAGTATGAGGCGTTGAGCAAGGAGATCGAGTTCCAACAGATGCAGATCCAAATCGCGGAGAAACATAAGGAGAAACACGAGGCCGAAATTCTCGACAAACAGGCCAAGATCACCGAGACCAACGAGCGTGTGAAGGAAATCCAGGAGGTGCTGGAACAGAAGAAAGCCGAACTGGAAGTCATTGTGGCCGACACGCAGAAGGAGGAGGAGGAACTGATGGCCAAGGCCGAAGAACTCCGTGCCAAGGTTGACGACCGTCTGCTCACCGCCTTCGAGCGCATCCGCAAGAACGCCCATAACGGTCTGGCCATCGTGAAGATTGAGCGCGATGCTTGTGGCGGCTGCTTCAGCAAGATTCCTCCGCAACGCCAACTCGATATCTGCCTGCACAAGAAAATCATCGTGTGCGAGGCCTGCGGACGTATTTTCATTGACGACAAACTGGTGCGTGAACACGAAAACGACGCACAATAAACCCAGAACTTAAACGTTGAAACATAATTAGTGTCTAAGCACTGTTTTTTTGAACTTATTTTATAATGATTATCCGCATTCACCCCCAGCCCCATACCTGCGGTGGGTGAACGTTGGCTTGTATGAAATAGAGGCAAGCATTAACCTGTCAAACAGCCTGTCTCCGAAATACATTCGGTTGAACTTGTAGCAAAACTCGT
>JAFPVR010000078.1 GCA_017395245.1 Bacteroidales bacterium | reverse complement strand
CCAAAATCAAGGCATTCCGCTCCATGCTCCACGGGGTCTCCGACAGACCTTTCTTCATGTACCGAATAGCTACGATATTTGGTTAGGCCTCCCACGGACATTTTCCGCTGCCCCAAAAAAACAAGCGTTATGGAATATTGTAGAGACGCAAAATTTTGCGACCTGTACGGTTAAAAAAAACGGTAGAGATTCCGCTTCGGCACTTTGTGCCTTGCGGAATGGTGCATGTGCACGGGTCACAAAGGGGAAAAAGAAGGGCGGCGGAACAAGAAATACGGGGCAATCTGTATCACGTGACTTTGTGTTTGCGAGGACGCAGACACCTCCATACCCGCCGCCCTTCTTTTTCCCCTTCTCTCGCACTGAACCGGACACCATTCCGCCGCCGACGGTAGGAGGTGGCGGAATCTCCTCCGTTTAACAGCAAACCTTCATAAAACAGCCTGTTTCAAACTATCGATTTCAACCGTACAGGTCGAAATTTTGCGTCTCTACAGCACGGTGATACGCCCTGTGTAAACGTACGGTTTCCCGTTGCGGTCTGTGCAGCGGATGAGGTAATTGTAGACCACGTTGACCATCAGTTTGCCGTCCTTGCGGCCGTCCCAGCGGAAATTCTTGTCTTCGGAGTAGAACACCTGCTCGCCCCAGCGGTTGAAGATGGCGATGCTGAAGTCGTCGATTTCGTTCTTGGCGTATTCGGAGAGGAAGAGCGCGTCGTTCAGGCCGTCGCTTCGGCTCGGTGTTATCGCGTTGGGCAGCAGGATGTTGAGCGGGCAGAAGGGTACCGCGAAGGCCTCCGTGCGTTCGCAGGC
The DNA here is from genome assembly GCA_017395245.1 of Bacteroidales bacterium. Classification (GTDB taxonomy): domain Bacteria; phylum Bacteroidota; class Bacteroidia; order Bacteroidales; family WCHB1-69; genus F23-D06. The sequence goes on along the minus strand of JAFPVR010000078.1, from coordinate 11,706 downwards.
GTAGTTGGAGGCGGTCACGGAGTAGAGGCCGCTTTCCGTCACCGTGATGGACGGGGCGGTTTCGCCGTTGCTCCACACGAAGTTGTCGAAACTGCCTTCCACGCCCAGTACGGTCTCGTGCAGGTCGCAGAACTCCGGGTTGGAGTTGCTGGTGCGGAGAAACGTGTCCACCACGGTCAGGTGTATCGTCACCGCGCTGTCGCAGTTGTGGATGGAGGTGAAATACCGCAAGTAATCCCCTGATTCAGGGAATGTTTCGCCGTTCCATACGTAGGGACCGCAGGAAGTTATCCAGAACTCCTCTTCCTCCGGATGGCCGATGTCAAGATGCAGCGTCACGGTGCTGTCGCAGTCGTGTTGGGATACATAATCCTTGACGTAGTTTCCGCTTTCGGTCAACGTGTCCCCCTCCCAGATGTATTGTTCGCAGGCGAAAACTGCCTGTTCCGTCTGCCAGTGGCGATTGACGACCAGATATAAGACGATGGCACTGTCGCAGCCGTGTTGGTCTTCGGTCGTCTGTACGCTGGTGAACCAGCTCTGAGGCCAGCTTGGGTGTATGTCGAACATCTGGCTCAGGAATTCCGCGCTCATCGAGAAACCGTTTTCGTTGTAGGCGTAGCCTTGGCAGAGGGTGTCTCGCAAGACGGTGGTGTCCGCAAGGACAAAGTTGTGGAGTTCGACGGTGTCGCTGCTTGTACAGAGGGAGTTGCCGGAACTGGCTGTGACCGAATAGGTTCCCGGTTCCGAGGTGTAGAATCCCGAGGCGGTGGAACCGGTGTTCCAGGTGTATTGGTAGGTGCTGTTGGCGGGAGTGGGGTGGAGGTAGACGTTCGTCCCGGGGCATACATAGATGTCCTCCCCGAGCAACACTTCCGGCATCGGGTACACCGTGATGGGGACGGTGGTGTCATATTGGCATCCGAAGTCGTCGATGAGGGTGAAGGCGACGTTGTGCGTGCCGGAGCTCTCCGGAACGATGTCGTGGCCGCCAACCACGCCGTCGCCGCTGAAATAGAACGTGTCCACGTCAAGGTCATAACCCCAGACCGAGGGCATCAGCTGCGGGTTCAGCGCAAGCTCCCATTCCACAATGTAGCCATTGTCGTACTGCAGCATGTCCTGCACCTGGATGTACCAGTTGCCGTTGAGCGGGCAGCCGACCAACGAGCTGAAATTCTCGTAAGGGTGATAGACCTGCGTCATCTGGACCACGTCGGTGGAATCGACGCTGTAGGAGTGCGAGGTGTCGAAAAAAGGCGACAGCTGGGTGTCCCAATGGGGGTTGTAGTGCCCGCTGAAGTTGCTGGAGCTGAACAGGTTCCCGTTGTCGGAGGCATATTGGTAGCCCAGGGTGGTGTTGTTCGACCAGACGTAGTTCCAGGGCTCGCCGATGGGGTTGAGAGCGGCGGAACAGCCTCCTCCGTCGGGACGGTAGGCGCTACCGAGGTTCACGCGGAAATAGAGTGGTGTGTAGGGAATCGTCGTCTCGTCGTAGGTGGATTCGAAGTTGGGGTGGGGGAGAATGGTGGCGGAGTTGCCGTTCGGACAGAAGATTTGGATTTTAATGTCCTCAATGGCAGAATGTTCCATCTTGAGGCGTACGTAGAGGATGTCGTTGGCGGAGGTGAGCGTCGCGCCGGGGGCGAATTCGGTGAAGGTGACGTTGGACCGGTAGTAGAGCCCGTAAGGCGGGCAGCTCTCGCCGTCGGGCAGGAAGATGGTGTCATGGACGGAGAGCGACGCGGGTTGGGTGTATTCCACGGGGTCGATGACGACCGTGCTGTTGAGTGAGATCCCGACGGTCGGGGTGAGGGTCTCTCCTTCGCAGAGAGGCGGAGGGTTGAGGGTGGCAATAGGATTGCCGGAGACGCGCACGCGGAAGTTGACGGCCTGCTGCGCAGGGCATCCTAACGTGTCGGTGGCGGTGACCGAGACTTCGCCGCCAGCGCCCGCCGGGAAAGTGTGCGTCACCGAGTCGAGACCGGCGCCGCTCGTGTTGGCGGTCGCCAGGTTCCAGTTGAAATGGCTCGTGAGGTTGCTCTGATTGTATGTGCTTCCGCTGTAAATTCCCTTCACCGCGAGATGCACTTCCGTGCCGGGACAGAGGTCGAGGTAGGGGTAGCCGTCGGCGGGATTTATGGTGGGCAGGTGTGAGCAGCGGGCGGTGTCCAACCGGAGCTGGAACGGCTGGCAAGCGGGTATGCATGAGGTCTGTAGCTCGAAGCCCTCGCCGTGGTTGTTGCCGAACGAAGTGGTGAAATACGAACTTTTGAACCGCAGCGTCAGTGCACCTGTGGCGTTGCTCTGCGAGGCCATGAGCGTCAGCGTGTTCAGCGCGATGTTGAAGGTGCTGTTGTTGAGCATGGCCATGGGCGTGCCGGTGGCCGAAGTGCCGTCATAAACAAACAGGGTGTCGTACGCGTGAATGTCGAGGCTAACAACCAGAAGAGTCACGCGGCCCTGTCCGGCGGTCGGATAAAGGGTCAGGGTGTAGTTGTGCGAGGGACCGTAGGTGCCAGTGGCGCCGCCGTCGTCATAGACAATGAAGCCGCAACCGGTCACCGATGGCACGGTTCCGATGTTCACGGCGGTCTGCGCGAAAATGCCCGGAAGGAGCGAAAACGCCGTGAATACAAGGGTTATGAGTCTTTTCTTCATTGTCTATGACACGCTTTTTTGGCGGTGCAAAGGTACAAAAAAACGGAAAATTGTTATCTTTGCAAATCAATTCTTCGTCATCAAGAAGAAACAAATCACCCTGATTATGAGAAGTGTTTGTGATTTCCGTCTTTTCCGCGGCGCGTTCTTTCTCGTCGTATTTTTCCTTTTTACCCTCTCGTTGCCGGCTTTTGCGCAGACCGACACGCTGTCAGCCGCGCAGACCGATACTGTTCCGACCAAGCCCAAGCGTGTGCGGGACTGGAAGCTTAGCGACTACCTGCAGATCCACGGCTTTGTCGATGCGCAGTACGACTACACCCTTCAGCCTGAAAACGACGGCACGATGACGAAGAACAGTGTGATGATGTTGCGGCGCGCCCGTTTTGAGTTCGCCGGCAAATTCCACCCGATGCTCGACTTCCGCTTGCAGGCCGACATGGCTTTCACGCCTCGTCTGCTCGATGCGTGGCTGCGCGTGAAATTCTGCAAGTACGCCCATCTGTGGATTGGGCAGATCAAGACCCCTTACACGATGGACAACTTCCTGTCGCCCTTGGACCTGGAATTCGTGGAACTATCGCAGTCGGTGGCGGCGTTGGCGGGCTTCAACGATATTTCCGGCATCCCCGAATACGCCAACGGGTTGGAAATCGGTGCGATGCTGTCGGGCACGCTGGTGGACTTTGAGAAAAACGGCGAGCGCATCCCTATCCTGAACTACTACGCCGGTATCTTCGGCGGCGCGGGTATCAACATCAAGAAGGACAACCTGAGCAAGGATTTCTCGGCGCGGTTGGACTTCTACCCCTTCGTGAAGAACTTCCGGTTGTCGGGGTCGGTCTATCTCGGCAACTATCCGCTGTACAAGGATCGTAACGCGCCGCGCAACCGCTGGTCGGCGGGTGCGGAGTACTTAGGCAAGCATTGGACCGCTCGCTCGGAGTACCTGCAGGGCACCACTGGCATTGCCGAGGATGACCCGTTTACTGTGGATTCGGTCTATTTGGTGAAGACGAAGGGCCTTTACGCCTTTGTCGGCTACTGGTTCTACATGGGCTGGGGCGGCAAGAGCAAGGTACAGCAACGCATCCGTCCGCTTTTCCGCTACGACTACTACGTCCGCGACGAACAAGACCCCTTCTCCGTCAACAATTATTTCTCCTTCGACCTTGAATGGTGGCCCGAGGAGCACGTGCGCGTCCATCTCGATTACACGCTCCGTTGCCGCAACGCCTACCGGAAGCCCGGCCACACGTTCGCCGCGAAGGTGTCGGTGAGGTTTTGACAACCTTCCTGATTTCTTCCTTCCTTGTCAACCCAAATCAGTCGTATGGATTGAGTAACCGCAGAACATCCTCTGGCAATAAGGAATTGCCTTGGTCTTCCTCAGGACGCACCTTGGTAAACAGTTTAACAATGACTTTCTTTCCCTCTGCGAAAGGCAGGAAGGGCACTATCTTACCAATACCGTTTGTTAGAAGCCGGCCGTTCTCGCCCGTCGTCCATTTGCACTCACCTATCAGAATCGTGGAGTGGTCAAGCGATTCCGTCACCATATCCAGCTCAATGTCTTTGCTCTCGGGCTTGCCTTCCTCATTCATTACGGTAATCTTTCCCCACCAACGGCGACACATCCCGTAGGCAACGCCATCTATCTCGTTTCCGCTGACGGCATCACGGCAGATGTGCTCCCACCAGTAACCCACGTGGCCGGGAAAATCCCTCTCGAAAGCTGCAGCTACAGGCACATTACGCCTCAGCTCGATAAACGACTTGTTAGGCACCACAAACTTGTTGTAAAAGTGCAGGAATGGGTCGGCAATCCTGTAAAGGCTTTTCTTTGACGACTTCGCTGATTCGCCAAAGGGGACCTCTTTTTCAAGGTAACCCAAATCGATTAGTTTTGCCAAAGGTCTGGAAAGATTCGTTGCCGGCTCACCTAGTCGCGAGGCAATCTCAGAGAGACGGTTGACTCCGCTTCCCACGACCGACATAATGGTCGATGTTTTGACGATATCCTTCATGTCGTCACGGAAAAGGCGTTGGGGTTCCTCATACAAGGCTCCCATATCCGAAAGGACATGCGTCCAAATAGCATCCCTAAGCGTAGCGGATGACTCTGCCAGCTTCCAATAGCGAGGCACTCCTCCCCATACGGAATAATGCTCTATGCATGCCTGAGCGTCCAATTCCAGTGCCTCTTGCAGATAGTTGACAGCGATTGCCCTCATGCCAAAGTCAGTATCCGTTCTTCCGTATAGCGGCGAACACTCATCGTGGGTGAGGTTATACATCATCTGCTGTGACGAGCCGCACAGGATCAAATTGTACTTCAGTTTGTCGGTCTTCGAATCCAGTAAGCCTTGAATGACAGAAGGAAGCGAGGGGGTGCCTTCTGCGAGGTAGGGGAACTCATCCAGGCAGAGGGTTATCTTTTCTGTCACGCGATGATTAATGGCAACGAGAAGTGCACGCCAGTCCTTATACACGGCATCGTCAAAGCCCGGAAAGACATGGGCCACCATGCTGGAAAGCCCGGCCATCTGGTTTATCGGGTCAGTCCTGTCGGCCTCATAGTAGATGTCTTTCTCTGTAAGCACCTTTCCGATTAGCGTTGATTTGCCAATCCTGCGCCGTCCACGGATAATGACGAACGATGGCGAATCAGACCTCAACAACTGTTGAAGACGTGCGATTTCCTTCTCTCTGTCAACGAATTTCATATTCTTATTTATTATGCTCTATAAACATTATGTTTGCGAAACAGAATGCAAAAATACATATTTTTTCTGAAAAAACACAAAATTCTCAAAATTTTGGTGTCGCGCATTTTGTAGAGACGCAAAGTTTTGCGTCTCTACACCGAGGGTATTCCGTTATTGTTTCACCACCTTTTTTACCGCCACGACATTTCCGTCCGCCACGGCCTTCACGAAATAGACCCCAGCGGCAAATCCGGACAGGTCGATTTGCGCGGTCTGTGCGGACGAACCGTGCGTGTTCATTTCCACAACGTCCACCAATTTTCCGTACGCATCAAACACGTGGAATTCCATCGCCCCCGCCTGTACATTGTGCATTGTACATTGTACATTGACCACGCCGTTCGTTGGGTTGGGGTAGAGTTTGAAGGCGAAATCGTTGTGGTCGTCGATGCCGACGGAGACGGTCAGATGCAGGGTGACGGTGGAGTCGCAGCCGTTGGTGGCGGTGAGGGTCTGTGTGTAGTCGCCGGACTCGCAGTAGGTCTCGGCGTTCCAAGTGTAGCAGCTGTCGGTGGTGGTGACGGCGAATTGTGCGGATTGTGCGAAATTTATAGTCAAGTGTAATGTGTCGACACTCGCGCAACCGCTCGCATTGGTGTACTCGTAGGTGTAAGTGCCCGAGGCGGTGTATTCGGTACCATGCCATGTGAAGCTCTCGCAAGCGGTTTCGGTCACGACATTGTGGGTGCCGTAGTTGACGGTGAGGTGGAGAGTGACAACAGAATCGCAGCCGGACGAGTTCGTGAAGGTTTGCGAATAGGTGCCAGATTGAGTGAAGGTTTCGCCATTCCACGTATAACTATCGCACGCCTCATCAGTGAAATCTGTGTGATCCGTGTTCGTTATAGTCAGATGCAGGGTCACCACAGAGTCGCAGCCCACCGAGTTTGTGAAGGACTGCGTGTAGTCGCCAGATTGGGTGTAGGTTTCGCCGTTCCACGAATAGCTATCGCACGCCTCGTCTGTGAAATCTGTGTGATCTGTGTTCGTTATTGTCAGATGCAATGTCACGACAGAGTCACAGCCATTCGCGGCGGAGAACGTCTGGGTGTAGTCTCCCGATTGGGCGTAGGTGGTGCTGTTCCACATGTAGCTCTCGCAGGCTACGGCGGTGGTGTCACCGAAAGAAGACTGGTTTACTGTCAGATGCAACACATATAGCGTGTCCAAGGTGACATCTAGAACATTGGTGTGGTGGACATAATTCCCAGTAGCCGTGCAAATCGAGTCAAAGAATGCAAAGCCATTGCCTTCGCAGGCGGTGTCGTACGTCTCCACTATTGGCACAGGATAGTACTCATACGCACCCATATCAATGCGGCCATCCAACACTCGCGGCAATCCTTGTAAATCTACAGAAGGAAGCTCCAATTCGCTGATGTCTGGAGTACCCGCATTGATGCAAGCGGATCCGTAGGACAAACGGAAGTTACCATTTTCGGGATCCATAAAACGGACATAGTTCGAATCTGGTGAGGAACCATCGTTCTCGTATGCAAGCATGATGTTGCCCTCTCCCCACACTTCTTGTCTTTCCACGGCAGAATACGTGATAGAATTATCATAATCTGGATACCCAATGTTATTCCAAACAATACAGTTTGTTAATGTACACCATTGGGCGGTATAACCGTATTCAGTAGCGTTATTGCCAGTGATGAGACAGTTGTAGGCCTCGCACTCCCGCATGGCTGACCCCCAATAAGAAGATGTATTGTTAATAATCACCGAATTTCTGATTGAGGCGTTACAAAGCCCGCCTCCTTCTCCATCAGAAACACCGCCTTGAACGGTACAATTACACATTTGAAGCTTCGGTTCTCCTCCATATACATTTCCTCCATAACTGCTGTGTCCGTTCCGTATGGTAAAGCCATCTAAAACAGGACTGAGATTCCATGTCCAATCGTGATATACGGTACGTTGCATGTGTTGTCCGTCGAGGATTGTCGGGTGAGTCGCAAAATCTCGTAACGTCAGGTCGTAATTCGCAGGTTCATTGCCCGCGAATCCACCATAGACATGCACACCATCAGGTATGACAAAGGCGTTTTCAGAAACACCATCGCCATAATAAGTGCCTTGTGCCACCCAAACATCTCCCTGCACCAACGCAGCAGAATCCATGGCGGCCTGAAGGTCACCCATGGCGTTCTCCCAAGAACTGCCATCGCCTGTTCCATTAACCTTTACATAGTATTTTGGACGATTTCTGACAACCGTTAAATCAATGATATATATACTATCACAGCCGGCAACTGTTGTGTATGATACTAAATATGAGGTTGATTCTTGAGTGTGACCAGGTCCATAATTTTGGCCTCTAAAGGAATACCAAAATCCTTGAACTGTAGTATCATACGTGATAATGTGGTATGAACGGTGTTTTCTAATATGTAAATATAAAAGACTGTCGCACCCACAACTGCTCTGTAAAAACACGGTGTCTTCTTCTACAACATCCTCAAAATCGTCGTCGCATAAATCAATAGTATCATAAGAAAAACTAACAGGTGATATTTCCAAATAAATAGACTTTAAATCATTATTGTTAGTATGGAAGACATAGTTGCCAGTTATAGTGCCTAATTCAAAAACAGTGTCTTCGTATGAATATGGCAAACTGTTTTCACAAATTGAGACAATGTCATCATATACGCGTAAATGAATAATACTATCACAACCATTTGATGCTGATAAATTAAAAACATACTCGCCTGCATGATCTATGTTGGTCCCATTTTGACTTGAAGATTGTACATTTGACAATGATATGATTGTGTCTATTATGTAAGCGATTTGCACTGTTAAGTTTAATCTGAATATAGTGTCCAAAGAAGGAATTATATTAGAGTGATGGACATAAACGCCAGAAGATATAATACTATCACCGAAGAAATTATAATGATCAGTACTGCAGATCGTGTCTGATAGGTCAAAAACAGGAACAGGGAAAAACTCATAAGGGCCTATGTCAATACGATTATCCATAATTCGAGGAAAGCCCTGCATGTCAGTTGAGAGCAAGTCTAAGCCGTTTGTGTTTGGAGTTCCGGCGTTGATACATGCAGATGAAGACATCAACGTGAAATCACCACTTTCTGGGGACACAAAACGGACATAATTCTGTGCTGGATCAGTACCCGTATTGTCATCAGCCAGATAAATGTTTCCCTCTCCTTCTACTTGGAAACCCTGAACAGCACAATATTGATATTGGTTAGACCCTATATCTTCTTGGCTTAGATATACAGGGTTGTTGTTTGCAATAATACAATTGGTCAAATTTGAGCCCCAAACAACGCTGCCCCGATAAGTGCACTGTCTTATCAGACAATTAGTTGCATTGAAATGCAATAAGGAGGAATTATACAGATGGCATGATATATTGCTAATAATAGAATTGACAATTTTACAATCCATTATACTGTTACCCCATCCGCCTAATACTTCTCCACCATCTTGTATTATACAATTTCGAATAGTAAGAAACGCACCTCCATTGACATTCAATGTCCCATGCTGTATCGTACAACCATCAATGATTGAACCCTCTCCTGTTTCAGTAGCATTCTTTTGCAGAGTTGTTTGTACGTTTTGTCCATCTAACACAGTGCGATTCTTTCTAAAATCACGTAACGATAAATCATAATTATCCGATTCATTTCCTTCAAAACCGCCATAAACATCCACACCATCTGGTATAACAAAAGCGCCTGCAGAAAGACCGTCTCCATAATAGGTGCCTTTAGCTACCCATACTTGACAGTTGTTGTTTTTAGCAATATTCATGGCCATTTGAAGATCGGAGATGGTATTCTGCCAATAATTATCTCCCAAATCGTACAGTGAATTTTCTGAAACGTAGATTATCGGGGTGCAGGTGTCAACAATAGTCAAATGTAACAAAACGATACTGTCACAGCCGTTAATGTTTGTATAATGGAATGCATAATTGCCGCTTTCATACATTACACGATTGTCTTTTTCGTAAGCAAAGCAAACTGTATCATATATTTCTACTGTGTCTTTACTGCAATTGATTGAAAAGCTTTGTTCAGGCGCAAATATTCCGCCTTTTCGGTCCTTGCCAATCACTTGAACACTCCAAAAATATGTACCAGCGTCCAATCCCGAAATCTCATAATGCTTTTGTGATCCAACATTACCATTCGCTGTGATTTTTCTAAAACCTGTAGTGATGTCTGCGACTGGAGAAATAACAAAGCCCGAAGAATCTTTCACATAAAGGTTATATGTATATGAAGAATCATAAAGACTATTCCATGTCAATTTGACAGAAGAACCGACAACCTCTGATGTCAAATTTATGGGAGTCAAGTTAGTTGGCAGAGAAATCTCATCACCATTGCCTAAACCGTTTCTGTAAACAATGATATGACTAGTGTTATTGTCGGTTTGACCAGAAACAATTAAATCTTCAAAACCGTCTCCATCAAAATCCGACACGTCAAATTTTGTATAGCCAAGTCCTTTGATACCTGTATTATCAACGGCTTCAAATCTTTCTCCATTGACATTTCTATAAAGATAGGTGTATGAATCCACTTCTTCATAGTTGTTTTCAAGGTAACCTGGACAAGTGAGACCAGAGGCAATCACATCCAAGAACCCATCAGCATCAAAATCATACCAAATTGCTTCTCCTTGGGCCAAAGGAACAAATGTGGAATGTTCCACAAAAAAAGTACTGTTAATGTTTTCAAACAGCTTTGTGGTAGAATTTACCACTGTTCCAAAGGATCCACATAATAGTAAATCCAAATCCCCGTCACGATCAAAATCCCCCCAATTCAATGATCCGACATTCACGCCGGGCAGATTTAAAGTGTAAGGATGAAATTCACCACCATCATTTCGGTAAAAAAGTGTTTGACGAGAGTTGTATTGATCAAATATACCATTGATGATAATGTCTTGATAACCATCGTTATTCGCATCCCCAATGTCAATTGCTCCAGATCTAAATCCAACAATATCATTATTGACATTATTATTTGATAACGAGCTGTTTTGATTGATAAATATACGCGTTTTAGGATTTCCATAATCAGAAAAATCCATCCCGGACATTATATAATCAATATTATTGTCATTGTTAATATCTCCCACTGCCCCAGCTATTTCTTTCCAATTAACTAAAACTGTGTCATATATGAAATGACCTGCCCCATTATTAATCATAACGAAGCCCCCGTACAGACAATCTAACCAACCATCATTGTTGACATCAGCCCAAAAGATACTTTCTGCTACAGGTACTGAATCAGCAAGTTGTTCAAATCCAACACCTGTATTGTGAAATATACCAGTGCAACAAGCAAAATCGATTTTTCCATCGTTATCATAATCGCCCCATGCGACATCACCTCTATAATTATCAATTGCGAAAACACTCTTAAACAGTAACACATTAAAATTTATTAGAAAAGAATCAATAGAAGTGCCATGCTCATTGTATGGTTTAACATATATAAAGTCGTCGTCAATTACTGAAGTATAGTAGCACAAATCATCTAATTCAGACACATTGATCACTTGATCTACTACCACAGGAATAAAATTCAACAACAGAGTCCCAGAAGAAGGGAGGACTTTGATAACAACACCTTGCATTGAGTCGCCCTCAAAATCACTGTATGCATCTGCTAATTGTTGGTGGATATAATTATTGCTGTTGCATTGTACGTTTATAGTTAGGTCACTTATTTCAGGAGGAAGGTTCCTCCCTTTTATTACAAAGGAGTCGATATCTGAAAAACATGAGGCTGCTAAAGAATTGTCAATAGCTTGCACTCTCCAATAGTAGGTGCCGTTTGGGAGGTTGTTCAGTTTCCAAAGAGGCGCAAATCCAGCATTCCCTTTATTGTAAGCATATCGCTTCCCTGTAATTAAGTTGCTCAATGGAGACTTTATGTCAAAACTGTCAGGAGAGGAACCGACCATAATGTTATAGGTGATTGAACCATATCGGCTATGGTCGTCACTAACAGTGTCCCAATGCAAAACTACGCTGTGGTCCAAGGTGTCTGTCCATAAGTTATGAGGGGTGGCTGGTGGGTCGTTGACAATTGTAGTACTGTTTTTCATCAGTAGGGTCTTCATGGAAGAATTTGGGGGCAGCGGAAAATGTCCGTGGGAGGCCTAACCAAATATCGTAGCTATTCGGTACATGAAGAAAGGTCTGTCGGAGACCCCGTGGAGCATGGAGCGGAATGCCTTGATTTTGGCATTCAGGGATTCAGCCGCAGCGTTG
>JAFPVR010000077.1 GCA_017395245.1 Bacteroidales bacterium | reverse complement strand
ATATTACTCTTTTCTGTATGATGAAAAAGATGTTGTTTTGCATCGTCAAATTCAAAAACAACGATTATGTGGAAATTCATGAAACATTATGCATTGGAAATCTACACCGTGATTGCCATGCTGTTGATTGTGTTGGTGGCGATTTGTATGCCGGAACTAACTGTTATTCAGAAGTTTGTTGTCATACTGTCATTCATTTACATCCTGCACGAGTGGGAAGAAGGTCATTACCCGGGGGGCTTCCTGGACCTTATCACGCAGATGCTGCAACGCGACATTGATGACGAAACCAAACGAGGCAGCCGCTTGACAACGGGCGTGTTCCTGCTGACAATGACGGTGGTGCCGTTCTTCTTAGGCGACACGATACCGATGTTCGTAGTGGCGATGGCGACTTTCAGTCTGTTTGAGGGGTTTATCCACATTATGGGAATACGTATTTTCCGCCTCAAGAAATTCTACACACCGGGCATGGTAACGGCGGAAACGCAGGCCATTATTGCCATTGCGTTAATCGTCTATCTGGCTACCAATCATTTGGCTGCATGGTACGACTACGTATGCGGGCCGCTCATATTCCTCGTCTGTTTTGCCTGCATGCAACGTACGTTAATGGCGATGGTCGGCGGGCTGCACTACAGCGACATGCCGAAACTGATCAAAGCACAGCTGAGGAAGAAGGAATAAAATTTGCTCGAACGAGCACACAAAAAAATCCGCGACCCAAGCCTGCGCCCGAGTTGCGGATTTTCGTTTACAAATGAAACTAATTTTAAAGCCCGATTCTTACTTCTCCTTCAGCACCATGCCGCTGTTCCAAGCGGTGCCCACGCTGTCGCCGAGGGTCATGTAGTTGAGGCTGGAGGCGTCCCAAGCTACGGGATTCAACTTCTTGATGTCGATTTTGCCGTCAGTGAGGATGCTGGGGTCGGCGATGGCGTTCACGATTTCGCCTACCACCCAAGCGCCGCCTTCTTCATCGTCGCGCATCTCCACCACGCGGCACTCCATCGTGAGCGGATATTCGTTGATGATGGGCGCGTTGACGTTCTGGCTCTTGGTGACCGTGAAGCCGGCTTTGGCCACTTTGTCCTTCACGTCGTTGCCGCTCACAATGCCGAAATAGTCGCTCTCGACCACCGTGCGGGCGTCGGCGTAGCTGAGGGTGAAGGCCTTGTTGAGGCGCAGGTTGTCGGTGGTCTTGTGCTTCGAGAGGCTGAAGCAGACCTGATTGTTGTCATATTGTCCGCCCCAAGCGGCCATCATCACGTCGGGTGTGCCGTCGGCGTCGTAGGTGGCGATCATCAGTGCGGGTTGCGGGGTCACATACAGTTTGGCACCCATGTTGGTGCGTTCTTCCACTTTTTTCAATTCCATAGTCTGATTGTTTGATTGTTTAACTTCTTGACTGTCTTGATTGTTTTGATTGTTGCAGGAGGCAAACGTCAGCGCCGCCACTGCCAGAATGAATAATGTCTTTTTCATATTTGATGTTCTTAAAAATTGTTCTTCAAATTCCGGGCTGCAAAAATAGCCATTTATTCGCTTTCTGACATGTCACAAAACACCTTGAAAATGTCACAGAATCCGAAAAAAAATTCTGTGAAATCTGTGTGACAAAAAAACACAATCTCTCAACGCACAATGACACACCGGCCCACCCCGAACAACAGAAAACCAAGCACAATGCTGATGGTCAGATAGACTACGGCCATTCCGAGTTGACCGGCGTTGTTCAGTCGGAAGAAATCGGAGGCAAAGGTGGAGAAAGTGGTGAAACTGCCGCATAGTCCAACGGTCAACATCAGGAAAATCTCTTTGGAGAATGTTGTGTAACGCTCACCCATTCCCATCAACAAACCTAAGAGGAAGCATCCTAATATATTGACTGTTAGTGTTCCCCATGGCATATTGGATCATTCTGCGGTATAATTCATAAAACCAGCAGAAAACACGAAGTCTTCTTTGCCAAAAGAGTCTTTCATGGCAACAATATTGTCTTTAAACCACTCAAAGTCTTTTTTCCATTGTAGATTGTTTGGCGCATCGAGATGCCGTTGCTCATAATAATGCAGAAAGGTTGGAATGGCCATATCAAAAAGGAGCATTTTGTTTTTCAAGGAAGTGCTCGCCAAACCGACCTTGTTGAGCTGGATGTTTTGGAAACCTGCATTTGTCAGATAGCTGTATATCTTCCGACCACAGTGCCGATCGCCCGTCCGCACGTCTTTCTCCAGCATCTTGAAGAGCTTTTCGAAGCGCCTTTCGGGGTCGGGCCAAGCATATTGGAGCCCGTCGTCAATGTCCCTGACAACGAGCGTCCCATTGGGGGCAAGCAGTGTTCTTAGCCGAGACAACGCGCCGACGGGATTCTGCATGTGAAGCAGCACCATTGAGCAGTTTATGACATCGAAACCTCCAATGCTCTCTTCCTTCATGACGGGTCTTATCAAGGAAGCGAAGTCCTCCTTCTCTACATCAAGTATCAGAAATCGTCCTGACGTATGGGTCTTTTCGGCAATGTGTATTTGGCGTTCGACTTTGTCCACTCCAATAAGCTTGTAGGACGCAATGCCTTCCAACATTTTCTGCATCATGTTTCCAGTACCGCAGCCCACATCCAAAATGGCAGGGCAGTTCTTTTTCTTGAAAACGTTATCGTAAACGTCACGATCGAAATGACACAGGACGCTGTTCTGTACATCCAGCCGTTGGTCTTCCTCAACCCCTGTGAGTGTGGTGTATTGGCTAATCATTGTTTTGTCAGATTTCCCAGTCATAAGTCAATTTTTGATTTGCCTGCAAAGTTACAAAAAATTCCGCAACCCAAGCCTGCGCCCGAAGTTGCGGAAGTTAGCATTACAGAAGGTGTTCTTTACTGAGGTTTGTTGACAATTTCCGTCAGCAAGTCGCATCCGTCGAAGGCGTGAGCGCAAATCTCGCCCAAATAGTCGTTGCATACCACTCGATGTAGATTTTTGCAGTCTTTGAAAGCATACGGCGGGATATATTTGATTTTTTCAGGAAGAGTGATTGCTTCGATCCCGCTCCTAACGAAGGTGTACTGCCAAATATCCTCAAGCGTGGCCGGAAGTTGTATTTGGCGAAGATTTGTACATCCATCAAACAAAAAGCCTCCCAAATAACGGATTCCTTCGGGCAGAATAACGGAGCTGATTTCTTGATGCCCGCTGAAAAGGCTGTCTAACAACATTGTCACAGGTTTTCCCCAATGCATGTCTGGTACGCTCACTTCAGCCTCATCCCCTTCATAGTGCACAACAGCGTATGAATCAGCTTCAGGAATGTATTTGAAATAGAATTCTTGCATAATAGGCAACTTATGGTTTGGCTATTTTGAAATAAACATGGCGCAAAATTACGAAAAATCCGTAATTAATGCATGTTGAAAAATTCATCGCCGTATTTGTCCTTACGGAATTTTATGACGGGTATCTGTTTCATGATTCCATAAACCTTTCTCCCCGATATCCCGTGATGGTTTCGCTGGTCGCGAGGTCGGTGTGGAATACCACGGGCGGCGTGGGTCTCAGGTCAAAATACTCCAGTCGCTCAACTGGCACACGGAAATAGACCAGTTTGTCGTAAGAGGAGTACAAGCGAGGCAGCACAGGATTGTTATCATATATCCAGCGGCAGGTCTCGTCGTCCACATCGAAATGGGCTGTTCCTGCACAGCGCACGCTCACCTTTCCGTGAAGCACCATGAACTCTATTGCTGGATTGGCTTGCAGTTGGCGATACACCTCCTTTTGCGGAGCAGTGGCGAAGAAGAGCGTGTCGCCGTCAATCTTCATCACTTGGAACGCCCGCAGACAAGGCCGCCCGTCGCTGACCGTCGCCAGCACACCTTCGTTGTAATCTCGGAGGAAGTCAAAAGCCTGCTTTGAGATTTCTGTCTTATTCATATTACATCGTAATGTTTCTTGACTAGAAATGTAAAAGTGAAAAGGTTACAGTTTGTTTAAAACTTTTTCGATTATTCCCCTCGCTTCAGTGGTTTATCATTTCCGCAGCGTGCGATTTCGACCAGTCAATAAGGCCTTGGAGGTGCGGCATCAGGCTTTTGCCCGTCTCGGTGAGCGCATACTCCACGCGAGGCGGCACCTCGGGATAGAGTTTCCGGCTGATCAGGTGCAACTGCTCCAAACGCTTGAGCGTCTGCGACAGCATCTTTTGCGAGCAGTCGGCCATGTCGCGATGGAGGCTGTTAAAGCGCATCGTTCCGTGCAGATTGAGGTGATACAACACCAAAAGCGACCATTTGTCGCCGAATTTCTCAATCACATTACGAATGGGACACTCCAAATAGTTGGGGTCAATAGGCTTGTTGATTTTTCTCATGCGGCAAAAATACAAAAATTCCCGAAAGAAACTAAGTGTTCAAAAAAAATTATTTTTTTTCATAATTATAAACACCTGAGAACGAGCAATTCAAACTTTTATGAAACCAGGTCACTTTTTCGTGCCCTCTTGCGTAGGTTACCGAAAGTTACTATTTTTGCCGCCGAAAAAAAATGAATCTTATTGTCAAACAAATTGATTGAAAAAATGAAAAACGTAGTATTGATTGGAGCGACTGGCTTTGTGGGCAGCGCCATCCTGAACGAACTGATTGAGCGCGGTCACAAAGTGACGGCCATTGTGCGCAATTTGGAAAGCGCCAAAGTGAAGAACCCTCTTATTGAATATGTGGCAGGAGATGCCACCAATCCTGCCGAGTTGGCTCAGATCGCCAAGGGCAAAGATGCGGTCATCAGCGCCTACAACCCCGGTTGGGCCAACCCGCGCCAGTACGAGGACACATTGGAGAACTATCCCAAGATTGTGGAAGGTGCGAAGCAGGCAGGTGTGCGCCGACTGCTGATTGTGGGCGGTGCAGGCACGCTGTTCGTGAAACCCGGCGTTCGTTTGGTGGACACCGGCACACTTCCCGCAGAGTGGCTGCCTGGCGTGAAGAGCCTTGGCGAGTTCTACCTGAACACGCTGATGAAGGAGAACGACATCGACTGGATTTTCTTCTCACCGGCGGGCAACCTCGGCAATATGACCACAGGCGTGCGCACGGGCAAATATCGTTTGGGCAAAGACGACATGCTCTTCGACGAGAAGGGCGAGAGCTTCATCTCCGTGGAGGACTACGCCGTTGCCATGGTGGACGAGCTGGAGCAGGAGAACCATCACAAAGAACGCTTCACCGCTGCGTACTAATCTTTCTTGAACGATAGCACAATCAAAAACCGCAACCCAGGTGGCATTTGGGTTGCGGTTTTTAATTTTTCCGTATCTTTGCGCCAAAATTCAAAGTTATGAAAGACGAATGTGTTATCTGCAAGGCCCCGTTAGAGTATCTTGACAAAGACGAATTGATGGAATGCGTCGTTTGCCACAAAAAAGTGAGCAGCAAGACGCGGTGTGTGAACGGGCATTTTGTCTGCGACGAGTGCCATACGCAGGGTGTCGGTAGTGTGGTCAGCTATTGTCTCAACTGCGATTCCAAGAACCCGATTGAGATCATCAGGGCGTTGATGGACCTGCCGTTCTGTCACACGCATGGTCCTGAACACCATATCCTTGTCGGTTCGGCTCTTTTGACGGCCTACAAGAACGCTGGAGGCGGTATCCAACTCGCAGAAGCACTCATGGAGATGCAGAGCCGGGGGAAAAGCGTGCCGGGAGGAGCTTGCGGCTTTTGGGGTGCCTGCGGCGCAGCCATCAGTTCAGGCATGTTCGTCTCCATCATTTCCAAGGCCACTCCGCAGACCGAGACCTCTTGGGGATGGTCAAACCTGATGACCTCCGAATCCCTTAATGCTATTGGAAAAATCGGTGGCCCGCGATGCTGCAAGCGCAACTCCTATCTGGCCATCCTCTCAGCCATCGACTTCGTGAAGCAGCATTTCGGCGTAGAAATGGAACGGGACGACTTTGTTTGCACACACTCGTCGCTTAACAACCAGTGCATCGGGAAACGGTGCCCGTTCATGCAGTCTATCAACGCATAATTGTAATCACCGCTTTTTTAGGTTCAGCCTCTTCAGGATTTCATTTTTGCGAGGGTAGCATATATCGCCAAAGGCAGGGCTTCCATATTCCAAAGCCATTGTGTCACATATCGGGATGCGAGTACAGTCATCCTCGAGTAAATAGTTCCATGTGCTGTCAGTCATCGGTTGTCGAAACAGCACATAGTAATAGGCACTCATATAGTGACGTTTACGCCCGATAATGATATGGTCAAATTCGTGACGCTTTTCGCCATGATGATTGACACTGGTAGCTGTGCCATAATTCGTCAATTCAATGCTGATACATCCAGCGGTTTTCATCTTCTCACGGATGTGCTCAATCTCATCGGGAGTTACGCCAATACGGCTTCCGATGGAAGCAGGAAGAGATGGACTTCCTACACGCCTGTCACCAGCATTGTCACAAACAACGCTGTCACCACTAACATCACAATAACCGCTAATCCTCTGAAAAGGGTCGAGCTTTTGCGTTTTCCTTGTTTATTTTCCTTTGTCATTGTTTTTTCATCTTGTTTCAAAAAATCAAGGGGACTTCTATTTTTTACCACTTCACGTTGCCGCCAACCTTGAGGCAAAATCCACAAGATAAGCAAATAACGCGGCAAAAATAATTCTTTTATCTATTTATAGGATGCAAAAAAGTGAAAAGGTTGCAGTTGATTGAAAATAAGTTTCGCCAAACTTTTTCAAATCATATAATGATGTGTATACTGTGTTTTTTTTACATCATCACACGGTGCGTAAAATAATTTTCGTATTTTTGCGGCGAAAAATATAGTTATTCGCTTTAAATATTGATATGAAAACTCCGTATTGGATATGGCAATATGCCGAATGGCCCCATTTCTGTTGGAATAATGACACCCTCATTGCTTCGTTGGCGCGGGTGCGTGAAAAACAAGGACGGCTGCTTGGTCTGATGGATGGGTTGGGATTTGACGTACAGAGTGCCTCTTCTCTTGACGTAATGACCGAAGACGTGTTGCGCAATAGCGAGATCGAGGGTTTGCTCCTCAATGCCGAAAATGTGCGTTCGTCGGTGGCGCGCCATCTAGGACTTGACATTGGCGGATTGCCCCATTCGGATCACTATACAGAAGGTGTGGTGCAGGTGATGATGGATGCCGTGCAACAAGCAGACATGCCATTGACTGAACAGCGACTGTTCAACTGGCATGCCGCATTGTTCCCTACTGGAAGAAGTGGTATGACGCCCATCACCGTGGCAACTTGGCGTACGGGCGAAGAACCGATGCTTGTGGTTAGCGGAGCTATGGGGAAGGAGAAAATCCACTACGAGGCGCCCCCGTCGGATGATGTCCCTCACCAAATGCAACAGTTTATAGAATGGTTTAACAGCGAAACCACCATCGACCCTGTGCTAAAGGCCGCCATTGCGCACCTGTGGTTTGTCAACATACATCCCTTCGATGATGGTAACGGTCGGTTGGCCCGCACGATCACCGATATGTTATTGGCACGCGCCGACGGATCACCAAGACGTTTCTACAGTATGTCTGCGGCCATTTTGCGCGACAGGAACAACTACTATGACTTGTTAGAGTATATGGGCAAACACGGGCTGGACATCACTCGATGGCTGTTGTGGTTCCTGCAAACCATGGAAAATGCCATTGACACCGCCGTGGAGAAGACCCAACGGGTGATACGGAAATCCGTGTTCTGGCAGGAACACCGCTCGGTTGCACTGAACGAAAGGCAGATCAAGATCATCAACCGGCTTTGGGACGGATTTGAGGGCAAACTCAATACCAGCAAATGGGCAAAAATGACCAAGACTTCTGCAGCTACAGCCTTGCGCGACATACAGGACCTTGTTGACAAGGGCATCCTTTGTCGCACCGAAGAAAGGGGGCGCAGTACCAACTACATACTGGTTGAGTAGGGCTGTCACAATGCGGCAGCCCTACAGCACAATGCGTTATTTACTGTTCCTTCGCCTTCTCCACCAGCCGTTTGCCTAAGTCATAAGCGTTCTGCAGGTCTTTCGGCCATTGGTGTTGCCGGGTGTATTCTCTGTCTGCTAAATCAATCAAATTGGCATCAAACTTCGAGTAGTCCGGGAACTGCCACGTATTCTGCGCATTCAGTTGCTCGCAGTAACCGAACATACGTTCCATGAAATGGCAATCTTGCGATAGCAGCGTATCGTAGTGGAACTGGTTGTATATCTCTTCGTTCGGGCAGTTCATCGTGTAAATGATAGCCGTCTGTAGTCGCTTGTGCAGATATAACATCTGACCACCGGTCTGCTCGTCACGACTGTAGGACATAATCGGGAACAACAACCGCTCCATCAAGTTGCGAAACATACCTGTGGCGAACGAAAAGTACACCGGTGTTCCGAGAACCAGCACATCGGCTTCCAGAATCCGTTCGAGTACCGGTCGCAGGTCGTCTTTCTGAATGCACAAGCCGCCACATGTGTTGCCCTTGCGTTTGCAGGCAAAACACGATACGCAGCCCTTAAAATTCAGGTCTTGCAAGTGAATCAACTCCACTTCTGCACCGGCTTCTTGCGCACCCTTCATGGCGCTCTCTAACATCTGTGCAGTATTTTTGTTCTTCCGCGGACTCCCGTTAAAGAACATGGCTTTTAATTGTTTCTCTACCATTGTGATATTTATTATTTGAGCGCAAAAGTACGAAAATTACAGAAACGGCTATTTCTTAAACACACTCGGCGACATTCCCGTGTGCTTCTTAAAGTACTTCCGGAAGGTGAACTGCTCGGGGAAACCCAGCTGGTCGGCAACCTCTTTCACCTGAACGCCCGGCTGCGAAAGGAGGCGTTTGGCGTGGGCAATGGTGACGATGATGATCCACTCCATCGGCGTGTGTCCGGAGTGACTTCGGATGCTATAGGAAAAATGACGTTGGGTAAGATGTGCTCTTTCGGCATACCAAGCCACATCGCGGTGCTGGACATAGTTTTGTGCCAATGCCAACAGGAAATCCACAAACAACTTCTCCCGCCTGCCCGGATTCCATTGGTTGCCAGGCTGCTGCAAAATCAGCAACACCGCCTCCATCACGAGGTTCTGCCGCTGACGCATGGCGATGGTCTCCGCCAACGGGCGAAGATGTTGCGATACCTCTTTGCCGACAGCCTTCTTGCCGAAAAGAGAACGTCTGAAATGAGCCACCTGTTCTTCGTCAAGCCCAATGGCAAGCGAAAACTGGCTGTTTTCGGCCACAAACTGCGATGTGTATTGCGCCAGCAACGGCTGCATCTGCTCCACCTCGGCCTCGGTGCCGAACTCCTCATAGTCGTCGCTCCGCGACAGCTCAACATAGCTATACACTGGTATCTTCAACAATAGAGTACCAGATTCGAGGGGGTAAACCCTGCCGCCCGCCAGCACCTCGCAACATCCTTTCAAACAGAGAGAAAAGCCAATAGTCTGTTCCATTTCCATTCTTTATTTGCAACGGCAAAAGTACAAAAAAATCAAAAACCGTACAAATTGCTCAATCAAACACACACCTTACTCTTTATCACATTTTGAAACGGTGGTAATTTTGCAATATGAAAAATGTAAAAACTTATAATTCATAAAACAATGGAAATCAATAAAATAAAAGGAGAAGCAAAGAATCTTATGCTCAAAAACGGAACAGAAATAACCTATTGCGAACGTGGTGCAGAGCACACAGAGGTGGTCATCACAGCTGCCTTCTATTTCCACACTTTTATGCCAGTGGTAGAAGCGTTGGCCGAACGCTACCACGTGTATGGCATCGTGATGCCCGTCAGTGGAGAGAAGGAGCCGACAGACGCTGACGGCGACATCTTCTGGGGCGACATCTGGGGCTCGCAGGTGTACGAGTTTGCCAAACAGAAAGGCATAGAACGATTCCACTATGTGGGCAAGTGCCATGGTACCATCCCGGGGTGGTGGCTTGTGAAGAACCATCCGGAGGTGTTGATTGATTTCTGCTCGTTCTATATGGCTCCGCACCTCAAGCCACAGTCGGCAAACCAATGGGTGGAGCTGATGAACAGGAAAAAGCCCGTCACGCTGATGCTCAAGGCGATGCGCAAAAAGAGAGGCATCTTCAAGAAAATTGCCGAGGTGGCCAGCTTGGGTAGCGCCGCAAAGGAGCTGGATGCTGCCGTTGGCAAATACGCCTCGTCTCCACAACTATTGTGGGAGAGCAACGAGGCTTGCGAGAATGATTTGCGTAAGCTGAGCGTGCCGGTGTATTATATGTTCGGCAGCGAGGATATCCTCTATCGCGACCATTACGAGAGCAACCAATACGTCAAAGAGATCACACGCGGCTGCAAGTTCAAGATTCTGCCAGACGAATATCATCTGATGGAACTAGATTGTCCCGACCGCGTGGCGCAGGAGGTCTTCGAGTTTATCGACGAGGTGAAGATGCGAGCAGGACACACGATTCGTATCATGAACCAGCCGGAAGATTATAAGGCGTTGGGAGTGAATCCGAACGAGGTGGAGCCATGGGAGGATGGACGGCGCAACACGGATGCAGCAGGGTGCGTGGAGTGGTGGTATTTCGATGCGGAGACGGAAGATGGTGTCACGGTGAATGTGAACTTCGCCACCAACCCGCCGACGATGCGTTCGAGCGAACCCGGATACAAGCCTTTCGTGTTCTATAACGTGCAGTTCGCGGACGGCACCTGCGAGACGGATGTTATCCCCGTGACCGCCGATGAGTGCCAGTTGGGCGAAGGCAAGTGCGACGTGCGGATGGGTGCGAACTATTTCCGTGGTGACCTGAAGAACTATGAGTTGCATATCGAAAATCCGGAAAGTGGCGTGAAGATAGACCTGATATTGACGAGCACGGCTCGTTCCTTCCGTCCCGGCACAGCTTTCTTCCAACGCGAGAATGGCGACGTATTCACGTGGCTGTGTGCTGTGCCTCGCGGCAAGGTGTCCGGCACGGTTGTCTGCGGCGAACGCACCCTCAAGGTGGAGGGCATCGGCTATCACGACCACCAATGGGGCACAGCTGAGAATCAGGAATTCTGGAACCGCTGGCTGTGGGGACGTCAGCAAGTGGCTGGTCACACCGTCCTGCTCTTCGATTTCGTCAGCACGCGCGAAACCGGTGCTGTACAATACCCCGTCTTTGCCATCATCGGATCGGATGGCAAGGTTATTGTCCGCAATGAGGAACGAACCCCCGACGTGGACATCACCATCGACGGCACCCGTCCCGAGCAGGGCTGCGGTAAGCCCTTCCCCGATAAGTCGCGCTATCTTTTCCGCAGCGGCGACTTCGAGGCAGTCTATGAGCTGCAGAGCGAACAGGAGTACACCTGCAATAACCACTACGAGGTGATGGACGAGGCCGGCAAGGACCTCTACGACAGGCGCGGCATCTATCCCACCATCAGCCGATATTATGCCCACGGTCATTTGCTGTTGAAGCGTGGCGGTGAAGTGCTGGTAGATTCCGGTGGCCGTATGCACTACAAGGTGGAGAGCCTCTATGCTAACTACATCCTCGATGCTGCTGACCGTGAGGTCGCTTTGGGGACAGATCCCGTAGCGACATCGCGTGAGATGCGTTCCCGTATGGCCGCCAATGCCGCAACTGATGAGAAACCTTTGGACACCAGCGGAACACCTGATGCGGAACTGGCTGGCACCTACGATGCGCTCATCAACACCCCTATGGGAAAACAACGCGGCAAGATAGTATTCGCGGTGGACGGCACCACGCTCAGCGGCACGATGGACTTTATGGGACGAACCTACACCATCGAGAAAGGTGTTGGAACGGCAGAGGGTTTTGCGTTCGAAATCAACGCCAAAGTCATGCTCCGAAGCCTAAACGCCAAAGTGCGCGGTGAGCGCAAAGGCGCAGCAATCACAGGCACGCTGACCGCTCCGATGGGCTCGATAAAATTCAGCGGGAAGAGAAGCTGAAGTCCACAAAAAAATCCGCAACCCAAACCTTCACTTGAGTTGCGGAATCACTTTTTCAAAAGCGAATACAGATATGGCTATTAAACTATCAAGTTCCCCTCCGCCACCACCGCCGCGGTGCCGCCGACATAGATCGTGCCGTCGGGGGTGACACGTGTGGCGACCACCGAAGGCCGGCCCATCGCCTCGCCTTGCAGGAAGGAGAAGTCGCCTGTCGGGGGGATGCACCCGTTCTGCTGGAGATAATGGGTCAAGGAGGCGTTGGCGGTGCCGGTGGCCGACTCCTCGGGAATGCCGTACAGCGGCCCGAAATCGCGCACGTGGGCGGTGTAGCCGTCGTTGCCGAAAGCGAAGACGTGGAAGCTGACGGCGTTGTGTTTTTCCGTTACCGCGCTGATGGCGTTCATGTCAAGCGGAAGACGGTTGAGCGTTTCAACATCACTGACCTGAATCATGAAGTCGGGCAAGCCGGTCGAGACAATCATCACCGGCAGCACCGGAGTGTAGTCGCAAATGCCAATCGCACGATAGACCTCCTCGGTGTCCTCAATGGTTTTCAGGATTTCCGACGGGGTCATCTGCATCAACACCCGCGGTCCCGCCTCGACAGAGATGTCGCCAGCCTTCGCGTGACAGAGGCACCGGCCCGTGATGCCGAGCACCCGGTGCATCAGGGCAAACGAGGCGATGGTGGCGTGTCCGCACAGATCCACCTCGGCCATCGGGGTGAAGTAGCGGAGGGTGAACTCCTTTTCGGAATCCCGTCTTACGAAGGCGGTCTCCGAATAGCGCAGCTCGGCGGCGATTTGCAGCATCAGCGTCTCGTTCGGGAAACTGTTCCCGTCGAGGAGCACCACGCCGGCAGGGTTTCCGCCGAAAGGCTGGTCTGTGAAAGCGTCAACGATGTAGTATTTCATGTTGGTGACTTCGTGTTGATTACTTCGTGTTGATTACTTCGTGTTGGTGACTTCGTGTTGGTGACTTCGTGTTGGTGACTTCGTGTTGGTGACTTCGTGTTGGTGACTTCGTGTTAGTTATTTCATGTTGGTTATTTCATGTTGGTGAGTGAATGTTAACACCTTGTTCATATCGCTTATTTTTTGAGTTTGCAAAGATAGTAAAATATCACTTTGCAAAATGCAATCTTTTTGTACTTTACCGCCGCAGCGACTTTGCCTTTGATGAGTTTGCGAAGCTCGTACTCCAGTTTGGCGGCGGCGAATTTCGGGCGGAAAGCGTGCCCGGTCGCCCAAGAACATTTGTTACTGTAGAATTGGATTGTTCTGTTTCAAAAACTTCAAATAGTCTTTGAGGGTGTTTTTATAAAAGGCATTTTTTTGCCAAGCTGGTAAATGAGGCAATGGGTAAATATACCTGCCGAAATGTTCTATATATTCCATTTGAAAATGCCCGCTACTCGGTTCGTTTTTTGATTGATACCCCCATAATGTATTCAGGCGTTTTTGGGGATTGCCGGATAAAAGTTTGAAAACAGGGTCGCCAAGTGTTATGATTGGGCAATTCGGGTATTGAGCTATTTCTTTCTTTAGCAGAGTGAGGTTTGGTTCAAGATGTGCCCATAATACAAACTCTGTGTCTTTTGGCGGTTCGGAGTAGAAGTACTTGAACAAATTTGTAGCATAAAATTCCTCGGGGTCAATACCTAATCCGCCACAAATTTCATTTTTAATGTATTTTTCAAGTGCGTCTTGCTTATCAAGGTTCAAAACTGTCTTGACCTTATGCCTGCTTTCCTTGTTTCTTATAATGATTATCCGCATTCACCCCCAGCCCCATACCTGCGGTGGGTGAACGT
Organism: Bacteroidales bacterium; assembly: GCA_017395245.1. Lineage (GTDB taxonomy): Bacteria > Bacteroidota > Bacteroidia > Bacteroidales > WCHB1-69 > F23-D06. Next base: position 86 of record JAFPVR010000077.1, on the reverse strand, counting down.
TGGCTTGTATGAAATAGAGGCAAGCATTAACCTGTCAAACAGCCTGTCTCCGAAATACATTCGGTTGAACTTGTAGCAAAACTCGT
>JAFPVR010000076.1 GCA_017395245.1 Bacteroidales bacterium | reverse complement strand
TACAGGTCGCGACACCATGCGGAATTGTAAATATTATCCCGCGTTGCACTCCAAAAGTGAGCGAATTGTCCCATATAATGAGGCGTAGGAGAACCGTAACCGTTGTCAACAAAACCTGCAGGAAAGGCGGAAAAACCCGAAGCGTTGTGGTTGGGATCTGACTCATTGCCAGGTGCCCCCACCTTAGAGGAAGCGTCCCAACCTTCGCCTGCCAGCTTGCCCGCATAGTCGCCGCGCCATTCGAAATCAGACACATCCATCGCGGTCTGCGTTTGCTCCATCGTTGTCCACTCCGCATCGCTTGGCAAATGCCAACCCGATGGACAGACACCCTGCACTCCGCTCGGGTTGGCACTGCTGGAAGCCTCTCCATGCATCGCTGCCGGCCAATTGTAGTAGTGGCCCAGCTTTTCCAGCGGATGATAAAGGTCGGTGTAGCTATAATAGTATGGATCGGTCAAACTCGAATTAAGATAGTCAGCGGGAATTTCCGTGCCATCGGCATAATGCGTTGTACGCAGATTCTCTCTCATCCACAGCTGGCTGCCTATCCACACAGCGTCATAACTGTTGCCGTCGTAATCTGTTACCGCATTGTGTACAATGGTGCCTGCTTTGTCGCTGAACATCGCGATGTACTCGGCATCTCCGCACACCACAATCTGGCGCGGATTTGCGGCATCGCCGTCGTTCCAGCGGATAAAAGAGTGACCTTCCGCAGGTATGGCTGTAATAGTGACCGTTTCGCCATCCTTATAACTGCCTGATCCTGTAACAGATCCCCATTCTGTGTTGTTGGATTTCACCATGATGGTATAACTTTTCTTACAGCCCGTCAAGGACAGGAGGAGCACTATGCCCAACATCAAAATTGATTTTTTTCTCATTGTATTAAGATACTTGTTAAACGCTATTTTCCGCGGCAAAAATACTATTCTTTCGCCCGAAAAATATTCCGTCATTCCCAAAATATGTTCCGTCTCAGCCAAAATATGATGAGTGGGGTATTATTTGAGGATTAACGGATGAAAATAATGTTGAAAATCAAGATGTTATCGAAAAGTATCATTTTTGGAGTTGAGACGGGATAAAGCTGGGATTTTGAGAGGGAATTGGGAGGTGGATGAAAAATCCAACTCATCGCACATTCTCATTATATCCAGCTGGGTCTTCAGCAACACAACCGGTAATCGTTTTGGGTGCAACGTACCCACTGGTGTGTTCGAACAGGGGAATCTCTTTTGTCGTATCTTCTCTCAATTCTTCCAACACATTCTCCAACAAATACTGGTCACTCATCAGCTGCAATCCGTATCGGGGGTCAGATAATTGCTGATATGTCTTAGTGGAATAGAACAAGTCCAAGGCACGTTCCATGTCTATTTGCAAGTACTCGGCCAGTAACAGAATGATATGGCTCAGCTTTCTCCATAACACGTTATCTCTCATCGTCTGCCTCCTCTCTGTCTATCAACAAGGTTTTCTCAAATTTCAAATAGTTGTCAATCACATTTTGATTAAGTATGCAAAGCTGATGGTTCACCTTTTTATATTGAAGTTGTCCCAATGCCTGTTCTGCGGTAATGATACCTTTCTCATAGTCTTCAACGGTGTCGATAACATTATCATTGGCTACACCGCCTTCCACAACGTCGTAATTATCAGATACATCCTTACCACATCTGCAGCCAACCACATACTCAAGCCATTCCAGATTATAGGAATCAAATTTCAACAAACGGACACCCTCTTTTCGCGCCAATTCATCATCGAACTGGAAAACAGTTACAACAGGCTTCACGCTTCTTCCCTTTCTGCTGGACACGACTTTTGCCCAAGAAACAGCTTGATCAAGTATTCTGGTCAGATAAAAGCCACGACCAAAATCCAAATTCCGTCTGCCCACTTTTGCCAAAGGGTTAGGCACCGGCTCGCCTGATCCATGATATAACGTTATCATTTGATTGCCTCCTTTTCCCAATTCTCCAATGCCTCCAATGTGTCATACACTACCCATTGAAGACTTTGGGTGTGCAGTTGGTCATAATATCGGAACAGACGTTGATGTATCAGATTTTGATGTTTCAACCTTTCATACATCTCCTTGCCAGATATATTAGCCTTCTTCGCACTGGCTTCAATTGCCATCACCGCGAAATGGATTTTCCTATATGCTTCATTTGATCGTATATTAACCATCGTTGTTCATTTTTGAATTGCAAAAGTACATTTTTTGTAGAACAAATTAGAGTTCCCCGCATAAAAAACTTGTCAACAATTGATATTTCAGCAAAACGACCATAAGAAAAAGTGGTGTCGTGAGATAGTAGTGTGTCGGAGACACACTACTATTAAGCTCTTCTCCCTCCGGGACTGTTTAAGGAATAATATCTTCAATCTTTTCATACGATTGTACAAAATGCTCGTTGGTGAACAGCAGAAAACGATGGTGAGAAACACTTTGTAGTTGGTCTTTCGGAATCAACTCCGACAGAAATCGCTTCATGTATGAATTACAATAGCTGGTTTTATAGTAAAATTCGTTGACACTCAGCATCGGACGAGACAGAAATTCATTCTGCAGGAATGCATCTGTGTAATACTCGGTTAAGACATATAAGTTAAGATTCACGCTGTCACAAAAATCTTGAATGGTTTTCAAAGGAATGCAAACGCTGCTCGAACAATGAGGTGACCATAGGTATAGTAGCGTGTTTTCGCTTCTAGCCAACAAGACAGACAGTTGATTGGCGGTGATAGCCATGATTTTTCCGTTATTCTGATCAGGAATTTCATCCATTGAACTCACAAAGCAGATCTTCCCTTGCTCGTCAGCCGGCAATCGTTTGTAACCGCTATTAAAGCCAGGCGTATGAATAATGGCACAAGCTTGGAATAGCACAATTAGAGACAGAAATACTAAAACCTTTTTCATAACAGGAGGATATCTGTCGTGGTAGGTCTTATTTTGATGTTTTCTTCGCCCTCTTTTTGAAACAGTGCACATAAGCGAGCTCAAAACCGATATGGTTGTGACGGTAGCTGTAGGCGCCGTATGCGTTGTCCACTAGCAGGAATGTGTATTCTCCATGGAACGTGTCCTTAAACGAATAGTTCGCCAGAATGCTGAAGCGAATCAAATCATTATAGGGCAGTTTGTAGTAAAAACCAAGGTTGAGTTGCAAATCTGCTCGTACTTTGTCGCCATCCAACTCTTCTAAATAGTGCTTATAAGGAGATGTCGGATAATGACCACCGCCAGAAACATGCCAACTGAAGAGGTTTTCTCCGATGATTTTGGACAGAATACTTTCCCTGACATTGATCAGGTTAACGCCCAGTGCTCCATAGAAGAAAAAATTGCTTTGTAAAATGGGATAATGAAACTCTGCTTTGATTGGAATTTGAAACGCATTAAAAGCAATGCGCGCGTTTGCAGGTCCGATGGGCATATATCCATCACCGTCCCACCTCCACAACTTCCATTGCGCCTCTGTACCGAAATTCAAACCAACGGAGATTCCGTAATACTTTGCGAAATGGTAAGAGAACTCCAGTCCGGCCTGCCACCCGAAAGTAGGGTCGGACAATGGTGCGGGCCAGTTCTGCCCGATGGCAACAACGGTCATTCGTTGGGCTAAGTTTCCCTCTCCAGTGATACCGATGTGGAATCCGTCCGGGAACAGGGAACGATTTTCCTGTCCGTAGGAAACGGAAAGGAGAATCGCAAACAATACGATGAATGGGATTCTTCTCATATGTGATAATTTGGTTTGATTGTTTGACATATCATGTTCATTTTCCGCTTCTATATAACAACTGTTATTTTGTCTGTTTGTAGGAGTGTCGCCATTCCTGGCGACTTTTTGCGGCAAGAATGCCGCAGCTCCTAAAACGCGGCAAAAATACTATCATTTCGCTCGCAAATATTCCGTCATTTCTAAAATATGTTCCGTCTCAACCAAAAATATGACGGGCGGGTTGAATTTTGAGGATTAACGGATGAAAATAGTATTGAAAATCAAGATATTGTCGAAAACCGCCAGGTTGTGGATGTGAGACGGAATAAAGCGGGAAATTGAGAGGGTTTAAGGGTTGAAACGGGACTTTGAACGGAAATAATGTGTATCTTTGCCTCCGGATTTTAACACTTTTGGTTATGAAAAAACAAACGCGCACCATTATCATCGTCCTGCTGAACGTTCTGTTCTGCGCCTACATGCTTTGGTTTTCCGCCCGCAACACCTATCTCCGCCCGTATGCAGGTAGCACGACTCGGGAACTGCTGGCGGGACTGATCCTGCTGATTACCCTGTATGCCAACTATTTCCTTCTCTATCCGAAACTCCACAAAAAGCACCCGGTGGTTTATTGGGTGGTATTGGTCAGCCTTTGTATCATAGCCGCAGCAATGGACTTTGCAATCGCTTATCACCATATTATGTATTGCAATGGTGCGATAATTGGAGAAATCGGAGCTTTCCGTTTTTTTTCCCATTATTTTAAACTTTTAACGATTCGAAACGTGGCCTTAAACACTTTCCCGTTTATCTTCCGCGAAAGGCAAGAGCTACAGAAAGCGCTGGACAAGGAGGTGCAGATTGTCTATCAGGATGCCCGGCTACTGGACGTGTCCGACAAAGAGCACAATGCGCGCCTCATTCCCAGGGACAACATCTACTATTGTCAGCAGGACGGGAACTACAACCGCATCTACGTGACGCAGGACGACCTATATTACACCCGCTACGGATCCATGAAGTATCTTGAGCAACTGTTTGGCTCTGAGGAGTTTGTGCGCGTTTCCAACACGTTGCTGATCCCTTACCGATACATCCAATCCTGCAACGGCACTGAAGTGTTCATGAAACGGCTACCTTGGCAGAAAGAACCGCTCTCCTTCGCCATCGAGCCCAAGTACCTTGACCAGGCTCCCGGACAGATCGCCCTCTACCTCCTCACCTCCAAGGGGCAGGAGACCATGAAACCTCCCAAACAAAACCGTAAGAGACGGAAACCCGTCAAACCTTCGCAGGAAAAGACAGACACTGTGCTTCAGTACATCAAGGAGCACGCGGGCAGCCAGACCAAGGAAATTGCCGAAAACACACAATTCTCCCCGACCACGGTGGAACGCTGCCTGGCAGAGCTTCGCAAGCAGGAGCTCGTCACGTACAAGGGGAGCAAGAAAATGGGTGGGTATCACGCGGTAAAGAAGGAGTCGGAAGAAAAACAGTAGAGCCGTCACATTGTGGCGGCTCTGTATAACGTATGTATCCATAACGCCGTAGAGACGTTGCGCGCAACGTCTCTACAACGGTTATAAACGGATTGATTTCCGTGATTATTTCACGTTCTTCAGCACCTCCACGAGGAAATCGTAGAATTTGCCGACGCTTTCGATGTTGACGCGCTCGACGGGGGAGTGCGGGTGCTCGATGGTCGGGCCGAAGGAGACCATGTCCCAGTCGGGATAGCAGACGCCGAAGAGGCCGCATTCCAGACCGGCGTGGATGGCCATCACCTTGGGATCGTTGCCGAATTTCTCCTTATAGACCTTCATGCAGGTGTTCATGATGGGGCTCTTCATGTTGGGGTTCCAGCCAGGATAGGCGCCGGTGAGCTCAATGCCGCAGTCGGCCAGCTCAGCGATGGCAACCATCTTCTCGCCCAGAGCTTCCTTCGCGCTGTTCACGCTGCTGCGCATCAAGCACTTGGCGCTCATCTCACCGTTCTCGGCGACGAAGTTGGCCAGGTTGTTGGAGGTCTCCACCAAGCCGGGCATGGAGTCGCTCATGCGCTGCACACCGTTCGGGATAGCAAAAATCATGTTCAGGAATTGGTTCAGAGCCTTGGGTTCGATGACCTGAGCGGGAGCGTCCACAGCCGTCACGGTGAGGCTGAGACCTTCCTCGGTGAGGGCGAACTCGTTTTTCACCATAGCTTCAAACTCCTTGGCAAATGCCTCGAATTCAGTAGCTTTTGCAGCGGGAACGGTCAGGATGGCTGTAGCCTCGCGCGGGATGGCGTTGCGCAGACCGCCGCCGTTGATGCAAGCGACGCAGCCGCCGAAGTTGCGGACGACTTTCTGCAGGAAGCGGGTGGCAATCTTGTTGGCGTTGGCGCGACCGAGGTGGATGTCCATGCCGGAGTGACCGCCGTGCAGACCGGTGACGAAGAGCTTGTAGCCCTTCATGCCAGCGGGCGTGGCAACGGTAGTGTATTTGCGGTTGAAGTTGGCGTCCAGACCGCCGGCGCAACCCACATACATTTCGCCCTCGGTTTCAGAGTCGAGGTTGATGAGGATCTTGCCCTTCACGAAGCCGGGTTTCAAACCGAAGGCGCCGGTCATGCCGGTCTCCTCGTCGATGGTGACGAGCACCTCGATGGGGCCGTGTTGGCAGTTGGGATCGGTGATGGCGGCCAGAGCGGCAGCCACGCCGATGCCGTCGTCAGCACCGAGGGTGGTCTTGTTGGCGCGCACCCAGCCGTTGTCGATGATCGGCTCGATGGGGTCGGTCAAGAAGTCGTGCTTCTTGTCGCTGTCGGCTTGCGGCACCATGTCGCAGTGGGCTTGCAGCACAACGGGCGTGCGGTTCTCGAAGCCGGGAGTGGCGGGGACGGAGAAGAGCAGATTGCCGGTCTCGTCTTGCACAACATCGATGTTGTTCTCTTTGGCCCATTCCTGATACCATTTCACCACGGCGGTTTCGTGTTTGGAAGGGTGGGGGGCGTCACAAATGTGTCCGAAGATGTCCCATAATCCTTTGGGATACAGATTCAAAAGTTCTTGATTCATTGCTTTAATTTTTTATGTTTGAAATAAGATCTCGCATTTAAAATGCCGCGCAAAGATACAAATTTTTGGTTTAGGTTGGCGGTGTCGTTTTTGCGGTGTCAATGTCGGTGACGTGGTCGTGGTGAGTGTTGTTTTTTCGATTATTGTGGCGTGTCTCCGACACGCTTGCCTCGCGAGTCGCCGCTGCGCCCCACACTGCGGCTGACGCCCTTGTGTGGGGTTATATGTGCCTTGCGCGTTTAGCCTTACCACCCCGCCCTTCGGGCACCCCTCCAGAGGAGGGGAATGGGCTGCTTAAGGAAGATGTTTTATATTACTACCCCGGCCTTCGGCCACCCCTTCTTAAAAAGAAGGGGAATTGTGCCGTGGCCAGCCATTGCTTCCTGAATCCGACAACAATAGCGGTCGTCCCCAATTCTCCTTCCTCGGTAAGGGTGCCCGAAGGGCGGGGTAGGGACGCGAAAGATTGGCCGAAAGGCCATCTTTGTAAATTAATAGGCTGTTAAAAACAAGAAATGGGAATCCTTCCAGATTCCCAAAAAAGTCTTAAATCTCAAGTCTCAAGTCTTAAGTCTTAAGTCTTACGTCTCAAGTCTAACTCATCTCCAGCATCCGCTGTATCGGCACCAGCGCCTTCTGTCGCAGCTCCTCGTCCATGATGAGCTCGGGCTGCTCTTCCAAAAGGGCGGCGTAGATGTTCAGGAGGTTGTTCTTCTTCATGTTCACGCAGTCGTGCTTGACGGCGCCGTTGTAGAGCGTGTAGAGCTTCTTGTCGGAGTTGCGCTTCTGCATCTCGTAGATGATGCCGCTCTCAGTGACCACGATGAACTCCTTGGCGTCGCTCTCGCCAATAAAGTTGAGCATGGCGGCGGTGGAACCGATGAAATCGACCTTTTCCAACAGCTCGCGGCGGCACTCGGGATGCGCTACCACCAAAGCGTTAGGATGCTCGGCTTTGGCCTTTTCCAAGTCCTCCACTTCGTAGTGGTCGTGCACGCAGCAGGCACCGTCCCAAAGGAGCATTTCGCGGCCTGTCATCCGGTTGATGTAGTCGCCGAGGTTGCCGTCGGGCACGAAGATGATCTTCTCGTCTTTGGGCAGCTGGTTGACGAGCTTCAGCGCGTTGCCGGAGGTGACGATCAGGTCGCACTGGGCCTTCACCGCCGCCGTGCAGTTGACGTACGCCAGCACTTTGTGGTCGGGGTGTTTCGCCTTGAATTCGGCGAGCTTTTCGGCTTTGCAGCTGTTGGCCAAGGAGCATCCCGCGCTCATGTCGGGCACGAGTACCTTGCGCGTGGGGTTGAGGATCTTGGCCGTCTCCGCCATGAAGTGCACGCCGGCGAAGAGGATGATGTCGGCCTGGGTTTCGGCGGCCTTGCGAGCCAGACCGAGGCTGTCGCCCACAAAGTCGGCCACTTCCTGCACTTCGGGCAGGGTGTAGTAATGCGCCAGGATGATGGCGTTTTTCTCGCGCTTCAGGCGAGCGATTTCGGTTTTGAGTTCGTCGTTATTCATATTGTCTGATGTTTCGTTGTAACCACCTGCCCTTCGGGCACCCCTATTCCCCTCCTCTGGAGGGGTGGCCGATAGGCCGGGGTGGTTGAGGGGAATGGGCTGCTCAAGTGCCCCACACTACGGCTTCGCCTTGTGTGGGGTTAATTGCGCTTCGCGCGTGTTGCCTCTTCGAGGCTGCTCAAGGAACATATTCTACATTCATCATTCATCATTTGAAGATGAACCGTCGGAAGTCCAGTCCTAACGCATATACCATCAGGGCGATGAGCAGGACGAAGCCGATGGTGTTGGCGACGCTCAGGAACTTGTCGCTGGGCTTCTTGCCGGTGATCATCTCCACGAGGATGAAGAGGATGTAGCCGCCGTCGAGGCCGGGAATCGGGATGATGTTCATGAAGGCGAGGATGATGCCGAGAAGCGCGGTCATGCTCCAGAAACGATACCAATCCCAAACTTTCGGGAAAATGCTGCCGATGGTCAGGAAGCTGCCTAACTGCGTGGCGCCCTCCTTGGTGAAGATGATCTTGAACTGCTTGACGTAGTTGCCCAACGTGGTGAATCCCTGTTTCACGCCGGTCGGGATGGACTGCCAGAAAGTGTAGTCCACATGCACCACCTCGAAGAAGTCGGCTGGCTGCTTGTAGGCCACGCCGATGTTGCCGAGCGTGTCGAGGGTGACGTTCGCGTGGCAGAGACTGTCGCCGCGCATGTAGTCAATCTGGAGTTCATTGCCCTTGTTCTCGTTGAAAACTTTCTTGTAGTCGAAGAAGCTGAACATGGCGGAATCGTTGATGCCGACGAGCGAGTCGCCCTTCATCAGTCCGGCTTGGTCCGCCGGGGTGCCCGCCAGCACGCTGTCGATGACGAACGGGATGCGGTAGTTGCAGAACAGCGACGAACTTCCCGCGCCCACCACCTTGCGAGGCAGGTCCTTCGGGATGTCGATGACCACCTCTTCCCCGTCGCGCTCCACCGTCACGGTCTTCACGTTGTCGAGGAGCACAGTGTTAGCGAAGTCGCCAAGGGTTTGCGGGTGCGTGGTATCGACCATCAGCACCTTGTCACCGTTCTGGAAGCCGGCATCGAGCATCTCCTGCGAGAATTCGAGGCCGTATTTGGCGCTGCTGAGCGGAATGTAGTCGTTGCCCCACGTGAAACACATTAATATATATATAATGATAGCTGTGAGGAAATTGACGAGCACGCCGCCGATGATGATGAAGAAGCGCTGCCACGCGGGTTTCGCGCGGAACTCCCACGGATGCACCTCGCTGCTCAGGTCGGAAGCCTTGGTGGTTTCGTCCACCATGCCGTTGATGGAGCAGTATCCGCCGAGGGGCAGCCAGCCGAGTCCCCATTCGGTGCATTCGGGATGGTTGGCCCACTCTTCGGGGGCTTTTCGGGAGAAGAAGCTGAAGTGCATCTTCCCGTCGAAGCGCTTCATTCTCATGATGGAGAATCCCGGGTTGAAGAAGACGTAGAATTGGTCCACGCGGGTCTTGAAGATCTTTGCGAAGGTGAAATGCCCGAGCTCGTGGGTGACCACGAGGAACGTCAGGCTGGCCAGAAGGCCGAGGATTTGCATGGAAATACCCATTATTTTAGTTTGTTGTTTTGTCGTTTGTCGATGTAAGACGTAAGACTTTAGACTTGAGACTTTTTCCTGCAAGTCTTAAGTCTTAAGTCTTAAGTCTTAAGTCTTAAGTCTAAAGTCTACAGATACTGCCGAATGTCATCCCTCATCCGAATCGCCTCGGCGCGGGCGCAGTCGGCGAAGTGGGAGGCACCGTCGTCCTGTTTGCGCCAGGCGAGGAGGATGCCGCGGGAGGAGTTCACCACGCCGCCGTTGCCGTTGCGGAGATACTTGGCGATGTCTTCCGCCTTGCCGCCTTGGGCACCGTAGCCGGGGATGAGGAAGAAGGTGGTGTCAAGCTTCTGGCGGATTTCCGCGGCTTCGTCGGGATGGGTGCAGCCCATCACGCCACCGATGGCCGAGTAGCCGCACTCGCCGAGGTAGTCCTTGCCGAGCCTCTGCAGCTTCTCGCCGACCACGTGATAGACGCGCTTGCCGTTTTCCGTGGGCAGGTACTCGATGTCCTTCGCGCCCTCGTTGGAGGTGCGGATGAGCACGAACACACCCTTGCCATTCTCCTTAATGTAAGGAAGATACGGGGACAGACTGTCTAATCCCATGTACGGGCTGAGGGTGATGAAGTCGGCCTCGAACTCGCCGGTGAAGTGCGCTTTGGCATACATCTCGGCGGTTTTGGCAATGTCGCCGCGCTTGATGTCGGCGATGACCACAGCGTTCTTCTCGCGCAGGTAGGCGAGCGTTCGCGCGTATGCGCGAAGGCCGGCCATCCCGTAAGCCTCATAGTAGGCGATTTGCACTTTGTAGCAGGCACACACGTCCAACGTGCTGTCAATGAGGGCTTTGTTGAATTCCACGAGTCCGTCTTCGATGTTGGGGAACTTCAAGGCGAAGGGCTCGGGCAGGTAGCTGATGTCGGTGTCCAAACCGACACAAACGTGACCGCTTTTGGCCACGTTTGCATATAATCTATCAATGTTTGACATAACTATCACGAATTATTACTATGTGATTTGTGATTTGTGATTTGTGACTTGTGATAATAGCATTAGGTCGTAAGTCCTACTTGTCCAGCACTCTCAACATAAAACCGGTACCGTGGATGTTGCAGATCTCGACGAGGGGCTGGTAGCCGTCGGCGTATTTGGTCTTGCGTTGGCCGGGGTCTTTGGGCAGCACCTTGTCCGCGCTGTCGATGATGAGATAGCCGCGCAGCTTGGTCATGAAGACGTCCATGCTGCGGGAGGTGGTGTGGTCGTCGGCACCCCAGACCTCGCGGAGGATGATTTCGCGGGGCACGAGCTTGTTCTTGTGGTCGAGCATCAGCTTGAGCAGCTCGCACTCCTTGCGGGTGAGCGTGCGGGTCATCTTCGGGTGGATGAGCTGCATCTCGGTGTAGTTGAGTTTGAAATTGCCGAACTTGATGGTCTCGTCCTCGCTGACGTACTCGCGCGGGGCCGAAGCCTTGCAGCGGCGAAGGATGGCCTGGACGCGCAGCACCAGCTCCTCAATACTGAAGGGCTTGGTCACATAGTCGTCGCAACCCATCGTGAACCCTTTGATGCGGTCCTCTTTCGCGGCGGCCGAGGAGAGCACGATGATGGGCATGTTCTTGTCGATCTTGCGCATGTTGCCCAGCAGACGGAAACCGTCGTAGTGCTTCAGGGCGACATCGAGGATACAGATGTCGAAAAGCCCCTTGTTGAACTGTGCGTCAGCTTCCGCACCGTCACGGAAGTCGGTCACAACGTAACCGGACATCTCCAAATAATCTTTGATGACGTGGCGCAGGTTGTCGCTGCTGTCCACCAACATGATTCTTTCTTTTTTCAGTTTCATAACGCTTATTTTTTATTGACAAAATTCTATTAAAAATAACTCTTTTATAATTTTTGACTTGGTTGTTGCGCCTCAATCGAAGCGTTTGTAGACCATAGTTGCTGTTGCAGAACTATCCAAATTCTCGCCATCAACGTATTATAAAAAAATCAGCCGCAAAAGTAATAAAATATTTTCAAAAAAAAACATTCGGTTGAAGAATTTTTTTGATTTTTTTTGAACAACATTTTTTATACTTTTGCGACCGATAGAAAATCACCTGTAACTGTCTAAAATATGGTTAATTATACATCTGTTGAGCAGAGTTTTTATCGGGGCGTTTTGCGGCAATTCCCTACCAATGTCCCGTATATCACTGTGGCGAACTCGCCCATGATGGGTTTGTTCAAGGCCATGCGTTTTTTGGAATGGGTGGGCGAGAACCCCGAAGGCGTCATCAGTTTGCCGACTGGGAAGTCCTCTGCGGGCTTCATGATGTGGGTCAAAAAGTTGCTGGCCGAATGGGACACTCCTGAAAGCCGCGCTTTTCGGGAAAGCCACGGGCTGCTGCTCACGCGAAAGCCGTCTCTTTCGGGATTGCATTTTGTGCAGACCGACGAATATTACCCCATCGACCCGTCGCAGCACAACAGTTCGTACAATTATGTGCGGAAGTTTTTCGTGGAGGGTTTCGGGCTGGATGCGTCGCGGGGACTGTTCATCAACTGTGATGAAATCCCGTTGGAGGAAGGTAAGCATTACACGGAGGTGTTTCCTAACCATCAGGTCGATCTTTCGCTGCGTTTCCGCGAGGACCGCAGTCCGATGGAGTTGCTACAGCAGCGTTCGATTTTCAAGATCGACGATTGGTGTAGCGCGTACGAGCAGCGCATCCGCGATCTGGGTGGTATAGGCTTCTTTCTCGGTGGTATCGGTCCTGACGGCCGCATCGCCCTTAACGTGCGTGGCAGTGACTTCAACTCGACCACGCGGCTCACGGCCACCAACTTTGAGACGGCTGCCGATACGGCCAGCGACCTGGGCGGCATCGAGGTTTCGCGTACCCGACCTGTTATAACCATTGGTTTAAGTACCATAACGTATAATCCTGATGCAGTGGTGATTATCTATGCAGCAGGAGAGGATAAAGCGGAGGTGGTCAGGCTTGCTTTGGAGGAGAAACCTTGCAACCGCTATCCGGCCTCAGTACTTGCCAAATTGCCCAATGCCCGTTTCTGTCTCACCACGGGTTCCGCCTCGAAGTTGAAAGATTCGGTGCATCAGTATTACACTAACGGCGGATGGAATCAGGAGAAATCCGATCGCGCCGTCATCGACCTTTGCCGGCGCATCGACAAGTTCAGCGACAAGTTAGTGATGGACGACCTTCATGATGATACCTTCTGCCGGATGATTCCTGACCTCGGCGAGCAGACCGTACGGCAGAGCATCGACTCCATCACGGCCAAAATCGAAAAGGGCATGGCGCCGGTGCACGGCAAGGTCATCTACAACACTGCGCCGCACCACGACGACATCATGCTCGGCATGCTGCCGTATATCAACCATATCGCCAGCGATTCTTCCAATGAGCTGCATTTTTCCATTATGACCTCTGGCTTCAACGCCGTGACGAACCGCTTTCTCATCAAGCATCTTGCGAATACACTTAATCTGTTGAGAAAAAAACAGATACAGATGGTCTTCTATGACAATTTCTTCACGGAAGGTTACAAAATCAAGCGGGAGAAAGATGTTTACCATTCGTTGATCAAGCTTGCCTCGCAGCAGAAACCCGAATTCCTTCGCGGGTTCGCCCATCGGCTCGTGCGTAATATCGTGGAGATTTGGCAGGTTAAATCCGTGCAAGAACTTGATGACGAGATAGTTGAGATTATCGAGTTTACCAAAGGCTGTTACGATGGGCAGAAGATGCCGGCCGACATCCAGAGGCTCAAGGGGATGATTCGGGAGTTTGAGGAAGAGTTGGTATGGGCGCATTACGGCTTTATGGGGGATAGTGTGCACCACCTGCGGCTCGGCTTCTACACTGGCGAGCTTTTCACGGAGAATCCCGACCAGAGCCGCGATGTGCTGCCGATTTTGGAAGAATTGCGTACAATCCAGCCCGACATCGTGACATTGGCCTTTGATCCCGAGGGCAGCGGTCCCGACACGCACTTCAAGGTGCTGCAGGCTGTCGCCGATGCTGTCCGTCTGTGGAGTCGCGAACGTGACCTCTCCGGGCTGAAAATCTGGGGCTACCGCAACGTCTGGTACCGCTACCATCCGTCGGAGGCCACCCATATCGTGCCGGTCTCCCTCAACGACATCAACGTCTTCAACGAGGCCTTTTCTAACTGCTACCTCAGCCAGGTCGATGCATCTTTCCCGAGCTACAAGCTGGACGGCAAGTTCAGCACGCTGGCGCAGAGCATCTGGGTGGAACAACTCAAGACCGTGCAGTTGCTTCTCGGCAAGCCGTTCTTCTACCAGAACCCGAACCCGGTGCTGCGCGCCACCCACGGCCTCGTCTTCCTCAAGGAGATGACCGCCGACGAGTTCCTCGCTCACGCCGATGCGTTGGAGAAATCCGTGGTAGGGTAAGGGTTATAGGTTATTGGTTATTGGTTATTGGTTATTTGTTATTGGAGCCTTTGAGAAAAAATGTTGGTTGCATGTTGTAGGGACGCGAAATGTTGTGTTTTAGCGGAATTTTTGCAACAAAAAGGGCGGCTTTTCGTTATAAAGATAATGTCTTCAGAAAAATCGGTTTTATGATACGACACCATATTGCAATATGCATGATGTTGTTGCTGTCTGTTGCGGCTTTTGCGCAGACGCATTGCGACTCCGTGCTCATCACACAGGATACCACCATTTTCGTCGGACAGTCGGTGCCGCTGCAGTCGCACAACCTGTTCGAATACACATGGTTGCCCGAGACGGCGTTCGCCAACTCGCACGACAGCAACCAGGTCGTCTCGCCGACGGAAACCACCACGTATCACATCACGGGCCGTTATATTTCCGGCAATATCGTCACGAACGGGGATTTCCAAAGCGGGAATACGGGATTTACGAGCGGCTACACCTATTATACGACCAACTCCAACACGTGGGGTATTATCGGGCAGGAAGGAACGTACACCATCAACACGAGTTCCGCCAATGTGCACAACAATTTTGGTACCTATATCTGTTATGACCACACCTCTGGCAACGGCACGGGCAAGTGCATGTATGTGAACGGTGCGGGTACGTCGAACACCACGGTGTGGCAGCAGGTGATTCCGGTGGTGCCGAACACCGACTATATTTTTATTACGTGGGTGGCCTCGCTTGGTCAAGGCTCTACCTGCTCGACGAATGAGCTGGCGCGTCTGCAGTTCAGTATCAACGGCGCCACCATCGGCAGTATCTTCACCGCGCCCACCAATACGGCGCAGTGGCAGCAGTTCTACCAGATTTGGAACAGCGGCAACTCCACCTCGGCCACCATCCGTATCCTCAACCAGAACACGGTGAACAGCGGCAACGACTTCGCCCTTGACGACATCAGTTTCTGCCCGATGTACCCGTGCGACGACTCCGTGACCGTGGAGGTGCTCATCCCGCTGTACGCGCTGCCCGACACGGTGGTCTCCTGCATTAACGGCACGCAGACATTGCAACCTTTGGATAACGATACTATTGATGCGTTCTGTACCGCCGACGGACCTGTTGAGCCCGAAATCATCCAATATCCATCCCACGCGCAGGTTTCCGTTTCGGGTGCCGCCCACGACGTTTTCAACTTCCAGTTCAGTGGCGATTATGTCGGAGAAGACACGCTGTTGTACCGCATCTGCTGCGCAAACAGTTGTGACACGGCGGCCGTGATTCTGATTTCGAAGGGTTATACGTCGGAATTCAGCGACACCGCATGTGTGCAGTATTCTTGGAATGGTCACACGTATTCGACAACGGGCGACTACGACCAGCACCTCACTGCTGCCGATGGTTGCGACAGTACGGTGACGCTGCATTTGGAGATCATCAACCCTACGGTTATGATTGTCTCCCACAACCCGGACTTTTGCGCCACGCACGAGACGGTTCTCGACGCGGTGAGCGATTTCGAGCATTTTGTCTGGAACACTGGCGATACCACCTCGTTCTTGGAGGTGACGGAACCAGGCCTCTATTCCGTGACGGGCAGCAACAAATTCTGCGACGGGCGGGCGAACTTCACCATCGAAAACTGCGAGTTCGTAGTCTATCTCCCCAATGTCATCACGCCCAGCCGCTCGGACGGTCTCAACGACTATCTCTCTATCCCTGAGGCGGTGCGTTCGGAGATTTTGGATTTCGAGTTCCTGGTTTTCGACCGCTGGGGCGAGATCATCTTCGCTACCACGAATGTGAATTTCGTCTGGGACGGCACCATGAAGAATGGAAAACTGGTGACTGTCGGCGTTTATAACTACCTGATGAAATACACGCCGAGTACGGGGAAACCGGTGGTGAAACGGGGCTCCATCACTGTACTTTGATTATTTACCCATCTTTTTCCCCTTTGCCCCCAAACGTTGTGCACCATTCCGCAAGGCGCAAAGCGCCGTAGCGGAACCTCCTCGGTGAACTAAAAACTTCCCGAAAACAACTTTTGAAGCTTCAGAATATCATCAATACATCTCCCACATTGTAATCATCTTGTAAACCAGCGTCGCAGCGAGCACGTCGGAGACCTTGTTATCGGGTTGCGGGCACAGCTCCACCACGTCGAAGCCGACCACGTTACGGTTTTCGAACACTTTCTGCAGGAACGACAGGGTGGGGTACCATTGCAGACCGCCGGGCAGCGGTGTGCCGGTGGCGGGCAGAATCGACGGGTCGAAGCCGTCCAAATCGACGGTGATATAGACGTTGTCGGTGAGGCGGCCAAGTGCCTTCTCCATCCAATCCTCTTGATTATGAATGAGATGTGCGTAGAACATGTTCTCCGGCACAACGTTATGCATCTCATCGGTACAGACATTCCGGATGCCGACTTGCACCACGCGTGCGCACTCTTGGGCGCGGCGCATCACGCAGGCGTGGTTGTACGGCGAGTCGTGGTAGCTGTCGCGCAGGTCCGCGTGTGCATCAATCTGCAGCACCGTGAGGTCGGGATTGCGCTCGGCCATCGCGCGGATTGCGCCTACGGAAACGGAGTGTTCGCCGCCGATAAGGACAGGCCGTTTGCCCAGTTCAAGGAAGTGGCGCATACGGTTATAGACGGACTGCACCATCGTCTCGGGCGTGCGCAGGTCGTAGTCATGGTGGTCGGTGTGGATGCCGGCGGTCCACGCCTCATACTGGTACTGGATGTCGTACAGTTCCAGGCTGTCGGAGGCGTCGAGGATGGCCTGCGGACCCTTGTCGGCACCCTTCACGAAGGTGCTGGTGCCGTCGTAGGGCACGCCGAGGATGACATAGCGGGCGTCGTCCAGCTCGTAGTGCCGGTCGTCGTCCATATCGAGGAAATGGGGCATGGTTTTTACGCTCATAACTGTGTGTTTGTTGGTGACTGCCCCACACTGCGGCTATCGCCTTGTGTGGGGGTGTTTTGCACTTCGCGCGCCCCACATTGCGCTCCGCTTATGTGGGGTTAATTGCGCTTCGCGCGTGTTATCCCTTCGTGCTTCCGCCCCCACATTGCGCTCCACTTTGTTTCGCTTATGTGGGGTTAATTGCGCTTCGCGCGTGTTGTCCCTTCGTGCTTCCGCCCCCACATTGCGCTCCACTTTGTTTCGCTTATGTGGGGTTAATTGCGCTTCGCGCGTGTTGTCCCTTCGGGACTGCTCAAGGAATCTATTATTTTATCAGTTCCACGGGTTCCGTTTTCGCAATCGAATCGAGCAGGTGGAGGGTGAAGTTGCAGAGGGTGGGGGAGAAGTCGTGGACGCGCTGCTGCCAAGTGGCAAGATCGACGTCGAGGTGGTCGGAGACGATTTTGAAGGAGACGTAGGGCTTCCCAAAATGCTTGGCGACGGTGTAGAGCGCCGAGGACTCCATGTCGAAACAGTCGGCCTTCTCTCTCAGACCTTGCAGGAACTCGGCCGAATAGACGTGCGGCGAGACGAAACAGTCGGAGGAGAAGAGTTTGCCGTCGGCGGCTTCAGGTGTCTCAACGGGCAGACGGTCGAGGAGCATCGGGTGGTTGATGAAGGCTGCGCCGCCCGAGACGATCTCGGTGACGCGGATCAGCGACCCCACGGGCGCGGTGTGCGCACCGGCGGTGCCGATGTTCAGAATGGTGAACTCTTCGTTTCGGTGCTGCTCCATGAACCGGAGCATGGCGTTTGTGGCGTTCTCGCGGCCGATGCCGCACAGATGCACTTTCTCTTTGATGTTGAGGACTTCCTCCTCAACGGCTGCGAATAGGGCGATTTTCATTTTAATGTAGGGTTTGTTTTTTCGTTCTTACTTGCCCCACACTGCGGCTTACGCCTTGTGTGGGGTTAATTGCGCTTCGCGCGTTTTGCCTCTTCGAGGCTGCTCAAGGAATCCGTATTTGGGAGCACCCCCAATCCCCTCCTTTGGAGGGGTGCCCGCAGGGCGGGGTGGTTCGGACGGGGTGGTTTATCGGGAACCGATAAGCACCCCCGAGACGTTCCACGCACTAAAATACGTGCCCTCGCGCTGGCCCTGGGGGATGGCGACGGTGAGGGTGTGCGTGCCGGGGGTGAGGCCGGTGAGGTCGAAATAGACGGGCTGCGTGGCCGTGCCGGGACACCAGCCGGAACGCGAGTAGTCGGAGGAGGAGAGACCGTTCCAGAAATTGCCCGACGCGGGGTTGTAGACGCGGAAGGTGCCGCAGTCGCTGCGCCACGGCGTGTGGCGGAAGCGCGGCTGACCGTCGATGAGGATGACGTTCTCCTTCGGCACGAACTCGTCGCCCGTGTCCCAGCCGCCGTGACCTGTACTAAGGTAGCGCAAACGCAGGGATTTCAGTCCCTCGGGAACGGTGAAGGTTACCGTAAGACTGTCGGTCTCGAAGAGTTTGCCGTAGTTCTGCCCCGACATCTCCATCACGTTGCAGGTGTTGAAGAGCGGCAATGTCCAACAGTGCTCGTCAGCACTGCCCGACCATTCATAGCTTTCAGGGTAGGCCTTGAGGTCGAGGGTGATCTTGTGGCCGCCTGCATCGTAGTTGCCGATGAATGCTCCGATATAGACGTCGCCCTGCAGGTACTGCCGCAAGTCGCTGACATCCTGTTTGTAGTAGGCTGCGTCCTCCCATTCCTTGTCGCTGAGCGAGCGGTACTGGTTGAAGTGGTGCACGCCGAACGGGGTGAAGAAGCGGACGAGCTCCACCAACGGGGTGTAGTCTTTTTCGAGTCGGATGCCCTGGTATTGTTCGCCGTTCTTGTCGGTGAAGACGGGCAGCACGCCCACGCTGTCGATCAGCGCGTTGAGGAAGCTGATTTTCGAGGCTGGAATCACGAAGATGGAGCCGGTGCGGTCGTAGGCATCGCCATTGGATTGCTCGGTGAGCTCCGCGAAAATCTGATAATGCGGCGGCAACTGTTTCATGTTCAGCCGTTTCAGGATGATGGTGCCGTTGGAGTAGGGGAGAACAGTGTCGAACGGGACAACCTTGGACTTCGGCAGTTTCGGGTTGAAACAAATCTGTGCGTCATGGAACACGGGGATGGTGATGACCAGCTTCTCCTTTTCGAGCTCGTTGAGGGCGCGGCGGTCGGTGTACTGTCCGAAGTTGTCGGTAATGATGGGTTCGATGTCCTTGTACTTCTCCACCTTGGCCAACCGTGTGGTGGTGTTACCGTTGCGGGTAATCTGCACGACCACGCCGGGCAGGTTGCCGAAAGAGGCGGCCGGTGTGGCGCGATGCCTCTTCAAGTCCTCCGTAACCCAAATCTCCATCTTGTTGGAAAACAGGGTGGTGGTGTATTTCTTGCAATTGTATCCGTTTAATTTTTCTGTCTTTTCCAGCGTGTATTCGTTGCCGTTGTTCAAGCTGTAGCCTGTGTAGTACCGCTCGTTGTCCGAGTAGTAGAGCTGGTAGAAGACTGTGTCGCGATTGTAGTCGATGTAGGTGAAGTGCTTGGCGATGCCGGGGATGGGGTTGGCCTCTTCGGGATCTGCGGAGCTTATGAGCGCGGCGTTCTGGTTCGGGGAGGTCGCCACGAGCGTGCGCGACGTGTCGCCGCTGCCGCCGACGGTGAAAGTCTCGTAGGTCAGCCAATACTGGGCATTTACCGTAAAAGCCGCCGTCACTGCGACAAATAGGAGGAGTAAGGTTCTCTTTATCATAATTTTTGGGTTTTTCAAAAGAAGTCGCAAAAGTACACAAAATGCGGATATGCCCATTCACTATTCAATATTTTTTATACTTTTGCACCGTCAAACGTTCGTGGCCATTGACGGGCTTGCGGGCGGGCGACGAAACATATAAAAGGCGTTGAGTCAACGTCTTATCTGCGGCTACTCGAATCTGGTAAATTCAAATCCAACCGCACGGTAAGGCAATGGCCAATGTCCATGGTATTGTATATTCATGTATGGACGTGGTGCTCTGCATCCATACAAAACGGACAATCCAAAACGTTCGTTTCTATATACGTACGGCGAGGGCTTCGGCATTGCTTATCCTCGGTTGGAAGGCAATACCAGAGCCTGAGTAGCGGGATGAGCGATGAGTTCAGATTCCCGCGCTTTTTTTATCTTGTGATTTGGTTATAACAATCAAGATTCCGTGCAGGGAGTCCGCGGAACAACATAAAAGAATAGAAAAATGAAAAAAATTACGATTTTTCTTATGAGTCTGCTCGTACTCGGGGCGGCATCCGCGCAAAACGCTGACGATTACAAAGCGTTCATCAAGGAGCGCAAGGCCGTACAAAAGTTGGTAAAGCAAGAACGTGACGAGAAAGTGTCGAAAGAGGCAAAGAAGTATGCCAAAGAAGGCTGGAAAGTCACCGTAGGCACTCTCCCGTTGGAAAAACAGTTAGAGAAGTCCTTCACGATGCAGTACGAGTTAGATATGAACAACAGCATGCCCAAGTACATCAGAGGTGAAGGAAAGGCTATCAGTACCAGCTACGATGCGGCCAAGATGCACGCGATTGCAGATGCCAAGGTGGTGCTTGCAGGAAATATCCAAACGGAAGTGGCTGCCATTATTGAGGAACGGTTGGCCAACCATGAATTGGGCAAAGAAGAGGCAGTGGCCATCTCAAACGCTGTGCAGGTCTCCAAGCAGGTCATCGTCCAGTCCATCGGGCGGGTTATCACCGTGGTGGAATGCTACCGCGAACTGAAAAACAAGAACTACGAGGTGCTGGTGCATATCTACTACAACGGCGAGATGGCCGCAGAAGCCGCCAAGAAGGCTGTTCGGGAGGACTTGGAACAGAAGGGAGACAAGTTGGCGAAGGAGCTGGACGAGTTGCTGGGATTCTGAGAAATGCATAATGAAAAATGAAGTGTTGAAATCATCAAAAAGCAAACAGTAATGAAAAAGAATTTGTTTTTAGTTTTATCCCTCATGATGGGATTGGTATGCGTTGCCTTTGCTCAAAACACAGGCAACAACGAGCGTTACAACCTTGCCGTATATGCTGTTGGGTTGCAGAACGACCAACCGATTTCTGCATCCCTTTTGACGGTGGTGCAAAACAAAACCATCACAAAGCTTACAGGAGAAGGCAACTATAGGTTGATAGAACGATCTAACGAGTTCCTGCGGCAGATTCAAAACGAGCAGACTATGCAACAGTCGGGCGAAGTGGCAGATGGCCAGATAGCCGAAATTGGTGCGGGACTGGGTGCGCAGAAAATCTGTGTGGTGAGCATTACGATTATCGACAAATACCTATACATCGCCACCCGTATTGTGGATGTGGCCACCAAGACCTCATACGAGTCTGGGGATGCGGAAGTTAAAAACTACAAATCCAACGACATTCCGCTATTGACGCAAACCTTGGAAAGGGCATTGAACAACATGATGGCGGCTTCCTCAAAAACAGGTGACTTACCCGTGACACCAGTCAAACCTGTGGAGAGTCCCAAACCTACCACGGTTCCCCAGACCGTACCATCCCAACCCGCAACACCCCAAGTGTCTGACCATATATCAACCTCTCAAAACGGCAATTCCACTGTAGCAGAAGTAAGGGCGGAGATGGAAAGAGCAAAGGCTGAAAAAAAAGCAGAGAAAACTAATTTAGATGTGGCTTTAAATGCTTACAAAAGGAGGTTGAATACGGAAAAAGGAGGATTTTTAGAAGTGAATAGTCTCGCACATAAGGAGTATAAAACATATAAATTGTATAAGAGTGTTGGGATTACATTAATAGCTATATGTTCCGCGGCGGCATTAGGAGTTGGTATTTATGATATAGTTGCAGGTTATAATTATTTGATTGCTGTAGGACCTGTTTCTTTTGCAGGTATTACGACTGGTATCGTTTTACTCGGTACAATGAACAAACATCTCAAGAAAAGTTACCAATATTATCTTAATGGCGACCAGAGAGCAGCCACTCTGCAGTTTTATCCCTATTACGGCAGCAACAATGCCTTCGGGGCGGGGCTGACGTTGCGGTTCTGAGGAATGATAGGGCTATAAGGAGGCATCTGTGTCCCCGCAGATGCATAACACCTGCTGCGAGATGCAGTTGGCTCCATACTCCTGAAAACGTAAAAACATACAAGAATGAAACAAACAATCAGAATCCTCCTGTGGCTGCTGGTCGGATGTGCTCCATTAGCGCTGGAAGCGCAAGTTCCTCCCGCGTGGCTTCATCCGCAGGTGCGCGAGGCAAACTATCCACCAGAAGTCTATTTTTCCGAGTTCACCGAGGGGAACCTGCGCGCTGGAGAGAACGTTTCCGAACTGTTGGACCGGCTCAAGTCGGATGCCAAACGCGGCACGGCGGGCAACATCCGTACCCTCGTTGAGTCTGTGGTGGAGAAAACGGAACGGCAGACTGCATACGGTCACGATTTGCGGTTTTATTCCGTCTATCAGGACTGCACCCGACAAACGGCAAACGCCGACATTGCCAACATCTATACGATGAGTTATTATGACGAGCAGCGGCGATGGGGCTATGCTTTTGCCTACGTGGAGAAAAGCGAGTTGGAGACCTACTACCGCGCACAAATCGGCAACCAACTTCAACAGGTGGAGAACGCTATTGCCCTCTCTGCCAGCCTCTTCGAATCAGGCCAAAAAGCCCACGCGAGGAAGGTTTGCGAGGATGCGCTGTCGTCGCTCTCCAAGGCTGAGTTCGCTCAAGACCTCCTTACCGCCGTCGTGCCGGGAGATACCACGGGAATGCAACAGTCACGTTTTGCCCAAGACAAGAACACGCTGTTGCAATCGCTCATCGACTTGGAGCAGAGCATTTACGTATATCTACAATGCACTGAAACCAACTTCGGGCAGACGGTCCACATTCTCGGCCATGAGCTGAAACGCATTCTCGCCAACGAACAATGCAGTCTTATCGAAAACTCCGAAGATGCCGATTTTGTCGTCACGGTCACCGCTACCACTCGCGAGCACGACGGAAACGTAGTTCATGGCGACGGCGTGAACAAATTCTCGCTCTCCGATGTTGAAGTGGAAGTCTATAACAACCTTAAACAGAAAGTAGTCTATAGCGAAAGTGTCTCAGTGAAGAATAACGGAGACGGTGCTACCTACGAAAGCGCGGGTCGCAACGCCTTGAAACGCTCAGCGGGAAAGGTTTGGGAAGGAATGAGACCGTGGATTGTCGGAAACTGAGGAGGAATAATGAATGAAGAATGTAGAATAACACGGCGTGGCCGTTTGGTCGCGCCCTACATTTTTGAAAAAAAATATTTGGAAAGTGTTTTGCTATTGAAAAAAGTGTATTTTTGCAGCGAGGTTAGACGTATGTCTGGCTGACGATTCTACGGATTCGTCGAATACTGGGCTGATACTATTGTGTATCAGCTTTCAGTTTTAAATACTTGCCTGTATTCGTTATTTGAATGTACCCACAATTCAGAAACCTTTGTGCCCGCTTTGATTTGACCTTCCAAAGAACGGAGCATATAACCATCTGACAACCCGCAATCCTCAATAATAATTTTGTCCGACTGTTTGAATCCATGATTACACATATTGCGGAATGACCTTTTGGGGTTGTTTCCCGAGAACCCTTCGTGCTCATACCAATCAGTGTTTATATGCAAGTCGGGACATTTTCCAAAGTATGCTGTCCCTTTTAGGGTGCTATAAATCTTGTTATAGGCTGAGTTCTTGTAGGGCACATCCACTTTGGGAGTTATGATTACGTTTTTTCCCATGCGAGCGAAAAACATTGCGCAGTTCAGAATACGTCCATAATCCGCCGTGGTGCGGTCAATAACATTATACACGGTAACGCTTCCATTGTTCGGGAACGTCGCCAGTACCTCTGTACTCAAATCCATAACATGTCTGTTTGTTTTCACAGCCAGAATCTTTTGTTTTGTCATAATCGGCGGCAAAGATAAGAAAAATAGCGATATCTTGGAAAAGATATGTCCAAAAAAAATGTATCTTCGCGGCCTTATTTTTTAAGATATGAAGAAATTCAGTTTGTTAGTATTGACATTGTGCCTGTCAGCGTTTGCGCTGATGGCCCAGGCACCCACCAAGTTGAACGTGAAGTTGCTCAACAACCACTTCCAGCATGTGAACCTGACCACCGCTTACGGCAGCTCGATGCAGACGCTCGCGTCGGCGGAAATCAAAAACGATCAGTTCAACATGAACGTCACCCTGCTGAACGACATCTACAAGCTCGACTTCGGCAACGGCTCGTCGATGCTGTTGGTCATCACCCCGGGCGAGACGGTCGATATGACCCTCGACGCCGAAAACCTCCAGCAAATTGTCTCCGTGACAGGCTCCCCGACGATGAGCCACGTGAAGGAGATGGCATATCTTGCCATGCACCGCAAGGAAGTCGTGGACAGCATCAACGCGGAACTCGACAAGGACAAGGACAAAATCTACTGGACCGATTTTGCGCAGAAGTTCAACCTCTATCGCCAGACCAACGACGATGTGGACGGCTACCTGCTGTCCGCTTTCGACATTGTGGACTCTCTATATAAAACATTGTCGCAGTCGGTGGTCAACGGCAAGGTGAAAGGCTCTGCGGTGGAGGAATGCGCCGACCTGGCCAACCGTATGCTCAAGAAGCTGGAAATCCACTACACGCCGTTTGCCAACTACCAGGAGAATGTGGACCGCTACTACGACTTCTCCGGCAAGCGGATGGAAGGTTTCGACAAATTTTATCAGACGTTCGACCAATACCAGTCGAACCTGCATGCTCGTCACGAGATTGCCAAGAATGCCATCGGTACGATGATGCCTACGGTGAAGGAACTCTTGGCCGAGCATGACAGTCTGGCTTACAATAACTTGTGGAGCAAGAAAGGCAACCAGACCAAATGGGTGAACCATGTGGCTGAGACGCTGACCCCATCGTTGAAGAACGCGGCCGGACAAAAGGCTGCCTATCAGAATCTGATGGTCAACGACAAGGCGAACGCTGACGCGCTCGTGGCCCAGTCGCAGGACAATGTTAGCCGCGTAGTGTCGAAATACCAGCAGGCCTACAACGAGATGGACGCTTACATGACGGCCAGATTGAAAGACGAAATCAAGGCCAACAAGGAGGACATTTGCGTGTTGATGTTCCTTGACATCTTCTCCCGCGACCAGAATGCCGCCCTGCACACCGAGGTAATCACCGCCTTGCATAACAAGTATCCCGACCATGCCATTGTGAAGGACCGCTGGAACTACATGAACTCGCCGGCATCCAAGGTGGCCATCGGCGCTATCGCTCCGGAACTGGAATTTCCAGATCCCGACGGCAAGATGCGTAAGCTCTCCGACCTTCGCGGCAAGGTGGTGCTGGTCGATTTCTGGGCTTCCTGGTGCGGTCCCTGTCGCCGCGAGAACCCCAACGTGACGAATATCTACAGCAAATACCACGACAAGGGCTTTGAGGTGTTCAGCGTTTCGTTGGACAGCGATGCCGCCTCTTGGAAACGCGCTATCGAGGCCGACAAGTTGGTATGGCCTAACCACGTCAGCGACCTCAAGAAGTGGCAGTCGAAGGCCGCCGCCATCTACGGGGTCAGCTCCATCCCGTCCACGTTCCTGCTTGACAAGGAAGGCCGCATTGTGCAACGCAACCTGCGCGGCGCCGACTTGGAGCGGGCGGTGAAGCAGCTGGTGGAACAGTGATTTGTGATTAATGATTTGTGATTGGATTACACGAGCGGGCTTTCGTAAATGTTCACGTTTGCGAAAGCCCGTTTGAATTCTTGTACGCGGTCCATTTCGTCGCAGTGGGTGACCTCCAGCTCGAACGGAACGTCACCGGCATCAGCGGAGACTCTGCTGTATAACTGTTGGATGTCGAGTTCACCGAAGCGGAACTCTCCTTGGTTTTCATTGTAATGGTTTGTCCTGTCTTCCCGGATGGATGCGGCGATATCATTTCTCCGCTTTTCGCCTTCAAGCCATCCGTCGCCATGCCGGGTCAGGTAAGGCCGTGTCACGTAATGTGCTGTAATTTGGTCGATACCGGTCATCGGGCGCAGCAATTCCAAGGCGTCGTGAATGCCGGTCCTCGACGGGGTGGTGTCGGCGGTGTCGCGCCCGGTGTCGCACAGCAGCAGACCCTGCCCGTTTTCGAAGATCAGGTCGTCGTACACCAGCGAGGTCAATTCGCACACGGTGGTCAGCTCGGCCATGCGTTGGCAGTCTTCGAGGAAGTGCGTGACGATGCCCGGCGCGTGCCAGATGTCGCGCCAGTCGGCGGGGATGCTCAACCGCCGTTCGTAGTATTTCTTGACGTTTGCAAGGTAGGATAGGGCGACAGCAGGGGCGCCCACAAAGTCGTCGAAAAGGACGGTGGCGGTCTCCTGATAGCGTCGCACGGTGTTCCAGATGCCCATGCCGCACGAGCAGTGCCGTTTGCGCAGATGTTCCTCAATAAGGTTTGCCATGGCATCGTAAGGGGTCGACCAGCGGCACAGTCGGTCCCGGAAAACCCGTTTCGGCTTCACGAGGAGCGTGTCGTACTCCTTTACGAACTGCATCGGGTTGAGGATGAAGAAGCGGGACAAAAAAGTATCGGCTCCGTGAAGGGTTCCGGAGCCGAAATGTTGGAAAGTGACGCTACCGTCAGGGGTGAGAATGGAGTGGCCGCGCTGGGCGCCGCCGTTGGTCAAGACGTTGAGGACGTTGCCGGAGCGTTTGGCGTAAGTGGCGGTTACCGTGCCCTTCCCTTCGTCGCCGTAGTTGGCCCCGATGACAATCCGTGCCCTCATGGCTTACCAGCTGATTTCGCCATTCTCGTTCACAAAGTTACTGGAGGAAGGTGCACCCTGCACCGATTCGGCGATGCAGTCTTCGATAGTGCCGGCTAGCTGCTGGATGGTAGCGATTTTCAGCCGTGAGCCGAGAATCTGTCCGAAGCTGCTCTCGATGTCTTTCGCATAGCGGTCATAGCAGTCTTTAGGACTGTCGACGGCGATGTGGAAGATGTCGAATTTCTTGGAGGCTTCTTTGAAGAGAATCGGGGTCTCGACATCGCTCTGCTCAGAGGAGTTCGCCTTCGCGTACAGTTCTTGTCTGGGGATGTAGGGGTTGAGGGGTTCGTCACCCATAGTGATGATGATGCCCTTGCGTCCCTGTTGGTCGTAGCAGTCGAGCTTTGTGCGGTACAGGCCCATATACCATGCGGCTGTGTAGCTTTCGTAGCCGTTGCCGCCGCCGCCGTGCTCCAGCCAGATTTTGTCGAGAGCTTCGGCGATGCGCACGTCCGATTCGAACTGGCTCATCTGCATAGGCGCGTCATCATAGGCGAAGTCGCCCACGCCCATCACGCAGAATTCGATGTCCTGAAACTTCTTGTAGAGGTTGGTGATGATGACACCGAGTGCCTCGGCGGTCTCTCGGCAGGCCTCGCCCATGGAGCCGGTCACGTCGAGGGCTAAGATCACGGGGATGGTGTTGGGGTGTTCCTCGGTGTTGGCGCACTCCCTGACGGTGAATTTACGCGGGTCGAGGGATGGGTCGAGCCTGGAGGTCTTGAAAGTCTGGCCGCTCACTCGGCCGGTGTCGGCGTGGTACACTCTCCCGGCACTGCGAGAGTAGTTAGCGAAGCTTTTGGGTGTAAATGTTCCGGATCCCATAGTCGTGATTATTTGTTGTTGTTGTTGTCATCCTCATCTTCTCCAAGACTGAAATTGAACATGCCCTCGAAGGGGTTGTTCTCCTTGCCCATGAACATTTGCATGGCCATCAGTTGGCCGAAGTTGTTGCCGTTGTTACCGTTGCCCATCATCTGGCTGAGCATCATCATTTTCATGATGTTTTCGGTGCCTTTGCCCGACTTGAGGGAGGTGCCGAACATGGAGACGATTTTGCCGTAGAAGTAGGTGCTGCCCATGAAGACATGGCGTTCAGGGACCACTTGGCGGATTTCGCTGTTCTCGTAGTCAATCACGGTGATGACCTTTTTGTTGACCTCGGTGACGCATTTGGGTTTGCCACCGACCAGGATGATGTCGCCAACCTCCACTTTGCTGGTGGGAATGACGAAGAAGGTCTCGTCGCCCACGTTGAAGCAGAAGTTGGTGACATTGGTGAGGGTGCCCTTGTCCACGTTGTAGGTTTTGTAACCGTTGCTGCATTTGACGGCGATGTCGCCTTCCATGGTGAGACGGCACATTCCGGGCGCAATCTTACCGAATAATCCGTTGAAGGAATTTTGCAAGTTTTCGAACATAATGATGATTTTTGAAAGTTTGTTTACGTTTTTTTCGACGGTGCAAAGATACTAAAGTTTAAGATGTGTGGAGCCGATTGTCTCTTTTTTTTTGAGGAAAAATTCCGATTGAAAAATATATTTTTTTTTCGGTGAAGAATGTCACATAAATTTTATACTTTTGCACCCGAATTTCCAATTCAAAAAAACACCAACTTAAATTAATAAATAGTATGGATCTTCAAAAATTAATCAAACAAACTGAAGAAAGAAATCCTGGCCAACCTTTGTACAACCAGGCTGTTAGAGAAGTCCTCGAAACCATCTGCGACTTCGTGAACGAACACCCCAAATACGATCACTACAAGATCGTGGAGCGTTTGCTCGAACCCGAAAGAATCGTCAAGTTCAAAGTGACTTGGGTTGACGACAAGGGTGAAATCCAGGTGAACAGAGGCTACCGTGTGCAGCACAACATGGCTATCGGTCCGTACAAGGGCGGTTTGCGTTTCCACCCGACCGTGACGGAAGACACCATGAAGTTCCTTGCTTTCGAGCAGACCTTCAAAAACTCCCTGACCACTCTGCCTATGGGCGGCGGTAAGGGCGGTTCCGATTTCGATCCTAAGGGCAAATCCGAGGGTGAAGTGATGCGTTTCTGCCAGTCCTTCATGACTGAGCTGCAGAAATACATCGGACCCGACACCGACGTTCCCGCTGGTGACATCGGCGTTGGCGGTCGTGAGATCGGCTTCATGTACGGTCAGTACAAGAGACTCCGTGGCGAACACGTCGGCGTGCTCACCGGCAAGGGTCTTGAGTGGGGTGGTTCTCTGATCCGTCCCGAGGCTACCGGTTTCGGCGCTGTCTATTTCTTGGAAGGCATGCTGGCCGCTAAGAAGGACACCCTCAAGGGCAAACGCTGTATCATCTCCGGTTTCGGTAACGTGGCTTGGGGTACCGCTCTCAAACTCGCTGAACTGGGCGCCAACCTGGTCGCTATCTCCGGTCCTGATGGCTACATCATCGATGAGGAAGGCATCAGCACTCCTGAGAAGATCGCTTACATGGACGAACTGAACGCTACCCGTAACAACGTGGTCGCTCCGTTCGCAGAGAAGTTCGCCTCCGCGAAGTTCATCCCTGGCAAGAAAGTTTGGGAAGTTCCTTGCGAAATCGCGATGACCTGCGCTATCCAGAACGAGCTCAACGGCGACGATGCCAAGGCTTTGATCGCCAACAACGTGAAATACGTTGTCGAGGTCTCCAACATGGGTTGCACGGCAGAGGCTGTTGCCGAGCTGCAAAAGGCTGGTATCTCCTTCGCTCCTGGTAAAGCCGCTAACGCTGGTGGTGTTGCTACTTCTGGTCTCGAAATGACCCAGAACGCCGCTCACCTGGGCTGGACCGCTGCTGAGGTCGATGCTAAACTGCATGGCATCATGAACAGCATCCACGACAACTGCGTGAAGTATGGTACTGAGGCCAATGGTTACATCAACTATGTGAAGGGCGCCAACATCGCCGGCTTCATCAAAGTTGCTGACGCCATGATTGCCCAAGGCATCGCTTACTAATCGTAAGTTTGTTTGCTTAGAGAAAAAGGCACTCCGTTTGGGGTGCCTTTTTTTGATACTCGCAGAAATGACGCAGAAAGTTGAAAAAAATGTATTTTTGCGGTGTGAAAAAACGGTTGTTATGAATACAACAAGAGAGAATATATTGAACTCCATTAAGGCGTTGGGGATGAAAGTTCTTCCAAAGGACGCACAACTTATCCTGTTTGGCTCGCAGGCACGTAAAGATGCCCACGCGGAATCGGACTGGGATTTGCTGATATTGCTCGGGAACAACTATCAAAGTGCCGATGTATTTGGCATGTACGCCTATCCGTTTGTTCAATTAGGTTGGGAGTATGGTACTTACTTCAGCCCGAAGGTTTACACGTATGACGAATGGGCGATGCGGAAAGGCTCACCCTTTTTTGAAAACATCAACAGGGAAGGAGTTGTACTATGCTGACAAACGAGGAAACAAAAGCACTGGTTTTGAATAGAATCAGACGCTCACGCGAAACATGGGACGAGACGAAAGGTATCATTGAAGGTGGCTATTGGTATGCTGCTGCCAACAGGATGTATTATGCTTGTTATTATATGGTATCAGCATTGCTGCTTAAAAAACGGTCTGAATGCTCACACTCACGGTGGGGCGATAGGCCTTTTCGGACTACATTTCATCAAGACAGGCCTTATTGATTCAGATTTGGGGAAGTTTTACAGCCAATTGTTCGAGTTGAGACAAACGGGTGATTATGAATGACTGGAAAGTGGTCACAGAAGCGGATATTACGCCGTTAGTGCCAACTGCGATATCTTTTCTTGACGCAGTAGAAAACCAGATCCGAAACGATGGATATTTGGATTAACCATCAATAGGTTTACAACAAACAATTGAGAATGGGGGCTTCACAGCGTCATCACTTCAATTTATTGATTAACTCGTAAACGATATAGAAAATGGATAAACAGACCTTCCTCGATTTAATCAACAAGAGCATTCAGGACTCTGCAAGGCAGGCTCGGCTCTTATTGGGGCGTCCGTCGTCGCGAGCTACGCTACAGGAAGCCTTACAGCAGGTGGCCATGCTGGAAGCGGCCAGAATGTCCCAAACAGCTGGGAAATAGGACATGCACCCCGCCAACGTGTTCATCGATGAAGTCACCTCACGGGCCATTTGCATTGACTGTATTGTCAAGTTTGTCAAATAATTGTCGCCTATTATTATGTATTACAAGTTGTCGCAATCAATAGATTTAAATGTAATTGGGAAAGTTAGGGAAACCCAAGTTTCTTGCTGGACCCCACTTCAAATGAGAATTTTAAGAACCCCTTGGCGATTGTTTTCCTCTCCAAATATTCAAAAATTCGAATTAGAGAGAAATGCAAAATTAGCAGACTCTCTCTATTGTTTTGGACTTTCAGGTTACAACAATTTTTTAGTTTCTCCAAAATTCAAGGATTTGTTAGAAAGGCACCATTTAATGGGACATCAGTTCATTGAATCTATCGTATTTGGACGTAAAAAGACCACATACAATTATTATTTCTTTCATAATTCGGACTTGCGTCTGCCAGAATTGGTTGATTATCAGAAATCCACTTTTTATAGTACCGAATGGCTAAACAATAATACCCGCAAGCCAATAACTCTTCAAAATTTTGAAGAGTACAAATATCTTATGAGTTTGGATAAGGAAGCCAAAATGGACTACCATCTTGATCAAATAGCCTTGTCAGAATCTTTTGACCACGAATTAGACTTGTTTAACCTTTTCCCTTTAGATTGTAATTGTTATATATCAGAACGATTGAAGAATGCCATAGAAGAGGCTGGCATAACCGGAGTTAAAATGGGATTGGCGACGAATTTTCTCTGAGATAGCAAAGGACTTTTGGTAGGAAGTGCTTGTGTCAACGCGATGACACACTACAACTCGGTCCTCGAACCAACTTGTTTTTGGTTCGAGGACCGAGTTGTCTATAATATACTGATTTTTAACAACTTGTGTTTATCAAATCTACCAAGAAAAACCACATTTTGTCTCATTTCTGTCTCAGCACAAAGCAATATAAATAACTGATTTTCAATCAGTTATCAGTGTTTTTGATGCACCCTTTACGATAGGGGGGGAGCGGTGCATTTTTTGTGGTTTCTCAAAGAACGCAAAATTTTGTAGCAAAAATTTGCGGCAAAAATATGCATTTTTTGGACTCCAAAAGCGTGTGTTCTAACAAAAAAATGGATGACAAATATCGTACCGTGCCAGTATGAGAAAAAATGTATTTTTGCGAGGTCATAGCTATTAGAGAGATAATATGACAAGAGAGAATAATTATTATTACGTATGCAAATTGAAGATTCACATCGCGACTATTATGATTATGCCTGTCCGCATTTGATCGACAAAACCATTGTCTATCATCGGAACAGTCAGATTGTTTTGGGACAGGAACTCTTTTTCAACCCGAACCCCTTCCATATTGATGTGGAAAAATGGTTCAACAGGTTTCATCATCAGTGGGAATGTCAAACGTGGGAGTTTGGACTCTATGTCGGATATGAATACTACAAATTTTTAGTCGGCAGATAT
>JAFPVR010000075.1 GCA_017395245.1 Bacteroidales bacterium | reverse complement strand
TCCTTCAAAGAGTCCGTAAGCGACAGATTGTCAACATATTCCGAACTGTAGAAGAGCCGCTCGAACTCTTCGCTGCGGAGGTAGTCGGCGATGTTCAGGGTGTCGTGGACGCGCACGGTGTCATACACAGTGACAGTGTCGTAGGTCACGGTCTCGCGTTCCACATACACGGTGTCGCGGTGCTGGGCGGCGAGGGGACAGACGACAGACAAGAACAAAAAGAAGACCAGAAATATACTCCTAATACTCATAATTCACTCAAATATCGAAATCCTAATTCAGTTCGAAACCTAAATAATTCTTCATTCTACATTCTTCATTAAAAAAATGGTATCGGTAACGGTGATGGTGTCGTGCAGGACGACGGTGCGGGTGACGGGAATCTCGCGGGTAATGACCACCGGTTCGGGTTGTAGAGACGTGCCTTGGCGCGTCTCTACGGGAGCGGTAACGGTTTCCGCAGATTTCGAGGTGGCATTTTCCGCAACCATGGTATCCGAAATCGGGATCTTTTCCGGGTTCTCCGGTTGTGGAGACGCGCCATGGCACGTCTCTACAGTGGACGACGCATTTTTCCCCGGCGTGTTACGCACCATCTGCCACACGCAAATTCCTCCTGCGACGGTGGCGGCAGCGGCTATGAGGGCGGCGGTTTTGTGGGTGGCGACAGCTATTCCCGCGCTGGCGGGCGAGGTGGCGACGGCGGAGCGGATCTCCGTTTCCGTCAGTCGGTGTGACGGCGGCATCCGCAGCTGCGACAGCTCGGAACGATAGAGCCGGTCGAGGTGGTGGGCGGAATTTCGTTTCATCATGAATAGAAGTGCAATCATAAGCAGTCCTTTCTTTTTGGATTCTTTTTCTTGGGCTTTGGCGGTGAGCAGCTGCTGTAGGCGCGTTCGGGCACGGAGGAGCAGCTGCTTGGAGTTGGTGACGGAGATATCCATCAGGTCGGCAATTTGCTGGTGCGAAACGCGGTCGATAGCGTGGAGGTTGAAGACCATGCGTTGTCGTTCAGAGAGTTGCTGGATGGTTTCCAACAGTTCTTCCTTCGTGAATCCGGTCTGCCAGTTGGGTTCGTCTTCTTGGTCGGTGGGGTCGGTGGTGAGCTCTTCCTCCAACGGCACGGTTTCGGGTCGCGTGCGCAGGTAGGAGATGCACCGGTTGACCGTGATGCGGGTCAGCCACGCGTCGAAGGAGTCCATCACGCGGCAGGTGTCGGCCCGCTCGATTGCCTTCAAAAACGCCTCGTGCGCGAGATCCTCCGCAGTCTGCCGCTCCCCGACATACCGGTAGCAAAGCCCCACCAACCGATCGATGTGCTGCTCATACTTCCGTGACCAAAACTTCACTTTGTCCATTTTTTTGCTATTAGCTATTAGCTGTTGGCTGTTGGCATCAACAAATCACTATTCACACACTATATTGCTTAATTCCTCTATTCAAATATGACGCAAAAATACAAAAAGGTTACGGTGCGGTGAATGTCCTTGTGTTGTCTTTTTTGTAAATGTCTTCGGCACACGTTATTACATCTTTTTAAGTTACAAGACTTAAGACATAAGACTTGAGACGTTGGGATTTGTCGAAGCTGTTTCTTCTGAGGCAAAAAGTCTCAAGTCTCAAATCTTAAGTCTCCATTTGGCCCTTTTTCGTACTTTTGCGTCATCATTGTAAAAGAGCGAAAAATGCAGGCGAAACAGTTTTGGACAAAGGCATACCAGCGAAACATCGCGAAGATGGTCGGGATGTGCTGCCGCTATGTGGGCGACCGCGCGGTGGCCGAAGACCTCGCGCACGAGGCGTTCCTCAAGGCCATCGAGAAGTCCGGAACCTATCGTCGCCTCGGCAGTTTCGACGGCTGGCTGATGCGCATCAACCTCAACACCACGATGGATTACCTGCGGCGGCAACCTCAATTTCTGTCGATGGATGACGATACCGTGGGGACGCGATTTATCGCGTCCGAATCCGACGTTGTAGAGACGCTTCATGAAACATGCATCACCGAATCTGACCTCACCGAATCCGAAATCCTCGATGCCATCTGCGCCCTGCCCGACAAACAACGGACCGTTTTCAACCTGTATGTTTTTGAGAACCAATCTCATGCGAAAATCGCGGAGGCATTGCAAATCGGGGTGCGCAGCTCGAAACGCTACCTTTCAGAGGCGCGGGCGAAGCTGCAAATCGCCTTGAACAACCTTGTCCACCACAAAAAATCTGGACTTATGATACTGCTCCCTTTTCTCCCTTGGAAATCGCACGCCATCGACCGTCTTTGCCGTGCGAAGCTGAAATATCTGGCGTTGTCGCCTGCCGGGCCGTCGCCCTTGTCCGCTGTCAACTGGACCGCAGCCCCGAAGCCGGGCGTCTGGATGGCCGTCACCGCTGCCAAAGCCCCCGCCATAGCCACAGGCGTGGTCGCCACCGCCGTGACGGGATCCGTCATCGCGTATCAGGCGCAACCCGCACCCACACCCGCTGGCCCGACCCCGCAGAAAACGGTGGTAACCACGTGTGTTGCAGCCGATTCCGATTCCACGCATGTAAACAACGATACCGCCGTCGTAGGGACGCGATTCATCGCGTCCGCCATTCCCGCGTCCGCCGCCGAACCCCCATATCCTGAACAGCAAGTAAAAGGAACCGAATCATCTGTTTCACCATTGCCCGAAACGCCCGTATCCAACGTAGTAGAGACGTTTCATGAAACGTCTCTACCTTCGCATCATAGCCTGAAGAAGTTCGAGCGCAACGGCTTCTACGGTCTCAAGGACGCACACGGGACCGTGGTCGCATATCCGAAATACACGGACATACAGCCGTTTGACGAATACCGGACCGGCTGGGCAATGGTGGAGATATTCGGGTTCAAGGGGTTTGTGGATAGCACCGGCAAGGAGGTGGTCGCCCCGCAATACGACGACATCGGCAAGTTCGGGCGGTATCGCGACCGCTGTGCCCTCGTGCGTAAAGGAAACTTCTACGGCTTCATCAACACTGCCGGCAAGGAGGTGGTGCCCGTGACGCACAAAAAGTCAGAATTAATTAAAATTCAACATGAATTACCATAAAAATCCACGAATTAATCAAAAATTTATAATAAATTCATGACCATTTATGCTAATTTATGGCCATTTATGAATAATTCATGGTGATTTATGTTAATTTGTGATAATTTATGTCCAAACAAAAACCAAATACAATGAAAAAGTCAATATTAATCATTGCCATCTTATTGACAACAAGTACCTTAGTCGCTCAAAACACCATTACGGGAAGTGGAAAGGTCATAGCCCAACATCGTGAACTTGAAGCGTTCACCTCTGTAAACTCCCCCTCCACGGTGGATGTCACCATAATAAAAAACGAGAAATCCTGTGCCGAAGTGACAGCAGACAACAACCTGATGGAGTTCGTTCTCACCGAAGTGGAGAACGGCGTTCTCACCATCTCCATGAAACGAGGCTTTTCCTATAACAGTCCTCACATCACTGTCACCATTTACACACCGCATTTGAGCGAGGTGTCATGAAAGGTACTGGCAATGTGACTGTCCTTTCGGTGAAAGAGGAGTATTTCACCCTCACGACTAAAGGTACTGGCAACTTCAAAAGCGACTGTTTGGTGGTGGAAAAGGATCTGGTTTTGCAGTGCAGAGGCACGGGTAATATTGACGTGTCGTATATGTGCCCCAACAGCGTGACCATCCAAAACTCCGGCGCGGGCAATATGAACATAAAAATGCTTCAAAACGTTACATCAAGCATGAAGATTCAGAATTTGGGTACGGGTGACATCGACCTAAAAAAACTGTCTGTCGGCGATTTGCAGCTGATGATCCGCGGAACAGGAAACGTCACATTGTCTGGGAAAGCCGACAACATGACCTTGGTGAACAGCGGCTGCGGAAATGTGCGGGCAAACATATTAAAGGTGAAAACCGCACACATCACGCAAAACGGTATCGGTAACATCATAGCCACCGTCACGGACACTGCCTACTTGACACAGAAAAACAGAATCGGGAAGGTCACCATTCATGGTGGTGGGAAAATTGTTCGGGAATGACAGATTGTAGAGACGCGCCATGGCACGTCTCTACTATTGCCTGTTACCTATTGCCTATTGCCTTTTTTCCCCGTCAGCAGCCCCTGAATCTCATTCAGTTTCATCAGCGCCTCCACCGGCGTGAGACTGTTGATGTCCAAACCGACGATGGTCTCTTTGACTTCGAGGAGCAGCGGGTCGTCCAAGTTGATGAAACTCAGCTGGTAGCTGTCGTCCTTGGGCTTCTCGATATGTACCTCCTCGCCCTTTTCTTCGCGGCGGGCGCGGGAATCTTCGAGCTGCTTGAGAATCTCTTCGGCGCGGCGCAGCACGGCGGGAGGCATGCCGGCCATGCGGGCCACGTGGATGCCGAAACTGTGCTCGCTGCCGCCCTCTTCCAGCTTGCGCAGGAAATAGACCTTGTTGTCGAGCTCCTTCACCGACACGTGGTAGTTCTTGATGCGGGGGAACTGCGCGGCCATGTCGTTGAGTTCGTGGTAGTGCGTGGCGAACAGCACCTTGGCGTGGTGGAGCGGGTTCTCGTG
This sequence comes from Bacteroidales bacterium, assembly GCA_017395245.1. GTDB lineage: Bacteria > Bacteroidota > Bacteroidia > Bacteroidales > WCHB1-69 > F23-D06. The sequence continues at coordinate 9,305 of JAFPVR010000075.1, read as the reverse complement.
CAGGTACTCGGCGATGGACCACGCGATGGAGATGCCGTCGTAAGTGCTTGTGCCTCTGCCGATTTCGTCCAACAGCACCAGACTTCGGTTGGTGACGTTGTTGAGGATGTTGGCCGTTTCGTTCATCTCCACCATGAAGGTGGATTCGCCGGTGGAGATGTTGTCGGAGGCCCCCACGCGGGTGAAAATCTTATCGACAATGCCGATGGTGCACTCGCGGGCGGGCACGTAGCAGCCCATCTGCGCCATCAGCGTGATGAGGGCGGTCTGCCGCAGCAACGCCGACTTGCCCGACATGTTCGGACCGGTGATGACGATAATCTGCTGCTTGTCGGTGTCCAAGTGGATGTCGTTGGCGATGTAGGGTTCCTCGGGCGGAAGCTGCCGTTCGATCACGGGGTGGCGACCGTCTTTGATGTCGATGTTCTGGAAATTGTTGATGATCGGTTTGGTGTATTGGTACTGCACGGCGCAGTAGGCGAAGGCGTTGAGCACGTCGAGGCGGGCGGAGAGGCGGGCGTTGTTCTGGATAATGGGGATGTAGTCGGCCAGACTGAGAACCAGCTCGTTGTAGAGCCGCACCTCGATTTCCAGAATCTTCTCCTGAGCCCCTAAAATATTGGTCTCCAACTCTTTGAGTTCTTCGGTGATATAGCGTTCGCTGCCCGTGAGGGTCTGCTTGCGGGTCCATTCCGCCGGCACTTTCGACTTGTAGGTGTTGGTCACCTCAAGGTAATAGCCGAACACGTTGTTGAAGCCGATTTTCAGCGAGTTGATACCGGTCTTGGCGGCTTCGCGCTGCTGGATGTCGGCCAGGATGCCCCGGCTGTTAGTGGCTAAGTCGGTGAGCTCGTCCAACTCGGCGTTGACGTTGCGGCGGAAGATGCCGCCCTTGCTCGGCACCACCGGCGGGTCTTCACGGATCTCTTTCTCGATGCGCTTGCAGACGTTCACGCAGGGATTCAGCTTGTCGGCCATTTCCTTCAGGATCGGGGATTGCGATTTTTCGCAGAGGGCTTTCAGCTGTTCGGTGGCACGCAGGGAGGAGGCCAACTGCAGGGTCTCTCTCGGGTTGATCTTGCCCGTCGCGATCTTGGAAACCATGCGCTCCAGGTCGCCCATCTGCTTGAAGATGTCGGTCAACTGAAAGGTAAATTCTTGGTTGTCAATCAGATACTCCACCACGGCGAGCCGTTCCTCGATAAGGGATTTCTCCTTCAGCGGCATGAGGATCCACTTGCGCAGCATACGCGAGCCCATCGGGGTCTGGGTCTCGTCGAGCACGTCCAACAGGGTGACGGCGTTCTCGTTGGGCGAGTGGATGAGTTCGAGGTTGCGGATCGTGAACTTGTCTAACCAGACGTACAGATCCTCTTCAATGCGGCTTATCTTGGTGATATGCTGGATCTTATGGTTTTGAGTCTCATACAGGTAATGCAACGCGGCGCCGGCGGCGATGATGCCGAGCGGCAGGTCCTCCACGCCGAAGCCCTTCAGCGACTTGGTGTGGAAGTGCTTGGTGAGGAGTTCGCGGGTGTAGTCGGTTTTGAACACCCAGTCGTCGAGCTGGGTGAGCAGCATTTTCTCCCCGAAACGCTGATGGAAGGTCGTTGCCTTCCCCTTTTGGATGACCAACTCCATCGGTTTGAAGTTCTGGAAGAGCTTGTCGAGGTATTCATCGTTGCCTTCCGCGATGTAAAACTCGCCCGTAGAAATATCCAAGAAGGAGATGCCGCTCTGTTTGTCCGTAAGATGGATGGCGGCGAGGAAGTTGTTCTCGCGTTGTTCGAGCACCTTGTCGTTGATGGAGACGCCGGGCGTGACCAACTCGGTGATGCCGCGTTTCACGAGGGTCTTGGCGAGCTTGGGGTCTTCGAGCTGCTCGCATATCGCCACGCGGTGACCGGCACGCACGAGGCGCGGCAGATACGTGTCGAGCGCATGGTGCGGGAAGCCCGCCAGCTCCGTCTGCGACGCGCCCTTCCCGTGGCGGGTCAGCGTGATACCTAAAATCTTGGACGACCTGACGGCGTCTTCGCCGTAAGTCTCGTAAAAATCCCCCACTCGGAACAGCAAAATGGCGTCGGGATGCTTGGCCTTGAACTGGTTGTACTGCCTCATCAATGGGGTCTCGGCACTCTTTTCCATCTTCTCATTTTTAGGATGGCAAAAGTACGATTTTTCCTTGGATTTTTATCACCGCCCCTCATTTTTCTTCCAATTTAATGCATTATTATGATTTGTTAACACATTTTATGTTGTTTCGGGCAATATTTCGTCCTCTATAGAGACATGTTTCGGTGAGTTGCTCATCATCTCTACAACTCGACAAGTTGGGAAATCCACCTCCTTGTTCTATTACTCAAACAAATCATTCAAACAAATCTCGTTCTGAATCTCGTTTGCGTATGGATTATGCATCAAGCCATCGGTTGTCACGAATACCGTGTGAAGGGCTTTTTTTGTCTTTGAAACTTCTGCAAATATGTTCTTCCGACGGCTCAACTTTTCCTGATAGGCTTCCGTAATGGTGAACTTGTCGTTAGAATATTTCATCTCGCAAAGGTCTATGATACCGTCGCTCCGGTCTATAAGCAAGTCTATTTGCGCTCCTTCGCCGGCAGGTGCCGGAGAATCATTCTTTGGAATATAACGCCAAGCATATTCGTTGGTCAACACACCGCTGATACCGAGTTTTTGCTTTATCTGGTCAATATGCCATAAGCAAGTGCGTTCGAAAGCACGCCCGCACCAGTTGTTGTACTGCGGCTTGTCTTCCATGGCCTGCCAGAAGTTCTTGCCATGTCGTTTGCCCTTAATGAACTCGTAGTAGAACAGGGTATAGTGGTCAATAAGTTGGAATATTTCATCTTTCACCTGTTTGCCTAACATGGAATAGCCACGGATGAATCCGCACCATTCGAGTTCCTTCAATATTTCAGACAAAGCACCATTGTCTTCCAAATTCCCTTTCTCAATGATTTCCAGCCGGGTCATTCCTTCTTTTTTTTCAGCCAACAGGCTAATAATCTTGATGTAAGGCTCTGGTTTCTTGAAAAGTGAGGCGTAGAGCATACTGAATTCGTCGTACATGTCGCCGTCTTCTGAGAATATGAGGCGATCTATTTCTTGCGAGAGGCTGGTGCCTTTATTCAGCAGACTCCAATAATAGGGGATACCACCGAATACCATATATCCATTCAGGATTTGCTTTCGAGTCATCACAATTCCGCGCGACTTCATCAGTTCTTCGCATAGACGGAGCGAAAAGGGTTTTAGCGCAATACGGTGGGTGAGCCGGTTGTGCAAGCCCCCTTTGTTTTTGATTATCTTCTTCACCATCCATGAGGTAGCACTACCGCAGACCACAAAGACGATGTCTTTTCGGGCTGAAGCCCATCCGTTCCAAAAGGATTCAAGTTCGGAGAGGAAGCCGGAACGCGGTGCATCCATCCAAGGCAGTTCGTCAAGGAATATCACCTTTTTACCTTCGGGTTGCAGCGAGATGAAACGCTTGAGTTCAGAAAAGGCGGTCATCCAATTGGCTAATACAGGTGGTAATTCTGTCAATCCATGTTCTTTCAAAGCCATGCGAAAGCGTGCCAGCTGTTTTTTTGTCTGGGTTTTGGCTGCTCCTGTGAACTGGAACGTAAAATGATAGTCATACGACTCGCGAATCAGAAATGTCTTTCCGACGCGACGACGACCATACACGGCAATAAACTGCGAATACTCATCGGTAAGTGCTTCTTTTAGAATCTGTTGCTCTTTTTCTCTTCCTATTAGCATGACCTGAAATTTATTTGCAAAAATAGAAAAAATAACCGTAAACCAGCGGAATCTCCAAAAAAATCATAGATTCCGCTGGTTTATGGTTATTTCAGAACAACTCGCTCAATTTCCGGGTCGCGTTCGCCCAATCGTACCGTTCGTGCACGAAGTCGTGGCCTTTTTGCGCGAGAGTCCGGTAATACTCCTCGTCCGTGAGCAGTTTGTCGAGGGTATCGACATATTGGCGGGTGGTGCTGCAGGTGGCGACGGCACCCTCTTCCGCGGCGGGCGACAGCGGTTTGCCGGCCAGGGGCGAGGTCACGCAGGGAAGTCCCATCGACATAGCCTCCAACAGCTTGTTCTGCAGGCCGGTACCCATTCTCATCGGAGCGATGAAGACGCGGGCTTGCGCGTAGCAGTCGGTCATGGAGGGCACCCAGCCCGTGACCGTGACGAGGTCGCTCTGCAGGGCGCGGACCTTCTTGGCGGGATCGGCACCGGCGAGCATCAGCTTCACCTCCGGATGCCTTTTCCGCAGCTCGGGCAGAATCTCCTTGGCTAAATAGATGGCGGCATCCACGTTGGGGGCGTAGTTCATGTTACCCGAGAAGATGAGGTCGTAGGTTTTCGGCATCTCCTCATGGCTGAACTTGGTGAAATCCACCCCGTTCGGAATTACTACAATCTCCTCTTTCATAGGATGTTGAATGCAGTCGCGGTCCAAGGCGGTAATCATGGTCTTATGTTCGAAATCGTCGAAGATGTCGGTTTCGTAGTGGGCAATGCGGTGCGCCTCCATTCGCATGACAGGCCGGAAAAGAGGGAAAGCCTTCTGCGCCCGCCGTTCCATCCCCATGGAGAAAGCATCCTGGTAGTCAAGGACTTTTGGAATCCGGCAGTGGCGCACATATTCCGCCATCCGGAAGAGTTGGCAGTAAATCCGGTCAGGCTGCACCTCCTGGATGATTTTGTCGATCCGCTTGTGGTTGCGGTGGCTGTAGAAATAGCCGCATTGCAGGGGGAGTCCCACGAAAAGGGAGGCTGCCATGTTGAGGGCGCTTCGCACGGGGTGCTGCCGTAGAAAGTGGATCTCGCGACAGTACGGGGTCAGTTCGCGCATCGCCTCTGCCGGCACGCTACCGCTGTAGAGTGCCACCAGGTAGAGGTCGTGCCATTTCGACAGTTCCCGGATCTGGTAGTAGGCTCTCAGCTTGTCGCCCTTCTCCAACGGGAAGGGGATGCGGGAAAGGACCACTAATATCTTCATTTCGACAATATTACGACTTAAAATGCCGAACGTTCTGTTCGGACGGCAAAGATACAATTTTAATGGTTATAGGTTATGGGTTAATGGTTATGGTTTATTGAAGCTTGATACAAGTTTACCGCACTTCCCAGCCCTCAATATTCCTTGTCTCCTTCGAGAAGTTCACCCCGATCTTGACGATTTGGCGACCGTCGGCGGTGAAAGGAATCATATACTCTTTGGTGTCAATCTGTTGCAGCGCCTCCTGCGCCGATTTGTCGAATTTGAACTCGAAGACGTAGGTGTAGTCGTCGGTCTTCACCACCATGTCGATGCGCCCGCGAGAGGTACGGTACTCGGCAATGGTGTGGTAGCCCATCAGCCGGCAGACGGTGAACAGCACGTTCTGGAAGTGGTTCTCGCAGTCGCGGATCAGCTCGTAGGGGGTGTCGCCGAGGAAGGCCGTCATCCGCTCCATAAAACTGTCGATGTCGCCCTTCCGCAGGTCGCGCACGAAATGCTCGATGTAGAAACTCGACCGGTTTTCCGTGCCGCCCACATATTTCGGCAGCAGGAAACGCAGGAAACTCAACTCCACTTCCTTGTTGGGAAATCCGAGACTGTAGCTGTCAAAATCCTTGTCGAAACCTTTAATCGTCAGATAACCAGTCTGATACAACAACGCCACAGGCTCGGTGAAAAGGGAGTCCTTACCGGAAAGGTCGGTGGCTGTAATGTCCCCTTCCGAAAGATCCTGAATCTTATACTGCCCGTCTTTCAGCAATTTGACCAAGAACGTCGGGGTGCCGGTGGAGAACCAGTAGTTCTGCAACTGGCAGCTGCTCAGCGCATTCAACACACTGAACGGGTTATAGACATCCTTCGACATATCCGGCGAGAAGTGGTAGCCGTCGTACCTGGCCTTCAACTTTCCCATCATCGCATCCTCATCCACCTGCTCCTGTTTCGCGAATTTCTGTATATAAGGGGCGAAAGTCTGCCGGATTTCCTCCTCGGTGAAGCCGCAAATGTCCGCGTATGCATTGTTGAGCGAGATGTCCTGCAGGTTGTTCAGGTCGCTGAAGATGCTGACGTGCGAGAACTTGGTCACACCGGTGAGGAAGGCGAAGCGGATGTGTTCGTCGCAGGTCTTGAGGTTGGAATAGAAACCCTTGAGGATATTGCGGAACTCGGTCAGCAGCGGTTCGTTGTCAATGGCTTGCAGCAGTGGCTTGTCGTACTCGTCCACCAGGACGACCACTTGTTGTCCCGTGGTTTTCGCCGCATGCTTAATCACCACCTGAAATCTTGTGGCCACAGACTGAGTCTTTTCCGGAACAATGGCAAATTCCTCCTCCCATTCGGAAAGAATATAGCCAAGGCGCTCCTCCAAAGCCCCTGCAGAGTTGTAATTCCCAGTATTCAAGTCTAAATACAATACGGGGTAGCTCTTCCAATCTTTCTCTAATTCGGCGATGGCCAAACCTTCGAACAGCTCCCGCTTGCCTTGGAAGTAGGCTTTCAGTGTGGAGAGCAAGAGGCTTTTGCCGAACCGGCGCGGACGCGACAGGAAGTAATATTTGGCCTCCTTGGAGAGATCGAACAGCTGGCGTGTCTTATCGACATAAAGGAAGCCGTCCTCCCGGAGTGATTTGAAGCTCTGTATTCCTATGGGCAGTTTTTTCATAATCCGAACGTTTTTTGGAGAGTGCAAAGATACAATTTTTAGTGAACAGACAATGGCACCCAACGGTTTTCAGCATCCAGTCGATACCGTCCGAGGGGCAGTTCCAGCACGCTCAAGAAAATGTCCCGCCGCAGCAACGCTTTCGGAATGCAGACCTCACATATCTCCTGATATTTTGCGTTATATTGCTCTGCATAGATATGGCATTCAGCTGAATTGTTCTCTTCTACGGTAATCTTCGGACATCTGACAGGATTAATCATATAGGCCTCGCGCGTCCATATCGCCACACTATCCGCATACAACTGACGGTATTCCTCAATCATGGCTTCGTCCGCTATTCGGTCAACGTTGAAATACAGCCAAAAATCTCCTTGAACTCGGGAATTAAATAATTGGACTTGCCAAGGTTTTCTGGTTCCTGCTGACTTATTGCACCACGGTGTGAAATAGCAGACAGGGATATCCTGCTTAAACTCTTTTGCAAGTGCCTTGCATATAATGTGTTGCCGATTGATCACCGCTGTATCGTGATGTTCAACAGCATAGCAGATGCTATCGGCCAGCAGGACTAATCTTCCTGTACGGGAGTCATTTTCCGATGCGTATAAGTGCGAAAGTTTATCCCAATAGCCAAAATAGCGATAGCCATGATGTCCTAATGTCATTTTTTCCATTTGAACGGTGGATTTTTCCTGGATACTGCTTTTATTCTCACATTCCAAGTATGTGGCGGTAAGGTTGGCGACCTCGAAAAGGTCGTTGATGCATCGGCAGACGTTGGGGCTGACAGGCATTGTCCAAACATCCGCTTGATAGGATTTCAACGATGCTGCTGCCTTTCTCATCCTTTGCTGTTGTTCGGCATCATATCCTTTGATGTAATGGTACTTGATCCTATTTTGGGCAAACAATGCATCATTAATGTTAGATTTCGCTCGTTTCATGACAATCATATTGTCTTTCACTACAAAAGCATATTCTGGTGGCGTTGGATTAGGATTGCCATGTGCATCCGGAAGAGCAAGATAGAAAGCCTCAAAAATGTGACCTCTTTCTCCAAATGGTTGTTGGTGGTCATCGTATAGCAGTTCCCGGTAAAGTCGATCCTGATATTCTGGACTTCCAAAATCGGTAGCGGGGGTTAAAAACTCCTGCGCCTGGAGTTTCACCGGACAAAGGATGGCACACAAGAAAATGCTATGGAGTAAGCGTTTCATGAAATCGGTTTTTGATAACATCGGCAAAGATACAATTTTTAGTGAACAGTGAATAGTGAGCAGTGAACAGTAAGAATGCCGTTGTGTTGATGCGGTGAATCGCATCTCCACAACGGCATTTCCTGTATTAACGATTCCGTAGAGACGCAATGTATTGCGTCTCTACAAAAGTCTCAAGTCTTAAGTCTCAAGTCTCCTTATCCGATCACCTTCTCCGTCTTCTTCATCAGGCGGCGTTCAATTTGATCGGCTTTGACCACGTAGTCGTGCGCCTTGGTGATCATCATGTCGGCCCACTCCTTGTCTTTGAGGGAGGAGGCGTTGATTTTGACGTTGAGGTAGGCACCGTGGACGGCCGCGCGGGCGCAGAGCACGCCGACACCGGCGTCAGAGACGCTGGCGGGGTTGCCCTTGTTGATCATCGCCTCGCAAATCTCGAACACCTTGAAGGAGGTCTCGATGGTGCGCATTGGCACTTCGGTGGCATATTTGGTGGCGTCCTGGATGGCCTGCGAACGGGCTTCCTTCTCTTCGGGCGTTCCCTTCGGCATTCCGAACGCGTTCATAATCACGTTGAAGGCGTTGGTGTCCTCATCCACGAGGGCGAGCAGCTGGTCTTTCACCAACTGACCCTTTTCGGCCCATTCAGAAAACCAAGCCCACTTGTCGTCCCAGCCGGGTTTGTGGGAGGAGAGGTTGGCGACCATCGTGCCGAGGGCGGCACCGAGGGAGCCCATGTAGGCGGAGATGGAGCCGCCGCCGGGAGCCGGACTCTCAGAAGCGGTCTCGTTGGCGAAACCGGTGCAGGTCATGTTGACCAACTTCGGCGTAGTATCCTCTTTCTCAAGGAGATATTCGATGACTTTCTCTTCGGGGTTGAAGGGTTTCAGGTCATCCAGACCCATGGATTTCACGGCAATCTTCACCATCTCTTTCTCGTCGATACCGAGGGAGCGTTTCTGTTTGGCGAGATAGTATTTGCCGGCTTGGATGAGCACTTTCTTGGGAATCAGACCCACGATTTCCGCACCCGTGACGCGAATACCGCGTTTGGCAGCCTTAGCGGTCACCTCGTCGAAGGCGACGTGCAGCGGGGTGGCGTTGATGTCGGTGATGTTCATCGAGACTTGGGCGATGCCGTATTCCTCAATGTACCAGCCGATGGCCTTGGTGCCCTTCAACGTGCCGGGAATCATCACCACGTTGCCCTTCTCGTCGAGCACTTTCTTGCCGGTGATCTTGTTGCCCTCGCGTTTCGGGCGGCCTTTCTCGCGCACGTCGAAGGCGTTGGCGTTGGCGCGGCGCGTGGAGGTGGTGTTAAGGTTGTATTTGACGGCGATGAGGAAGTCGCGGGCGCCCACGGCCGTGGCACCGCTCTTGG
>JAFPVR010000074.1 GCA_017395245.1 Bacteroidales bacterium | reverse complement strand
TGCGGAGGAAAAAAACGGACAAAGAAAACGCGGACAAGGAAAAATGATTATTTTTGCAGCGCCATTAGGATAAGCGAGTCAGAAAAAGTGAACGGATATCCCCGTTTTGGGTGGGTGGATATCGACCGTTTTTTGCACCGGGGGCATGCAACAAAATCGTAATTCAACAATTTTGTTTATCTTTGCCAAACAAAATTGACATGTTGCGTTGTCGTGAAAGAAATGATAATCAAAAAGTTTGGCAAAAAGTCTATCAATATCTTGTTGTTCGGTGTATCCTGCGTTGGAAAAACGACAGTCGGGAAACTTCTTGCCGACAAGTTACGCTGGTTTTTCTTCGATGTAGATGACGGAATTGTGAAACACTGCGGTTGCTCCATCGGTGAGTTTGTGTGCAAATCATCCCAAACACATGCAATATCGATGGCAGGACAGCGGAGAAGGTGGTGGAGGAGATTGTCAAGAACTGGTTGAGAGATCACTAAACACAAGACTCAACGCACCCAAAGCCCGACCTCAACTTCATCTTCAACTGTTTCTTCCACACTATCGTCCAAGAAACCAAAGAAGTCATAACCCGTGAGAGATTCGACAGCGTTCACTGATTGGGCTGTTCCAGCGATGGTTACGGAATCGGGGGTGTTGGGGCAGATAAAGGCTATGGTATGGTAGGCGTCTTGGTGTTTGATGAGGAAGGCCTTGAAGAAGCTGTCGGGAATCCAGACTCGATTCGGTCCTATCGTTTCAGGAGTATTGGAAACGAATATCGGTCCGCACACAATCATCACCGAATCGTATCTGATGGCCAATTTTCGGGCCAGATTCTCGATCTGGTGCCACACCCCGTTGTTCATCTCCTTGTTCTGCGGGCAGATATTGGTAAAGTAGTCGCTCTCTTTCACCGCCTGCTCCGACCATTTCATATCCTGCCGTCGTGCCATGTGTCCTCTCACCCACCCCGAGCCGCTGTAATCCTCGTTAGTGGCTTGCGGAAGGTCCAGGTTTGGGTCTGGCATGAAACAGCGTGGAATTTTGGGGGTATGTTTTGTCTGCTCAACCTGCTCCGCTGTCAAAGTATAGGATAACCAATCGGGTTGGCGCGTTACAGGGTTATAGGAGACGGTGAAACCGGTATAGTGGATAATAGTTGAGCGTTGTCGTTTTTCACTATTATTCTCTTGTTGTTTTTGCGAATCAGTTGACAGGTGTTGCTGATTAGGAGATGCACATGAAGAAAGCATCACCGCAAACAACAACAAAATGTAGCTGCTTTTTTTAATGATTATCAGTATTTTACAAAAAGGACTCTCGGCGTTCATAAGCCTATTGGTTGACAATTTGGAGCAGACACATCACAAACCAGCTGTCGAAGCCTTGTAACACTAACCGTTTTGCATCGCCTTCTTTGTGAACCTCAATCCCATCTGTATAGGGGGTGATGCCGATCAGTTTTGCGAAAGGCACTTTGACGGCTTTTGTTGGAGATTGGAAAATCAGATGTTTGTTGGTCACATAAAGATCTCCTGTCCCCATGTTGTTCATGTAACTATGTTCTACTGGTTTCCCTTTGCTTTTCCCTGTACGCAAAGTCACTCCTTTGATCACACGAATGTTGACCCCATTATGACGGCCCACAAACTCTTTTTCGACTTTCTCTTGATACAAGGTAACATCAGGATATGTCCACAACAATGCTTCATCTTTTCCAAGAACAATGGGCAACATGACAGGTTGGCTGGGTAAATTGCCTGCTTGAACATTGTTCAGGATAGCGGTTTGTGCAATCTTGGTGATGCTACCGTTCTGATACTTAACCGGCAGATTTTGGACTTGTATATTCAGCGCAGCCATGTATTGGTTCAAAAGATGTTCCTCTTGTCCAGTCAATTGACCATCTTTCAAAAAGTTGTCGGCAGCCTTGTTGAGCATATACTGATAGGTCTCGTTGATGTCGTCAGGCAAAATGGGAAGTGTCGTGATGACTTTGTGAATACGTTCTTGCATTTGGGCGAGGTCAATAGCTTCAGTGAAATAGTCGGCGATATGTCCCTTGATGATTTTCTGCGACAATCGCGTTATTGCCCCTAATTGGTTCGCATCGGAATAAGACACTTTGAACTGGATCAGGAACTGCGAGACTATTTGCAAGATTGACGCGGGGAATGGTCTGTGCAGCGAATCAGCGTATCGGTCGATAGCCGCTCTCGCAACATTCGCAACATTCTCTCTGTTCAGATAGTGTTCTTTAACCAACTCTTGATACTCTTGGAGCAAGGTTGTGACCCCGTTTGGGTTTCGGAAAAAATCGTCCATGAGCTTACGTAACCGTACAAGCCCTTGGGCATGTTTCGCTTCGCATTCTTTATGACAGTCGGAAAAGAGTCCGGCTTTTTGTCCACAGTATTTACAGGCACTCATAATCAATTGATTGAATGATAATTATTATTTTCTTTTAGACCCTCCAAAAAGCCAAGCATAAGCCAACGGAACACCAATAATTATAGCAAAAAATTCTTCGGGAAATGCAATCATTAGTGCTAATAAAACAGTCCCTATTACAACGATTAGTGCTATTAATAGTTCTTTCCTAGATGTTTCTGATTTACCCGTTTCGGTTGAAGTATCTTTATATTTCGCAGTAACTGTATTTGTAGTCTTTTGAGTTCTCTGTTGGATGTCCTTTTCGATTATCTTGTTTTTTTTATTCTTGTTTGATAGTTCAGCATCTTTGTCCACAACAGTGTCTTGGTTGACACTTCTTTGCATAGCATAAGCGACATCAACTATCTCAAACGGGAACTCCTCGTGCAAGGAAGTGTTATCTTTAGATTTCTTTGCCATATCAATTCAAATTTTCTACTATCATTCTCATCTCTTATCATAACACATACGACAACCTTGCATCAAAGGCTTCAAAATCCCGGATCCAAACTGGGTACATCACCATAGCATTTCGCACCGTTCTTATGTCAGCCAAAAATGGAAAAAGATTGATGAGTTTTGAGGGGACGTCCATATACTGGATTTCTTGGCAAAAGGGCACTCGTCCCAAATGGACAGCAAGCATGTATTGTGTTTGTTTGGATATAGCGACAACGGCCGTCTTAATGTTTGGCGAAGCGGCGAAAGCCTTCCCTCCCATAAGAAAGGCCATTCCTATGATACATTCCGTTTCTTCTTGGTGAATCTCCCGTTGCAATTTATCTTTAACACTTGTACCTCTACTATGAGAAACTTTCTTTATGGTCGGAATAGGGATATTCCAAGGGAAAACGGCATTTAAAACCGCAAGTTGCTCTTTTTGAGAATAATGGACTTTAACTTGTACATCGCATGGCACTTTAATGTTTTGTATTTCAGATTTCAGTTCTTTTTCCACAATGTCTTTTGGTCCTGCAATAATCTTGTCAATTTGTTTGCAAGTTGTCACATATTCGTCATTGAATTGAAGGTTAACTTGCTCCTCTAATTTGTCCTCCACGTTGTTGTGGAAAGCATATAACTCTCTCCAAGCATTTTTTCGTTCGGACAATATGTCTTCCACCGAAGGTGTTCCCTTGTATATCTTACCTAATGCACGTATCTCGCTTTGAATATCAGCGAGTGTCGGTTCTGGAATAGGCATGGCGCGTCGCTCATAAAGGTTCTTTATCTTGCTTTGCTTTAACGTCACATAGTAATCTAATCCACGTATCTGACCTATTTGATGCGGAAGATGCGTGAGACATTGAGTGATATTGTCATCTGAGCCACAGTATGAAGATGGTATGTTGATAGTAATCATGACATAAAAGGATTTAGTCCAACATATTCTTCGGAAGATGTTCCGAACAAACCGCAACATTGTTGTCTTTTCAAACACTTGTCGCATTGTGCAGAGTATTGCGTTTTCCAATCCGAGATGCTTTTCTCGGCGTGTAGCCATACTGTTTCGGGCAACAAACATAAAGGAATGTTGTATATACAGGCATCCAATCCCCAACTTCCAAGATAAAACACAGCTTGTGCCAGCAAATCCACATAATCTACAGGCTCTACCCATATTGCATTGTGATTTTTATGGGCAAGCCCTGTCTGTTCCATACCCATAAAGGCTGTCCAAGAAACAAATGGGAGATTCTTGAAGATGAATTGGGCAATATGGGGTAATCTTATGAAATTCAATTTGTTGACAACAATTCTTAATTCTATGGGAACACCTGCATCGGCCAAATTGTATAAACCATACATTGTTTCAGCGAACGCACCTTTGCAGCCGCTGATTTTGTCGTGATCCCTTTCGTAATCACTGTGAAGCGGAACGCCAACGACTATCATGCCCTCTGACACTTCAGCCAATCGTTGAGCGAATGCTTCATTAGCAAAACTCCGGCCATTACTCAAGAGATGTAATTCTGTATCTGGTAGAAATTGGCGAATTTCGGCAATCAGGTCGAAAAGTTTTTCGCCGAGAAGTGTCGGCTCACCGCCAGTAATTCCAAGGACTTTCAATTCTTTGGGTGCTGATCGTATCAGGTGTTGGTTTTTCTGATACAATTTGTCAATGTCATCCACATTTCGGGGCGGTTGACAGCACATCAAACAATGATTGTTACATTGTTCTGTGACAAATAGTGCGTTGTCGTTGGATTTTATGTCAAAAAAGTCTCTCATTGTAGCCAATTTTTGAAGATGGGCATCACTTCATCATACCGTTCAATTATCAGCGAAACCAAATATGTGATAATAGTTTTATTCTTACGACATAACAAAGATGAGGGCCGGAAACCATACACATCTCCCTGTGTTGAGTGATTCCTGACAGGATCGGCACCACAATATGGCCTCCAAGCACAATCAAAACATCCAGCTAATGTTTCGGCAGACCAAACCTGCGCCAGCTGTTGTACTTTTGGTCCATAAACAATGTCTTCATATTGGTCGAATACGTTTCCGAGACAAAAGGTGTAATCGCCATGTTCTGCCAACATTCTTCCCTCGTCAGAAGTATAGACATTGCCGTCATAGTTATAAACAAGCACAGAATTCACAATTCCAGCAGGAGACTGTAAATCCACAAAACCAGAGTCAAAAGGCGTGAGTATTTTCCGAAGTATAATAGTGGCAAAATCCTCCACAAATGATATACCCTGTCTGTTCAATTCGAGGATATGCTCAAATGCTTTTTTATAGAACTCAACGAAACGATCAGTATATTGTGACCAATCATCATTGTTTGCAGCCAGTCCGTACGGATTTAAAGCACGGAGAAACATATCATGAAATCCCATGCGGACATATTCGTCAACAATTCCAATTGGGTGATCCAACGCCATAACCGATGTTGTTTGCAGGGCAGAAACGGCGTTGTTGCCCAAAACTTCCCGAGCTTTTTTGATACCAGCCACAACCTTTTGATAACTGTCCGCTTTTCCTCGATTTCTATTATGGAGCCATTCTGGACCATCAAGCGAAGTGGAAATCAGTACATTAAACTCCTTGCACAACGATAACAAATCGTCATTTACATCCACGCAGTTCGTGCATAACACATATCTGATATCTCTGCTTTGCTGTTTGCGCAAATTTTCCGCCACTTCTATACCATAACGAACCAATTCGGGATGAAGACTCGGTTCCCCACCTTGAAACTCCATTGTTAAAACATGAGCTGGAGACTGGAACATGAACTCCACACTTCTTTTTAACACCTCTTTGCTCATTGTACAACTTTCCGCATGTTTGTCTCGAGATGAAGCCTGACAGTAGGTGCAGCCCTGATTGCATTGCAGTGTCAGCACAAAGATGTGCAAAGCAGCACGATCGTCCATAAAATGTTTTTTTGCTCGAAGACGTGATGAATAAACACCAATTGTAGATGGAATTGGCTCTTCAGAGAGGAAATAATTTGCCACCAACGTTTTATACAAATCAGTAGATATCTCTTCGTGAGCAGACAATGCAGCTGCTGTGCCAAAAGGTGCAACAACCATATCGCCAAGTTCGTTCACAAGAACTTCACACTCACCGATTCTCTCAAAACCAAATGGCAACAAATAGTATCTCATTGCTTATACATTCTCATTATAATCATCGTTGTCTGCAAAAGCCTTCGCATACAGAATAACACGAATGTCATGAGTCTCTTTGCTAACGACATCCCGGACTTTGTAATCATTGAGACAAGAAAGGAACCTGCTTCGCGTTATTTCATCCGACAATCCAGCCCTAGATTCTATCTCAATTATTTCAATCCCGTCTGACAAATTTCGTTCAATATCAAATTCGGCAAGCATAGAATAAACACACTTGCTGATACATTCGTCACTGTAAATAGATCTGTCAACTTCAATTCTCATTTCTTATATGTTTTCAGCTTTTTAATGGTCTCAAGATTTGCAATACCAGTAGGTTCCAATCCAGTAAACGCTTGAAACACTCGAACTGCATCAGCCACTGCTTCTGAATACTCTTTCTGCCCTGTTTTTACTTTCGATGAATCAGGGGCAAATCCAGCTTTTGTTAACAGCGTAATAAGTTCGGACACATCATCCCCTTCGTATCCTATTCTCAAATCTCGTGTGCCCAAATGATGGTGTTTCGTCGGGCTAATTGAGGTGGACTCGGAAGATGAGAACACACCAGTCACTTTGTCGCCTCGTTCCTCTTGAAGATATTTCACGGCTTGCTCCACTTCTCCATCGTACAGTGCATAGCCCGATTGGGTAGCACTGTGACTATCATGCAAGTATCCATTGTTTTTCAACTTCCTGACTAATTCATCCACGTCGTTACCATACAAGCCTCGCTTTAATGTTCTATCCCCAAATGAATACGTTTTATATGTCTTTGCAGGAGCGGAGTACAATGAAGTTGTAGGTGTGGAAGAAGAAGAGGAGGAAGATGATGTGGACGGACTTCTATAGCCCGAACTGCTTGAATAATGGGAGCTGTGACTCGAATAGTGAGAACCGTGGCTACTCGAACGGTGAGAGCTATGTGATCGGTGTGAACTGTGTGACCGATGAGAGCTATGGCTATTCACTTCCGTAATATTTCCATTACTGCCCACTTTCAAGACATGATGCCACACCCGCTGTTTCATCACATCCAACTGTTTTGCATCCCCATCTTCCACATCTCCCCCTATACGGACTTCATTTTCTGCTCCCGAATGGAGACCCAATAGGGACATCGTTGCCGACAACAGCAACGAGCGAATCAGTTTTTTTGACTTATGTTTCATTTTATTTTGTCTTTTATCATATTCAGGTAATAATCGTCGGGATAACAATACAATAAATCTTCAATTGTCGCCTTTTCTTCTGAAGTGGCCTTCCCCTTATTTTTAGATATAGAGGAGAGTAGATCATTTCTTATCTGGATGACGCGTTGATGGATATCTTTATCGAATTTTTCCGCTTCGGATTTCTTGTCGATGCACTCCGGGAAATCAGTCGAAAGAAAATTATTATACAAGTCCTTTGCAGTTGAGCACTTCCCCTCATGTAAAGCTTTGGTTATTTGCCACATATATTCCTTAACAACTTTTCGTGCTACTTCTTCCTGTTTGTCGGAGGCTATTTTCTTGTACTTTCTGTGATGATAGCCAGAGGTATATTTTTTCTCCGCTTCGATATAAAAAGACAACGCAGTCTCAGGATCATTGTTCTTCAGGGCTTCATCGCCGTTCGCGATATTGCTCTCAAATGTGGCAATGGCGAGTTTGTTTTTGGAATAACTAATCCTATCCGCTGCTATATATACCGCCAAACCGAATACAACTGCCGAAATCCAAACAGCTGCGACAAAACGACTGCGTTTGCGTTTTTGTATTTGAGGAGGGGTTGAATGTTTCTGAATAATTGACAGGCGAGTATTTTCAATCCATGATTTGGCCTTGTTGAAATCCTTCGCTAAAATCATCAACTTGCCTTCAAGCAAATAAAGCTCCGTCTCTGCTTCTGGAGGATAATATGCGGTCTTAATTTTTAAGAAGTCTGTATGTACTTGGATGAGTTGTTCAAGAGCTTCAAGATACTCCATTTTGATTGAGGAGAACAATCCTTTTAAGTCTGAAAAATCTCTTGATGCTTCTTTCAGACCAATCGCTATTTTCATAGCATCTGCAATTGGCCCCACGACAGTCCTTTTTAGACTCGTTTTCTTACAGAATCTATTCAACCAATCGCTGTCCTTACTTTCCCAATGTGCATCATTTTTTTTCTGCCATTCTGAAATCATGTCATAATAGTTTTCCGCCACCAAAGATTTGATGACAACCTTCTTCTCTTTCAACACGGGGTCGTGCACGTCAAAAGCGTGGTAATCGGTCAAAACATTGAGCAACATTGGCGACTTCAGAATATCCATTCCGAGGTCGTCAACCGCTTTCTTTAGGGCAATATGTAAGGGCGTTGGCACCATTAAATACTCTATAATCCCAGTAATTTTTTCTTGTTAGATTGTTGCTCACGTAGCTCAGAAAGATGTTTGCTAACATATTGCAGCACTAAATTAATGTTATAATTTTCTCCTTTTAATAGGAGAAGTATTTCTGTGTTATCAGAATCCCATGAACTGTCAAATGCTAAATCTCCAGTACCTATGGCTAATCCCCAACGATTAAAATCATCTTTAAACAAATCGTTAAACCATACTGCATTGTTTTTACCTCCACTAGTTGGAGCTCCATATTTTTGGGTCATTAAATCAACTAAATCATGGTAATCTTGAATAAAAAGATTATCATTTGAATGTTTTACATCAAATAAATATTTCGCCATGGTTAATTTATTGTCCGAAAAACAATATAAAACAGTGCAAGGAAGACCAGCTATATTGTCCGTAAAAGCGTAAAGATCTGGCATGTTGTCAATGATGTTTGGACGGCCCTCTTTTTTCATCACAAGTTCTTTAGAATCTCCCCAATTTGCAACTCTAAAATCTTTATCCACATTGTCTTCCAAAGATTCTGTTGCAACCTCTCCGTTCGCTGGTGTCTGATTTATTAATTCTAACATTAGTGATAAAGCATCCTGATTGTTAGGATTTACAGACAAAGCCTTGAACACATGTTTTTTTGCATTGAATGTTTCCCCTTTAAACTTCAATGTTTGTGCTATTCCAACATTTGCTCTTTCATTTTCTTGTTCCGATTGCAATGCGGCTTGAAAATATTCAATAGCAGTCGTGAAGTCCTTCTGTTTCAAATAACCTTCACCTTTTTCCACAAGTTCGTTAATTCCCATTTTCTGATTTATTTTTGATTAATAATATTCTTTTGTTAATGACATTTTTTTCATTTCCATAGCGCATCAATTCATCAAACATGCTACGTTTGGTCTCTTTTGTTGTTCCTTTGAAAATAATTTGATGCCAAACTGATGCTATTTTGGTTGAAAGTGATTCCTGTTTGGCTTTTAAACGTGATAATTGCCATTCAGACATTTTTTGCGAGATATGTGATAAAGCGTTGTCCTCATACCACCCCGCTACCGACATGTCATCTTGACTTCCCCGCTTGCTGAGGACGGGCAATGTCGCTATCAAATCAGCAATGGTGGCTTCATATCCATCCTTGGCAAAACCTTTGGCCAATTGAATATAGAAATTGTACAGGTTTTCTTCTTCGCCAAACGAGTCGTCAATGCCATCGCTGCCCATAAACACTGCGATCGGGAAAGACTCTTTGCCCCCAATGCAATATCGGAACTCTCTTGCGGCATCCGTGTCGCAAATAGAGGTGGTTTTGTTTAGAAAGCATTTGTCATCCCATGGAATCGGTTCGCAGGGGACTCCCTCTTTGTCAATGACCACACATTTCCCGTCGCCTATCTGAAACGCCAGCCAAAACTGAGGGGTGAGGAGTGTCGCAATGAGCGTGCAACCATACGTCTTTTCCCACTCATGATCATCTTTCGGATTTGATATGAGTTGTTCTGTCTCGGTTAAGGGATTTGCCGTTGCATGTTCCAAGACGGCATTCCGCCACCCTACCACAATTGCTTCCACTAATCGCTGTAGTTCAGGATGATAGGTGTCGCCAATGCCAACCGGTGTGCTCGGCAAATCAGCAAACAAGGACGGGGAAATGCCCTCTGCAAACTCCACTAAACATCGGTGAGCCACTTCCACTGCTATCTTCGATCCCACATCACTACGAAAATAACGCTCCCCGCCATGGCCATCACTGACCATAGCGATAGCATAACCTTCCGTTTTGATACTGAACGAAAAGTCTTGGCAGGGTTTGCCCGTTGCTTTGTGGCTTTCTCCCTGACAATGGCTGTTAAAGCACTTAATCCCAATCATCGTAGGAAACGGTTGAAGATGGAGCGGAAGCCACTTCGGCACCGCCGATATTGTCAACCGCCGACTTCACTTCAGCGATCACTTGTTCCTGCTTGGTGGTGTCGCCAGCCGTACTGCTCTTGCTGCCGATCTGTGAGGAAGTAACGGCCACAATACGAATCACTTGCTTCAGAGCTTCAATATTGTGGACAGTGAAAACTGCTTCGTTAGTCCCAGTGAACTGTGCCAGCACCTCTTTGTCCGCATCTTCGCCGATGGCCACTGCCACCTTGATGGCGGCTTTGAACCAATTGTTGTTTTTCAACACAGCAAGTCCTGATTCAAAATCATCCGTGGGAGCTCCGTCAGAAAGCAATATGATAGCAGGCGCGAAAGAACCGCTGGCGGATTTCATAAATCCACTTCTGGACAGCTTGCCTGACAATTCTTTGCAAGCAGCACCGAGAGAAGTAAGTGCTGATGCTTGAACATCTTGCCAAACAAACTCATTGGCGGGTTTGGGTTCGTTATAGAGCCAATGGCAGGTGGTGGAGAATTCCAATGCAGCCACTTTGATTTCTGCATCGGGGTTTTCTGCGGAAATTTCCTCCAACATGGGAAGAACATTGACCACGGCGTCATTTACGGCGCCAATCTTACTGCCAGCCATGCTGCCGGAGGTGTCAATCATGAAGAAAAGCGTCATTGTACGACGCGGGATTTCTACGGTTTCGTCTAAAAGTGACATAATGATATGTTTTTACGTTATTATTAAAATTTCTTTTTTCTATATAGTTTCAATGCTACTAATATGCACTTCCTTCAATATTAATCTTTTCAACTTGGGTTATTCCCCCTTCAAAACCACATCTTGGACAAGTGACATGACCTTGACCATGATAACATATAATTGTATGGCAATTACTACAACTATACCAGTGTTTAGATTCACAATAAGGACACCCTGGGAAGTTTGCATCTTCGACAATTCCTCCAGACACCTTGATGCGATCATACCCTTCTCTTTGTGCCTTTTCATAATCGATTTTGAAAGACCACACCATCTTATACAAACCAAATTCCCCCTTATCTACGGTAATTCCATAGGGCTTCTTTGTTTTTTCACACATCGCCAGTGTGACAAACGCAGTTTCGCTTAAAGGAGTAATTTCAGGCATAGTTATCTTGATATTATTTCTCCTTTGGTCGTTTGATTGAAAGAGACTTTGATTCCCTCCTTCACTGGCACACACTCTCCAGGTGCAACTGTTTTCAACTTTCCGCTAGGAGTTTCAGCCGTCCATGTAGTATCCGATGAAAGATTCTTTAAGAGCAATAATCCTGCTTTTGCATCCTTTAACACCAACACATCGGCATTGTTGTCGTGGTCAATATAGAGTTTGGTACCTCCTGTTAGAAAGACATTTCGATTGCCTATTTTAAGCGATAGAGGAACTTCTACATCCTTTCCACAGTTCATACACATGCTCTTGCCCTCTTCGATAAAGGTTTCTCCTTTGCAATGGGGGCAGATAACAAGGCTATCGCGCAGGGTTGCAATCAACTTCTCCCAATTCTGCTCAAGCATACGTTTCTGCGGATTTCGGAGCATTTCTTCGCTAAACTCACGAGTGAACGTATTCCGCAGAATAGCAGGCAAAGCCGGCCAGCGGCGAATGACATTTTGATGGATCCCGCGAACAGGGAGGTTGCTTTTGTCGTTGGGGTTATAGATAAATACCGCCTCACTTCCGTAAAACTTCTTCTCGTAAGTCTCAGTCATACAGGGACAGGCAACAACCTTTGCACCTTCGAGCGGATGGTTGACATAGAAGAGCATGAAGAGGATGACGGACAACGAATAGCGGTCGCTGTACTTGTCGGGAATGCCACCGGCCACCACTTCGGGTGCCATATAGCGGGCTTTACCCATGATGCCTGACTTCTCGCCCTGGGGCATCACATTGTCATTGTCGCAGATGAGGACGTCTCCTGTTTTCGGATCGATGAAGAAGTTGCCATCGTTCAAGTCCTGATAGCTGTAACCGAAACGGTGAAGCATCATGAAGCCATTGCATATCTTCATGGCAGCGTTCAGCATCGCGTCGAAACTGGCAAACTTGACTTTCGCCATCAAGAAGTTTCCAAACTCGAAATAGTTGCCAGGTCGTAAATCCATAAGGTATCCGAAACTACCTTGTTGACGTTCGGCAAGTGCCTTTGGCCAAAGAAAAGCATCACTCGGTGCTCCATTCAGAATATTGTTGTTGAGATTGTTGTATAAACAGCTGTCCGGAGCGTTCAGATACCATTTCAACGCCATATCCTTGCCGTTGTAATCCACCAAATAGACAATTCCCTGACCACCGCGTCCAAGTTCTTTCTTGATGGTCACAAAACTGCCGTTCGACAATGTCACTTTCGCTCCTTTGGATAGTTCATTCATAAAACGTTAAATCACTTGTAAAAACAGTCAATTATCCTCATCCTCCGGCGATTCCCAACTCCGGACACAACAATTACTCAACTAAACCACATAAAAAAGCGCGGGAATCTGAACCATCGCTCATCCCGCTTGTAAGGCTCTCGCATTGCCCATCTCCCGAGGATAAGCAATGCCGAAGCCCACGCTGTTGTATATTAAACGGATATTGAGGAAATCCGTTTGGTCGAACACATTTAATGTGTCAATACCGAGAATATACAATCCAATGGGCATTGAACATTGCCTTACCGTGCGGGAGAATGTTGAATTTGCGAGATTCTACAAGCCGCAGATAAGACGTTGACTCAACGCCTTTTATGTCTGTCGCCCGCCCGCTTCCCCGTCAAGAGGTCACGGACACTTGACGCTGCAAAGATACAAAAAATAATACGATACGCAGGAATTTTATGATTCGCATCAACGACCGCAAGGATGCGGTCGCTCCTAACCCACGGAAGAGCAGATGGCCAACGGCAAGTGCACATGCGTCGATGCCCTGCTGAACAGCGCGACCAAAGGCAAAAACCTCAAACCGCCAATCAAAAAAAGCGGTATATTTGCGTCCAAATCACAAAAGTATGAAACATTATTACATCATATTGATTCTTAGTGTATTAACCATTTCCGCAACCTACGCCCAAGCGGACAAAACCACGGAAAAGGCAGCCGACTCGACAAAGGCATGGAAGTTTGACGGCGTGATCGGTTTGAACGCTGGCGCCACGAACCTCTTCTTTTGGTCTGCAGGGGGTAACAACAACGCTAACGCGCTGACTTTCGCCAAATTACGGCTGCAATATCAAAAAGATGCCATTGCCTGGGAAACCAACTTTGACACCGATTTCGGCTTGACTTGGATCGACCAGGAGGACGACCAACTCAAAAAGACATCCGACGATATCAAGTTCAACACCAAGTTGGGCTGGAAAATCAAGGATAATTTGTACTTGACTGCGTCAGGTAGTTTCAAGAGCCAATATGCGATTGGTCGCAAATACAAAAAAGGGCAATATGACCCGGTGATCTCCAAATGGCTCGCGCCGTCCAACACCGAATTGTCACTGGGTATCGACTGGAAGAAATCGGTCGGCAGTTGCGACTTTTCGGTCTATGCCTCACCGCTTGCGGGGGCTCTCATCACGGCATACGTGAACGATGCGGACAACCAGAAATATACCGAAGAGTATTTGGCGGCCATGGAGGCGGCAGGAGAACCTGTTCCGGAAGAGTATGTAGACTTCCGTCGGGAGATGCAGGCCAAATACGGCACCTACAAAGTCATCCTGACTGACGATGGCATTCCTGTTGTCGATTGGCGTAGCTGTCGCGCCGAGTTAGGTCTCTCCCTCAAGGGCACCGTTGATTACAAGCACAAAAATCTGACAATCAGTTCCTCGATTTGGCTCTACACCCCTTATCAAGGAAAGGGATTCGATATAAAAGAGGCCTATGAGCAGGCCCACCCCGGCGAAACCTACAACATGTATTACCAATATTCGAACTTGAACCGTCGTTTCGGCAATTTCGATGTTGAATGGGACTTCCTCATCTCCTATCAGTTCCTTAAAGTGCTGAACGTGACATTGTCCACCAACTTGAAATACTACAACGGCATCTTAGTAAAGGACAAGGAAGGTGTCGAGAAAGAGCACGTGCAGTTCAAATCGGTTTTCGGCGTCGGCCTCGGTTACAGTTTCTGACATTGGAAGAGCTTCCTATACCGACCCTCATCGTGGCTTCCGACATGGACCGTGGACTGTCCCGGGGCTTCAGGAGATGACAATCGTCCCCTTGCTGGCGTTCATCTTGATGCGGTCGCCGTTTTTCAACAGCTTCGTGGCGCCTTTCACGTTGACGATGGTGGGCAGACCGTATTCGCGCGCCACCACGGCTCCGTGCGACAAGGAGGATCCAATCTCGGTGATGAGACCGTTGACGATGGAATAGTAGGGTGTCCAGCCGATGTCCGTGAATCGTGCCACCATAATCTCCCCTTTTTGCAACTGGTTGGCATCGTCGGCAGAACAAACGATACGAACCACTCCCTCGCACTCACCGTTCGAAACCGGAACGCCCCTTACCACACCGTCCGCTTGCTTCACTTCAAACACATCCGCAATGGGTTTGCCGATGTAAATGTCATCAAACGACAGTCCTTCCTGAATGGCGTGCGCTTTCCGCCTTCTCACAGCCTGAGGAAGCAGCACGGAATCCCCATCTATCAATTTACCGATTTCCTCGTGTGTCAGGAAATAGATCAAATCCGCATCCGATAACAGATTTGCATCCACCAACAGACCCGCCAGCCGGGCATACTGCGTCTTGAACAGATCAATGAGCTTGATGAGCTGCGATTTGGTGAATTCACGATCGACCACTGCCTGTCGGGCTTTCTTGGCGTATGAGATTGCAGCCGCTTTCAACAATGGATTCTTGACAAAAGCAAACTCCTTTTGATAGTCAATCTTTTCGTCACTTCCCTGCACCAAGTCCATCGGCGACTTGATAATACTCAACAGATAGTTCATCAACGGAATCTCATCTTCACGCCACGGCTTGCTCCGCATTTCCGCCTCTTTGATGCAACGATGGCCATGATGCGCCAGAAAGTCCTGATATTTCGTATGGATTTCCGCATGATTCCGGATGTATGCCAGCAATTCTTCGGCACTGAAATCGACGGCTTTCGGTTCCTGCTGCTTTATCATGGAAGCCAAATCCTGCAAACGCGACAAAATATCCGCACTCTCAATGTTGGGGATGTTCGTCAACAGATGCGACAAGAACGACTGATACTCCTTCTTATCCGGGAAATACTTGTCCAACATCATATACAAGGTGCTGGTGGCGCTGCCGGAATAAGCCGACGAGGCGTAATGGTAAATCAGACTCTCGTCCAAAAGCGCGATATTGGCATCAATGCTTTTGTATAATTCCTGGTAAGAGGTGGTCTTCGCAAAATGAACTCTGGTCAGCAGCGCGTCGAATTTCTTCATCGCGCGATGCCCCGAAAAGACAAACCTCAAAAATTTCACGGAATTGACAGCTCGGGCCAGCGGATTCGCAAATGCAGCCGAGATGGGAGGAAAATCGTGGTATTCCCCCATGATGGAAAGGTTCATCGACTGCGGATTGGCAACCCCGACCTTCGCGTGCATGTTGTAGAGCAGATTCATATCGAAGAACAGATGTCCTGATATCGAAGAGATTAACCGCAACGGTTTCTCATCGTCCGGTGATTGATACGCCCCCGCTTTGGCCAGCATATAGCGCATACCGTAGTCGATGGCTTTCGCCGAGGTCGTTAGGGTCAGCGGGGTGACGGCACCCGGCATCATCTCCCCCACATTCCGCTTGGTGAAAAGATGCCCGCTCAGATCATCATCCCTGTCAAATTCTTCAATATCAATAATTTCCGTGGTAATAGGGCGCATCTGCAGAAAATAGAGTTCCCCGTCTTTGAGCGCCCATTCCACATCCATCTCTCCGTCAAAAGCGGCCCGAATCTGCTTCCCGGCATCATAGAGCCGCCTGATTTCGCTCTCATCCAGCAAATCGTCAGGGCAGGGACGGTAGCACTTCCGGGAAATCTCGTAACGATGGGCGGTCACCTGTCCCGAAACCAGGTTCTCCCCTTGCCCATCTACCGCTTCGATCAGGATGTCAGAGCCCTTGTTCGGACTGGCGGTGAACATCACCCCCGCTTTGTCGCTGTCGATCATCTCCTGAACGACGATGTTCATCGTCCCTTTGCCCAACTCGAAGTGCTCGGCATAGTCCTTCACGCGATGGGAATCCAACGAATCCAGACATTTCCGGACACTCTCCAACAGATGCGGGCGATCCACGAACAGGCAAGTTTCATATTGTCCGGCATTGGAAGCCCCCGCCTGGTCCTCATTGGAGGCCGACGAGCGCACTGACACCTGAACCACATTCAAAGCATCAAAAGCCTGATATACAGCTTCTTCATCAACTTGATTAATATCCGTGATTACAAAACCTTTGGGAACGGTAAAATGGTGCTTGATCAACAGATCCAATCCCTTCGCCTTCCCTCCTACCCTGGAATAAAGCTCCTCAGGCAACTCTCCTAAACGATATATTTTCATCTTCGAATACTATTCAAATCTCTTTGGTTAAAATAACGGCTGCTGTCGCGGTTAAAGCCGATTTCCAAGATTCCGCGGCCTCTTTTCCCATCAATGGTGAATTCCGCGATATTTTCATGCAGAATATATTGGCCGTCTTGAAAATGGTAGGTCACGCCCGCCAACTTCTTGGACAAGACATTGATTTTCTGACCATTATCCAACATCACGTTCAAGGACAATTCCTGCGGAACCGTCCCCTTGTTGATTTCGTGGAAATCCAAATCCGCCTGCCTCATGCAATGTATCCCCATCTCGTCGCGAAAATGCCCCACCTCCAACACGCTCATCACCGGATAGGAGACCAGCGAGTAATTGAACTGGTAATCAGGCGCCACCGCCATCAGCCAAAGGTGGTTGTTCATGTAGTTCCAATCCCGTTTGCCGAAGGAGTGGTCACGCACGCAGGGCAGTTGAAAATCCACGGTTTTGCCGTTCAACGTCAGTTGTCCTTCCAGAATTCCTTCCTGCTCATAGTGGCATTGCCCACTGATGTTCTGCAGTTCTTCGAAAAACGCCTTGCTCCACTTCTCATTGGCCATGCCCGTGGCCATCCGCGCCGCCGGCATGTGGCTGGTGAAATCAACAGGGCTCTGCTTGGCGACAAACTTTGCCTGAAAGAGGATGTCGTCATGGTCGTTCAGGGTGCCTTGATACGCGATGGCCCAATCCTCACCCGCTTTTTCAACCACGATGGGCGATTGGCCCTGCGGGTAAAACTCTTGTTTCAAAGAATACAATTTTCCGTCCAAATAGACGGCAAACCAGGTCTCCTCCGCGTTCACTCTCCTACCCAAGCGCGTAAAAACTGACATTTTCTCATCATGCGCAGAAAAATAGTAGGAATTGTTAATCCAAGGGTCGTCAACGCCCTTGAGCGAGAAATTATCGGCATATTGATAATCAAAAGGATGTTGTTGGTTCCTTTTGTCTATCGTCCTGGCCATCAGCCTCTTTTTGATATTAAAAAACACTTGTTAACCATCTTAAATTCGGGCGCAAAAGTGCAAAATAAAATTGAAACCACCAAATTTTTCTGCATAAACGACTGATAACCAAAGACAAAAAAATGTTAAAATTTCATATCCTGTAGAGAAAGGAGGACTAAAACTATGGCGGCAAAGATAGTATTTTGAAATAGTGGCCGATGTTCTTAAGCGTCGCTGCCAATGCAACGCTGGGAAGTGTTACTCCCAAAACAAAGGGCGCGACCGCACCGGCCACGACTTTTGGATGGAACTTCCGTAGCGGTCCAGAAGTTAGCGTTGGCACCCGATTCGTGGCAGTAACCCAAGTAGTAGTCGCCTGCCGGTAACGCACTGAATCCAGGCATTGTTGTTAACCGAGGTATACCCCACCGCATATAAGCACGTACGGATAGTAAAAAGGCTGCCATTGCGGCAGCCTTTCGCATATTGTGGTTGTAAGAATTTCGGTGGGAGATAACCTAAAGCCTGGCGGGGTTACTTGGAACCCTTGTCCTTCTGGCCGGCGTGGCCGCGGAAGATGCGCGTCGGGGCGAACTCTCCGAGTTTGTGGCCGACCATGTTCTCCGTGACGTAGACCGGGATGAATTTGTTCCCGTTGTGCACGGCGATGGTGAGGCCCACGAAGTCGGGGGAGATCATGGAGGCGCGAGACCACGTCTTGATAGTGGACTTCTTGCCGGACTCCTGGGCAGCGATCACGCGCTGCTCCAGTTTGTAGTGGATATACGGTCCTTTTTTTAATGAACGGCTCATAATCGTATGCTTTTAGGTTATTTCTTTCTTCTCTCCACGATGTACTGGGAGGAGTTCTTCTTCGGATGACGGGTCTTGTAGCCCTTGGCAGGCATACCGTTGCGGGAGCGCGGGTGTCCGCCGGATGCACGACCTTCACCACCACCCATCGGGTGATCGACAGGGTTCATGACAACACCGCGGTTGCGCGGACGACGGCCGAGCCAGCGGCTGCGACCGGCCTTGCCGGACACCTCCAGGCTGTGGTCTCCGTTGGAGACGATGCCGATGGTGGCTCTGCAGGCGCAGAGGATCATGCGGGTCTCACCGGAGGGCAGCTTGATGATGGCGTAACGGCCGTCACGGGACATCAGCTGGGCGTAGGAACCGGCGCTACGGGCAATCTTGCCGCCCTGACCGGGACGCATCTCGATGTTGTGGATGATCGAGCCGAACGGAATCTCACCGACGGGCAGACAGTTGCCGAGGTCGGGGGCGACGCCGCTGCCGCTCACGATCTGCTGTCCAACCTTGATGCCGTGAGGCGCCACGATGTAGCGTTTCTCGCCATCGGCGTAGAACAACAGGGCGATACGCGCCGTGCGGTTCGGATCGTACTCAATGGTCTTTACGGTGGCCGGGACACCATCCTTATTTCTCTTGAAATCAATGATGCGATACATCTGCTTGTGACCGCCTCCGCGGTACCGTATCGTCATCTTACCGCTGTTGTTGCGGCCACCCGTGCTGTGGTTGGGGGCCAACAAGCTCTTCTCGGGCTTGCTCGCGGTAATGTCGTCGTAAGCGCTAATCACTTTGAAGCGCTGACCCGGCGTTACAGGTTTGTACTTTTTTAATGCCATTTTTTTAAGGGTTATTGGTTATTGGTTATTGGTTATCGGTGGTTATTGAGGTTGGTGCAAAGGGGCTGTCCAGTTTCAATAACCCATAACCCATAACCTATAACCATTATTAAATGTTACTGTAGAAATCGATTTTATCGTTCTGATCGACGAAGACGTAGGCCTTCTTGAAGTTGTTCTTCTGACCGAAGATGACGCCAGCCTTGGTGTTGCGGGCGGTCGTCTTGCCGCGTTGGATGAGGGTGTTCACGCGCACAACCTTGACGTTATAGACAGCCTCGATCTCGCGTTTGATCTCGGGTTTCGTGGCCTCGCGCGTCACCATGAAGCCGTAGCGGTTGTATTTCTCGGCCACGCCGGTCATCTTCTCGCTAATGATGGGTTTTATGATGCAACTCATTGTTCTGACTTTTTAAGGGTGAATTATTCGCCTAACATCTTCTCCAACTCCTTGAGGCTGCTCTCGCAGATGATCAGGTTGTTGGCGTTAAGCACGTGATACGTATTGGCCTCAATGGCGCGCATGATGTTGGTGCGCTGGAGGTTGCGGCCCGACAGGTAAACGTTGCGGTCGGTGTCGGGGAGCAGCAACAGGGTCTTCTTGCCCTCGAGGTTGAGGCTCTTGAGCATGGCCTTGTAATCCTTCGTCTTGGGGGCGTTGAAGGTGAAATCCTCGACGATGGTGATGCAGCCTTCCTGCTGTTTGTAGGTGAAGGCGGAGAAACGGGCGAGGCGTTTCACTTTCTTGTTGAGCTTGAAGCCGTAGTCGCGCGGGTGCGGGCCGAAAACGGTGGCACCGCCGCGGATGGTCGGGCTCTTGATGCTACCGGCACGGGCACCGCCAGTACCTTTCTGACGTTTGAGCTTGCGGGTGCTGCCCGACACGGTGGAGCGCTCCAGCGTGTTGTGCGTGCCCTGGCGTTGGTTGGCCAAATATTGTTTCACGTCCAGCCAAATGGCGTGGTCGTTCGGTTCCACGTTGAAGATCTTGTCGTTCAGGGTGGCCGTTCTGGCAGTCTCGCTGCCGTCTATCTTATAAACTCTTAGCTCCATCTCTCAATAATTATATATGAACCATTGGCTCCCGGAACGGAACCTTTAACTAACAATAAATTCTTCTCCTTGACAATCTTGACGATCTGGAGGTTGATGACCTTGACCTTGGCGTTGCCCATCTGGCCGGCCATGCGCATGCCCTTGAACACGCGTGACGGGTAGGAGCTGGCGCCCATAGAACCGGGGGCTCTGAGGCGGTTGTGCTGGCCGTGGGTGGCATCGCCGACGCCGCCGAAGCCGTGGCGTTTCACCACGCCCTGGAAGCCCTTACCTTTGGAAGTGCCGCTCACATCGACGAACTCGCCTTCTTCGAAGACGGTGACGTCGAGCACGTCGCCCAGAGACTTCTGATGACCCTCCTCGAAGCGGGTGAACTCACGCAGAACCTTCTTCGGCGTGGTGCCGGCCTTCTCAAAGTGACCCTTCAGAGACTTGGTGGTGTTTTTCTCTTTCTTCTCGTCGTAGGCCAATTGGATAGCGTTGTAGCCGTCCGTCTCGACGGTTTTGACTTGCGTGACCACGCAAGGACCAGCCTCTATCACCGTGCACGGCACAACCTTGCCGGAGGCATCGTAGATGCTAGTCATCCCAATTTTTTTTCCTATTAATCCTGACATTTTTGGTTAGATTTGTAAAAAACTATAACTTTTTCTGCCTGTTTCGACGCTTTGAATCATCATTCAACCGACTGAAAACCAATCGATTGAACTTCAAAAACCAGCTTTTCTAACAAGCGTGCAAATATACACTTTTTCTTTATACTCAGACACTTGCGTGAAAAAAGTTTTCAACAGCAGATTAATACTGGAACTCGTCCACGCATTTGACCGGCACACTAACATTGTATTCGGAAAGGTAAATCACGCTTTCCCAGCTCTTTTTAACAGGGCACTTCTTCCCGTCGTATGTATACGTATACTCCGTCGTGTAAGTGGAACCGCCTTCCGTCAACACCTGACGAACAACATTGTTTGCCGAGAAGATTATCTCCATGTTAAGACCACTCATATCGAAAAGGCCTTTGTAGGGGTTGTTTTTGTCGTCGTAAGTCCATTTGTAGGAAAGGTTGTAGGTACCGCTCATTTCCATGGCCGTGACGTTCTTGCCCGTCCAGGTGAGGACCACATGAGTGGTGCCTTTCGTACAGGAGCTTTCCAGCACCTTGTCGGCGGCGTTCTCAGGCATGAAGAAGCTCAGCGGGTTGAAGGGGAGCGAAGCCATGGACTTACTGTCATTCAAAGTCACATCAATGGATATCACCGTTTTCCCCTTATGCTCAAGATCGAATTTTCCTAGCGTGGCACCATTTTCGTTGACGACTTCAATTTCGTCGATTACATTGTCGTCATAGTCGAACTTGGCCGTGGTGCTTCCGTAATTGATCTCGACAATCCGGTTATCATTGTCATAGCGGAAAAGCGTGGTGCCGGTGCGCTCCTCTTTGGCATTGTAATAGTCGATGTAGCTGAGCACCTTGCCGTTCCAGGTCCAGACCTCGTGCTCGTTGTTGGAAATAGTCGTACCATCGGGGAGCTCGTGGTAACGAACGTGCTTGATTTCGGAAATCTTTTGTTTGGGCACGTACTGACCCTCTTTTTCACATGAGGTGAGAAACACAGCGGCCACAACAACCGCCGTCATGATTGCAAATGTCTTCTTCATAACTTTTTATTTTTTCAATTATTTAACCATCAATAAATTACCTGAATTTTACCCATAAAAAACAGGACCGCGAAAATACACTTTTTTTTCTTTGAGCGTGTCAAAAAAAGGTTATCTTTGCAGCCCAATACACTTATTATTAAAACAGGCAACTATGTCACCTAAACGGCTTATCGTTTTACTTGCTGTCGCCGCGCTGGCGATACCGCTCCGTGCGCAAATCGACAACATATTCTGGTTCGCAGCACCGGAAATCTCCCCAAACCACGCACACAACCCTATCACCTTCTGTTTCACATCGTTCAGCAGCCCCGCCACGGTCACCATCTCGCAACCGGCCAATCCGGCGTTCACACCCGTGACCGTCAACCTCAACGCCTACAGCTACTACGCCCTCGACGTCACCAATCAGGAAAGCACCGTCTCCACCGCGCCGGTGAACACGGTCTGCAACCACGGTTTCAAGATTGTCTCCACAGCAAACATCACCACCTACTACCAGTTGGGTGCCAACAACAGCGAGATTTACACGCTCAAGGGACGCAACGCCTTGGGTACGGACTTCACCATCCCGATGCAGAACTATCTGTTGGACGGGCCGCCCACGGACGCGAAAAACAGTATCGAAATTGTGGCCACGGAGAACAACACCACAGTGACCATCATCCCGTCGCACGCGCTGGAAGGCGGCATCCCGGCAGGCACACCCATCACCATCACCCTCAACGAGGGGCAGTCGTACTGCATTAAGTCGGCCGACCAGACCGCTGCCGGGCACCTCACCAACACGCGCATCACTTCCGACAAGCCCATCGCGGTGAACTCCACCGACGACTCCGTGGCCAGCAATCAGGTGTCGGGCTACTCCGGCCAGGACCTCGTGGGCGAGCAGCTCGTACCCGACGAGTACGCCGGCGACTTCTTCATCGCCATGTACAACAACCGCCTGTTTGAGAACATCAGCATCATCCCCATCCAGAATAACACAAATATTTATATCAACGGGAGTGCAACCCCGACGGCGACGCTCAACCAAGGGCAGAGTTATACCTACCTGCCTAGCAACTCGCCAACCATCGCCACGGTGATTACCTCCGACAAGCCGATCCACGTCTTCCAAGTGACGGGTTCCGACGGCGAGGCGGGCGGCACGCAACTCCCC
Organism: Bacteroidales bacterium; assembly: GCA_017395245.1. GTDB lineage: Bacteria > Bacteroidota > Bacteroidia > Bacteroidales > WCHB1-69 > F23-D06. The sequence goes on along the minus strand of JAFPVR010000074.1, from coordinate 33,097 downwards.
GCGCTCGGATGCACCGGCTCCATGGAGGTCGTCTATGCACGCCCCTCCTACTCCACCCACCTGCGCCTTTCCATCGTGGTGCCCACCCAATATGTCAACGGCTTCACCATGACTGTGGGCAACAACAACGTGCCCGTGCCGGCCTCATACTTCACCGTTCTGCCCTACAACCCCAATTGGTCGTACTGCTACCGCGACTTCGCCTCCTCGGTGCCGACCCAGCAGGTGATGATCCTGCAGAACTCCCTCGGACCGTTCCACCTCGGCATTCTCGACTACTACTCCGGCATGTCGTCGTCGTTAGGCTACTTCAGCAACTACAGCAGCGTGGGCCGCATCGATGTCTACATGGAGAATCTCTACTGCCTGCACGACTCCGTGCCGTTCATCTACCTGACCGAAAACATCGACACTGTGCACCTCGTCACCCCCTCCGGCGACACGCTCACACAGGCACCCTTCGTTATCCCCGACCTCACCTTGGCGGACACCGGCTGGTATTATCTTCTGGCACACAGCGAGATAGGATGCGAGGAAACGTGGGTCAAGGACAGCATTAACATCCAATTGGTGAACTCCTACAAGCCGAACCTCGGTCCCGACATCTACCTCTGCACCGGCGAGGTGGCCGTGCTGCATGCCAACTACGCCGCCGACGGGGTGACCTACAACTGGAACATCGGCGACACGGGCGACACCATCGAGGTCATCACCTCCGGCGAGTATATCCTCAACGTGTCCCTTGACGACCCCAACGCCACGTTCACATGCGAGAGTTCCGACACCGTGCTGGTTACGTTCTATCCGCTGCCGCACGCCGACCTAGAAGCCGACATCACAGCCGGGTGTACCCCGCTCTCCATCCATTTCACCGACATCTCAACGCCCAACCCGGACAGTCTCACCACCGAATGGATTATCTTCGACGAAAACTATAACATCGTGGACTACTCCAACGAAGACAACCCCTCGGTTGACATTGTGGATGCCGGCACCTATTCCGTGAAGCTCGTTATCACCACGCCCGAAGGCTGCCGGGACTCCATCATTAAGTGGAACTACATCACCACGTCGGCGCAACCGACCATTGACTTCATTGCCACACCCGAGATTTCCATGATGGGCGACAACGGCGGTAACGTCGATTTTACCGCTTTTCTGTCTGAGAATGTGACGGGCAACTCGACCAACAACCTCGTATGGGACTTCGGCGACGGCGAAACGGAGGAGGGGCCGGAAACAACAGTCTCGCACGCCTACACCTCCTGGGGCGACTACACCGTGACCCTGACATTGGTGACCGGCGGCGGTTGCGGCGACTCCGTAAGCCACGGCGTGGTCATTGAGGACGACCTCATCTTCCCGAATGTGATCACCCCCAACGGCGACGGCATCAACGACGTGTGGGCCATCGGCAACCTCAACACGGCCATCAACCCGGAGGATCCCGATGAGTACCGCCACAACGAGCTTCGCGTCAGCGACCGCTACGGCAAGGTGGTTTTCCACGCCAAGAACTACGACACGTGGTCGAAGAACGGCGAAATCCACCAAGGCCTCAACCCGTTCGACGGAGAAGGCCTCAGCGACGGCGTCTACTACTTCGTCTTCACCTACAAGGGCAAAGCGAAGTCGTTCCAGTGGAATGGGTCGATTACGATTATCCGATAATCCAGTTGAAAAATGAAAAAAATACTGTCAACTATTTTATTCCTTTTTGGAACTTTTCCACTTTGGACATGGGCACAACAAGATACTGACAGCTGTTACACGCCATTGGGTGTCACCGTGACAAACATAACACCCTATTCCGCCGAGATTGCCTGGACCGAGGCGGGTGATGCCACTCATTGGAGTATCGAATACGGGGTGGGCAGTTTCACGCAGGGCACTGGAACGCTGGTTCTCACAGACAGCAATTCATTCACGCTGACAGGACTGCTAGCTAATCACACCTATAACGTATATGTACGCAGCGATTGCGACACTGACAGCCACAGCGAGTGGACAGACGCCTATACTTTTAGCACGCCGTGTTACGAAATCGACCATTTCCCGTTTACCGAGAACTTCAACGCAAAAGGAACCGGCAACGGAATCCACGACCTCCCCGAATGCTGGGGACGGCTGAACAGCCAATCCGTTGAAATACAATTCAGCGCACCATCTTCAGGCAGACTCTGTTTCATATACTACCCAGGCATTGCTGTCTCGCCGAGGATTGCCGACTTCGACACAAACGGGAACCCTATCGACATTCGTTATCTCAAGCTGGATCTGGATGTCAGCTACTATGACGAGACGAACCACCTTACCGTGGGTGTGTTGACAGATCCCAATGACGCAAGCACCTTTCAAGTTGTAAAGGAAATTAACGTTGGATACACGTTTTCAAGCTATTTACTGCATGACGAGGTCTTCTTTCATTCTTATACCGGCAACGGCCGCTACATTGCCATCAAGAACCAGAGCGGTTCCTACGCAAGTGCCGACAACTTTGTTCTTTCCCAATACAACTACGATTGTGCTCCGCCCGACAATTTGGGCTTCGAGCAGATTGGTAGCGGCTCCGCATTGGTCACATGGCAGGCCGGCCAAGTCGGCAATGCCCAAGAATACACTTTGCAATTCAGGGAACAAGGCGACAGCACCTGGGTCATTCATGACCATCTGACCAACACTTCGTTTTTCCTGACCGGCCTGACTCCCCGCACTTGGTACGACGTGCGCGTGAAAACACGCTGCTCAGACAGTTTGTATGGAGATTGGGCCACTTCCTCTTTCCATACAGAGTGTTTTTCGGGCGGTTACGTGACAATCGGAAACAGCTCGAACCACGGCATTTACATACCTAATTGGGATTACAGTGTCACCCGCCAACTCTATTATCCCAATGATTTTGGAGGCCCTGGGTACATCTACTCCGCTTCGTTCCGGGTTTTTCAACCCACGACACCCCAACGCGCTTGGAAACTATTCCTTCAATACACCAATCAAAGTGATTTCTACTTTGGTGACGCACCGTTTGACAACCTTCCGTACACTCAAGTCTTTGCAGGTCCTGTGGACTTTCACGACGGCTGGATCACCATCTACTTCGATACCCCGTTCTACTACAACGGCACTTCCAACTTAGTGCTCACCATACAGGACACCACCGGCTTTTCGGCAGCTTCTGCCAATCAATTCTACTATAGTTTTTGCAGCCATCTCTCGAACGCGACAGGACATGCATATACCCCTGATGCTCAATTCAACTCCGATGACTGGATGTGGGGCCAAGACCGTCTCAACGTGATTTTCCAAACGGACTGCGACAGTTCCGTCACCTGCGGCGCTCCGAACCTGCTGGTGGACAGCGTCGGCGGAAACGGAGCCCGCCTGATTTGGGCGGCCGGATACCAGGAAAACCAATGGGAGTTGGAATACAAGAAGACGTCTGACACGGTTTGGACCACATACAACAACCCGACGGGGTTCCAAGTCACCCTGACCGGATTGCAACTGAACACATCCTACGTGGCTCGTATGCGGTCAATATGCGATACTGGGAACTATAGCAATTGGACTTCGATCTCCTTCACTACGGGATGCGGCAATATAGAGGTTCTACCCTACTCTGTGGATTTCGAAAGCAATATAACCAACAATTTCGTGGAATGTTGGCAACGTTTGGGGCAGGTCTCCGTTGTCAATTACAACAGTGTCACCGGCACTACCAACAACCACAGTCTCAATTTGCTCCACAATCCAGCCAACACACCGTACGCCTTGGCCGTGCTGCCCCGACTCAGCGACAACTTCACAATGTCCAACCTCGCCGTCACCCTGAACACACAGTGTAACAACAACGGGCTATTTGAGGTCGGCGTGATGACCGACCCAGCTGACACGGGGTCCTTTGTTTCAGTCAGCGGATGGCAGCCTGCTTGGGGATGGACGGAATATCTCGTGCCTCTCACATCCTACACTGGCAGTGGGAAATACATCGCCTTGCGTATGCGCTCGACCTCCAGTTCAACCGTCCAGCTCAATGTGGACGATTTAGTGGTGGATGTGATGCCCTTCTGCCCGAGACCCGCCGACCTGGCCGTTACAAACGTTTCAACCCAATCGGTCACGCTCCAATGGTCAACGTACTCATCCTCCACCACCAGTTGGCATGTTGAATACGGCCCAATGGATTTCACCTTGGGAACCGGGACTTCGCTTACCGTCACCGACAGTAGCGTAACGTTGTCGGGTCTTAACCCCGCCACCGCCTATACCTGCTGCGTCCGCGCCGATTGCGGCAGCGAGCTCAGTGCCTGGCAATGCATTTCGTTCTCGACTGATTGCGATCTGACAACACCGCCCTATTTCGAGAATTTCGAAACCGTCACGGGCACATTTCCCGACTGTTGGTCACAACAATTCGACACCGGCAGCGTCGAATGGACTGTCGTAAACCCGACTTCCAATCCCACTGGGGCCCATGGAGGCGTCAAGGCTATCTGCATTAAAAACAACAGCTATACCAGTTTTATCACCACGTTAGTGAGCCCCACACTGAATCTTCAGAGCCTCAACAACGCTACCCTCCGTTTCTGGCACGTGCAGAAGAAGTGGGTCAACGACCAAGACACGCTGGCCATCCTTTTCCGCACCTCCCCTTCCGACGAGTGGACGTTGCTGGTCTCTTACAATCAGGACATCCCGTCATGGACCTTGGATTCCGTGCTGCTGCCCAACCTCACCAGCACCTACCAGGTGGCTTTCCAGGGCACTGTCCGGTATGGCTACGGCATCTTTCTTGACGACATCAGCATCACCGGGGAGATGATACCGGACACCTGCGCGCCTGCCGCTGACCTCACTGTCACCGACATCGGCAACCACGACCTCACGCTGAGCTGGGCTCCCGACGGAGAAGCGGATCACTGGACCGTCTTTTATCGGGAAACGGGTGCTAACGCTTGGGATTCCGTCACGGTGAGTGCCCCGCCCGTCACAATCAGCGAGCTCCAAGGGGTAACCGAATACGAAGTTTTTGTGAGAACCTATTGCGAAGACGGAGTGCCGACTTCCACGGACACGATAACGGTTTCCACCACGAATATCGGCATTGCCGGATATGACAACAGCATCACTCTGCTGCCCAATCCCACCACCGGCCTGCTGACGGTCACCTCATCGCAAGACCTCATCACCCGGATTGAAATCTGCGACCTCGCCGGAAGCGCCGTTGTATCATCTCATGTAGAAAAAGAAAACGCCGTCAGAACGGACGTTTCCGAGCTTCCTGACGGCGTCTATATCGTAAAAATCTATACTGAGACAAGCTTTGCTGTCTGCAAACTGGTAAAAAAGTAGGTTCTATTACCGCAGCTCCGCGTGCTGTTTCACGCGCTTTTTGTCCTTGAACCAGAGGCCGTAGACCTCGCTCACGTTGCCGGCGGTGATGAACGCCTTAATGTCTTGTTTCCCGATGAATTCCATAAGTTTGGAGAATTCATCCTTCGTCAGCAGGGTCTCCAACTCGATGGATTTCTCGTTGGTGTAGCCGCCAATGACCTCATACAGCGTGCAGCCGCGCACCAACTCGTCGATAATGTAGCGGCGGATGCGGTCATAATCCTTGGAGACGATACAGACACGCTTGCGGTTGTTGAGGTTCGCGGTGAAGTAATCCACCACCAAGCCGTTGATCCATGTGCCGATAAGGCCGATGACGACCATGCGGAACGGGTTGATGGCAAAGGCGGTGCAGCAGATGCAGGCGCCCGCAATGGTCACAGACTTGCCAATGTCGAAGTGCAGGTATTTGTTGACGATTTTGGCCAAAATGTCCAAACCGCCGGTGGAGGCGTTGATGGAGAAAAGCACCGCTTGCGATGCGCTGAGCAACAGTACGAAACAGCAAAGGTCGAACCAGATGTCGCCCATCACCGAAGTGGAGCCCTCGGCCAAGAAATTCGTGTAAGGCATGTACTTCTCAAGCAAGGCCATCAGCGGACCGAGTATCAGCGCGGTATAGACCGTCTTGATACCGAACTCCTTGCCTATCAAGAAGTAAGCCAGCACCAACAGGATGGCGTTGACTACCAAAATAACCGTGGAGACAGGCAATGCCACTCCAAAGAGCTGTTCCGACACCCCGCTGATCACAATGGAGAGACCGGAGATAGTACCGATAATCAGTTTGCTCGGCACCAGAAAATAATAGACCGCGATGGCGGTAATCAGCATACCGACGGTCATGATGAGAAGTTCCACCCAGAACTTCTTCGATTTTAAAACGTCTAAAACTTTTGACATTATTGTTTGATTTTGGAATTATTTCTTCACAAATGTCTTCGTCACCACACCTTGATTCGTTGTGAGACGAATGAAATAAAGACCGGGAGCGAGGTCCCGAACGTTGACGCGGGTCTGCATGGGCGAATCATTGTTCGTCCCTGCGATGGTGCGGATGGTTTTCCCATATACATCAACTATTTCCATGATTCCGTCGCTACAATGTACATTGTTCATTGTACATTGTACATTGATAACGTCCGTGGCGGGGTTCGGATAAACGCGCACATTGTCGGCCAGGTGATTATCCTCAATTCCGACATCAAAGAAGTGGACGTGGAAGGTGAGGTGATCGCCGTGGTCGTAAATATCCGTGATTTCGAAGCTGGATTCCGGAGTGCCATCGGTGAGGTATGGATGCGGGTCGGTAGTAGGGCCAAAACTCGTACGGCCGACAAGCTGACTGAAATGCGCATTGCCAAGGTTGCCATTAACGGTATCGATGCTGCTGCCCGGACGGAAAATCCAATATTGATGGGCTACATTGTAAAAATCGAAGAAAGCATTGGCGAACATACCACTATAACCGGCCGGCACAGTGTCATTCCAACGGGCAACCAACAAGCCAGAACCAGGAATGCCCTCTTCGAAAAGGTCGCTCTGATTACGGTACTCAAAGACATACCACTGCGTAGGGTCTATATGCGAACGGATATAGTAGCAATTCTGCGACGAGCTGGAGCCAACACTCAAGAGCGTGTAATCGCCGTCTTCCGTGATTTCGATCGGGTCGTCTGAAACATGCAGAATTTTGTTCTTGTAGATGGCAGCCATCTGGTTGTTATCATAATCATAGCACATCATATCCCAACTCCCGGCAGGGTTAACATTTTGATAATTAACATAATGATACAAATCGGGAAGATTCAATGAATGTCCCATTTCGTGGCGAAAGACATGAGCCGTAAAGAAGGGGGGTGCGCCCTCGAATTCAAAATTAAAAGTATTGATTCTCAATCCATTGATACGCGGTTCATAATCAAGAGAGTCATACGGGAAATACTCCATGTGCGGCCATAAAATCGAAGCCCATGCGCCTGTACCGCCCTTCACGACGATACTGAGATTGTCCAGCATCCCATCGCCATTGCCATCCAAAATCACGTCGGAATTCACCAAATGCATGGAATCGACATAGTTGACAATTCGACCCAAGAGCTGCGCCTCTCGCATGGACACGCCCATGAAGGGGTTCGGTTCCGTATAACCAATGGGATTCTCCGGACTGTATGGTTCAAAATAGCCGCGCGACTCCGTATCCTGATAAGATACAATCACCCCATTTTGAATATTGTTTGTGTAAATGGTGTTGTAATGGATTCTGCCGTATGTCATCACATCATAGAAATTATAGATGCTGAGGTATCCCGGCGTTTTCCCATTAAACATGGAATCGATGGATGCGAAAGGATGGTCGATTTCCGCATCATCCGCAAAACGGACGAAGATGACCAGATTGGTGTATTCAGTGACGGTCTGCGCGAATACGTTCGTTGCGGCAAATAGGGCAAGAGCCGTTAATAATGTTTTACGTTTCATACGATAATGATTAACGATTAAATGGACGTAGAGCCGTCATATTAAGGCGGCTCTACCATTACAATTCTTTTCGCAGCCGTGCGACGGGGATGCCGAGTTGGTCGCGGTATTTGGCGACGGTGCGGCGGGCGATGTCGTAACCCTTCTCTTTCAACATGGCGCAGAGTTTGTCATCGGAGAGCGGCTTCTTCTTGTCCTCGGCCTCAATCAGGTCGCCGAGAATCTGCTTGATCTCCTTGGAGGATACCTCGTCGTCATTCACAGCCTCGGAGAAGAGGTGCTTGAGCGGGATAATGCCGAAGTCCGTCTGCACATACTTGCTGTTCGAGACCCGGGAGATGGTGGAGATGTCCACGCCGACCTCATGTGCTATCGTCTTGAGAATCATCGGTTTGAGCTTGCGATTGTCACCGGTGAGGAAGTATTCCTGTTGATGCTGCATGATGGCGTACATCGTGTTGTAGAGCAGCATCTCGCGCAGCGACAGCGTCCGGATGAACTGTTGCCCGTCATCGACATATTTCTTGATGAACTTCTCCGCCTCGCCGCGCCGACGTTCGTACTCCTCCTTCGAAAGGAAACGGTATTCGTTGCTGAACTCCTTGTTAATCCGCACTTTAGGCACGTACTGGTTGTTCAACGAAAGAGCTAACTTCCCGTCCTGGTTGGTGATGGTGAAGTCGGGAATAATGATTTCGGCGTTTTTTTGCAAGGGAGACTCCTGCGAGGCCGGACGAGGATCCAGCTTCTGAATCACATCAAGAGCCGCCCGCAGTTCCTCGTTGGAGATGTTCAGCAAGGAAAGCAGCTTGTCGTAATGCCTTTTCGTCAGCAAATCAAAATATTGCGTAATCAAAACGCGGGCTAACTCATGCGCGGGCGAGGAATCCGGCAAGCGGTCGAGTTGCAAGAGCAGACACTCCTGCAGGTTGCGGGCGCCGGTGCCGGGCGGATCGAGTTCCTGCACGAAATGCGTCAGCACATATTCCACCTCGGCGACATCGGTCTGGATATTTTCGGTGTAGAGAAGCTCGTTCACAATCGCTTGCAAATCAGCATGCAGGTAGCCGGCATCATCGAGGGTTCCCATCAGGTAGGTGGCGATTTGCGCCTGCCGTTCGGTCATCTCCATCTCACCGAGCTGCCACTGCCACTGCTCGCGCATCGACTGGTAATAGACATCGCTTTTCGGATTCCGCTGCTGTTCGTCGGGCGCGTTGATCTTGGCGATGTAGTTCTCTAATTCCAAGTCCGAAAAGCCCTCGTCGTAGTCGTCGCTGTCACGGTAGTAATCCTCCTTGAAAATCTCATCCTCGGGGAGTTGCTCACCCGAAAGCTCCAACGGGTCGCCATTGGCATCGTACTCTTCGCGGGAAGCCTCCTCGCGGGTTTCCGGTTCGGCAGCCTCGTCATCGTAAATCTCCAAGGCGGGATTGTCCTCCACGGCGTTGCGAACCTCCTGCTCCAACGAAGCATACGGCAACTCCACCAAATGCATCAGCTGAACGGTCATCGGCAGACCGACCTGCCGCTGCACGTTCTTTTGCTCCAAAGATAAACCGCTGTTTTGCGTAGACATATAAACTATTAAAATTCAGCGTTTTGCGGGGTACGCGGGAAGGGTATCACGTCGCGGATGTTGGACATGCCCGTGACGAACAGCAACAGTCGCTCGAAACCGAGTCCGTAGCCGGAGTGCGGCGCGGAACCGAACTTGCGGGTGTCGAAATACCACCAGTATTGCTCCTCGGTCATGCCTAATTCGTGGACTCGGTTGAGCAGTTTCTCGTAGTCGGCCTCACGTTCGGAGCCGCCGATAATCTCGCCGATGCCCGGGAAGAGCACGTCCATCGCGCGCACGGTCTTGCCGTCTTCGTTCTGCTTCATGTAGAAGGCTTTGATTTCCTTCGGATAGTCGGTCAGGATGACGGGCTTCTTGAAGTGCTTTTCAACGAGGTAACGCTCATGCTCCGACTGCAGGTCGATGCCCCAGCCGGTAACGGGATACTGGAATTTGCCCTTTTTGTTGTAGTTGGAGTTGCGCAGAATCTCGATGGCCTCCGTGTAGGTCAGGCGGACAAACTCATGCTCAAGCACGAAGTGCAGTTTGCTGATGAGTTCCATCGACTTCTCGTCCTCCTTTTTGCCCTTTTCTTCTTCTTGCAGACGTTTGCTGAGGAACTGCAGGTCGTCCATATTGTTGTCTAACGCATACTGAATCAAGTATTTCAGCATTTCCTCGGCGAGGTCCATGTTGTCCTTGATGTCGTAGAAGGCCATCTCAGGCTCAATCATCCAGAACTCGGCCAAGTGGCGAGGGGTGTTGCTGTTCTCGGCGCGGAACGTGGGACCGAAAGTGTAGATATTGCCTAAGGCCATCGCACCTAATTCACCCTCCAACTGTCCGGAAACAGTCAGGTTGGTGTGCTTGCCGAAGAAATCCTGCTTGTAGTCGATCTGACCATCCTCAGTGCGCGGGATGTTGTTCAGGTCGAAGGTCGTGACGTTGAACATCTCGCCGGCACCTTCCGCATCGGAGGCGGTAATCAGCGGGGTGTGAAGGTAGAAGAACCCTCTGTCGTTGAAGAATTTATGGATGGCGAAAGCCATGGCGTGGCGCAGGCGCAGCACACAGCCGAAGTAGTTCGTGCGCAGACGCAGGTGGGCGATTTCACGCATGAACTCCATGGAGTGGCCTTTCTTCTGCAAGGGATACAGCACGGGGTCGGCAGTACCATACACTTCAATCGTTTCGGCTTGAACCTCAACGTTTTGCCCCTTGCCTTGTGACTCCACTAATTTACCGGTCACGTGAATGCACGAGCCGGTCGTGATTTGTTTGAACAATTCCTCGTCAAACTTGGCGGTGTCGGCCACCACCTGCAGGTTGGTGACGATGGAGCCGTCGTTGAGGGCGATGAACTGCACGAAGTTGTTGCCGCGTCTGGAACGCACCCAACCCTTCACGTCCACGGGGTTGCCGATGCCGACAACCTCGGGGGTTTTGATGATATCTTTCAGTCTTAGTTTGTTCATATCTTTTTGTTTTTATTTCTTGTTATGCCCCAGGGCTCACTTCGTTCACCCTGGGTTAGCATACGTCGGGCTTTCAGCCCTTTTTGGAATTATATTAACGATGATTATAGTATCACCTATCAGCTTCAATAACCTATAACCTATAACCAATAACCATTATAGATACGCCTGGAGTGCCTTGCACTTCGCGTTGTGGCGGAGGCGGCGGATGGCCTTCTCCTTGATCTGGCGGACGCGCTCGCGGGAGAGGTCGAACTTCTCGCCGATCTCATCGAGAGTGAGCGGGTGCTTGCTGCCAAGGCCGTAGAAGAGCTTCAAAATCTCCGCCTCGCGCTCGGGCAGCGTGTCGATGACGGCGCCGAGCTCCTGCTGCAGCGACTCGTAAATCAACTCCCTGTCAGGCGGAGCGGTGTTCTCGTTGCGCATCACATCGTACATGTTGGTGTCCTCGTCGGAGGTGAGGCTGGCATCCATGGAGAGGTGGCGCGGGGAATTCTTCATCGAATCCTTGACCTCGTCCTCGGTCATGCCCATACGCTCGGCAATCTCGGAGATCTTCGGTTCGCGCTGCAGTTCCTGCTCCAGGATACCCATTGTCTTGTAAATCTTGTTGATGACGCCGACCTTGTTCATGGGCAGGCGCACGATGCGCGACTGCTCGGCGATGGCCTGCAGGATGGCCTGCCGAATCCACCACACCGCGAACGAGATGAACTTGAAGCCCTTCGTCTCGTCAAAACGGTGCGCCGCCTTGATAAGGCCGAGGTTGCCTTCGTTAATCAAATCAGAAAGCGTAATGCCTTGGTTCTGATACTGTTTGGCCACGGAGACCACGAAACGGAGGTTGGCATTCGTCAACTTCTCCAATGCATCCTCGTCACCGTTCCGAATCCGGCGAGCCAGTTCCGCCTCCTCGTCAGCCGTCAACAATGGAACTTTTCCTATGTCGTGCAGGTACTTGTCCAACGACGGGGTCTCGCCACGGTTGGTCACCTGCTTTGTAATTCTTAATTGTCTCATTTCCTGTTTATAAATTGGCTATTAGCTTTTGGCTATTGGCTTTTGGCTTTGGGTGAAACCTTTCACTAATCACTGTTCACTAATCACTAATGCCATGAGTTTCTTACTATAGATATGAATAAAACGAATTAGAAGCTGTAACCGATTCCTAAACCGACCACCTCCTTGAACTGCACACGGGCACGCGGGTGATCGCCGTACTTGCCCCATGCCGAACCGTCAATCTTCACCATGTCGTAGTACTTCAGCGAAGTCATCAGACTGACGCTGAACACCTTGAGGAAGTTGTACGTGAGAGCGACATCCCAATCCACGTCGAAGTTGCCGAACTTCTGACCGTTCTCATCATGAATCCGCGCCGTATAGGGGGTGAACAGCGTGATGGTGGAGATAATCTTGAGGTTTTTCACCAATGTGTAGTTGATACCGCCGTTGATGCGGAGACCCATGTTCAGCATCACGGGCTTGTACGTGCCGTCTTCTCGCTGCGACATACCGTATTTGGGACGGAGGACCTCCTCCAAACAGGTCGTCATACGACCCGCGACGGGATAAACACCGATGTTGAAAATGTCGTTCGGACGATACTCGACACCGAGTGCCAAATCCGTGTAGGACGGGGAAAGCCATTTTGAAATCAACGTAGGTTCAACGGGATTTCCATAATCATCCAAATCGCCCGCATCCACAGGTTTGTAGTCCAAGCCGGGCGCATACTGCGAGCGGAAGCTGCCTAACAGGGAAAGATACCATTGGGGATGCATCTGGTAACCGACCTTGGTCGTGAAGTTGAGTTTGTCGTTGGCCTTTCTCCAAGGATAACGCACGTAATCGCTTGAGAACATCAAGCCTAACTCGGTGTCCAGGTTGGAATCCCATGTCCACTTGTCCTTCTTGTAGGACAATGTGAGGTTGGCGAAAACGAAGCCCGTCACATTGTTGTTACCGCCGGCGGCCCAGTTGAAAAGCGCGGTCTGGGCTGCGTTGAGGCCGCAAACACCCGTGAACTTCCAGTGCTTTGCGCTGTCAATCTCCGCCGATTTCACCTTCGTCTTCAAGGCCTCGTCGGCCGCAGTTTTTTCATCCACCTGCGCATTGACGAACGAAAACGCCATCGCAAGTACAAAAAACGGTAAAAATTTTTTCATCATAGTCATTTATTTATATTATACATTACTTATTTTACATTACATATTCATCATTCAACATTCAGCACTAATTTTACATTACATATTCATCATTCAACATTCAGCATTCAGCATTCTACTGGTTCACCTTATGGTATGTGCGCCACCAGCGCTCGGAAATCTTGTCCTCGCAGGCCAGGTCGTAGTCGCGCTTGGAACAGGGCAGGTAGTACTGCTGCACATAGTCCTTGTCCTTCTGGTACATCGGGACGAGCACCCACCAGCGGTCGGACTTGCGGCTATGGAAGAAGACCAGCTCGTCGGGTGCGCCGGAAACGGAGATGTTGAACTGCCGGTAATCCTCGCGGTTCTTGAACTGGCCGTCGTTCTGGCGGAAGACGAAACCCTCCACGAAATACCACAGAATCTGGGCTATCAGCTGGGAGGTTTGGTTGTTGAAGTCGAGCATCGGGTCATACTCGTAGATGCCGAACGAGGAGAGTTTGTCGCTGAGTCCCACATACTTGGCTATCTGGCAGATCTCTTCGCCATAGAAGCCGTTGGGGGAGTTGTGAGGGCATCCGGGAGCGTCGGGACGGCGCACGGCAGAGATGTCGAGCGACACCATGTCGGCGTTGCGCACAATCGGCTCCACCTCTTCCAAATTGCGGCGCATCAGCCCCACACGATAGCTCTCAAAGAAGAGTTCCTCCATCATCCCGAGCGATTCAGGGCTGTTCAGGTAGCTTTGGTAACCGATATTGGCGTAATTCAGCAAGAAGTTGGGCTGCCTCAGCACCATCTTGTTGACGTAAGCGTCGGAACGGATGGGCATAGCCTCCTGACCAAGGTCAAAACAGGCATCGATGGCGACCACGTTGGCCACGCGCTCCATCAGCTGGTAGGCGCGATAGTTGGCAAAAGCGAGGTCGTTACTACCGCCCAAGATTATCGGAACAACCTTGTTCTCAATAAGATAGGCAACCACTTCAGCCACCGCGGAGTAAGTATCCTCCACGGTGTTTCCCACGCGCATATTGCCTAAGTCGAGGATGCGGACCTCGCGGCGCCAGGGAAACAGCTGGTAGAACTGGCGGCGAATCTCGTCGGGCGCGAGCGAACAGGAGGGATTCTTGTAGGCATTCCGCGCCTCGGGCACGCCGATGATGGCAATGTCCGCCTCCGTGATATCCACCGAACAAGAGGGATCATACATCAGCACGGACTTCAACAGCCGGCCTTCCAACTCCTCAATGTCCGAGAAATGAAGCGACTCCGCCGATACGGGTTCAAAATACAATGACAAATCCATACCGGTTATTTTCTCTTTCTTGTGGTGGTACGTTTCTTGGCGGTCGGAGCGGTCTCCTGCATAATCTTCAAGCAGTCTTGATATGACAACTTATTGGCCACCAAGTCTTTGGGAATCTTGTAATTGTCAGTACCGTTGGTGAGGTACGGACCGTAACGGCCGTTCATCACCTTCACGTTGGGATCTTCGTGGTACGAGAGCAACACGTTGCGCGTCTCCTTGTTGCGGATGAAATCGATGGCCTGCTCTTCGGTGAGCGTGTTGACATCCATGCCCTTGTCGAGCGTGATATTCTTGCCATCATATTTAATATAAGGACCGTAACGACCGGCGGCGGCAAAGATTTCCTTGCCTTCATAGTATCCAATCAAGTGCGGGGCGCGGTCGGCAGTCTTCTTCATCTTACTCTCTATCAGCTCGACACAGCGTTCCAAGGTGATTGAATAGGGATCCTCGGTTTTCGGCACGGACTCGAAAGTGCCATCGTAGCGCACATACGGGCCGAAACGTCCCACGCCGACGGAGACCTCTTTGCCGTTCCACTCACCCACGGTGCGCGGCAGCTTAAACAGGTCAAGAGCCTCCTCCAAGGTGATAGTGTCAATGAACTGGTCGGCCTGCAGACGGGCATAGCGGGGTTTCGCGTCGGCGTAAGTCTCGCCGATCTGCACCATCGGGCCGTATTTGCCTAACTTGGCAAAAACCTTCTCGTTGGTTTTGGGGTCATAACCCAACAATCGCTCGCCGCTCGCCTTGGTGGAGTAGTTGATGGCGGTGTCAACCTGCTGGTGGAAGTCGCCGTAGAAACGTTGCATCATCTCCTGCCAGTTGGCCTTGCCGTCGGCGATTTCGTCGAACTCCTTCTCCACATCGGCGGTGAAGCCGTAGTCCATGATGTCCTTGAAGTTCTCCTGCAGGTAGTCGTTGACCACGATGCCCACGTCGGTGGGGATGAGTTTGTCCTTTTCGTAGCCGTATTTCTCTTTCTTGAGTTCCTCTTTGATGCCGTCGGGTGTGAGCGTGAGGCAGACGTACTGCCGCTCCTTGCCCTGGCGGGTGGCCTTGCGCACATACTCGCGTTTCTGGATGGTCGAGATGGTGGGCGCGTAGGTGGACGGACGGCCGATGCCGAGTTCCTCCAACTTTTTCACGAGGCTTGCCTCCGTATAGCGCACCGGTGGCTGGGCGTAACGCTGCGTGGCCGTAATCTGGCGGGCATTCAGCGCTTCGTTGAGTTCCATTGCCGGCAACATGCCCTTGATTTCCTCGGTCTCGTCGTCTTTCGATTCGGTGTAAACCTTCAGGAAGCCAGGGAAGAGGATGACTTCGCCGGTGGCCACGAACTTCTCGGCGCGGCCCTCCACGGGGATGGTGATGGTGGTCTTCTCCGTCTTGGCGTCACTCATCTGCGAAGCGATGGTGCGCTTCCAGATAAGTTCGTAGAGGTTCTTGGCGAACGTGTCGCCGGGGATGGTCTCACGCGCGATGTCGGTGGGGCGGATGGCCTCGTGAGCCTCCTGTGCACCCTTCGACTTGGTGACATACTTGCGCGTCTTGGCGTACTCCTCGCCGTATTTCGCGGCCACGACATTATGGGCGACGCCGAGGGCCACGTTCGACAGATTCACGGAGTCGGTACGCATGTAGGTAATGTAACCGGCCTCGTAGAGCTGCTGGGCCACCACCATGGTGCGCGACACAGAAAGGCCGAGCTTGCGGGCAGCCTCCTGCTGTAGCGTGGAAGTGGTGAACGGAGGCGCAGGACTCTTCTTGCCCGGCGTCTTCTCAATGGCTGAAATATGATAACTCGCATTCTTGCAGTGTTCCAAGAATGCGGTGGCATCCTCCTGCGAGGGGAAGCGCTTGTTGAGTTCGGCGGAAAGTTCCACCTTTTCGTCGCGCACAGGCGTGAAAAGACCGTCCACGCGGAACGACGACGTGCTGTTGAACTTCTCGATTTCGTGCTCGCGCTCAACGATGAGCTTCACGGCCACCGACTGCACGCGGCCCGCCGACAATGACGGACGCACCTTGCGCCACAGCACCGGCGACAGCTCGAAGCCGACCAGACGGTCGAGCACGCGGCGCGCCTGCTGGGCGTTGACTAAGTCGATGTCGAGATCACGCGGATGCGACAAGGCTTCCTCAATGGCGGGCTTTGTAATTTCGTGAAACACAATACGTTTCACCTTTTCAGGATCCATCTTGGTCACTTCCATCAGATGCCACGAGATGGCTTCTCCCTCGCGGTCATCATCGGTTGCGAGCCAGATGGTGTCGGCCTCGGCGGCCTTCTTCTTGATGTCGTTGATGAGTGCTTTCTTGTCCTCCAGGACCTCGTACTGCGGTTCGAAGTCGTGGGCGATGTCGATGCCCATGCCCTTCGACGGGAGGTCGCGCACGTGGCCCTTGCTGGAGATCACGGTGTAGTCCTTGCCGATGAACTTCTGGATGGTCTTGGCCTTCGCCGGAGACTCGACGATGATTAGGTTTTTGCTCATATAGTTTGGTTTACTTTATTTTATTCTTGTCACTCGTCCCCACACTGCGGCTCCGCCTTGTGTGGGGTTAATTGCGCTTCGCGCGTTTTGCCTCTTCGAGGCTGTTTAAGGAAGCATTTTCATATACATCATTCTGCATTCTTCATTGAGTAGGGGTAGCCGAGCATCGCGTTGACGGTGGGCCAGTCGTGCTGGCGGATGTGGTCGCGGATGACGGCGGAGTGGACACCGGCGGAGTGCCACATCTCCTCGGGGATTTCCACCACCTCAAGGTCCCGTTCCCGGCAGTACTCCTTGATATTGTCGTGGTGGCCTTCGCGTTGATGGCCGAAGGCGTGGTTCGGGCCCATCACGAGGGTGTGCGCGTGCAACGTACCCACAATGACCTCCTGGATGAACTGCCGGTAGGTCCTCTTCGAGAAGTCCACGGTGAACGGCTGGATGATGGTCGCGTCAATACCTTGCTGCTCAATAAGATGGAGATTCTCCTCCAAGGTGTTGATAGTGAAAAAGTTGCTGGCGGGATGCAGGACGGTGCGCGGGTGCGGGTCGAAGGTCAGCACTACGCTCGTGCCGCCGACGCGCTCGGCCTGCTCGCGCAGGAAACGCAGGATGCGGACATGACCGAGGTGCACACCGTCGAACGAGCCGACGGCCACCACCGGCGATTTCCACTCCGGCAAATTGTCCGTTCCTCTGAAAACCAACATCTTACGCGCAGAAAATTAACGTAGTTTCGCGCCAGCCTCACGCTCGTAGGCGGCAATCAACTTGTTCATCACTTTGTTGATTTCCTCGTCGGTGAGGGTCTTGTCCGCGCTCTGCAACACGAAGTTGAGGGCGTAGGACTTCTTGCCCTCCCCTACCCCGGCACCTTCGTAGACGTCGAAGAGGCTCACCTGTTTCAACAGTTTGGAGGCGTACTTGCGGGCAATTTTCTCCAGCGCGTCATAGCTCACGTTCTTGTCCACCACCAACGCCAAGTCGCGGCGCACGGCCGGGAAGGTGTTGATGGGCTGGAACGACACAGACTGGCCCTTTGTCAGATCGTTGAGTTCCCGGACATCGATTTCGGCATAGTAGACCGGTTTCTTCAGGTCGAAGGCACGGAGGATGTCGTTGCGCAGGATACCCACGCGCACGGGCGTCAACTCGCCGACCTGGTAGGCAACGTGCTGCGCGAACATGCGGGGCTCGCCGTCAGTGACCAGCGTCAGCTTCTCCATCGGGAAGTTGATTTTCTGCAGGAAATTGTCGATCATATTGCGGAGGAAGAAGAAGTCGGCGGCCATCGCCTTGCCGGTCCAATCGTCCTCGCCGAGCTTGCCGGTGACGAACACCGACATCATCTCCTTCTCCTGATAACGCAACGTAACATCGTCGCCCGAAGCGGTTTGCGGGTTGAAATGGTAGGTCTTGCCGAACTCGAACAGACGCAGGTCGGCCGCCTTGTTGTTGACATTACGGGCCACATTCTCCAAGCCGGAGAAAAGCAGCGTCTGACGCATGGCGTTGAGCTCGCTGCTCAGCGGGTTGAGGAGCTTCACGGTCTCGCGCTCGTCGAGGAAGTCGAACTTCTCGGCATATTCCGCTTTGGTGAGCGAGTTGTTCATCACCTCGTAGAACCCGTTGTCTGCCAGATACTTGGAAATCGTCATCTGCATCTGGTAGGCACTGTCATTCTGCCGCAAGCAGGACATATCGTAGGTCAGCGTGGTGGGTATCTCGATGTTGTTGTAACCATAGATACGCAGAATCTCCTCGATGAGATCGATGGGGCGCGTCACGTCGGCCTTGTTTTGCGGCACGGTCACAATGACCTTGTCGTCACCGACGGGCTTCACCTCCATGTCGAGAAGCTCAAGGATTCTCGTAACGGTCTTTTTCTCAATCACTTTGCCCGCCACTTGATTCACATCCTCGTAATAGAGGGTGACTTGTACGGGGTCTATGTTGACCGGATAGCGGTCCACGATGTTCATCACGGGATAGCCGCCGGCAAGTTCCACCACGAGTTCCACAGCGCGTTTGAGGGCGTAAACGGTGATGGAGGGATCGCAGCCGCGCTCGTAGCGGAACGAGGCGTCGGTCTTGAGGCCGTGACGCTTGGCCGTTTTGCGAATGCTGACGGGGTTGAAGTAGGCGCTTTCGAGGAAGAGGCGCGTGGTGTTCTCGGTAATGCCGGAGTGCAAGCCGCCATAGACGCCGGCGATGCACATGCCCTCCTTCTCGTTGCAGATCATCAGGTCGGCGGCGCTGAGCTTCACCTCGTTGCCGTCAAGGGTGACGAACGGCGTGCCTTCGGGCAGATTCTTGACAATCACCTTGTTGCCTTCAATCTTGTCGGCATCGAAGGCGTGCATCGGCTGCCCGAGTTCGAGCATGATGTATTGGGTGATGTCCACGATATTGTTGATGGGGCGTACCCCGACGGATTTCAGCTTGGTCTGCAACCACTCGGGCGACTCCTTGACGTTGATGCCTTCGAGCAACACGCCGGAGTAGCGGGGGCAGTCGGTGGTGTTCTCAATGACGATGTCGACGCGGGCATGGACGCCGGCAACGGACTGCACCTCGCGGGCATTGCGGCGCACGAGCGTAGAGCAAGGGATGCCACGCTGCATGAGGGCGGCGTAGAGGTCGCGAGCCACGCCGAAGTGACAGATGGCGTCGCAACGGTTGGGCGTGAGGCCAATTTCGAAGATAGTGTCGGACTCCACGTGGAAGTATTCGGCAGCAGGGGTGCCGGGCACAGCCTCCTCGGGCAGCACCATAATGCCGTCGTGGGAGTTGCCCAATCCGATCTCGTCTTCCGCGCAGATCATGCCCTCGGAGGGCTCGCCGCGCAGCTTCGACTTCTTGATGGTGAAAGACTCGTCGCCGCTGTAGAGCACCGTGCCGATGGTGGCGACCACCACCTTCTGACCGGCGGCCACATTGGGTGCACCGCAGACAATGTGCAGCGGTTCGGGGTCACCCACGTTGACAGTGGTCACATGCAGGTGGTCGGAGTTGGGGTGCGCCTCGCAGGTCAGCACCTCGCCGATCTTGAGGCCGCGGAGCCCGCCGCGCACCGTCTCGAACGTCTCAACACCCTCAACCTCAAGGCCGCAGTCGGTGAGAATAGCGGCTGTCTCATCCGCCGTAAGGTCGAATTTCATCAAATCCTTCAGCCATTTGTAAGAAATCTTCATATATCTAACATTTTAATTATAAACAAGTTATCGCAAAATAACCAAGATTTTTTTGCGGCTGCAAATATAATATATATAACATAGATACGGGAGCCGATAATGATAATTTTTTTTCAACCGTACATTTTTTTGACGTAAATGTCCAATTATTAGACACGTCAGAAATCAGACCGCATTTTTATTTCACTGGAACACAACAAATTGCATTTTTGGCACGATTATGGGTTACGAAGTAGAGACGCGCCGTGGCACGTCTCTGCTTCCTTAACCACCCCGGCCTATCGGCCACCCCTCCAAAGGAGGGGAATAGGGGTGCCCGAAGGGCGGGGTGGTAAGGCAAAACGCGCAAAGCGCAATTAACACCACACAAGCGAAGCGCAGTGTGGTGCAGTCAAAACGAAACATCAGGACAATGATCAAACTCGAAAACATCAGCAAAAGCTTCCGCTCCGAAACGGTGGAGACGAAAGCGCTACAGCAAGTAAATATGGAGGTCCGGAAGGGCGAGTTCATAGCCATAATGGGACCTTCCGGTTGCGGCAAGACGACCTTGCTCAACATCCTCGGCCTCCTCAACACCCCCGACTCGGGCCGCTATTTCCTTGACGGCCGCGACGTGAGCGGACTGAAAGAGCGCGACCGGCTGAAGCTGCGGCGCGGGGTCATCGGCTTCGTCTTCCAGAGCTTCAACCTCATCGACGACATGAACGTTTTCGAGAACGTGGAGCTGCCGTTGCGCTATCTCGGCCTCAGCAAGTCGGAGCGCAAGGCGAAGGTCAACGAGGTGCTGGACCGCATGAGCATCATCCACCGGGCGAGCCACTATCCGCAGCAGCTCTCCGGCGGGCAGCAGCAGCGTGTCGCCGTGGCCCGGGCGGTCGTCTCCAACCCGCAGCTCATCCTCTGCGACGAACCCACCGGCAACCTCGACAGCCACAACGGCCTCGACGTCATGCACCTGCTCTGCGACCTCAACGCCGGCGGCACCACCATCGTCATGGTCACCCACAGCGCCCACGACGCCGGCTTCGCTCACCGGATTGTGAAGCTGCTGGACGGAACGATCCAAGATAGTTAGCAGTTAGTAGTTAGTAGTTGTAACGAAAAGCCCCAATATCATGAACATATTCCTTAAGCAGCCCCGGAGGGGCAAGACGCGCGAAGCGCAATTAACCCCACATAAGCGGAGCGCAATGTGGGGGGCACCCCAAATCCTCAACATCCTCGGCCTCGCCGTGGCCATCGCCGCCTTCATGGTGGTGGCGATGGTAAGATACTATGACCTCCGGTACGACAAATTCTATCCCGGTGCGGACCGCATCTACGAAGTGAAGTCATGGAGGAACAACTACACTGACGACAAATGGCCAATCATACAGAACAAGGCGGGGATTCGACGATTAGCGGATGTGACACCGGAAAACGTGGCCAAACTCCCTTCCGATCTCCCTTTCGAGGAGTTGGAGGACGTCTGCTTGGCTCGCGGTTATGGTTACGGCCTCTACCATCTTTACGCACCCAGCCTTCCAGAGGTGGACACGCTCGTGCCGATGCAGGTGGCCACGCCGTCGGTGTTCCGATTTTTCGGGATCAAACTCAAGGCGGGAAGTTTGGAGACCTTTGGCGATGACAACAACATTGTGATCACCAATGGTTTGGCAAAGCATCTTTTTCCGAAAGGAGACGCAGTGGGGCAAAAATTGGTCATTGCCACGGACCCCGATGACGAGTTTGGCGACTATGCAGAATTGAACTCGATAGAAAACGGTGACACGGTTACGGTCATCGCCGTCTGCAAGGATTTACCACAGAACACTTCGATGGCATATTATGGAATCATTCGTTGTTTTAATCCGAAGCAAATCAAGGGCCATATCTATTATAAGCTCAAAGAGGGTTGTGAAAAATATCCTTTTGAGAAGCGGATGTTTGAAATATATCAGAGTGATTATCAAGCATATATGGCAACCCAAGACACCACAGGCGATTCGCAACTGTGCTATACGGAACGTGCGGAGAAATACGAAAACGCGCCTAAGGAATGCGATTCGATGTCACTGGAATTGTTAAGCGAGCAGCATTTCTCCACGAACAATTTCTGGAATGTGGATGAGGAACATTCCACCAACGTCTCCAAGGTGTTAAGCGTGTTCGGCATCGTGCTATTGCTGCTCGCTTTCCTGAATTTTACCAACTATGCGGTGGCTACTGTGCCGATGTTCCTGCGCAAGACGAACATCCGCAAGATCGAGGGTTGCTCCAACGCGCAGCTTCGCTGGGAGATGTTCGGGCGTTTCCTGCTCTCCGCTGTTATCGCGTTCCTCATCGCGCTGGTCATCGTGGAGGTGTGCGCCCGCACGAAGGTGATCCCGTTCGTGGAAATCAGTCTGAAATTGGCGGACAACCTGCCTGTGGTGTGGATTTCCGCCGCCGTCACCCTTCTGGTTGCCGTGGTTGCCTCGCTCTATCCAGTCTTCTACGCCACCGCCGCCACTAACATCGAATCGGCGTTGAAGAGCCAGCTATCCACCCCGCAGAAGTACGGCAAGTGGCGCAAAGTGTTGCTTCGTATGCAGACCACTCCAGCTTCCGTGGTGCAGTTCTTCGCCTCGTTTGCCATCATCCTCTTCATGACGTTGGTTTTTGTGCAGAATCATAGCATGAAGACCG
Source organism: Bacteroidales bacterium (assembly GCA_017395245.1). Lineage (GTDB taxonomy): Bacteria > Bacteroidota > Bacteroidia > Bacteroidales > WCHB1-69 > F23-D06. The sequence goes on along the minus strand of JAFPVR010000074.1, from coordinate 10,362 downwards.
CCGATGTGGGCTTCAAAACGGACAATGTGTATGTATCCGTCGGACGATGCTTCAGGACGAATTTTTCCAATTCAGAAGGGGTTGTCAACATAGACCCATATATGTTGCAGAATATGTTTGACTCTGTTTCTGGCGTTCATGCGGTCGCTTTTGCTATGGACCCTGTTATGGGTCATGGGGAAGTGGTTTCCATTCAGGGGATTCTCATAGGAGATGAACAAATACATCTCAATGCCAGAACTGTGTCGCTCGATTTCTTCGACTTTTTCGGTATAGAGGTGGTTCGTGGAAGAATGATGGCGCGCCCAATCGGCTCAATTCATACGGAATCGATGGTCAACGAGGCGGCGCTTCAAGAGAACGAAGCTCTTTATTCCGATTCTCTTCGAAAATTCCCTCGTGTGGTCGGTGTGGTGCGTGACTACCACAACCTTTCCTTGACCAATGAGATTCTTCCGTGTATTTACAGTCCCTACGCCCATGGACTGGCAAGGGGATTACGGACGGTTTATTTCTATGTGAAGCTGGGCGAGGGACAGGACATTCAGCGAGTGGAAGAGGAAATTTTGAAGAAATTGAAATCCGCTGGCGTCGATGATTTCAAGTTAGGGCATTTCCAGTCATTGAAGCAGGAAATCGACAAGGAGTACGAGAAAGAGGACGACTTCGCCAAGCTGATGGTCCTTTTCGGGGCGGCCACGTTGTTCGTCACGCTTACCGGGCTGATTGGCATGGTGATGTTGAATTGCACGTACCGTCGCCGCGAGCTGAGTCTGCGCCGCGTCTATGGCGCCTCCACCGGCAACCAGCTCTGGAAGATGATCCGCAACCAACTCATCATCTGCACCGTCTGCTTCGCCGCCGCCGTACCCCTCGCCGTCAGCCTCTTCCACAAGTGGCAGCAGCACTTCGCCTTCAAGGCCGACATTCCCTTCTGGGTCTTCCCCGCGACCTTCCTCGGCATCACCCTCCTCGCCCTCGCCATCACCGTCTGGCAGACCCTGCGGACGTTGCGGGAGGAACCTGTTCTTAGCCTTTAGCTATTAGCTTTTGGCTATTAGCTTGTCAGCCAAAAGCCAAAAGCCAATAGCCGAATCGAAAAAATCACAATAAAACATATTATGAAAACCACCCCGAAAACCCCAAAAATCCTCAACATCCTCGGCCTCGCCGTTGCCCTGGCCGCCTTTATGATCCTCCAGACGCAGGTCCGCTACGACCGGAGCTACAACAGGTGCTTCGCGGATTCCGAAAGGATGTATCGCGTGGAACAAAATGCCGATAATCAGGGATATGACCATAACATCTATGAAGATGGGGTGGCCGATTCCCTGGCCAGTTTGCATGGTGTCGAGGATGTCTATCAGTGTTTAGCCTATGGAAAAGGTTGCAGCGTTGTTGAACCCACAGGAATTGGAGGTGACCTGCCGGAGGTGACACTCTTCGACACGCGGTTCTTCGACTTCTTCGGATTCCAATGCGTTGACGGCACTTTCGGCGACTTGGATGACGAAGAAGAGGTCGTTTTGCCCAAATCTTTGGCCGTGAAGCTCTTCCCGAAGGTGAGTGCGGTGGACAAGACCATTTCCTTAAAGGAGCACTTTTATGGACTTTATGGACACGATTCTGTCATTCAGCGAAAGATTGTGGCGGTGTATAAGGATATGCCAGCGAACAACACCTTCGGAAACCCGCTGTTTTTCATCCGATTGCCTCACTGGGAATATAAGGTGAAACAGATATGTAAGGATTCGATACGGGCCTTGCGTAATAAGCCTGGAGAGTTCTCAGCGGGAGTCCTTTGCATTGATGGCACAGAGGATTCCTTGTATGCTGATGTGTGGCTGACGGCCAAAACATCAGGGCAGGAGGGTGCAGTGACGGAAGCCTCCAATTATGTTGGATTAGAGCCTGTTGAGGAAGAATGGCTTACCGTCAGGGCTTCTTGTGACTCGAATAAGCCGGCGCCGGTGATGGTAGAGCGCGTGATGAAAGATCCGAGTGGCGTAGGATCCATCTATTGCAAGTTGGAGGACGGCACCCATCCGGACACCTTGGCGGCGCAGCTGCAGCCGCTCTTCACCAAGTGGTTTGGCGACGACGAAGGTGCGTTCGTGCGATTGGAGGCCGTCAACGACATCCATTTCGAGACGGATGCCAGTAACGGCTATCGGGACCAGACAAGCCGTTTCGTGTCGAACTGTCTGGCGGGCATTGCGTGGGCGGTTCTCCTCATCGCCTTCCTCAACTTCGCCAACTTCGCCATCGCGGATGCGCCCCTGCGGATGCGGCGTGTGAACACCGCAAGGTACTCGGCGAGTCGGACCGCCGCATCCGGCTCATTTTGATGCTCGAGTATGTTGTGCTCGCCCTCATCGCTTTCACCGTTGCCGTGGGCATCGTCGCCTTGTGCACGCTGATCCCCAAACTCCCGCTGCTGACTGTTCCTGTCCGTTTCGCTGGCAATGTCGGCATCCTATTGCTGACCTTACTGATGTCCGTCGCTGCCGGTGTGGTCGTCTCCATTGTCCCTGCCCGGATGGTCACCGCCGTGTCGCCCGATGTTGCGCTGAAGGGCAGCTACGGGTTCTCGAAGGCGGGAATTCGGCTGCGCACGGCTTTCATCGGGTTGCAATTCTTCCTCGCCTCTGTCATCCTGACCTGCACGATGTATGTCGCGGTCCAAAACCGTTACCTCAAGACGTATGACATGGGTTTTCAGACGAAAAACATCCTCGGTTTCCCGGCAAACATCAACCATACCCAAGTGGATTCGTTTGTCAACGCCATAGGACAGCTTGTCGGTGTTGAGAAATTCACCGCCACTTCATGTCCGATAGTGCGCAAAAGCGGGTATGTGTTGTACGGACGTCCGGTGTTGAACGAGCGGGAGGAGAATGTGACGAATGTGGAATTCAACGTCATGCAGATTATGCCCAACTTTATGGATTTCTTCGGGGTGAAGCTGCTGGAAGGCCGGTTGCCCCAAGACAGCGACTCCATCAAGTACAACCAATATGTGTTTTTTAACCGAAAAGCGCAGGAAACCAATCATTTACAGCTAAACTGGCATTATGGGGAGAAGATGATGAAAACGACTGTCGTGGGTTTTGTGCAGGATTTCCATTTCCGCCCGTTGTTTGATACCATTCAGCCGTTGGGGCTGGAGGTCGGGAAGTACGGTCAGATACTGCAGTACTTCTATGTTAAATACGGCGAGGGGGCGGACACGTCCGTTATTGCCCGAGAGATTCGTCAACTGGCAAAAGAATTCGGCTGTGACAATTTGGAAATCAGCACGTTGGACGACGACATCGCGGGCTTCTACGAAAAGGAGGCCGGCCTCTCGAAGGGGATGTTCATCCTCTGCGGCATCGCGGTGCTGCTCGCGCTGACGGGCGTGGCGGGGATGTTGCTGCTGGAGATGACCTACCGCCGTCCCGAGCTGGGCTTGCGGCAGATCTTCGGCTCCTCCACGGGACAGCTGCTCGCCCGCGCCAACGGCAAGTACGCCCTCGTCTGCACCGTCGCCTTCCTGCTCTCCGTGACCGTCAGCCTCCCGCTGATCGGCCATTGGCTGAAGCTGTTCGTCTGCCACGCGCCTATCACGGTCTGGCTCTTCGTCATCGCCTACCTTATCCTGCTGGCGCTCACGGTGTTGGTCGTTACAGTACAGTCGGCGCTGTCGCTGCGGTTCGAGCCGGTGGAGACAGTTAGAAGTTAGCGCGGTCGGCAAACTGTTTCTGACGAACTTCAGCACGATATACGTGTGCCGAAAAAAAGTTTTTAACAAACTGCAACCATTTGCTTTTTTCGCGTCATATCTACAGTGGCAATCACACTAACGCCTGTCTCGCACAAGCCCGATACACATTGACGAAAAGGGTCTCTCGACCCTTTTCATTTTTTATCCATGAAACAAAAAAAATCACAAAACTAATTTTTTAGTTGTATAATTAAATAATAAATTGTATTTTTGCCGCGTTATTTCAAATGATGAATTATGAATGATGAATTATGAATAATACAAACAACATTCCAAAAGGGCTGAAAGCCCGACGTATGTCAGCCCAGGGTGAACGATAGTGAGCCCTGGGATCAGATAACGATGAACGATACGATGAATGAACAATGAATGATACGACGAACGAACGATAAACGAGCAACGAACATTAACCAATAAAATATAACAATATGAGAGAATTAACAAAAGCAGAAGAACAAGTGATGCAGGTGTTGTGGAAGATCGGTCAAGGGTTCGCAGCGGATCTCACCGCCAATTTCCCCGAGCCGAAACCCGCGTACAACACCGTGTTGACCGTGGTGCGAATCCTCGAAAAGAAGGGGTTCGTGGGCCACGAGACCTTCGGGAAAGCGAACCGCTACTACCCGCTGGTCAGCAAGGAACAATATTCGGAAGCGTTCATGCAGCATTTCGTGCAGCACTATTTCGACAATTCCTTCAAGTCGATGGTCTCCTTTTTCGCCCAGAACAAGGACATCTCGATGGAGGACTTGGACGAAATCCGCCGCATGATTGACGCGGTGCCCTCCGACAATTCTAACGAAAAAACCGATGCCTTATGAAAACGATCTTTTTTTCCGCTGTCGCCATCGCCCTCTTTTTCGGGCTGTATGCCGCCACCTTGCGCCGGAGCAATCTGTTCCGTCTACGCCGATTCTATCTCATTGGCACATTGATTGTTGCCATGATCATTCCCTTCGTTTCCATCGAGACAAAAGCCCCGCAGGCTGCCCGCGTGAGCGCCTACGTGCAGCAAATCCAGATGCCCGATGAAACCGTCGTGCCGCAAATTGAGGTTAAAGAAGCCTCTATAGAGCCGGTGCAGACTGTTACGCCGTCGCCAACGGAGCCTGTCGCGGTGTCTTCCGCTTGGAATTGGAAAGATGCCTTGTTGGCTGTATATCTCGTTGGATGCGCATTCGCTTTCATCCTTCTGATTGTCAAACTGATAAAGACATCCTCGTATTACCGACGCAGTTCTATTTCGGACGAGCTTTCCACGCGGGAGGAGCGTGTGCGCGTGTTGGCTGAGCCCGACGGCAACCTTCCTTTCTCATTCCTGCGGTCGGTCTTCGTGAATCCGGACGTGTTTACCGACAGCGAGTTGCGGCAGGTATTGGCGCACGAGCGGGCGCACATCCGTCAGCGCCACACCTTCGACCTGCTCTTCCTGGAAGTACTGAAGGTGCTGCAATGGTTCAATCCCGTCATTTACCTCTGTGCGAAGGAGTTAAGCTGTGTTCACGAATACCTCGCGGATGAGCAGGTGCTGGCACAAGGCGCCCTCAAGCGCGACTATTTGGAGCTGTTGTACAAGCAGTTGTGCGTGGGCAAATTCATGCCCGTGGGCAACAGTTTCCGTCATCTGCTGACCAAGAAGCGGATTCTGATGATGAGCCAGCCCGTGAAACGCAGAGTGTCAGCGTGGTGGATGCTCGCGCTCATCCCCGTCGTGTGCGGTTTGCTGATGGTGAACTGCCATCCGAAGGAGGAAGTTGCCGAAGATTTGGTGGAAGAGGTTATCGAAGAGCCAGAGGATCCAGTCATCTATAACCCAGTCGGCAATAGTCCCGATGTGATGCCGGAATTCCCGGGTGGCATCCAACAGTACGTCGATAACCTGTACAGCAGCATGCAGTATCCCGAGTTGGCCAAGAAATACAAGCTACAAGGCATTTTCACAGTCCGTTTCATTGTGGAGAAGGATGGTCAGGTACGCCACGTGGAGTTAGACACGGCATACGTCAAATGGAAGTCCGAAGATGGATGTTTGGTGGCCTTGTTAGGCAATAATGGTTATACGCTTGCGCGTCTTGACCCTGGCGAAAGCACATCCTTAGATGAGGAATCGCGGAACGAGATTATACGGCAATTGTATGAATCGCTCATAACAGAGTTCAGCCGTGCTTTCCGTGCTGCGCCCGCCTGCAAGCCGGCCATGAAAGACGGGCAGCCCGTGCGCTGCTGTTTATGGTTGCCGGTGGGTTTCACCTCTGACGAAAACCTCACGGGTAAAATCACCGTAACTGATCCACGCTCTTCCCGGAATTACACGAGTGTTGACCTTGTCCAATCCGACAGACAGTCTGCATCTCGCTTCCTGCGTGTCCAAATCGATACTTTCCCATGCGAAACGTATAAGGTGCAGTTTTATGAATAAGGCAGTGTATATCGAATCCTCTCGCCGCGTGCAGGATGCACGCCATCTCAGTAACCCCACTCGAAACGAACGCAGTGAGTGCCGTGTGGGGTACGTGTCGGGGGCACGAGGCTGTGTGTCGGAGACACACTACTATCACCATCGATGGACATCCTCCACTGCTATACATGTAGTGGCGTGCATTCTGCACGCAGGTACCCTCATCGCCCCTTCTACCCCACACTGCGCTTCACTTCGTTCCGCTGGTATGGGGTTATTGAGATTTCGTGCCGCTGGCACGAGGCGGAAATCGCCAGATTATCCTTTATTCGTAGAAATATGTCATTTCACTAAACATAAACCGTCATGAAAAAACCGACCTTGACCATCCTTCTGCTCTGCTTGTTCACGCTCGGCAGCTTCGCGCAGACGCCGGAGTGGACGGAATACTGCCAGATTAGGGATAAAATCAACCATAACGACTACCCACCCGAAATCGCTTACGGGATGTATTGCAGGATGGATTCCATCTATAATGGAATTCCGCATTTCACCGATTTGTACAATTTTTTGTCAATCGCCGTGGCGTGCAACGAGCAAGAGAAAACCAAGGAGCTGGCGTTATTCCCGCTGCTCAGGCTGTACATGGTCATCTTCCCGCCATCATTAACAATCGTATCTTTTCGTTTTCAAATGTTAATTATAACTACAGAATAATATCCCAATGGCGAACAGATGGTGTTTATATCGGGTCTGACACAATATCATCGCCAATGCCACTCGCAGACGGTTCGTTGATTGCCAATGAAGGTGGCAACTTGTTGGTTAATTTCAGAGCAAACGCCCCTGTCTGTTTTGACAATAATGTATCCGTTAACTGTCCTTCTTCACAATCCAGCGCAGTTTTCGCCCTCTACCACAATCCCGAGTTCACCCAGCCCTTCGTCCCCGACGACTCCGTGGGCATCGACGAGTACTACCAGAACCGCGAGCGCGAGATCTACCTCTACCCCAACCCCACGGACGGGCGGGCCACCGTGTGCGGCTACATGTACGGCTACCGCAGCATCGAGCTGCTCGACCTCCAGGGCCGCAAACTGGCCACCCTCTTAGATTCGCCCCACGGCACGTCCCTGCCCGAAATCGACCTCTCGCCCTATCCCTCCGGCACGTACCTCGTGAAGATCAACTTCGAGCGAGGGGTGAGCGTGGTGAGGAAGGCGGTGAGAATGTAGAATGTAGAATGATGAATGATGAATGATGAGGCGTGAAAAACGAGGGATGGAATTGCAGCGAATTGGAAAAAATGTATCTTTGCGGCTGGAAATTCTAATGTTAGACAAGTAGTTATGGGTATCACTTTTGATGAAAGGACACAAAAGTTCGTGTTCGATTTTGAACATGACAACGAAAAGGACATTGTGCAACTGACCGACGAGGGCTACCAGGTGGAGGCGTTCGGCAAGTGCTTCTACTATGGCTATGAATTCTCCGAGCAGGTGGACAGCAGTGTCCGAAGTGCGTTCATCCAATATGTGAAATTCTCCGAAGATCTTCAAAAGGACTCGAATCTGACGCAATTCATCAAAAAAGCTATCGATGACTTGAGCCGGAAGATCAACCTGTACGATTATCAGATGGTGATTATGCCCGAGTCCTCCAGCAAGGTAAACCAGTACATGCTGCGCTATATCTATCGTTTCGCGCAGCCCACGCTCCACAAAATGCAACTCGTGAAGGCTCTGCCCCAGAACATTTCGTTTGATATGGACGGATACGAAAAACAGTATCTGGACGATGTGCTGGAAAACGGGCGTCCCCGTTATACGGAAAAACAAAAAGAGGAAGCGAGGGTCGCCATTAATAACATGGTCGATCTCATTCACCAGAAAGATTATTTTACGATTGCCAAAGATGTGAAGAAAAGCCGCTTACGCCCATACATCATGCATTTCCTGAAATTCGCCAACGAAGAAGACGAACGGCTTTGCGCTTCCATTCGAGACCAGAACGTGCTCATCATCGACGATGTGACCACCAGCGGTTCCACGTTGAACGAGATGCTTCGTACATTACGGATTTTGAACGAGGACAATAACATCGTTGTTTTCAGTTTGATAGGCCGCAAAGACTTGATGGCGGATGCCGCCATGTAGTTGAACGGTATTTTTACGTCCGGAAATGAGACTTGAGACTTAAGACTTAAGACTTAAGACTTGAGACTTGAGACTTGAGACTAAACTATTCCCTACTCCCTTAAACCCTAAACCCAAAACCTTAAACCCTATGAAAAAACGACTATCCCTTTTCGTGGCCACCCTCGCCACCCTTTTCATCACCCTCACCGCCTCCGCCCAGGGCGAGTGGAAGTGGGCGCATTACTGGACGGGAGGCGACGGCTCCTACGGCGACTATTACAATAAAATCATCAACACCGCCTTTGACGATGAGGGCAACATCTACGTCTATGGCACCATGGGCGGAAGTCCGAAATATGATGAGAACACCCTGCAGTTCACGACCAGCGCACAAGTGCTCAACAGCAACAAGAAATCCATACTTCTGGCCAAATTCGACACCTTGGGGAATATGTTATGGTATAAAGTAGTGAAAAATAGCGGCTCTTATTGTACACCTCTTTGGATGGAGGTGAGAAATAACCGGGTGTTTATTTCGGGTAATGTTGAGATGGAATATGTTGATTACAATTGGGGCAATGTTTGGCTCTACTATTTGGACACGCTGATTCGTGGGGCTCAAGTACATGCAATTCCTGTTGAAAACAGAAGACCTCCGTACCAAACTGGTCGATGGACTTTTTTTGCTATCTTGGACACCGATGGAGATGTCTCGGATCAACATTTTGTTGAAGCCTATTCGCGAGAACGCTACCTTCAAGGGAATGAAGAAGTTAGAGTGGTATCACCACTGTGCCAATCGGGAGAAGAGACAAATCTTGTCCACTGGGACATCAATGGCAATTATTATGTGTATAGTCCCATACAGTACTCGGGAGTGGAAACCGATTCCCTGACCATAATAGTTGACGGAGATTCAAACAAGATCTACAACCTGTTCCTTCCCGGGAACGTTAGCCCCAATAGTTACAATAACGCTTGTATCAACAATGCCATATTGTATAAATTTTCACCTTCAGGAGACCTGATCTTTCATAAACCATTGGTTGACCATACCGATGGGATTGCTTCGTCATATCAATTTACGGGAGATAGTATCAACAGATACTTTTATTGCAGATATAGCGGCTTATCCTTTGACGAGGAGGACAACATGTATATTACTGGGCGTATGGAATTGGCCGAGAACACTGTGAGTGGAGGAGGGCTATTACACCAGTATCCAGTCCATTACTGGTGGGATAGTATTCATCACCTCACAGCAAACGACATTTCCTCCGCATACGCTTGCAATTTTATCGTTAAATATAACACTGACGGTGATGTGGTATGGAGCAACCAAGTATATACGAGAGTACAAAATCCTGAAAACTTCGTCACTGTTGGATTTAATAGAAGTCAGGTCAATTCGAATGCTGTCTATGTTTGTGGGGAAGCGAAAAACACGCCCAATACAGATTCTAATATTTATTTTGAGCAAGATGTAGAAAACACTATCGGTAGAAGTTCGATAGAACAAGAACGCCGTGCATTTTATGCAATGTTTGACAAAACAACAGGTACTTATATAAAGAATGACTTTATTCCAAATGAGACAGAGTCTTCCCTTGCCAATGCGGGCAGTGCTTCTCCTGCTATAGTAAACAACCAACTTGTTATGCTTGCGACAACTGGCAAGACGAGCAAACAAATAGGATTAGCCAGATGGTGCATAGATGGTTCTTTTATAGATTTTGCTCCTGCGGTATCGTACCCAGTTTCTTATTGCGGAACCGGCCCCACCATTATTAACAATTCTGGGAATGTTGTTTGTACTATACAAATGATTGGAAATATGGCTTTCACCAATAACGTTGTTGTCAACGGAAGTCCGGCAACATCCAGCGCCGTTTTCGCCCTCTACCACAATCCCGAGTTCACCCAGCCCTTCGTCCCCGACGACTCCGTGGGCATCGACGAGTACTACCAGAACCGCGAGCGCGAGATCTACCTCTACCCCAACCCCACGGACGGGCGGACCACCGTGTGCGGCTACATGTACGGCTACCGCAGCATCGAGC
>JAFPVR010000073.1 GCA_017395245.1 Bacteroidales bacterium | reverse complement strand
GATAGCCACGTCATAACCGCGACCTTCCGGGAAGAGATAGTCCATGGAATTGACGCCAAAGGTGTCAATCACCTCCCAACTCATATCCCAAGTGAACGTGCAAATGGCATCACTCTGGTGATAACTATAGTCGTTGTCAGGAAACTCGCCATGCGCCACCAAATGGATGGTGTCGTACGGACAGACATCGAGATACAAATAGCCGTCGTCCTCCAAATGCGGGTACTTGCTGCACGCCGCCGTATCAAGCGTCACGTTGATGCGCTGGCAAGGACGCACACAGTCGGTGGTGAGGGCGAAACCGGCACCTTCGTCCTGACCGTCGGTCTTGAAACGGATAGTCAGACAACCTGACGTGTTATAGACCGTGGCCGCATACGACAGCGTCGGTGAGGTGACCGAGTCGGTGATGCAGTTCGTCAGCACCGCCAAAACGGGGTCATTGACGGACTGTCCGTCGTAAATGAACAAAGTGTCCGAACAATCGACATCAAACGATGCCAAATCAAAGTTCACCCGTACGGAGTGGTTGTTGGGATCGTTGGAGCAGATGGTAACGTAATTGTCCATATTGGGGCTGTAATCGCCGTTCAGACCGCCGTTGTCATAGACGGACACGGAGCAGCCGGTCACGGAGGTCTGGGTGCTCACACCTAATGTAATCACCTGGGCCTGCAGCGTCATCATGCCGCAGACTATTGCCAAAAGGGATATTATCTTTTTCATGACGCCGATTTTTTAGAAACCAAATTGATGAAGATGTGCATTGAGACGCTCCTCCCACACTGTTTTGGGCATAACCACGACATAATAACCTTCATGCCGCAACTTGAAGAGGTTGTAACGATACTCATCCTGCGGAAGATTCCACTTGTAGGGGTTGACATAACCCTTTTGGATGAGTTCTTCCTCCAAATAGGTCATGCCTTTCGGCAGGTAATCCTCCAACATTCCCATCTGCTTGAAATTGCCGTCCCACAACTTTTCCACAATCTGAGCATAGTTAAACATCGTGTAATGCATCCTGACCAGCTCAGCAGGGTTGTTCGCCCGCATATCCTCCACCTTGGCAGCAGTAACCTCCTGCGAAAATTGAGGATCCACATAATACTGGCTGAACGGGATTTGTTGCTGTGCTATGCCGATGAGCATCGCACTCATCATCATCATTGTCAGAATTGTTCTTTTCATATTTCTTTTTGTTTTATTATCCGCTTGTATTAAGTGTGTCGCACGTTTTGGCGATTTCGTTACACCTATATAAAACTTTTTTTATTCGTACAGTAAGTATTTGGAACGCAGTGATTTAAACTCATCAAGAGCGGGTTGCCATGAGGCTCGAATCTCCTCTTCGGTGGCTCCAGCGATGATTTTTTGGCGTAAAACGGCTGTACCGGCAAGTTTGTCGAAGAAATTGTTCTTGAGGAAGAAGTTCGCCTTGTCGGGGTAATTGTGGTAAGCGTTGAGCAGGAAGAAGAGGTTCAAACTGCCGGGAGCATTCCAATCTATGCAAACAGACGCTAAGAGTTCACCTCGGCATTCCTGATCTTTGAACGGCGGGTTCTCCGACACACCAGGGATAGCGTGCGGGGTAAACGTGTAGTCACCGTCTAACAGGCCGGGCGCACCGTACATCTCAAAGGGATGGTCGGTACCGCGCCCCACACTGACATTTGTGCCCTCGAAAAAGCAGAGCGACGGATAAAATAAAATGGACTTTTTGTTCTGCAAATTCGGCGACGGCGCCACGGGCAATTCGTAGCGCGTCTCGTGCGTGTAACCTTCCAGCGTCACCACCTCCAAATCGCACTGCACCCCGTTGGCTAACCACTTCTCCCCGTTGATCATCCGGGCGTACTCCCCTATCGTCATGCCGTAAACCACCGGTACGGGGTGCATGCCCACGAAGGATTTATACTGCGGCTCCAAAACGGGACCATCCACGTAGAAACCGTTGGGGTTGGGACGGTCGAGCACGATGACTTTGACCCCGTTCTCGGCGGCGGCCTCCATCACGTAGTGCAGCGTGGAGATGTACGTGTAGAACCGGCAACCCACATCCTGCAGGTCGAAGAGAATGACCTCGACACTCGCAAGCTGCTCAGCCGTCGGCTTCTTGTTCTTGCCGTAGAGGGAGACCACCGGCAGACCTGTCAGCGGATCCTTGCCGGAAGCGATTGTCGCGCCCGCCTCCGCCTGCCCGCGGAAACCGTGTTCCGGACAGAAGAGCTTCACCAAGTTGACTTTCCGCGAAAGCAGCGTATCGACCAGATGGGTTTTGCCCACCACGGAAGTCTGGTTGCCGCACAATGCCACACGTTTGCCTTTCAATTGGGGAAGATACTGCTCCATCCGCTCCGCGCCAGTGCGCAACACCGTCTCGGAAGCGGCAGCCATAGCTGACCCCGACGGCTCGCGCTGCGCACAGGCAACCGTCAGCACCATCAGGCTAAGAATGGTCAATATGTTCCTCTTCGTCATAGTCAATGGTCAAAAAAAGCTACCCCGAAAGGTAGCTTCTTCTGTTAAGAAGCGGTTATTTTTCAACAACCATCTTCTTGGTTAACGTTATTCCATTGAAATGGATGGTATAGTAGTAGATACCGGCGGCGAGACTCGATGTGTTCACCTCGATGTAGTTGGTGCCCAGTTCAGCCTCCTGCTCGGTAGTGTAGATAATCTGACCTGCGGTGGTGGAGATATCCATTGTCACCTTGCCCGGCTCCGGCACGGAGTACGGGATGCGAGTGACCGTGATGGACGGGTTGGGCACGTTCTGGCCGAGATAGACACTCTGCTCGGTCTCGTAGTCGTCGATACTGACGTTGGTACAAGAGATATTACGCTTGGTATCGTTGTTGTGACGCTTGTCCTCGGGAATCACCACCGTGGCCTTCACCTCCCAGTTCTGGGTGAGGTTGGTGACCACGAACTCGTTAGTACTGGTGTAAATCAACGTGTCACCGGGAGCAAGATGATGCACAACGTGCTCGGTCTCGGTCACGATGTCGCTACCGGTACCGACGTTGAATACCACATCAAATTCCTCGACGGCAGAGTTACCGGCATTCTGGAGTTCGATGACGGGCACCACGAGGCTGTTCACCTGCAGACATCCGTCAGAGGTGGCCTTGTCCTCCGGATAAATCACACGGTTGACGGCCATGTCAGGCAGACCAGTCACGAGGTTAATGTCATCAATACTCGGGTCGATTCTGTACACCTGGTGCGTGACGGTGAAGCGCAGACGGGCAACCTCATCCACAGGCTCCAGCACGGTGAGGTGGTTGAGCCACTGGGCAGCGCCGTCAGCCTTGGTAAGCTGGTCAACGGTCTGGTAGTATTCACCGGATCCAGTCTCCACACGCATCTCGAAATCGGCGTTGGACGCACCCGTGAAGTACTTGTAGAAGTTCAGCTCGGCAGGATAGATGCCATTGTAGTGCATATTGATACAACCGCTGGTGAGGGACGTCCACTTGTTCTGGTTGCTGGTGTTGTTCACACCGTTCACCGTCGCGTAGCCGCCATACTGCTCCAAGCTCGTACCGGCGGAAGTGTGGTCGTGGGCGGGACCGCCGCTCGGGTTGGCACCGTTGTTCTGCGACGCACCGGTCTTCTCAATCCAGACATAGTTGTTCAGGTGGGAAGAGGTCACGGTCCACTGCGTCGGCAGTTGGAGATCCTCCATACCCACGGGCACGAAGGGCTCCACAAACGGAAGCTGGCTCACGGTCAGGTCGGAAACCACCGCATCGCAAGTACGGGTGTTGTTCGTCGTATACTGGTCGATGTCGTAGGTGAGGTTCATGCTCACATGGTAGTCGCCCTGCGCACTGAGGTTGACGTTCGGGATGACGACCGTCATCTCCGCATTCGGAGCCAACGTGCCGCTCTCCACAACCTTGGTGTACACACCGGGCACCGCACCCGTGATGGTGGCAGTGACGGTGATCGGGTTAGCCATGCTCAGCGTCTGCGTCTGCGTACCGTAGTTACGGATCTGCACGCGCAGGTTGGCATCGTGATCGGGACAGACATCTCCCACCGGGTGCAGGACGCTCGGAATACCGAGGTCGATCTCCATCGGGGCACTCAACAGGACGGCATAGTCCTCCGTCTCACCTTCTGCAGTGGCGGAATTGTTGTAGTAGGAGCACGGGTCGGTGACATTGACCGTGGCGCAGATCACGCGCATACGGGTAAGACCAAGCTCGGCGCTGCCCATAACCGGCGCATTGACCACCTGCACGGTGGCGGCGTTGTTAGGATCGGCCGTGATAGCACCGGTCGTCATAATAGCCTCATTCGCCTCAAACTCGCCATTGCGGTTATAGTCAATGTAAGCACGTTTGTAAACAGTCTTCGTCTGCGTGCCCGTGAAAGCATGGGAGACGGAGAGCGTGTACTCCTGACCCAAAATCAACTCCACAGGGGCAACGGTGGACGTATAGTCCGTGTACATGCCGTTGCCGGGAGCCACATCGTGGTTGGTGAACGGAGCGGCAGTACCGTTGTTCAGGGAAGCGAACGTCACATTGGTGATGTGAGCACCGGTAGCCAACGCCAACGGACGGGACTCGCAAGGATCTTCCTTGCTGAGGTAAATCGTCGTAGTGTCGTTGTTGTGATAGGTATCCGTGGAGAGACCCGTGTAAGCGCGGAACGGCGTGCTGTAATAGACATCGGTGAGGTCGCATGCCGTGGTGAAGGTCATGTTCGCCTCAGCACCGGCGGCCAAAGAGCCACTGTAGTTCTGCGTCACGGCGGCGTTGTTGGCCAATTGGTAAAACACCGGGAAGTTGCTGGCAGCCTGGGATCCGAAGTTCTTAATCGTCACGGTCACCGTCTCGTTGTTGGTGAAGCTGTTGCTCTGCGTCACAGGAGCGGTGATGGCCGTCACACCCACATCGTGCTGCGGCACCGTAGTGTTGATGGTGATGGTGGCCTTCGGCGACTCACAGGTGTAGTTCATCTTGAACTTCGTGTTGGCGCGATAGTTGGAAAGCGTGAAGTTGGTGTTGCCGGAAGAGAGCGCAGTGTTCTGGGCCTTGGTCAGCACCTTCTTGAGGTTGTTGGCCGAATACTGGGTATTCGTGAACTTCGGCACCGGGTTGATACCGTAGTTGGACACACAGCTGGCGTTGCCGCAGTCGTGCTCGGCGTACAGGAAGAGACCACCGCCACTGTAGTCGAAACCGCCGTTGACGGCAAAGCCAACCCAACCTTCGTGGTCGAAGTACATGTCGCCGTCAAAGACCAAGGTGGCATTATTGGTCTCAGTCACCCAGTTCACGCTATTACCACCACCGTTGATACCTTGGGCATCAGCCGTGTTGGCAAGCCAGAACTTCATCGGAATGCCTATGCCATTGGTCTCGGCACCGCACACATACAAATAGATACTGTCGATGCGACCCTCCGCATGGTTGAAGTCCTCACTATTGTAGAACATCTTGGCATAAGAGTGACCGTTTGTGAACGTGAACGGAGCGGCACTCGTCTGGTTGGTGATATTGCCGTTACCCGCTACCACACCGGCATTGAATCCGTTGGACTCGATACGACCGCTGTAGTAATAGGTCGTGGGGCTGAAAATCGGATCCGTGGTGTAGGTGGTACCCTCCGCCATCGGTTGGTCATCAGCCGCATTCTCGTAAAAGTAGAAGTGGTTCAACGGGTTGGTACCCGGGGTGATAGTCTGCGTACCGCCGTAAGGCACCGTGTAGGTCAAAGCCTGCGGCGCAACGGGCAATGCCGGGAAGTACATCGAACCCGAGATGGTGTCGTTGGCCGTATAGATGGGCATCGAGGCATCGGCGGGCGTGGTGTAAATCACATAGTTGTAAATCCGGTTCTGGGTCGCGGAACCAAGGTTCAGACCGTTATCGAACGTAATGGTGTCCGTATGCAGCGAGGAAATCGGCGTGCTAATGAGGTTCACACCGTTGACCGTGGCGGCACCCGTGAAGTTGGCGTTCAAGTTGAACGTGCCCGCCGGAATCGCCGTGTTGGAGGTCGTATCCTGGTTCATCACGGAAACCTGCAACTGCGGGTTCAACGAGGTAGCGCACTGGTAGGAAACCGGATAGAGCAATTCCTCCGTACTCAAATCATATTGCGGACGGAAGACATTGATGATCACAGGAATGCGCTTGGTAATACAGTTGCTCTGTTGTGTCTTACCCGAGACCCAGAAGACCACTGTGTCGTACAACGGATCTGTGGTCATATACGGAGCCGCCGTCGTGGTCGTATGAATCGGGTTGGCCGCATCTTCAGCATCGTAGAAATAATACTGCGTAATGCTGGACGACCTGTCGGCTGGTTCCAAGATGGTGTAAGGCTGGGTGTAACTTCCCGTGTAAACAATGCTGTCGGGCAGATAGGCCGTGCGCGTGGACTGGAACTGTCCGGTGATGGTGTCATTGCCGCCATACACAACCGTCTCATTATTCAACGTGGTATAAATCACATAGTTGAACGTGATGTTGGACGTCGGGGCGCTGAAGTCGAACGGGGTGGTGAACTCCACAACCTTGACCTCCTCGGGGGCGAAGACCTCGTCCACCGTATGCGTGACCTCCGAACCGTTGAAGAGGGCGTGAATCACAACCTTGTTGGCTGGAATCGAAGTGTTCAGCATGTTCTTGAGCTGCACTTGGATATGCTCGTTGTAGAGGGCACAACTCGTGGTCGGATAGAGCAGTTCCTGCGTCTCCACATCGTAGTCCGGAATATCGGGCACATGGATATGGATGGGCAACTTCTGGCTTCCGCACTCCAGGTTCGCAACCGTGAAGCGGGCGTTGATGCGCTTGGAAACATTCGTCCAGGCACCGGTCATCGCCGCGGCGGTGTTGCCCGATTTCTTCTGGCACTGCGTCGCCGTCGTGTTCGTCATATAGAATTGCGGATAGCTGTTCGCACCAGAGACATACTGACCGCAGTTGTTACACTGGTTGCCCGTGCCGGTACAGTAGTCGGCACAGTTGGTCTCCACAAAAATCTCCAGGTTGCCGCTGTTGAAGTCGAACGGGGTGAGCATGTTGAACTCATACCAACCGGCCTGGTCGAAGAAGATACGGTCATCAACCACTAAGGTAGCACCGAGAATCTCGTCATCCCAGTTCACATTGGTGTTGGTGAAGACGTTCTCATCCGTGCACTTCATGTAAATCTTCATCGGGATACCCGCGCTGGCATTGGCGTTGGAAGGCGTCTTCACACTCAGGGCAAAGGAAGTCAGCGTACCGTGTCCACCAATTTCCTGTTCCAAATAGAGGGTACGGCCACGGGAATAACCGTTCGTGAAAGTGAAAGGATCGGTGCCGTTGCCGGTACCCGTACCCACTGTCGCCACATCCACAGAACCGGGGTTGGCCGTCACATAAAACGTGGTGTCGAAGTAAATCAGCGGAGTCGTGTAGGTGGGGCCGTATGTGAGCAACTCCCAAGACTCGTACCCGGTGTT
This sequence comes from Bacteroidales bacterium, assembly GCA_017395245.1. GTDB lineage: Bacteria > Bacteroidota > Bacteroidia > Bacteroidales > WCHB1-69 > F23-D06. The sequence goes on along the minus strand of JAFPVR010000073.1, from coordinate 11,233 downwards.
CTTGTACCAGCCGAGCACACCTTCCTGAATGGCGGGCGGCAGCTGGGCGGTGAGCGTGGTGGAAGTGTGGTAGTTCACAATGACCGTATCCTGGGCGGTCGGCATCACAGCCTTGCCCTTAGACACCACCATGACATTCAACGTATCGTTGTAAGTCAGACGATCCTGCGCCAACTTGGTGGCCCATACATGGACCGCATAGTTGTCGTCAATGTCAATCTGGTTGTTGGTGAAATCGTAGATGCTGTTAAAAGTGAACACCGTGGTCTCGTGGCTGTGTAGCGTATCCGTGAAGTTCTCAGAGACAGTGGCACCGCCGTTCACCGTGTAGTGCAGCTGGATGGGCGGCACAATGTCCGTGGTACCGTTGTTGGTGAGGCGCACCTGCAGATGCTCGTGGCCGAGATCGCAGTCGGTGACAGGATTCACCAGCTCCAACAGGGCGACATCGTGCACGAACGGGGTATCGACCACCGCACCGAGCATGAAGCGGCCGGTAAGCTGCGGTTCATAGACACCGTTGTTCAGATAGTAGAACGTGGAGTCGCGAAGCGGGGTCTCCACCTGGGCGCAAAGGTAGTTGCCGTGAGCCAGCATTTCCAAACCCACATAGAACTCGCCGGTAGTGTTCGTCAATGCGAAGTTGTAGATCGGAATCTCGTTCCAGGCACCCTGCTGCAGTGTGCTGAAATCAACCACCTGCGAAGTGGCCAGCACATTGCCGTTGGCATCCGCCACAAAAGCCTTGAAGCCGTTCTCGGGATCGGCGATGTAGGTCTGGTCGTAGTAGTATTTCATCGCACGGACAGCCAACTCCTCGTTGGTTTTGTAGCGCACGCACGGACGGATAATGTTGTTGTAGTCGCCAATCAGCTGGATGTCGGTGGTGGTGTCGGCGATGGTCGCCGTCGCCGTAGTAGTCACCATACGCCAGTGCTGGCTGTTGTTCGTATTGTTCTGGTCGTTGGCGCAACGCACCTCCACATCCTTGACCTCCGCCACATTGTACAGGTGGTCAGGGAAGGTGATGAGGGTCTCGGTATTCGGGGCCAGCGACGGAATCGTGATGGTGTCATGCCACTGCTCCGTGGCACCCGTCACGTTGAGGTAAACCTGAATATTGCTCTGCGTCTGCGAACCATCGTTGCGCACCAGCGCACTCACGACGTCACGCATCGCGTACTGCGTCGGAGTCTCGCCGGCACCGTATATCTTGTCAACAGCGATGTCGTTCGGGTAGAGGTTTCTCACACGGATACGGTCGATGTTGATATTGTTACCGTTCTTGGACAAGGCATCGAAAGCGATATAAACACATCCGTTGGACACATAGTTGGAAAGGTCATAGACGAATCGGGTCCATTCCGGAGTGGCCGCAGACTGCAGGTAACGTTGCAGCGGAGCCGTGGTCTGGCCCTGTGGAGTCAGATTCGTATACGTGACACCGTTGTTGGTGGAAATCTTCACCGTCATCTCATCCTTCTTGTTGGAAAAAGCGTTGTCCTGGGCGAACCAAATCTCCAAGATGGGGTTGGTGGCATTGTCCAAAACCGTCACCGGCAGGATGGCACGGGAAGTAGTGTTGGCGGCAAAGTTCTTCGAATTGAAGAACAGACGACCAGTACCATAGACCGGCATAATGGTCGGGTTGGCACTCTCACCGTTCTGGAAGGTCCAGTTACCAGCACCGGAAATCTGCTCAATCGTCCAGGTCTGCTGCGTACCGTTGCTGAAGTTCTCCACATAGTCGGGGATAATGTACTCCAACGTAAAGTTCTGGCGCAGCGTATCATTGTTATGCTGCGTATCGCCGGGATAGTTGATGATGATGGTGAAATCCACCGGCTGGTTGCTCGGAATCACCACGCCGGAAGTCAGCACCTTGTCCATGCTGTTCAACGGGGTAAGCGAGCCGGTGTTCACCGTAATGTTCTGGTTCAGGTTCAGCGCCGTGGACTGCAGCTGGACAGTTGCGGGAGTAGCGGCGAAGTCGAGCGAATAACCACCCTTGTTGGTAATCTTCACCGTAATCTCGTAGGAGCTCTGCGGGCATTCACCCAACGTCGGGCTCACCAGGGAGGTCATCTCCGCGTCGTAGTTCGGGATGACATCGGCGTAAGCACCCATATACGTCAAATCGGAACGGTTGATACCGCGAATATCGGTCGTAACGGAAGTCTGACGCCAGCACTCCAACCCGCTCATCGGGTCGGGCAGCAAGCTCTGCTCCTCATTGGCAATTTGCGGCATCATGGAGATATTGTTCGTCAGCGTCGTAAGGGCACTCTCCAACTCGGCGATAGAGGTTCTGGCCACGGTCTTGTAGGCAACCACGCCGGAGCCGGAGTAGAAGTCATTGTAACTGCCCGATGCCGTGGCGTTGGCATTCAGATACAACGGATAGTCCGTGTTGTCGGAATTCACCGTCTTATTCATTAACAAGTTATTGTATATATATATACCATTGTTACCATTGGAAGAGTAAATGGCAGCCGTGTTGCTATACGGCGCATCTGACTTCACCAAGACGCTGTTGTTGATGAGATAAAGATCCTTACTGTTGTTGATCTGGATGGCATAGCTGTTGTTGGCAGTTACGGGATAGAAAATCACCTCGTTGTTGGAGATGTATCCGTCCATGTTAATCGGGTTGCTGCCACTGGTGTGTGTGGAGGGGCTGTTGTTCACATAGATACCGGTCGTACCGTTACCCACGCGGATGTGGTTGTTGCGAATAAAGAAGTTCTGGTTGGTGGCATTCGTCAAGTAGACGGCGTACTCCAACGTAAGGATGGAGTCGATGGTGTTGCCGTTGATGTCAAGGCCCGTCGGATAGCTGGCGTGGACGGCGGAGAAGTTCTGCGGGTTGCTCGAAGCGACCTGCTTGATGTGGTTGTTGGAAATCACGCCGTTGGTGTAGTTCAGACAGATACCTCTGTAGCAAGAGGTGATGTCGCAATTGTCCACCACAAGGTAGTTCCGCTTGTTGTTGGCACCGACGTAGTAGATACCGACATTGCCGCTGGCCATCGTACAGTTGGTGAACGAAATCGTGTCGGGCATCGTGGTCGGAGTGGCCGTGGAGCGGACCACTGCGCAACTGTTGAAGTCGTTGGTGTGGGTATTGCGGGCGTTGATGACACAGCCGTCGAACACGATGTTGCGGCTGCCTGCGCCACGCACGACCACACCTCTCGACACGGTGGTGTCTCGGGCTTGAATGGTCAAATTCCTGAAAATGAAATCCCGGACATTCACCAACGTCACCGCACCATAAATATTGGCGCCCACATCGACGCTGTCGTTCACGATTATGACGCTGTTCACGTCGTCACCCTGGAAGGTAATCGTGTTGGTGGCCGACTGCCCGATGTAATTCTCCTTGAAGTCAAAGCCGGAGTAGGTGCCCGGACGGAGATGGAACACCGCAGGACCGCCAAGACCGCAATATTCAAGAGCTTCCTTGGCAGCGAGGATATTCGGGAAATCGGGGTTGGTACCGCCAATCGTGTAATGCCCCTGCAACAGGCTGTCACAGGCGTAAGGCGATATCCTTATGGTGTCGTTCTGATGGAAACCGTCCACCGAACCGTTACGGGTGTTCACATAGACGGTGACGTAGTTGTAGCCGTGGGTCGGGGTGAAGGTGCCCAAATCCAGCGATGACGGGATATCAAAGCAAATGTCACCCGTCCAGTTGTGGCTGCTCGTATGGGTGAGCGCACCGGCCTCACTGCGCACCTCGATGGTAAAGCTACCGGAGATCATCCCATTGGCAACGGGCGAGTGCGCGGCATCGGCACGGTTGGTGAAGTAAACACTGATAGGCTGCGGCTGCCCCGTAATCAGACAGTGCGGCATCGTGCTCAAACTGTCAAGCCGCACGTCGTTCTGATGAATGGAGGGGTAGTTGTGGTGGGCCACCAAGAATGTGTCGAAACGGCTCTTGCTGCCGTGGACATCCTCCATGTAAATATGGTAATAGATGGTGTCGGCGTAGCAGACGGCAGGCAACCACCAGTTGGCATCGATGGAATGAATCGTGTCATGACCGCTATAAGAGTTCTGGGTTGTGCGGATATTGTTCGAGAAAGCGTTGGTGTTGGGAACAATAACCGTGGGACCGCTGTTAATCTCATAGCTGAACACGACAGAGTTGAGGTTCACCGTGTCGTTGTCGGTGAGCTTGCACTTGATGTTGAAGGGTCCGGTCTGGTTTACGAATGAATTATTGGTATTGTAGTAGAACGGAGACTGCATCAAGATGCGCGGCGGAATCATTTCGCAGTTGGCGAGGCGGGCTCTGAAATTGTCAAGGAACCAGCCGGCACAGGCCTGCGTGCCGGAAGTGGTTGGGGACGTCTTGTTCTCACGGAACTGAATACGGAAGTGGGTGGGATTGGATACGCCAGACTCGACAAAAATCCATCTTGTCATGTCAAGCATCTCATGATGCCACCAAGTATTGGTGGGAGCAGCCGCCATATTGTTCGACGCCCAGTTGGAGTAAACCGTATGGTTGAATTTACCGCCGGTAATCGCCGTGGAGCCCATGGCTTCGCCATAGTAAACCAGAGATCCAGCATTATTACCCGTAAAGTTCATCGCTTTCCACTGACCCCAGTTATAGTTGCCGTCCGCGTCAACTCCTTGTGCAACACTATAGAAAATGTTGGCGACATCCAACTCGTGAACCTTGCAGATGTGATCGAAATCGATATAGACATGGGATACTGGGAAACCGGCCGTATTCAATGGAATAGGCGCTGTGGTCGCCGTCGCATTACCTGCAGATCCATAAACCGGGGCGCGGAACGACTTGGGCGACGACTTGTAGAGCGCATAGTTCTGGGACCAGTCGCTGTACGTGATGCCCGTGCCTACCACACGCCAGTCGCCATCGGTACCGCCGAGCTGCGGGGTTGGGGAGGAGGTAAACGTGACGGTGGCACCGTCAAAGTTTTCATAGTAAATGGTCACCGAGTCCATCGGCTGCGCCAACAGCAACACGGGAGCCACGAATACCATCAGAATAAATAACGCTTTCTTCATATTTTTTACTTTTTATCTTATTTCTACTTTATTTATAATCAACTACTTACAACACAAACGAGGGTTATCCCCGCCTATTTGCGACTGCGTTTCCACGGGCTCCAAAACCCATTTTACACAAATCTACAATTAAGGGGGCAAAGATACAAAAAAAAATGAAAGTTTGGCGAAAAAAAATGACTTTTTCAGCCACGCAAAATTTCCTCGCATTCGGCGACGGTGGTAGCCGACATCAGCCTGATTTTGCGGGGTTTAAAGTTGAAGACACCCCGGAAGTATCCGGAGTACATCGTACGCATCTCCAAAACGGCCACGCGCTCGCCCTTGTCCCGCACATTCTCACGCAGGTGGCGCATCACCAAATCGACACGCTCGTCGTACGTGGGCATTTTGCAGGGCTCACTGTTTCGCAACGCCTTGATTTGCTGGAAAATCCACGGGTTTCCGATAGCGGCACGACCCACCATGACCGCATCCACGCCATAACGCTCCCGATAGGCCAAAGCCTTCTCCGCACTATCGATGTCGCCGTTTCCAATCACCGGGATGGTCATCCTCGGGTTGGCCTTGACCGCGCCGATGAGCGTCCAATCGGCCTCGCCGCCGTACTGTTGCGCCCGCGTGCGCCCGTGTATGGCAATCGCTTGTATGCCAACATCTTGCAAACGCTCCGCAACCTCCACGATGGGCTTGTCGGCACTCTCCCACCCCAACCGCGTCTTCACGGTCACGGGCAAGTCCACGGCTTTGACCACCGCCTCGGTGAGCCGCACCATCTTGGGGATATCCTGCAGAATGGCCGCGCCGGCACCCTTGCTCACAATCTTCTTCACCGGGCAACCCCAGTTAATGTCAATGAAGTCGGGGTTCTGGGCCGCCGCGAGCCGGGCCGCCGCCGTCAAAGCCTCCTCCGTGCCGCCGAAAATCTGCACCCCGAAGGGCCGCTCGCCATCCGTGAAGGCCATTTTCCGGAAACTCTTCTCCACCTCCCGCGACAGGGCATCCGAGGAAATGAACTCCGAAACCACGATGTCCGCCCCGTATTCCTTGCAGATACGGCGGAACGCCCCGTCCGTCACGCCCTCCATCGGAGCCAGATAGACCGGAAAATCAAAACGCGCCAAAAGCTCTTTTATCTTCGTCATTTTTCGGCGGCAAAAATAAATTTTTTATCTTTGCCGCCCTGAATTTCAGACATCGAAATCAAACCTTAAAATTCAAACGATATGAAGAAAATTTTCGCTTTGTTAGCATTTGTAAGCGTATTGTGCTCTGTATCAGCACAGAAAGTCAACGAGACAGTCACACTGTTCGGCAAAGACCAGCTCACTGGCTTCACCGTCAACGTGGACAACGCGCCTGCGAACATCGTCGCCGACGCTCTTGCCGACAAGTTCGAGACCCAATTTGCGATGAAAGGATCCAACAAAAAGGGTTTCCGCGTCTATGAAGGCCAAGCCTGCAGCGCATTCGGCGAGGCTCGCTACGACATCTATTTCACCACGACCACTGTCGGCAAGAAAAGCGACCAACTCACGCAAGTCACCCTCGTGGTCTCCAACGGAAACATGAACTGCATCACCTTCTCCAACGACCCGCGCACCTCCCGCAACATCGTCGCCTTCCTCGAAAACCTGCCCAACGACGTCGAAATCTATAAGACCAAATTGCGCATCAAACAGCTTGAAAGCGAACTGACGACCCTCAAAAAAGAACGCGAGACACTCTTGAAAAACCAGGAGAAACTCAACGACAACCTTAAAACGACCAACGACGAAATCAAGAGACTCTCCGAAAAAATTGAGCAGAAGAATGCTGAAATCCAAAAGCTGCAGGACCAATACAACAACAGCCAAGACCAGTCCATAAAGGAACAGATTGCCGCCGCCGTGAAGGAGAAAGACGGCATGCAGAAGACGCACAGCAGCAAACAGAAATCGTTGCTCAAGATGAACGAGGACCTGTACAAGACGAACACGAAACTTCAGGCGAATGCCAAGTCCACTGAAGAAAAAGAGGCTGAGCTGAAGAAACTGAAAGCGCAAATTGAATAGCATCCAGCATATCAACGACTTATGGCACGCATCATAGACGGAAAACAGATTTCCGACAATATCAAGACGGAAATCGCGACAACGGTCAAGGACTTGTTGGACAAAGGGTTGCGGGCACCGCATCTCGCAGTGGTCATCGCGGGTGACGACGGCGCAGCACTCAGCTACGTCGCCAGCATCGAGAAACAGTGCAAGGGCGTCGGCTTCATGTCGTCGGTCTACCACCTCTCCGCCAATACCACCGAAGATGAGTTCCTCGCCACCATCGACTTCCTCAACAACGACGATGAAATCGACGGTTACATCATCCAAATGCCGCTGCCCAAGCAGGTCTCCATCGACAAAGTGACCGCGCACGTGAGCCCGGCCAAGGACATGGACTGCTTCCATCCCGAGAACATGGGCAACCTGCTGCTCGGCAAGGAGTGCTATCTGCCGGCCACCCCGCACGGCGTCATCGAACTGCTCAAACGCAGCGACATTGAGACGAGCGGCAAGAACTGCGTCATTGTGGGACGTAGCAACATTGTAGGCAAACCGTTGGCTATGTTGATGTTACAAAAGAGCGTGAACGCCACCGTGACCGTCTGCCACAGCCGCACGGAAAAGCTGCCGCAGGTCTGCCGCCGCGCCGACATTCTCATCGTGGCCATCGGGCAGCCGGAGATGATCACCGCCGAATACGTCAAGGAAGGCGCCACCGTCATCGACGTGGGAGTCCACCGCATCGAAGACCCCAAACAGCCCAAGGGCTACCGTCTCTGCGGTGACGTGAAATTCGACGAGGTCTCCAAAATCTGCGAAGCCATCACGCCCGTTCCCGGCGGCACCGGCGCCATGACCACCGCCTGCCTCTTGCAAAATACGCTGACGGCCCGAATGAAAAAACTTTAGACTTAAAACCTGAATCTTGAATCTTGAATCCTGAATCCTGAATCTTGAAACTTGAATCTTTGACTTCTGAACACCTAAAGTCTACGTTCTCAAGTCTTAAGTCTCATACCCGGTTTTCCGTGGAGGTCTGGCGGCCGCAAATGTGCAGGAAATCGCAGTACTTGCAGGTTTCAACCTCATCGGTCTGCGTAAACGGGGTTTTCGGGTCGAAAATCTCGCAGAACAGCCGGTTCAACCGTTCTGAAAGCAGCCGTTTGTGCAGCAAAAAGTCCGTGTCATTGAAAATTGAGCCCGGAAAAAGATAATTCGCGTGGTTTCGGTTTACTTCCCGCGTACTGATAATGCCCACCTGAACCGAGGTGGGCTTTTCTTTTGCAATATGCTCATACATAAGCATATACATTGAAAGCTGGAACAGCTTGTCGTATTTGGCATCCGTAAAAATCTTCTCCACTTCGGCAGCCATAGCCGCCTCATCCCCTTCAAGTCCTTTCTTCAGACTAATGCGCAAATGCGATTCTTCCACCTTGCCCGTCTTGTAGTCTAAAATCATCACTTCGCGGCCGACATGCTGCACCCGGTCCAGGCTGCCCGTCAAGCGGACAACGAATGGATCACCTCCAGCTATCGGAACCACTTGATAATCCGCAATATTCACCTCCATTTCGTTAGCCATAATTCGCCAAGGCGAAGCCAAGAGCTCCGTTTTGGCGACCTCCAAGTATTTGCATACTGTCTCGCGGATTATCCGTCGGTTAATAAGCCAGTAGCCTTGCTCCAAATCACTATCCGTCAACGTTTTCCGTCCGTCAAGCTTACGTATTTCAGCACAGATGTCCGCATCGGCACTGTCGATATGGCGTTGCAGAATGACCGCATAGTTGGCCAGATTCTTCTCGGGGATGAGCTCGTCAAACGCTTGCTTGTAAAGGGCATGGATGACCGTACCGAGCTCGTAAGCCTCCAAATGGTCGGAAAGCACCGGCGTTTCACGGACTCTCATCAGATGGCGGAAATAGAACTGTAGCGGGCAGGCAATGTAGCTCTGTAACGAGGAGGCTGAGAACTTATAAGCGTGCAGCAGTTGCAGCACCTCGTCCATCTTCGGCATCGAAAGCGGCACCCTGACCGGCAGCGAAAGCGCGAAATCCATGTCTTGGTGGGTGATTTCCACTGTTTTTTCCAACTTCTGCGAGGTCACTTCATACTCTAACTGCGCAATGAGCCGACTCTTCTCCGCAAGGTTGACATCCGAAGCGCTATTATAGACAAGCATCACATTTTCAGCACGTTGCAACAACCGAAAGAAGTGATAGGCATACACCTGATCTTGATACAGGTAGTTTGGCAGCGCCTCTTTCCCGTCAAACTTGTACTTGAAATCGAACGGGAGCAGCGAGTTGTAGGTAATGCCCTTCGGGAGCACGCCCTCGTTCAACGAGAGCATGATCACATTTTTGAAATCCATCATACGGGTCTCCAAAAGGCCCATCACCTGCAGGCCCGTGTCGGGATCGCCTTTCAGGGAGATGGAAACCGTGTGAACCGCCTTCAATACTGAAAATTTGGCAAAAGCGTAGTCAACTGGCTCGTCTTCAGCAAAATGGAGTTCGAAAAGAGTCTGTAAATCCTTCAATTTACGGATAACTTCATGCCACAAATCCTTGTAGAGGGTCTCTGTGGTCACAGTCTCGGCAAACGTACAGAATTGTTGCAGCAATGTGGGCAGACAACGGGCGACGGTTTCTTTCGGAACATTCTCAAATATTTCTTTATGAGGAAGTTGCGAAAAACGGAGCACTGTCGGGAAATAGAACGGGACCGGCTTCTCCGCGTTGAGCATCGCGTGATCCCACAAACGTTCCACATCCTCGCCGCTGAACAACAACTCGGACGCGCCGTCTGGGGTCAGCGCAAACACCGACTCGTAGACCGCTATCACACTTTGAAGGACACTGCTCACCGGCGTGCTCTCGAACGGGAACCCCATCGTGGCATTAATCGTCACGTTTTCAGGTTGATACGAAAGTAAGAATGGCAACAAAAGATTCTCGTCGGCCAGCACCACAGCTGTGTCCGACATATCAATGACCTTTTTCTCATCAAGATGGCCACCGTTCAACGCCTTGGTTTTATCTGCGATTTTCTCCGCCTGGATACGCTCCACCTCACGAATCGCACCGTAAATCTGGCGCATGTTCTTGGACGTTGAGACAATCTTCACCTGCTTGGGTGTCTGTGCAAAATGAGGCTCGTTGAAAGAGAGATGCTGAACATCCAGCTTCAGTTTTTCGCAATTACGCTGGATGAAGAACGAGGTTTCGCGCTCAAAATCAGGCAGATTGGATTCCTTTTCCAAATGGCAGTAGAAGGGATCTATGTCGAAGTAAATCTCAACTTGGAAATGCTCCTTCAAGTAACGGATAATCGCCAACTCAGACGGCGAGAGGGCGTAGAAACCGGCGAAAATCAACCGTTTGAACGGCATCGCTTGCGCATATTCGGCGATATGTTCGGCGCAATCGCGGTAAATCATCCCCTCGTACGCTTCTTTGCTGTTAGCGAGCAATTCCCTGTATTTCAGATAGATGTCCGCAAGTAACTCATTGAATTGGATTTTCTCGCGGTCAGCCTCCGACATCTCCTCCTTCCCGAACGGAATCTCGAATTGGGCGGCTTCGGCAAACTCATGGAAAATGGACGGCACATCCTGCAGCTGCATGTCCATGTCGCTGATGTCCTTCAAGAAGGCAATACCCCACGTCAGCAGCTGATGCGTGGTAAACCGTTCCCCCGGATACAGGCGCGTCAGCTCGTGCAGGCGCAAGAGTTGGGAGACCTGGTCGATAACCTTGAGGGGCGAAAGCCAAGCCACGAACTCCTCCATCGGGAATATCTGCGGCGCAAACATCGGCCGACCGCCGTTGGCCTTGTGAAGACCCTGCAGCAGGAGGCGGCGGGCGCGCCGGTTAGGCAGCACCACAGCGACATCGTGCAGCGGGATGTTGTCATCCGCCAACACTCGACCAATAATCTGCTCCAAAAACGTATTGCTCATCTTCGATAATATTTCGTAGTAGGAGGGTCGCCATTCCTGGCGACCTTTTCAGCGGCAAGGAGGGTCGCCATTCCTGGCGACCACTCCAGCGGCAGGAATGCCGCTACTCCTACGACCACTCCAGCGGCAGGAATGCCGCTACTCCTACGACCACTCCAGCGGCAGGAATGCCGCT
>JAFPVR010000072.1 GCA_017395245.1 Bacteroidales bacterium | reverse complement strand
CCAGGCAGCATTGCATAGTCTGCGTTGTTGAAGTTGAAATAGAGAGTTCTGGACCCTTCAAAAGCAGGGTCATAGTAATAAGAGTTATCAGTAACCACTATCCGGGAGTTCTCGCAGTCGTATCGTGCGGAAACATTGAGTATGTATTGTACCAAAATTGTTTTAGAAGCATAATGACAATTATCACATTCATCGTTGGTTGTGGCCTCTATGACATGGTACCCGACGGTGGTGTATTCCACTCTGAACATCGTTGAGGAAAGTTGTGTGATTTGTGCATTCTCATCATCGGTTGTGATAATCCATTCGCACCCGACATCCTCCAACTCAATTCTCACCACAGCACCGCAAACATCAGTTATCATTGTGGATTGTTCGCAATCGTCCAATATCTTCTTGCACACCTTATTATCGCATCCTGTCAGGTTGTTTGTAATGGTCAGACAGTATTCTCCTGTTCCGATAATCGGGCATGTCATTGTTGTAGAAACGGGCGTACCGTCGTATGTCCAGGAATATGAGTAAGGGCTTGTCGCAGTGTTCTCGCTGTCATAATTCATTTCCCGTGAGAGGATGTTCCCATTTCTCACTATTACGAAACTGGGCTTGCGTATGATGTGAATTAAAGACGTTGCGTGAAGATTATTGCAGAAATGGGTGTTGTCATTTGTATTGTAGGTGAGGTCAATGGGAATATTCCCGGCTTGAGTGAAAGTGTGGCTTATAGGATTCGAAGAACCAATATTTATTCCACCCACTTTCCATGACTCCGCCTCGAAGGAGGTGCCACAGTTGGCACATGTTGCTGTTAGCGTTACCGCTTCCCCTTGGCAAGATGAGGCAGGATTAATGGTTACGACAGCATTATTCTCTCCCACCACGACATTATAGGCTACCGAATCTTTCAGTCCGTAGCAATAATGTCTTACAAGGGACAGGACGAATGGCGCATATATGCCATTTTCCATTGTGTTGACAATGACATCCACCGATGCCTCCGTTTTGTCACCAATGACGCTTGCGCGGTTTTCTGGCTGCACCTTCCATTCATAGAACACATTGTCCTGTAGGGGTGCATCGAGATGCATTATGGATTGAGGACAGGCATATAACGTTTCGGGTACTATACTCGCAAGCTCGAAGGCTGTCACAGTATGGACGGCAGCCTCCGACCTGCACCCCGTGCGGTTGTCGACGGTAAACACATTGACATTACACACCTCGTCGCCGTATGGGACTGTGAAAATATTGTTAGAAATGGGCGTCAAGGTTGCCTGTGAACATGGCGCTGCCCATTCCAGATGGCAGCCCTCGCCCACACCAGCTCCACTGCTAATAGTCAGGTCAAGTGAATTGTTGCGGCACACGATGTGTTTGCCCTCTATCATGCCCACGCTTATTGCCTCCGGGGGAGCATTGACCTCGACATAGTATACGGCCTCGTTGCAATAATTATCGCTTGAGGCGGTGATGGTGTAGGTACCAGTCTCTAAAAACTGGTATGAGAGGGTGTTGCCATCCGATGTCTGACTTATGCCGGAAGGGGAAAGTATCTTCCATTGTAGAATACCATCCGGCTCATTGGTGCTGTAGGTATATGAACTATTGAGACATACAATTTTCTCTCCATTGATGACAAGTCTTGGCAACACATGGATGGTGTCCACTTGGGAGGTAAACCCCACACAACCCAGAAAATCGCAGCCATAGTTGACGGTGATAGTATATACACCGTTGGAATCGAAGGTGATGATTCGCTCGTTTATGTTGTCGCCGTTGACTATCGTCACGCCGGTCGAGGGCTGTACTGTCCAGTCGTAATAAGTGCTGCCCCACAATGGAAGACTGTATTTGAAGAATTCTCCCTGGCAGAGTTCTTTCTTTCCCATTATGCCGATGTTATCGGATATTATGGGTATCTTTACGGACATAATACTGTTGCACACATTCTCATCGCAAAATGCACCGTCGAGTCCGATTGTCCCATAACCGCTGGCTGGATTGTCCCACAGCACCTCAACGGATGGAGTGCCCTGGCCTGTCGTGATGACACCCCCATCTACAATCCAGACGTAAGGACTACATGCAACGTTGAGAGCCGTGTATTTTGCTGCCGTTCCCCCACAAACAGTGCCATAACATGACAATTCAAGATTTTTTCCGTCCTTGAGTTTGATGCGGAATGTCTCGGTGGTATCACACCCACAGAACGAAGTCAGAATGTGTTTCACTATCATTTCTGTGTTTATGTCTTCAAGCGTGTAATTTCGAGTGCTCTCAGTGCTAATGCTGCTTTCCCACAGGAAACCCGTAGCAATGGTCTGGACGTTCACGCTGTTGTCGATGAATTCCACAGAGCCGCCTTTGCATATTTCGATTATTTTGTCACCATTTTCGTCAATGTAATAGCTTGGCAGAGTTTGCGTGTTGAGGTCAGGTTTACTGATAAGGACGACGTTCCTTGTCAGTGTGCATTCGCTGCCGTCTGAAAGGGTAACCGTTATCTGCAATTGTCCGAAATCGCCATTGCCCCATTTGATGGTTACGCTTTCACCATTGTCGTTCGAAGTTATATCACCGCCTATTGCAGTCCACAGGTAACTTTCCACTTCTGTTCCGGTGGGATGGTCGGTCAGTGCTGTGTACGTCACCTCATCACCCTTGCAGGCAGCTATGGCGTCTGCATAGTTGTTTTCGTCTGTCAGCAGTTGCGGATAAAACTGATCAAGGTAAGAGGTGAGGTCACATTCCTGCTAGGGGCCGAGAATTGTCACCATGCAGTTTTGCTGGATTTGATTTGTGTCGCTGCTTGTAATGGGTGTCGTGGAACAAATTGCTTGTATCGGCACCAGCGAGAGCAACAAGGTTAGTGTAATGATAATCTTTTTCAAGCTTAGGGTTATTTTTTAATAATTTTCTTTGTGGATGTGCCATCAGATGTTACTATTTTCAAAAAATAAATGCCATCATTCAGGCCGTTTATTTCGATTACCGACTGACCGTTCAGGGAAGATCCTCTCTTGACAAGAACGGCTTCTCCCTTGACGTTGTAAAGCACCATATCAGATATGTTTTTCCCTGCCTTTACCATTATTTTGTCGGATGCAGGATTGGGGTATACGGAAATGTCTTTATTCTCAATGCCGGCGATATTCACATCATGATTTGTGTTTGTGTCTCCCCAAGGATGCAGCAGCGTGGTGTCGTTGAACAACGTGATATAAACATTGCTGCAGCCGGATGCTCCTTGCAATTGTGTCGTTTCGTCAAAACTGATTGACCCATTGTAGCAGCCCGTGAGCAGAACATCGCCATTGTTAGGATTGATAATCGCGCGGCTGTGGTCTCCCACATAACGTGACACGTCGGGGATTCCAAAATTCGTAGCGCTGATCAGTTCACCCGAATCATTATACCTTAGTAATGCGTGTCCATAATTTTCCGTATGGAATACACTATCTTTAACAACTAAATCGCGGTTATATCTAACTGTAAACATCACTTGATTGTTCATCGCTATCAAGTCTTTGCGTTCAGCAAATTCGGCAGTTCCATATCTTGTGCTTTTCGTTATGCCATAAGAAATATGTTGCCCTGTTTGTGCATTGAGTTTTTCAAAGAAACATTCCATCTTGGCTGGACTCAGGGAGGTGGAACCGACAATGATTAAATCGGTATAGTTTGAATCAAATGCCAATGTACTGCCTGTCGTGTCGTAGCCGAAGGCCCCGAGTACATACAGATGATTGTTGTCTGGGTTTACCGCACACGAGAAAAACCCCGAACTGAAATGACGCGTCCTACTATTCGAACGCCTGAAAAGCTGATGTAACCATTTCACAGTGCCTGAAGAGTCTATTGATAATACAAAACCCACATCGTTTACACCTGCATCTTGTATGGTCAACTGCCCATTACCATTTGTCGCCATTGAGCATTGGAAGGTGGAATCTTCATGAGATGAATTTCCCAGATAACCAGATAATATAATATTTGTATTATTTTCAGCACATAGATTAGAATAGACGATATTGTTTTCGTAAATGGGGCTTCCTGTTCCAATTGTGCTGATGGTGTCAAACATGGCTTTATCCCACAACATTTCAAACGAAGGCGATATTTTTAACACCATACATTTCGCCGACCCATCTTCGAAATTGTCTAAATCGTATCTGTATCTATGGTCATCCAATGACAGAAAGACGGAATCCCAATGCCAAACATTGCTCGTTATGTGGAAGATATACATCTGACCGCTATTGTCAATATAAAATGGATGGCAGTTCGTTCCAAATGAAGACTGATTGTAATATCCGCCTGAGAAATAACTGAGAACTGATATAAAATGCTCGTCTGTTTTATTTCCATCAAGGTCAAATGTCAGTACGGCTGTATAATTACCCATACTTCTTGGATAGGTAGGGTTTTGGCTTTGATTCACATTACCCATTAATAACGTGTCTATGTACCATAATCCCTCACCGCTTCTTGTTGGAACGAATATTTCTGTCTGTATTACAATTGCACTGTCGCCAACCAGCTGCATCCAAGATGGATTGGAACCCTGTGTGTGACCTTGTTGTGTGTATTTAATAACCTTGTGCCACAGCAGATGCCCTTCGGGGCTGAGTTTGGCAATCAGCGTGGATTTCACATCCGTCATGTAGAACTGACGTTGGGAATAGGTCAGCGAATCGGGGTCGGGCATTGGCAGCAGCTCCACCCCGTCGAGCGTCGCGCCATATCCGAAAGTGCCGAGAATATAGATATTGCCCTCCCGGTCGAAGAGGCTTTTCACAATCGTGTTCGACGGCACACCGCTGATATTGTCGCCGCTGGTCCAGCCTTTCGCCCACTGGAACTCCTGGGCCTGCATCGACGCCACTGAGAGCGCGAGCAGCAAGAAAATGACATGTTTTCTCATATACTTAATTTTTATATGCATTACTTTACTTCTTTTTCTTTGTCTCTCAATTGTTCAACGCAAAACGAACCACATAACCCCATTTCGCACTTTGACAAAGACAATCTGCACACTAAGTCCCTCGTTTTGGCGACAAGGACATCATATGGAAGACCCATGATAATATGCTTGTTTTTAGTATATTGCGCAAATATAATATTATCCATAAATTAAAATAAACTTATTACAAATATACGAAAAATAATTGTTTTGTAAAAAAAAATTGTGGTTTTATTGTATTTTTCTTTAAAATTGTTGCGAACATAAATATGGACTGCCTGATGGCGTTCCTATGAGAGTTTATTTGTGATACAATCACCGAAAAAAAGACAAGGTGTCGCATGGCAAGACCTACAGGTTTTGCCACGGGACAAATATTAATATAGCGATATCATCGCTTGACAAGGGACACGAAGATAGGGGACATTTACGGCTCGCCGAGGTGGCGGCAGATAATCTGCACCTGCAATGGGGTGAGGCGTTTCTGGCTTTTGACGTAGTGCGCGGCCTGGAGGTCGGCCATGAGGGCGGAATTGGTGTGGAGTTCGCGGGCGAAGAGGCGGCGGGAAACCTCCTTGTCGTAGCCGGGGAAATAGCGTCCGGCCAAATCCTGTTTGAAAATAAATCCTGACATTTTGTTTGATTTTTAGTAATCTGCTCTATATATACCTGTCAAACAAAATAGGTCAGAAATGAGGGGACGGGCTCAAATCGTCCCCTATTGTCCGCATTTGTCTGTTTTTGGTGCAAGGCACAATGTCTTTACACCGGACGAGATTGTTAATTAATCTTAAATATTTATGAGCATCTTGGCTATTACGTTGATTTAGTGGCTTGTACGGTAATTATGACGTGAATTCGTATTGGGCTGGTTTCCAGATAGATACGGGAGGTTCGCCGAAGGGTCGCCGAGAGACCGCCGAAGGGACACCGAGAGGAGGAAAGAAATACCTGTGTTCCATACCTGGATTTCAGTGAATTATATATAACGATATTTTTTTTTGCCATGTCGCAGAAAAATAGTACTTTTGCAAAAAAAATAGAGAGAGATGATGCTCACAGGAAAACACTCTAAATTTATGACTTGCGACGGTAACTGCGCTGCGGCGACAGTAGCCTACATGTTCAGCGAGGTAGCTGCAATCTACCCCATCACCCCGTCCAGCCCCATGGCTGAGTTCATCGACGAGTGGGCCGCTGCGGGTCGTAAGAACCTCTTCGGCGAGACCGTGAAGGTCGTCGAAATGCAGAGCGAGGCTGGCGCCGCCGGCGCCGTGCACGGCTCGTTGCAGGCCGGTGCGCTGACCACCACCTACACCGCTTCGCAGGGTCTGCTGCTGATGATCCCGAATATGTACAAGATCGCCGGCGAGCTGCTGCCCGGCGTGTTCCACGTGAGCGCCCGCGCCCTGGCCGCCCAGGCCCTCTCCATCTTCGGCGACCACGCCGACGTGATGAGCGCCCGCCAGACCGGCTTCGCCCTGCTGGCCGAGAGCTCGGTGCAGGAGGTGATGGACCTCGCCCCTGTGGCCCACCTCGCCGCCCTCAGCGGCCGCGTGCCGTTCCTCAACTTCTTCGACGGCTTCCGCACCAGCCACGAGATCCAGAAGATCGAGGCTTGGGATATGGAAGACCTGCGTCCGCTGGTGGACCAGAAGGCCCTGAAGGCTTTCCGCGAGAACGCCCTCAACCCCGAGCACAACGTGACCCGCGGTACCGCCCAGAACAGCGACGTCTATTTCCAGACCCGCGAGCTGCAGAACAAGTACTATGACGCCCTGCCCGACATCGTGGCCGAGTATATGGCTGAGATCAGCAAGCTGACGGGCCGCCAGTACGCCCCCTTCACCTACTACGGTGCCAAGGATGCCGAGAACGTCATCGTGGCTATGGGCTCGGTGACCGAGACCATCAAGACCGTCGTGGACTACCTCAACGCCCAGGGCAAGAAGACCGGCTGCGTGACCGTCCACCTCTATCGCCCCTTCAGCGTGAAGTACCTCGGCCAGGTTATCCCCGAGACCGTGAAGCGCATCACCGTCCTCGACCGCACCAAGGAACCCGGCGCCAACGGCGACCCGCTGTACCTCGACGTGGTGGAAGCCTTCGCCAGCTGCAAGGACATCCCCGCCAACTGCAAGCCCGCTATCCTCGGCGGCCGCTATGGTCTCTCCAGCAAGGACACCACTCCCGCCCAGATTATCTCCGTGTTCAACAACATGGAAGGCGAGATGAAGAACCAGTTCACCATCGGCATCGTCGACGACGTGACCTTCCGCTCGTTGCCCATCCTGCCCGAAATCTCCATCCTGCCCAAGGGCACCTTCGAGGCCCGCTTCTACGGCCTCGGCGCCGACGGCACGGTGGGTGCCAACAAGAACAGCATCAAGATTATCGGCGACAACACCGACAAGTACAGCCAGGCCTACTTCGACTACGACTCGAAGAAATCGGGCGGCTACACCTGCTCGCACCTGCGCTTCGGCGACAACCCCCTGCCCGCTCCCTACCTGGTCGGCACGCCCGACTTCGTGGCCGTCCACGTGCCCAGCTACCTGCGCAAGTATGACTGCCTGCGCGGCCTGAAGGACAACGGCACCTTCCTCTACAACAGCCCCTGGACCGTCGAGGAGACCAAGGCCCAGCTGCCCGACTTCGTGAAGAAGTACCTGGCGCTGCACCACATCACGATGTACATCATCGACGCCACCAAGATTGCCGCCGAAATCGGCCTCGGCAACCGCACCAACACCATCCTCCAGAGCGCCTTCTTCAAGATCAGCGAGGTGATTCCTTACGACCTCGCCGTCGAGCAGATGAAGAAATTCATCGTCAAGAGCTACGGCCGCAAGGGTGAGGACGTGGTCAACAAGAACTACCAGGCCGTTGACCGCGGCGGCGAGATCGTGAAGGTCGACATCCCCGCCGAGTGGGCCAACCTGCCCTGCAGCACCGACTTCGCCGTCGAGAAGCACGAGGGCGACCCCGAGTTCATCGCCAAGGTGATGCGCCCGATGGTAGCTCAGACCGGCAACGACCTGCCCGTGTCGGCATTCCTCGGCTACGAGGACGGCACCTTCCCCGCCGGCACCACCGCCT
>JAFPVR010000018.1 GCA_017395245.1 Bacteroidales bacterium | reverse complement strand
TAAACGAGTTTTGCTACAAGTTCAACCGAATGTATTTCGGAGACAGGCTGTTTGACAGGTTAATGCTTGCCTCTATTTCATACAAGCCAACGTTCACCCACCGCAGGTATGGGGCTGGGGGTGAATGCGGATAATCATTTGTCTTTTGTCATAATGTTGAGTCTTTTGTCATTTTCAAAGTCATAAAGGTTTTTTGCCAATTCTTGAGCCCATCTAGGACTCTTCTTGCCCTACAGTGTAAGACCTCCCTTTGTGTTTCGTTTTCCGGGTGTAGGTTTTCTTTGACCGATGGATGCTTCTGCCCGAGCGAAATCCCGGGCCGAACAGATCCTGCTCCGCCTCCCGGTTCCCGCGTCTCACGGCTTTGATAATGTCCATCGTGGCCTTCTTGGCCCTTTTTCGCTTGTGTCTTTTCATTGTCTTGTTCGTGTTCGTTATTCTTAGCATCAAAATCGGTGCAAAAATACTCAAAAAAGGATATGAAGAGGTGCGGAAACACAAAAATTACGAGTACTATAATTCGCTGATTTTTATTAATACGGCGACACCGTCTCCACCCCCTTTTTCTCCAGCATCGCGCCCAAATTCGCAAAGCACATGCAGACGCTGTACGCCCCGTAGCGGATGACGTCGCGTTTTACGTATTCTTCCGACACCTCCTCGCACAGCCTTACGCTGTAACGGAAATGCGGTCGGTTGTTGAACCAGTAGCCCATCGGGGCGGCGCGTTTCATGTTTTGGGCGTTCAACACGTCCAGCACTGTGTATTCGTCGCCCTCCGCCACTGCAAAATCCCGCGGCTCGCCGGTCACGCGCAGCCAGTCACCATCTATGGAATAGGTGACGACAAGGTCGTGGGCGAAATCCGCATCGGCGTACTTCATCACGTAAAAGTTGCCGTGTGCGTCCTTGCGGGCGTCATAGCCCACCTCATCCAATAACCGCCAAAGTGTATCTTTTGTGATTTCTTTCATAATCTTCTACTAATTTTTCCAGTTCGACAAATGCATTCCGGATACTTTCGGTGCCGGTTCGGGCACCGCTCTCCAACACATGCCCCTCCGACACTTCTTCATCAATCATCAGGCTATATTTGAACCTGAAAGAGTCATCGTGCAGGGCGCCCGTGGCCTTCAATCCGTTTATATGGAGCAGGTTGAGCGCCATCATCATATCCGCAAACCGTTCCTCGGGGATTTTTTCGCCCGGCACTTGTCCCACGATATGCAACCACGGCCCCCTGACAATGTAGCGGATAACCAAGTCGTGCCGATACCGCTCGTCAGCTCTGAACAAGGTGAGCAGAGTGCCGTCTTCGTCGGGCACAGTTCGGATGCCGATTCCATCCAAACACTTTTTCAGCAAGTCGTATGAAAGTTGTTTGATCATAAAATATTGGTTTTTAAGGTTAATGAAAAGTTGAGGCGGCCGCCATGTTAGCAGACTACCATACGTATAGAGGCGGGTAGGGGGGGGAATCTATCACCGTAGAGACGCACGGCCGTGCGTCTCTACAGGCAAGGCACACCCAAGTAGTACCCAAGTAGTACCCAAGTAGTACCCAAGTAGTACCCAAGTAGTACCCAAGTAGTAGCCATACTCACCCAAGCCCTTTTGACTTGGGTAGGACTTGGGAAAGACTTGCCTGCTACGGCTCAAGTACGGCTCAATGGTATGCCATCAATAATAGAAACAAAAGTGTGTTGTTAACAAAAAAAGCCCGGACTCCTGTTACGGATGTCCGGGCAAGCTTTTTTCCGCCGGAACCCCTTGCGGGGGAAATCTGCGGGGCGGCCCCCATCCCGGAAGCCTCTCCCCAAGCCTTTGTCGTAACGCATTTGACCTTTGCTATACGACGATCCGGCGGATCGTGTCGATAGCGTTTTCACCATTTTCCAGAGCTGCGAGAATGTCGAACACCTTGTCGCTCCAGCCTGAAATGCAGAACACATCGTTGCGCTTCATGCTGACAGGACTGGTCCCATAGCCGGCGAGGTTGAAGAGGTAAAGCTTGGCATCGGGTGCGAGTTTCTTGTACATCCCCCAACTCTTTGCCAAGTCATTCCCTCCATTATGGCTGTCCCAAAGCTCGCAGTCGGTAAAGAGCATCACCTTGTCCATCACACGGTTTTCGCTGATGAGCCAGTCGATGACTTTGTAGCCGTTGGTGGTATAGCCTACCTCACCTGCATGGGAAATCATGTCAAGGGTGTTTCGGAGGATGTTGTCCGAGGGGAAATTGTAATCTTTCCAGATGTTGGCGAACATGCCGGCCACCACATTTTCACACCGATGGCGCATCAGCATGGAGAGCAGCAGACCGATATGGTAGCACATCACCGAGCTGTTCTGGCTGACAGGCTGATACATGGACCCGGAAGTGTCACTGGCGAGCAGCACACGCGTATTCTTGTCGAACCCGCGGATGTTGTCGGCCGTGTGACGAACGGCCGTCTCCAGAGCCTGGACAATCCGAATGCCGTTTTCGCCCCATTTTCGAGCCATCCGTTCGATGTCACTCCTTGAAATCACCTTTTCGAGAGCCGCTTTGCGCCTTTTGAGCCCGTAAAGCCTTCTTTTGGCGTGTTTCTGCTTCAAGAGGTATCTTTCGGAAGGGGTGTCAATATGTATTTTCTCCATCTCATAGCAGCGGCGATGGTTCGTCCACGCTCGAAGTTCCAACTCTTTCGGAAGAGCCGCGAGGCTTCCCAAACACTGGTCGCCCAACGTAGAATACCTCTTCACCTTTCTGACAGGAACCCGAAAACAACCGTTTTCCCACTCCTCCATGCTCCTTTCAATTTTTCCGATCTTTCTTAGGACCTCATCCAATTGTGGCTGGAGAGGATGTCGGAAGTAATACGGGTGTTGGTTTCCCACAAGCTCAATGTAGGCCGACAGGAAGCGGAACGGCAGCTGTTTGC
Organism: Bacteroidales bacterium; assembly: GCA_017395245.1. Taxonomy (GTDB): domain Bacteria; phylum Bacteroidota; class Bacteroidia; order Bacteroidales; family WCHB1-69; genus F23-D06. The sequence goes on along the minus strand of JAFPVR010000018.1, from coordinate 30,702 downwards.
TCTTTCGCACGGCGTCGGGGTCTGCGAGGTAGTCGCACACTTGCTGCATGCTTTCGTCGTCAAGACGAAGTTTGAGCATGTTGCGCAGGTTCCGCAACGTGGCCATGTAGCCCATGCGTCGGCTTTCGACCAGTTGATGCCACGCCTCACGCTTGGCTTCGGCCTTGTCTTTGCCCGACACCGAACAACGCTGGCCCACCGCCGACAACTCGGTTTCCCAAGTGTAGGGTGTCTCCAGACTGCCGTTCAGAATCTTGCGGAAGAGCTCGCCTTGCGTCTTGTCCTTCGGCTTCGGGTGCACTATCAGCAGAGCGTCTCGCAGGGTGACCTTGCGGTCGGTGCGGTTGTACTTGGCAAACTGGTACTCGTCGAAGCGGTTGAACGCTTCCGCCAGCCCCTTGCGGAGCTGGCTGCTCAGCCGTCGGAGCCCTTTTCTGCCCATACGCCATTGGTAGCACATCAGCAGTTCCGTGATCTCGTCGGCACGCTGCACGGTACGGCTCACCGCCCGGCTTACGAGCGAATCGCCTCGGTGACAGTTGGCCAATTCCACTAACAGCAGCATCGGCACGCTGCGCAGATGCATCTCCTCACGGGCGTAAACAGCTAACTGAGCCACAAACTCAGCATCCACCTTACGTACCAGTTCGGCAATACGCCTCACGCGGTCCTCGCCTTTCTCATAGAACTTGTCCTCCGTACCCATGGTGGTGACCACGGTGGTGTAGAGTTCCCATTCGGGAGTCATACGCCAAGCCTTGGCACTTTCATGGTTTTGGGTCAAATCGTTATAACAAAGCTGTTTGTTATAACTCATAAGCAGTTATACATTGTTTCAAAGAACATTCAAAAAAACAGGGGCGGCGAGATTGTTCCTTGCGGAACGGTAGGAGAGTGTTTTAATAATTATCTGATGACGAATCATCCAAGGTCTTCCGGCGCAAGCACCGGACGGAGATGAGAATCTGCCTTCTTGACCTACCATTATCCAGTGATATTTTCGAAGTAACTCTCCCGGAGCGTCAACCGCCCCTTTGTTTTTCGAATGCAAAAATACAGCCGTACTGCGCAGCTTTACTGCGTAGTAGAAAAAATACTTCAAAAAAAATTATTTGTCTTGTAAACGGTACTGTTTCAGCGACTTACGAATTCGTTCAAGAAGTCGTTTGCGCAGTTTGCTGGGCGAAATGACCGTGAGGCCGTCGCCAAAACCGAGCAAATCGCGTTCCAATTCATGGTTCGGAATCACGTCGATGCTGAAAATCACGCATCCATCGTCCTCAATTCCGACCTCATGCTGGCTCTGATGCAGCGGTTTGGTGCGAACATACGGCGCGTCTTTTCCATCCACTTTGAAAACCACATGCACGGGTTTGCCCTCGCCGCGGGTCACACCCACGAAGTCGCGGAAGTACTCGTTAGGATTGAATGCCTTGTCAGGAAGGTAGGGCGTGTCCTTCGGGGCATCGTTGAGCTGCACAATGCGGTCCAGCGCCAGATTGATGATGGAGGGATTGTTGCTGTCGTGCCGGTGGCCGAATACGAACCAGCGGTTGCGGAATTCCTTTAATATATATGGAGAGAACAGAAATTCCATCGGTTCAGGAAACTGGAACGGCTGGTAGGTGACGGCCAGCGCGGTGCGCTCCACAATGGCTTCGTGCAGGGTGGTCATATACTCCAACCCCTTCAGCCGCTCGTTGCTTTCCAAGTAAATGACAGGGTCCGCCTTATGGCGAATCGAGGCCAGGTGGTCTTCCAGGCGGTTTACCACATCTTCCACCCCATCAAATCCTTTCGAAGCACTCATCTGCTTCAACAGATCAACAGCCTCGGTAAGCCGCAGCAAGTCCTCGGACGACAGCGGTACCTTGGCAATGGTGTAGTCGGGATCCTCATAGCAGTAGAACTTACGGTTCACCACCACGATGGGGGCGTAGTAGCCGAGCACCTCGGAATAGCGCATCTCCTGGATGTCGTGTTGCACCGTGCGGCGGCTGACACTTGCGTAGGAGATTTCTTTCCGAAGTTCGTCGGTGCAGGCAAATACCAATTCGTCGAGTGAGGCCTCTTTGCCGTGCCGCAGCATCCGGTCGATGACCTTGTATCGCATCAGGGCATTTCTGTTAATGGGCATAGTTCTCGCTTTGTATTGAGCCGCAGCTGTGCCGCTGGTCAGGATTTGTTGTCAAAGAGACCGTCCATCAGGTCTTTCAGGCGGGCGGCGATGCCGTTGTCCTCGTCTTCGGGTGCTGGTTCTGCGCAATCGGCGGCGCACATGGCCACATTGGCCACAGCCCCGACCATGCCGAGGCCTCTCAAGGGAATATTGTAGAGCGATGGGTCGGGAAACTTCAATTCCGGGTCCTTGATGTCATCTGGAAGCTCGAATCCTTGTCCCGTGAATGCTTCCATGTCCGCGTCAACTTCGTCGCAGATGTCCAAAATTTCCCGCAGACCAGCGTTTTCGCGGATTATTTTCGACATCTTGCGTAAATCGTTGTCGTCCATGTTGCCGTCCATATAGGCGGCCATTTTTTCCGATTTCATAGACAATGGGATAGGCTTATTCATAATGAATCTCCTTTCTAAGCACCTGTTCGAACTGGGCTTTGGCCAGTTTGTGCTTGTTATAGTAGTTGTCGAGGGACATGCCCATCATTTCGGCGGTCTCCTCGTTGCTCATCTCCTCCAAATAACGTAGTCGGATTAGCGTGCTGTAGCGTTTGTTGGGCATCATGGCGAGGATAGTCAGCACGTCGCTGAGGTTGAGGCTGCCGAGGTCGGGGTCCGTAACCCCCAATAGCGCGTCGTTGTGGCTGGGATGGTCGTTCTCGTCGTCCGGCAGATACAGTTCCGTGAGGGGCATGCGTTCTTTCCGTTCAAATCTTTCGTAGCAGTAGCGTACGCTTACGGTTTTGAGCCAGGAAGTCAGCGTGCTCTCCCCTCGGAAGCTCTCCAACTGGCAGCGTCCGTTGAGGCGGCTCGGGGTCATCACCAACACGTATATTTCATCGATGAATTCCTTGCAGCTGCTACAGTCCGTGTAGTAGTGGTCGAACACCGACTTGAACAGTGGATAGCATTGCTGGTAGAAATATTGGCGCGTCACATCCTCGTCGCGCTGGATGAGCGCGCGGGCGATTTGCAGGTCTTCGGCGTATATGCGGATGTCGGCCATATTGGTTTACTCGATGAGGTTGTTTGATTCCGCACTTCCCGGACTTCATTTTCCCGCGGGAAGTGACGGTGCAAAGATACATTTTTTTTTCGTTGTGTTCCGCGAAACATTAGAGGCGAGCCACCTCTTCTTGAACCCTTCTTAGACTCTTTTGGGACTCTTTTTGTCAATCAACACTTGCTGATTTTCACTTTTCACGCTTTTCATCCACTCTGAGATGTCCTTGAAAAAGTCGTGATCCAGGATTAGGGAGGCGCGGAGGATGAACTCCGAGTTCAGATGGGGGCGCGCGAGCATCTTGTACATGTTGCTGCGGTCGCTGTTCATCCTTTCCGCAAACCATGTGACACCCCGACCCCCCTCTTTCAGAACGGTCAAGATTCTTTGGCCGACATGGTAGTCTTTCTCTGGAATTTCATCCAAAAATACCGCATTATTGCGCATAATCACCTGTTTTTTTGAATAATGCCCGCAGCCCCGAATTCCCCATTATTGTTAAATGTTTCGCAAATTTACCAACCCTTTCAAAACGGTTGACAATGCAAAATACAAAGTTGCAAAATAAATCGGGAACTTTTTAAAAGGTGTTGTCGCTATTTTTACCACAAATTGTCGCTATTTTTACTACAATTTATATCGGTGTTATGTCTTATAGTAAAATAAAAACGTTTCCGCCAATCGACGGAAACGTTTTTTATAGATAAATAAGGTAAGTTCGATTATTTTGCGTTGCGGGCCCGGATGATGCCGCCGGTCTTGGCTTTGCCGACGCGGATCATATCCAGAATCGGGCGGTTGGAGGGACAGATGAACGAGCAGGAACCGCACTCGATGCAGTTCATGATGCCGTACTTCTCGGTGTCGTCCCAGCGTTTGAGATCCGTGAAGGTGTGCAGCATGTAGGGTTCGAGGCCCATCGGACAGACGCTCACGCACTTGCCGCAGCGCAGACACGGATGCACCTCGCCGCGCACGCTCTCCTCGTCCTTCATGAACAGGAGGCTCGACATGCCCTTGGCGGTGTAGGCCCCCAAGTTGGCGATGGCCTTGCCCATCATCGGGCCGCCGGAGATGATCTTGCCGGTGTCCTCGGGGATGCCCACCGACTGTAACACGCTCAGAATCGGGGTGCCGATGCGGAGACGGTAGTTCTTGCACTGGTCGGGAGTCAGTGAACGGCCGGAGACCGTCGTGTAAGTTTGCACAATCGGCTTGTTCTTCTGCACGGCTAAGTAGATGGTGTACATCGTGGTGATGTTGTTGACGATGCAGCCCACGGAAATTGGCAGGGCTCCGTTCGGCACGCTGCGGCCGGTGATGGCCTTGATGAGCTGTTTTTCGGCGCCTTGCGGGTATTTGATGCGCAGCGGCTGCACTTCGATGTTGGGATAGCGTTTGGCAGCTTCCATCAGCATGGCGATGGCGCGGGGCTTGTTGGCCTCGATGCCGATGATGGCCTTCGGGGCACCTGAAGCGATGAGCGCGATTTCAATGCCGATCATGCACTGCTCGCAACGCTCCAGGATGACGCGGTTGTCGGTGGAGATGTAGGGCTCGCACTCGGCGGCGTTGATGATCAGGTATTCGCATTTCTGCTCCGGCTTCAACATATACTTGATATGAGTCGGGAAGCAGGCGCCGCCCAGACCGACGATACCGCGGTCTTTCATGCGCTCGATAATCTCCTCTTTGGTCTTGAGCTTGATGTCATGGATGATGTCCAACGAGGTGTCGATGCTCTCGTCCCATTCGTCGCCTTCGCGCTTGATGACGATGGCGGGCTTTTTGTAGCCGGTGATGTCGGCCACCTGGTCGATTTTGACGACGGTTCCGGAGATGGGGGCGTGGATGTTGGCGCAGACGAACGACTCGGCCTTTCCAATGAGCTGTCCTACCTTCACCTTGTCACCCTTCTGGACGATGGGGGTGGCGGGGGAGCCGAGGTGTTGGGTCATGTAGACCACGGCCTCGTCGGGCAGGGGGAAGGTTTCCACCGGTGCGGAGTGGGCGAACTTGTTGGCGTCGGGGTGGACACCGCCCATGCGGAAGGTCTTACGGTTCAGGCTTTTGATCTGTTGTGCGCCTTCCTTGAAGTTTTCTTCGATTCGTTGTTCTATGGATGCGACTGTATTTTCCATAATGATTGTTGACTTTGACATTTTTCCCGGCACTGCTGCTGCGCCTTGTACCGGGCTACCGAGCTTTTGCCCCTGCCGGGGCGGCTCGATGAATATGTTTTTTTACGCCTGGGCGGGTTCGGCCACGGGTTCGGTTTGCGGTTCGGGTGCGGGAGACTCCTTCTTCGGCGGGAAGCCGACGGTGAGGATGGCACCGGAGGGGCACTCGGCGACGCACTTGCGGCAGGCCTTGCACTTGTGGTAGTCGATGTAGGCGAGGTTGTTCTCCACGGTGATAGCCTCGAAGGGGCAGACTTTGGCGCATTTGCCGCAGCCGATACAGGCCGAGGAGCAGTTCTTCTTGGCTACGGCACCCTTCTCCTTGTTGTTGCAGGCCACATAGACGCGGCGGTGGTTCTTGCCCTTGTCGCGAATCTCGAGCACGCCGCGCGGGCAGGCGTTGGCGCAAGCCTTGCACCCGACGCAGAGCTCCTCAATGACCTCGGGCAGGTGCGTCTCAGGGTTGAGGTGGATGGCGTCAAACTGGCAGGCTGCCACGCAGTCGCCGCAGCCGAGGCAGCCGTAGGGGCAGGCCTTCTCGCCGGCGAACAGGGAGTTGGCGAAAGCGCAGGTGAGCGCGGAGTCATAGAACGACTTCATGGGCGCGTGTTCGCAGGTGCCGTTGCAGCGCACCACAGAGACCTGAGGCTCGTGCAGGACGGCATTCAGGTGCATGATCTCGGCGATCTTGTCCGTGTCGCTGCCCGGACAGTAGGCCACGTTGAGGTCGTTGTTCTTCACGATGGCCTCGGCCATGGCGCGGCAGCCCGCGAAACCGCAGCCGCCGCAGTTGGCGTTCGGCAGGCACGCCTGCACCAGATCAATGCGCGGATCTTCCTCCACGTGGAAGAACTTCGACACGAAAAATAAGACCACGGCGGCAATGAGACCCGTAAGTCCCACTGTCAGAGCCGCATACAGGATGGTTGTTGTTGCCATAAGCTCATAAATTTTGCAGCCGCAAAGGTACGAAATATTTTTTTATGTTGCGAGGGTATGGAATTTTTTGTTTCAAGTTTCAGGTTTCAAGTTTCAAGTTTAAAGGCATTAGGCAAAAGGCATAAGTCTAAAGTCTTAAGTTGTTGGTACGAAACCTGAAACCTGAATCTTGAAACCTGAAACTATTTTTTGTATCTTTGCCATCTTAAAGTTTAAATCCTATACAAATGACAATCATCTACTTATTCCGGCGACCGTTGCTGCTTTTGGCTTTGGTTGCCCTGTGCGGAGGCGCGTTTGCCCAAAGCACGTATGATTACAACTCCGAGCCCAACAGGTTCTGGATTGACCTCAATGCCGGCATCGGCGGCACGAAAAGCTTCGACGAGAGCACGATCCCCTTCGCCTACGGCGGTTTCCTTGATGTGGAACAGGTGGGTGTCACCGACGAATGGAAACGCTGCCATCTGCAGCTCCTCGGAACTCGCTACAAAACCAATTATTTCAAAGTGGATGGTTCCAACAGTGCCTATTCTGTGAAATTGGAATTCCTTTACAGCTGCTTGAATCCTTCGGTCAAGCGGTGGCATTTCTGGACCGGTGCCTCCACAAACAACATCTTGGAATGGAAGCAACTTGAGGATCTGCAAAATGCCGCCCTCACGGTCTCCCTCTTCCACGAATTGAGCGCGGAGGAAAGAGTGGAATGCGATTTCGCCTACGACAAGGCCGATGCTACGCATCCCTGGCTGACCGCCTTCGTCCATCTCTCCCTGCCGCTGTATACCGTTGCCTCCCGTCCCGATTTCGCATACGTCGTGGATAACATGAACAATGTTTTCGATGCGCTGTTTGGCGCCAACACGTTGGTGGCCAAGTTTCTCCCCGGTTGCACCACGGACCTCGGTTTTAACCTGAATCTCCGTAATGGCAACCGCATCGGTCTCTCCTACACCTGGGACTACCTCACCACAGGCAAGAAGGGGTATTATCGCTACGACAATGCCTACCATACCGTCAAATTATCCTTTATGTTCAAAATTCATTAATAAGACTATGAAAAAAAGCTATATTTTTATTTTAGCATGCCTGTTGGCAGTTGCTTTTACCTCTTGCGAAAAGGCTTTTATGAAGCCGGACGAGAGCGATGATCCGGTCAACGTGTTCGAATATCTTTGGAACCGGGTTGATCAACTGTACACCTTTTTTGATGTCAAGGGGGTGGACTGGGACTCTGTCCATACGGTCTATCGTCCAATGGTTTATGACGGGATGTCCGATGACAGCCTCTTCAGTGTCTGCGCTGCCATGCTCAACACGCTGCGCGACGGCCACACCAATCTCATCAGTGATTTCGACATCATGCGCAGTGATACCATTTCGTATTGGATGAGCGAGTACAATTACTTCAATGAGAATGTGATTTTGCAGCATTATCTGACCTTGGTCTATCATCAGACTGGTGCCATCAAGCACAACGCCATTCGCGACGGCAAGGTGGCCTACCTCCGCTATTCCTCGTTCTCGTCAAAAATCAGTGAAGATGACCTGAAGTACATCACGGATCGTTATAAAGACTGCGACGGTCTTATTCTTGACCTCCGGCAGAATGGGGGTGGCAGCAGTACGAACGTGACCCGTCTGGTCAGTATGTTCGACTGCCACGAACAACCACTCTACACCGTGCAGCACAAGGCAGGACCAGCCCATAACGACTTCACTGCACCGGTGACCTATTATGCGCCAAAGTCCAGCTGCCTGGATGAACCATACACCAAGCCGGTGGCGGTGCTCATCGACCGCGGTTCCTTCAGCGCAACGTCCTTCTTTTCGCTCTGCACCCAGGCGTTTGATAATGTGAAGCTCTTCGGCGACTATACTGGTGGTGGCACAGGGCTGCCCAACGGCGGTATGTTGCCCAACGGCTGGACCTACCGCTTCAGATGCTCCCGCACCATCGGCCTTGACGGCGGCAACTACGAGAACGGTGTTCCGCCAGATGTGCGTGTTAAGCTTGACGCCGATGCGGCTGCTACGGGCATAGACAACATCATCGAAACCGCCGCCGACTGGATACAAAGCGGCGGCGCGCCAATCGCGAAACGGTAATACACAAAAAAAGAGTTTCCACACCGGAAACTCTTTTTTTAGTTTCAAGTTTCAGGTTTCAAGTCTTAAGTCTCAAGTCTCAAGTCTTAAGTCTCAAGTCTCAAGTCTTAAGTCTCAAGTCTCAAGTCTTAAGTCTCAAGTCTCAAGTCTTAAGTCTCAAGTCTAAAACCTGAACGTCCACATAATCGACGGGATGATCGGGAACAGACTCATCTGGTAGGCATGGTTCTGCATTTCCATGCTGGTGATTTCGCCGTTGTTGGTGCTCATCGAGGTCTCGAAGAAGACGAGGAACGGGTTTTGACGGTTGTAGACATTGTAAACGGAGAAGTTCAGGCCCGTTTCGAATTTGCTGGTCTTCTTGATGGTCCAGTCCACCGAAATGTCGAGTCGGTGGTAGGGTTTCACGCGGTACTCGTTGCGGTCGCTCCATTCCGTCACCACCGAACCCATATAGATATAGTAGCCCAACGGCACGGTCATCGTGTTGCCCGACTGATAAACCCATAACGCAGACACTCTCAGCTTGTTGCGCAGGATTTCGTAGGACAGACTGATGGAAACGTCGTGCCGGCGGTCGTATTTCGCCCAGTAGGGTTTGCCGCCATTGAGTTCGTCGAACTGCCGCCGCGTGAACCCTAACGTGTAGCCGATGAAACCGGTGAAGCGTCCTTTTGTCTTCTTGACGAAGAACTCCGCTCCGGCCGACCAGCCTTTGCCGAAAACGTACTGCTGGTCGGGATTTTGGGTGAGACTGCTGAAGTCCAACCCGTCACGGTATTCCGCCAAATTGTACATCTGCTTGTAATAGAGGTCGACGTATGTCTCGAACATGTTCTGATGGAAGTTTTTGAAAACGCCCAACGAGAACTGCAACACAGTTTGTGGCTTGAGAAGTTCGGTGGAGGGCATCCAGACATCCGTCGGCAGCGAGATGGTGGCGATGGAAATCTGGTGCATAAACTGGTAATTCAATGTAGCAGAGGCTTTTAAGGATGTTGTTGAGTCAATCATGAAGCGCACTGCTAAACGAGGCTCGACACGGTTGTACTGCGCGACAATCTCTCCGGGCTTGTAGACGATGGAGTCGACAACATGCCCGAAATCATCGAGCACATTGCGTTTGAATTCGCCAAGGTGGAGGAAGTTGGTGTAGCGCAAGCCGAAGTTAAGTCTCCAGCGACGGGTGATGTCCCATTCGTCGTGGGCGTAAATAGCCAGCTCATTGCCGAAGTAGTGCTGCTGCGCCGGCATGTCGAATTCGTTGCCCGTGCCCGCCTGTACGTCGAATTTGCCGGGCAGACAGTGGTGCAGCACATTGTGGACGCCGAAGCGGATGTTGTGCTGCGGGGTGGGAATCCAGGTGAGCTCGCTCTTGAGGCTGTAGTCGCGCACGCCCGAAGAGAGTTTGAACGAGTAGGGGTCGATGCGCATCTCGGTGCCGAAGTCGTAGTAGCTGAATGTGGCGGATGTGTTGAGGAACAACTGGTTGGCGATGAGCCAGTTCCATCGTGCCGAAGCTGCTGCGTTGCTCCACGAAAACGACATCTTGGTCAACTGGCTCTTCGATTTGAAACCATACACGTCGCTGCCGTAGTAGGCTCCGAAATAGAGCCGGTGCCTCGGGTTGATGATGACGTTGAACTTGGCGTTGATGTCGTAGAAATAGAAGTTGGTGCCCTTCATCGGGCTGTCTTTCTTGAGGAACGGCTGGATGAGCAGGTCGGCGTAGGTGCGGCGGGCGGAGATGAGGAACGAGCAGCGGTTTTTCTTGATGGGCCCTTGCACGGTGAGGTGCGAGAAGATGAGCCCGAGCCCGCCGTCGACCTCGAATTTCTTGAGGTTGCCCTCCTTCTGGTAGATGTTGAGGATGGAGGCCGCGCGGCCGCCGAAGTAGGCCGGCATGCCCGACTTGATGAGCTCGATGCTCTTCACGGCGTCGGCGTTGAAGATGGAGAAAAAGCCGAAAAGGTGGTCGGGGTTGTAGATGGTGGCCTCGTCGAGGAGGATGAGGTTCTGGTCGGTGCCGCTGCCGCGCACGTAGAACCCGGAGTTGCCCTCGCCGCCCGACTGTACGCCCGGCAGCAGCTGGATGGACTTGATGATGTCGGCCTCGCCCATGAGCGCGGGCAGCGCCTTGATGGTCTGGATGTCCAGCTCCATGCGCCCCACGTCGCCGCTGGTGACGTTCACGTCGCCGCGCTCGCCTTGAATCACCACTTCCTCGCCCTCAATGACCGTCGGTAACAGCTCGAAGTGTCGTGTTACGCTCTTGTTGAGAATGATGGTGTCCTCTACTGGTTTGTACCCTAAATAGTTGACGGATAGTTTGTAACGGCCGGCCGGCACTGACACGGAGTAGTAGCCGGCTTGGTTGGTGACGCCGCCTTGCACGTTCGACGGGTTCGCCAGGTCGGTGAGGATGACGTAAACGCCCATCATGCTCTCCCCGTTGGCGGCATCCATCACGGTGCCCGACATCGACACGCGCGAGGTCTGCGCCTGCGCGAACATGGCGCAGAGAATTGTCAATAAGAATAAGTATGTTCGTTTTTTCATGTTCGTTTTATTGTCATTTGGCTGAATGTCACGCCGATAACGATGACCACGATGCCCCAGAATTTGGTCTGCGTGAAGGTCTCCTGGCCGATGGCGGAGGCCACGAGGAGGGTGACGATGGGGATGAGGTTGGTGAAAACGCAAGTCTTGCTGACGGTGAGCTGCTTCACAGAGTAGGAGTAGAGCATGTAGGCGCAGGCGGAGCAGAGCAAAGCAAGGCAGACGAGGCTGGAGATGTTGCCGAAGTTCCAGCTGAGACTGCCCCATTGTTTGATATCGAAAATGAGGACGAAGGGCAGGAACATCGGGATGGCGATGAAATTCTGCCAGGTGGTCACGGTGGCAGGTGTGTATTTTTTGAGCAGTCGGGTGAGCTGCACGCTGTAGCCGCTGGCCGCCAATACCGCAACGCCGAGCAGCAGTGTCCCTTTCAGGTTGAATTCGATGTGTCCGCCGGTGCTCATGGTCAACATCAGCACGCCCACCACGGAGACCAACGTGCCCACGATGAATTCCCATCGGATGGGTGCATGTTCGGAAAAGTACATGGTAATGGTGATCACGATGGGGATGAGAGCGATGATGACGGCCGCGAAGCTGGCATCCACCTGCTGCAGTCCGAAATCTTCCCCGATAAAGTAGAGGAAAGGCTCAAAAAAGGCGAGAAGCAGAAAATTTTTGTAATCTTCACGCTCGATTTTTTGCAATTTTTTTTGCAATTTTAGCAATGTGATAAAAACTGCCGAGGCCAAAACCAACCGTATAAAAACGATGGTGAAAACGGGGAAGTTGTTGTTTAACAGGTGTTTGATCCATACGAAACTCATGCCCCAAAAGAGCATGGCAAATAGGATGGCAATGTAGCCGAGAGCTTGGGATGATGTCTTATTTTTCATGGCCGCAAAAAAACGATTTTTTTTTCAATTGTGCAATATAATCCGAACTTTATCGTTATGGGGATATTAAATTTAGAATATGAGAAAATATATTTACCTAATAATCAGCTTTTTATCGGTAACACTTTTTTTCAATTCCTGCAAGGAAACAGACCTGACCCCGGTGTATCTCCATATCACCAAGGAGACGCTTGCGGACTGCATTGATGTGAGCAACTACAACGAGATGCACAACGAAAATTACGACCAGGAGCATTTGGATGCGCTCAAACGGCATAAGTTCACCCATGTGACTGTGTATGTGAACAACAAGAACCTGGGTTGTTGGGAACTTCCCTGCAAGGTGCCCGTGTTGGGTGTCAACAGTACGGACACGAGCACGCTGGTGCTCCTTCCGGCGTTCCCGATGACGGGTATGGCCAACACGATATGGGGGTATCCTTTCCTGAACATCTGCCGCCAAAAGGTGGTACTTCAGAAGGGTACCACCTACGAGGCGGATCAGAATCCTCCGAAGTATATTTACAGCGAGTACACCCGCATCCCCTTTTTCCACACATTCTCGAACAGCACGCCGTTCACCCCCAGCGACACTTCCAGAAGCAAGCTGAACCTACTGCCTACCGCCTACGACGGCAAGAATGTGGGCGCGCTCACGATGTCCGACTCCACAGGCTTGAGTTTCGACATTCTCTCCTCGTCCTTCGCCGTGCCGGTGGGTCATGCACGCGTGATATTGGAAATCACTTACAAAACCGATTGCGATGTGGATGTCGCCATGAAAATGTCTACGGCAAGCAACCCGCACATGGCCTATTCCCTCGGCGGCTTCTATGCCTCACCCAACGAATGGAAGACGATTCATTTCGACATGAGCACCACGATTCAGAACTACTATGCCTCATCGGGAAGCGTGACCGATGCAACGCTGGTGCTCTCCGGTGCGGGTGAAAAAGGGAAGGTTTCCAATGTGTATATTGATGATATAAAGGTGCTCTACATTCGTACCGCATAGCGCTTATGAACAAAGCCAAGCTGACCTGTGTTTACCTGTTTTTCGATTTGTTGGCAGCCCTCATCACCTGGGCGGGGCTCTATATGTATCGTAAGCATGTCGGGGAATCGGCGGATTTCGCGACCATTCTGACCGCCATGCGTGCCGATTCCAAATTCTGGCTTGGTTTGGTGCTTTATCCGCTCTATTGGATTTTTTTTCACGCTTTTTTTGGCTATTACAACAAGATTTATCGCAAGTCGAGACTCGATGAGCTGGTAACCACCATCGGGGTGACGCTTTTAGGGTGTCTCATCTTCTTTTTCGTCTTCATCCTTGACGATATTGTGACCTCGCCCCACGATTACGTGAAATACCTGCTTTTCCTCTTTTTCTGGCAGTTCTTGCTGACGTATATCCCGCGTGTATCGATCACATCGTACATCAACAAGCGCATCCACAATGGCCAGATTGGCTTCAACACTATCATAGTGGGACATGACGAGATGGCGGTAAAGGCTTACGAGACCGTGTTGCAGCAGAATCCGCGCTCCGGTCACTTTTTCATCGGCTACATCCGCGTGGACGACACGCATCCTGACATGATGGAGGGGAAATTACCCTGTGTCGGAACGATTTCGGATATGAGTCAGGTGGTTGAGAATCAGCATGTCGAGGAGATTGTTGTAGCGTTGCACAACGGACAGCGCAAGTACGTGCAGCAGGTGCTCGCGCTCGTGCGTCGCAACCATAATTTGACCGTCAGCATGGTGCCGCAGGAGCATGACGTGCTGATGGGCTCGGTGAAGACCTCCTCCGTGCTCGACGAGCCGCTGATTTCTGTTACGCCGGAATATCTGCCTACGTGGCAGCGTTTCGTGAAGCGCGGATGCGACATTCTGCTGTCGCTCATCGCCATCATCCTGCTGTTGCCGGTCTATCTCTTCCTCGCTATCGGGGTGAAACGGTCGTCACCGGGGCCGGTTTTTTACTTGCAGGAACGCATTGGCTATCTCGGCAAACCGTTCAATATCATCAAGTTCCGTTCCATGTGCGAACATGCCGAAAACGATGTCCCGATGCTCTCCTCCGACAACGATCCCCGCATAACGGCGTTCGGGAAGTTCATGCGGCAGTACCGTTTGGATGAGACCCCGCAGTTTTTCAACGTGTTGCGCGGCGATATGTCGTTGGTGGGCCCACGTCCGGAAAGGCAGTTCTATATCGACCAGATTGTGGAGCGTGCGCCCTATTACCAGCTGCTGCTCGGCATCAAGCCCGGCATCACTTCGTGGGGGCAGGTGCGCTTCGGATATGCCGAGAACGTCGATCAGATGGTGGAACGCCTTCGCTGGGACATTCTCTACATTGAAAATATGTCCTTGTTGATGGATGTTAAAATCTTGATTTATACGGTGCTGATTATCCTGAAACGCGAAGGGAAATAGAAAAACTTGTCTTTCTGTTATTTGTAGAGACGGGGCATGCCCCGTCTCTACATGCGGCAATTTCATGATGTCTGGGTATATTTAAAATTTGTGTACATTTGCGCCTCTAATTTGAAAACGTAAAATCAGTCTATGATTGAATATAATACTAAGCGTAACAAACTTATAATCAGGGAGTATGGAAGAAATATCCAGAAACTTGTCGAAGAATGTGTGAAGATTGAAGATCGTGCAAAGCGCACAAATACAGCGTACGCCATCGTGCGTATTATGAGCGATATTGTCAATTCCAAGGAAAATTCCGCCGAAGTGGAGCGCAACAACGACGATTTTTGGAACAAGTTGTGGGACCACCTCTTCATTATGTCTGATTACCAGTTGGATGTGGATTCGCCGTATCCCAAGCCGGTGCCTGACACGTCGGAGCGGAAGATGGACAAGCCCTCCTACAACAACAAGAATCGCGTGAAGTTCCGCACGTACGGGGTGAATATCCAGAACATGATTCGCACGGTGTCCGAATATCCCGAGGAGGTTCGAGCCCAATATGCGCCGATGTTGGCCAACCATCTGAAAATGATGTATTTGACCTATAACCGTAACTCTGTAAACGACCAGTTGATTCGTCACCAACTTTCGGAGATTTCCGAGGGGCGGATTGCGGTTCCCGAGGATTTCACGTTTGCGAACACCAAAGAACTGCTCAATATAGCCAACTCCAACCAGGCTTTCTACGTTACGCCGCAGCCGGGCAAGAAGAAGAAAAAGAAGAAAAACGCAAATCCTGCTGTATGAATATAATTGATGTCCAGGATATTACGAAATGCTACGGAGATTTCAAGGCACTTGACAGTGTCTCGCTCTCCGTACCACAGGGTTGTGTTTTCGGCTTGTTGGGTCCCAACGGTGCCGGCAAGACGACCCTGATTCGCATTC
Organism: Bacteroidales bacterium; assembly: GCA_017395245.1. Taxonomy (GTDB): domain Bacteria; phylum Bacteroidota; class Bacteroidia; order Bacteroidales; family WCHB1-69; genus F23-D06. The sequence continues at coordinate 15,463 of JAFPVR010000018.1, read as the reverse complement.
TTATGCGCATATCCGCTCCCGATAAAGGGCAAGTTCTCTTTAAAGGGCATCCAATGGTTGCCGACGATGTCTATGACATGGGCTATCTGCCTGAAGAGCGTGGTCTGTACAAGAAGATGAAGACCGGCGAGCAGGCGATGTATCTCGCCCGCCTCAAAGGACTTGACCGTCAGGAGGCTTACACACGGCTGCGTGAAAAATTCGAGCAATTCGGCATGATGGACTGGTGGAACAAGCCCGTGGAAGAACTCTCCAAAGGTATGCAGCAGAAGGTGCAGTTCATCACCACTATTTTGCACAAACCCTCGTTCCTGATTCTCGACGAACCGTTCAGCGGATTTGACCCTATCAATGCCAACCTGCTGAAAGAGGAAGTCTTAAAACTGAAGGAAGAAGGCACGACCATTGTGCTGTCCACACACAACATGGCATCCGTGGAGGAAATCTGCGACCATATCGCGCTCATCAACCGCTCACGCAAAATCCTGGAAGGCGACATCTTCGAGGTGAAAAACCGTTTCAAGAAGAATCTCTTCTCTGTTGAAACAACCGATGTTTCGAACACATTGTTGCACCAGCTTGAGAACCAACAGTATCAAGTTTGTTCGCAGCACACCAATAAATTCTATACTCGTTTGGAGATTAAGATTCCCGACACGCGAACATCCAACGACTTGTTGCAATTGTTTATGCAATATGCTGAAATACATGCTTTTAACGAGATAATGCCCACCATGAACGAGATTTTCATCGAGCAGGTGGAGCGTGCCAACCAACAACCGAGCCATGAAGAATAAGACCCTACTCATTATCTCGCGCGAATATTTGACGCGCATCCAGAAAAAATCGTTCATCATTATCACTATCCTGATGCCGATTTTGCTCGTGGCCATGATTGTGCTGCCCGCCCTGCTGATTGTGATGAATGAGCAAAAGCAGTACTCCCGAATCCTGGTGGTCGATGAGAGCGAGGTCTTCATCAATAACTTTACCGACAACGACCACTATGAGTTCAGCTACCGGTCGGGCGACATTGAGCAAATCAAGAATGAGGCGTTCGACCAGGACTATGACGTGGTGCTGCAGATTCTGTCGAACTCGCAGGGCGTGAGGTCCAATATTTACTATAGGAAGAACCTGCCTTCCGGGTTGCAGTCGGAAGTGGAGAACCAGATGGACGACATTTTCTTCAACCAGCTGTTGAAGGATTCGCTGCACATCGACCCGACGCGGTTTGAGGACATGCAGAAACTGGCGAAGGCGGAGTCCACCACCATCCAGATTGACGAAAAGGGCGCCGAGAAAGAGCACGATGCCGAAGTCAATCAAATATTCGGCATGATGTGCGGCATCATCATCTACTTCATTATCATTCTGTTCGCCAGTCAGGTGTTGCGCGGCGTGTTGGAGGAGAAATCGAACCGTATCGTCGAAGTGCTGCTTTCGTCGGTGAAGCCCACGCAGCTGCTCGTCGGCAAGATTGTGGGCATCGCCATGGTGGGACTGACGCAGCTGGTCATCTGGGCGGCCTTGTCCGGGGCCATTCTCTTGGGCATACAGCTCGCCGCACCCGACCTTTTCCGTCCCGACACGATGGAGACGATAGCGGAGACGCCGGGCGTCAACCTGCCGAACACGGCCTCCATCGACGTTGCACCCGACAATATCTTCACGATGATTCAAAACTACTTTGCCGTCTCGTTCGGGGTCATTATCGTCAGTTTCGTCTTTTTCTTCATTGTCGGTTACCTGATTTACTCGACGCTCTACGCGGCCACCGGCTCCGTGGTTGACAACGAGAGCGACTCGCAGCAGTACACGATGCCCATCACCATTCCGCTGATTTTGGCCATCGTGTTTGTGCCAAGCATCGCGACCAATCCCGACGGGACGTTGGCTTTTTGGCTCTCCATGATTCCGCTCACTTCGCCCATTGCGATGATGGTGCGGCTGCCCTCCGGCGTGCACGCATGGGAACTGCTTCTGTCAATGGGTCTGGCGCTCGCGTTCCTCATCTTCTGCATCTGGTTTGCCGCCAAAATCTATCGCATCGGCATCATGACCTACGGCAAGAAACCCTCATGGAAGACGATTTTCCGCTGGCTGCGGATGTAGAGCCGCCATATTATGACGGCTCTACATGGCGATGAATGCGCGATGATAAGATGAAGATAGGGAGCGTATTGCATACGCCCGACGATTATCGTAATAAATAACGGTCGAAGGACCATTCCCCTCCTTTGTAGGGGTGCCCGAAGGGCGGGGTGGTTATTACGAATTTGGATTATAATACATAAGCAATGGACAACAACGAATCAAGAGGTTTTACCTCAAGCATAGGAGCGATTTTAGCCGCGGCAGGCGGTGCCGTCGGACTGGGTAACATCTGGCGCTACCCCTATATGTTAGGTCAGAACGGCGGCGGGGCGTTCCTGCTCGTCAACATGTTTTTCGTGTTAGCGATCGGCATCCCGTTGATGATGACCGAGTTTGTGATTGGTCGCCGGACGCAGAGCAATGTGGTAGGCGCGTACAAGAAATTGGAACGGAAGAAGGGGTGGGCCACCATCGGCTATTTCAGCATACTGGCGGCTGTCCTCATATATGCCTTCTACAGCGTGGTGGCCGGCTGGACACTCAACTACATCGTCTTGTCGTGTACCAACCGTCTGTCCGGGCTGACACCCAACGAGGTCGCCGATGCCTTCTCCTCTTTCACCGCGGGCTCGTTTTGGCCGTTGCTGTATCAATTCTGTTTCCTGATGCTTACGGCGTTAGTGATTTCCTTTGGAGTGCAGAAAGGCATCGAAAAGATTTCCAAGATTCTGATGCCAGTGCTCTTTGTTCTGTTGTTGCTGATGGTTGTCCGTTCATTGACGTTGCCCGGCGCGAAAGAGGGATTGCAATTCCTCTTCGAGCCCGATTTCAGCAAGCTGACAGGTGCGGGCGTGTTAGGCGCGTTAGGACAGTCGTTTTTCTCTCTCAGTCTTGGCATGGGCGCGATGGTGACCTACGGTTCCTATATCCGCAAGGAAGACTCGCTTTTCAAAACCAGTCTCTGGATATCCGTTTGCGACCTCATGGTGGCGATTTTGGCGGGTGTGGTGATTTTCCCGGCGGTCTTCTCCTTCGGGATGGACCCTGCCAGCGGTCCGCAACTCGTCTATGTGGTGTTGCCCAACGTTTTCAACAGCATGCCTATGGGCGGATTGTTCGCCGCCGTGTTTTTCATCTTGTTGGGTATTGCCGCCCTCACCTCCACTATCTCCCTGCAGGAGATTATCGTGGCCTTCACAGTGGAGGAATTCCACTGGAGTCGCCGCAAAAGCTCCATTAGCAGTATGATATGCATCTTTGTGATCGGCATTTTCTGCACGCTGTCGTTCGGCCCGATCAAGCATTGGACCCTTTTCGACCGCACTATTTTCGATCTTTTCGACCTCTTTACCGCCTCCTACCTGATGCCCATCGGCGCATTGGCGACGACCATCTTCCTCGGCTGGTTCTACCCGAAAGTCGAAGTCAGGGACGAGATTACCAACGGCGGCGCGTTGAAGAGCAAATTCTTCGAACTCTATTACTTTATCCTGCGATTCGTGGCGCCGATTGCACTGGTGATTATCCTTGTGTCGGGGATCGTGGGATAGTTAGCAGTTAGCAGTTAGTAGTTAACAGTTAAACGAACTGTTCTGGGAATGAAGTATTTGTTGTGGTTTGCCGTACTTGTTTCCTTTATGTTGGGGGACTCGTTGTGTGCGCAGCCGACCGAGAATGAAAACCCGGTTGGGGTGTCTGAACGGTCTGCCAGACCGCTTGATGGTTTCTTGAAGTATCCTGTGAAATCGCTCTTGATTAAAGCATCCACGTCAGGTTGTGGGGGCGGTGCGACACAGCAGATTGAATATCGTCGATCGGGTCGCAAGTTTGTTCAGAAGGATTCCTATGAACGAATTTATGGTATAACGGTTTATGATGGAGGCGATTCGGTGGTGGAAAATTGGCCGACGCGTCGCTGGACTTTTTCAGCGGATGAGCTGGAGACGCTTCTCCGCGACTTTAACGAACATTATGACCAGGCGGTTTCCTGGAGTCAGTTTGTCATTACCGATGCGGATTTAGACAAAATGCGGGATGCCCTCGGTAATTGGGATTTCGCTTTCGATTGCTCTCGGCGTGATCCTGCTTCCCGTCAATGGGCCTGCGACACGATTCTCCAAATCAGCGACAGTTTGCTTACCACCATTCTAATGGTTCCGTCCAGTCCTGCTTGTACGTCCACTAGCGAATTGACCATCCAGCTTACCAACAGTCATGGGGAAAAACTGGTCTTTGAATGTTATGACGGGGATTGTCGTACAGGGACAGCTCCCTATATGATGCCTATTAAAATTAAGCAGAAAACACAAGATATATATTCCAGTTACGTGCCGTTCATGCAGTTCATCGCCACCTTGATGCCGAAGGACATGATCACTCGCGAGAAATTCACCACCCACGAACTCCTCTGCAAAGTCGCCCGCCAACTCCTGAAATGACGGTTCGGAAAAATGTTGTATTTTTGCGCCCTTGTTAAAAATGAAAATACTCAGCGTTCTCTTTTATTCATCATTCATAATTCATCATTCATAATTTGATAAAATGACAACCAACGACCAAATCAAAGCGGTTCAAACGAGGCTCAGTGAGCTAAGGAGGTATCTTTGACGTAGATGCCAAAGAACAGGAAATTAAAGAAAAAGAAGAAATCACACAGAAAGATGGCTTCTGGGACGACCCCAAGGCCGCCGAGAAGTTGCTGAAAGAAATCAGCGGCATCAAAGCGTGGGTGGCCGACTACTACAGGGCTGCCGAACTAAATGATGAACTGCTGGTAGTCAGCGAGTTCCAGCAATCGGGCGATGCCACGGAAGCCGAACTCGACGAGGCCTACAACAAGACGATGGAGGCCGTGGAGAAGCTGGAGTTCAAGAACATGATGCGCGACGAGGAGGACTCCTTCGACGCGATTCTGAACATCAACTCGGGCGCGGGCGGCACCGAAAGCTGCGACTGGGCCGAGATGCTCCTGCGTATGTACATGCGCTGGGCGGAACGGCACAATTTCTCCGTGAAACTCATTGACCGTCAGGAAGGTGACGTGGCCGGCATCAAGTCCGCCTCCATCGAAATCGAGGGCTCCTACGCTTACGGTTATCTCAAGAGCGAGAATGGCGTGCATCGTTTGGTGCGTATCTCCCCCTTCGATTCAGCGGCGCGGCGACATACCTCTTTCGCCTCCGTGTTCGCCTATCCCATCATCAACGACGACATCGAGATTGAGGTCAGCCCGGCGGACATTTCGTGGGACACTTACCGCAGCAGCGGTCCCGGCGGGCAGAACGTCAACAAGGTGGAGACGGCCGTGCGCCTGCACCACCATCCCACGGGCATCATCATCGAATGCCAAGTGACGCGCTCGCAGTCACAGAACCGCGAGAAGGCCATGCAGATGCTGAAATCGCAGCTCTACCAGATCGAGTTGGAGAAGAAGCGCGAGAAGCTCAACGAAATCGAGAGTTCCAAGAAGCGTATCGAGTGGGGAAGCCAGATCCGCAGCTACGTGATGCAGCCCTACAAGCTCGTGAAGGACTTGCGCACGCAATACGAGACCGGCAACGTCAACGCGGTGATGGACGGCGACCTCGACGGGTTCATCAAAGCGTACCTGATGCAGTTCCATTGATTGTTTAATTATTCATAAACAAATAGAGATGTCAAACAGAAAATCGTATTCAATATTGTTGATTGTGGCGTGTCTGCTGTTTCCCGCCACACTGCTCGCCCAAATCGGTAGCCGCTATGCCAGTCCTGTGTTTGGGGATGTGACGACAACCACCGAAATCCCTTTCAGTAGCGTCGTGGGAGAAGATCAAATATTGCCCACCACGCTGTACCTTGATTTCTACGAGCCTTTCGGAGACACACTTTCAGCCCGCCCGTTAGTGATTACCGTTTTCGGAGGCGCGTTCGTGGCGGGAAATAGAGACTGGAGCGACATGGTGGAATACTGCACTCGTTTTGCCAAACACGGATATGCAGCCGCCTCCATTGATTATCGCCTGCTTCCGATACTGTCCATCAGTTCAGGCTCGCTTATCCGAGATGCCTATATGGCCTCCCAGGATGTAAGTTCAGCCATTCGCTATTTCAAGGCATACTGTCAGGAATATCGCATCGACACGAACAATATATTTCTCTTGGGCAATTCCGCTGGTTCCATTGCCACGCTGAACGAGATTTTCATGTCGGACGAGGAAAGACCTGATGTAACATTCGATTTTCCGGATTTGGGGCCAATAAACAGCTCCGGCTATCTCGAATACGCTGGTTTTTCTTCAAAGGTGGCCGGTGCGGTGGCACAGTGGGGAGGAGTGCTTGATGTTAATGTCATTGACGTTGATGAATATGTCCCTCTTTGCATGATTCATGGCACTGCGGACAATGTGGTACCCTTCGATTCCGGATATTGCTATTCCTCTCTGCCGTTACCAATTTTCCCATACATGTATGGATCGTACGCCATCGCAAACCACCTTTCCGACCTCGGGATTGAAGACTACGAGTTTCATCCCTTCGAAGGAGAGAAACACAATTTCTATAGCGCGGAGAATGGCAACCTGATAATGGAAAAATTTGACCAGTGTTTTAATATCGCCCGTGATTTTTTGTACAACCATCTGGACATAAATTCAACAAGCGGGGTGTCCCGTTATGAAACCGATAATGTCAAGATATACCCTAATCCTGCCTCTGACGTTCTGTTTGTCGAGGTGAAAGAAGGTGGAAGGGTAGCGAATATTACGTTGTGCGACATGCAAGGGCGAATTGTGAAGGAATGTGATGCATCCCCCGTTTCCCTCGACCACTTGCCTTCGGGCGTGTATGTTGTGCATGTGAAGGATTCTGACGGCATAGAATTCATCCAAAAAGTGGTTGTCAAATAGCCATTTTCCTCCTTCCCATCAGCGGCACGCATCCCGTCGTTATAGAACCCGTAATGGCGTTTGGCGACGTGGATGAGCTGCGGCCGGTCGTTGAGGCGGTTCGCGAAAAATCCCGAGTGCGTTTACCAAAACCATTGGCGCGTATTTCATCTGAAATCAGCGCTGCTAATCCCCAAGCGAGTAGGCCACAAAATCCTACGCGAGCCCCAGGCCCCGCGCAGGCGCTTTGAACATCGCGGGATTCCCCAGCACTTATAGGAGTGTCCGTTCGCCAGTGTCAGATAGTACGGTTGCCGCATCCAAAAAAATCGTATCTTTGCCAAATTTTAGAGACAAGGTAAAGAAACGATATGCAAGAGTCTAAATTACAATCCATCGAACAGGCCATCAAGGATCTGAAGGCCGGGAAGTTCGTCATCCTGGTGGACGACGAGGAACGCGAAAACGAAGGCGATTTCATCATTGCCGCCCAACATATTGACGCCGGGAAGGTCAATTTCATGCTTACCCGCGGTCGCGGTGTGCTCTGTGTGCCCATGACCAGCGAACGCTGCCGCGAACTCGACCTCGAGATGCAGGTCTCCAACAACACCTCCATCCACGAGACCCCCTTCACCGTCACCGTCGATCTTCTCGGTCACGGTTGCACGACGGGTGTCTCCATGCACGACCGCGCCGCCTCCATCAACGCGCTGGCCGACAAATCGATGAAGGCCTCCGACTTCGGCCGCCCGGGACATGTGAACCCCTTGCGCGCTCGCGACGGCGGTGTGTTGGTTCGCGCCGGTCATACCGAAGGCACTGTCGATCTGCTGAAACTCGCCGGGCTTGAACCGGTGGGCGCCCTCATCGAGATCATCAACCCCGACGGCACCATGGCCCGCCTGCCCGAGCTGCTGCAAGTGGCTGAGGAATACGGCATCACCATCACCAGCATCGAGAAACTCATCGAATACCGTCTGGAGAAGGAAACTCTCATCCGCCGCGAGCAGGAGGTCAACCTGCCCACGCAATGGGGTGATTTCAAGCTGATTGCCTACACGCAGCTCAACAACGGCGCCACCCATCTGGCCCTCAAGAAGGGTGACTGGGAAGACGGCGAACCTGTGATGGTTCGCGTACACTCTTCTTGCGCCACCGGCGACATCTTCGGCTCCTGCAAGTGCGACTGCGGCGAACAGCTGCATCGCGCCATGGAGATGGTCGATAAGGAAGGCAAAGGTCTGGTGCTCTACATGAGTCAGGAAGGCCGTGGCATCGGGCTTATCAACAAGCTGAGAGCCTACCACTTACAAGAACTCGGCCGCGATACCGTGGAGGCCAACCTCGAACTCGGCTTCAAGGCCGACGAGCGCGACTATGGTGTGGGAGCGCAGATTCTCCGCGACCTCAAAGCCACCAACGTCCGCCTCATCACCAACAACCCTGCTAAACGCGTCGGTCTCTCCGCTCATGGCATCCAAATCGTCGAAACCGTCCCGATTATTATCAAACCGAATAAGATTAACGAAGGTTATCTGCGCACCAAACAGGCGAAAATGGGACACGATTTGCATTTCGACCTCGACAAATAATCGTAGAGACGTGGTGCACCGCGTCTCTACAATAATGACAATTACGATAAATGAAAAATATCCGAAACTTCTGCATTATCGCCCATATCGACCACGGCAAGAGCACGTTGGCCGACCGGCTGCTACAATATACCAAGACCGTCACTGACCGGGAATTTCAGGATCAGGTGCTGGACGATATGGACTTGGAGCGCGAACGCGGCATCACCATCAAGAGCCATGCCATCCAGATGGAGTACCTCTACAACGGTGAGAAATACATTCTCAACCTGATTGACACCCCCGGCCACGTGGACTTCTCCTATGAGGTCTCCCGTTCCATCGCCGCATGCGAGGGGGCACTGCTGCTGGTGGATGCCACGCAAGGTGTTCAGGCTCAGACTATTTCCAACCTCTATCAGGCGATTGACAACGATTTGGAGATCATTCCGGTGTTGAACAAGATGGATATGCCGGCCGCCATGCCCGAAGAGGTCAAGGACCAGATTATCGACATGCTCGGCTGTGGTGTGGACGATATTATCGAGGCTTCCGGCAAGACGGGTCAGGGCGTGGAGCAAATTCTGGAGGCCATCATTGAACGCATCCCTGCTCCGAAAGGTGATCCCGAGGCACCGCTGCAGGCTCTCATCTTCGACTCCATCTTCAACTCCTTCCGGGGCATTATCGCCTATTTCCGCATCTTCAACGGCACTATCCGCACGCACGACATGGTGAAGTTTTTTGCCACCAAGCACGAATATGACGCTGACGAAATCGGCATCCTCAAAATGGACCGCGTGCCTAAGGATGTACTTTCGGCGGGCGACGTGGGTTATCTCATCACTGGCATCAAGACCTCCACGGAGGTGAAGGTCGGCGATACGATTACGCACGTGGATAGACCTTGCGAAACGGCCATCGAGGGTTTCCAGGAGGTGAAACCGATGCTCTTCGCCGGTATTTACCCCACCGAAGCCGACCAATACGAGGAATTGCGTGCTTCTTTGGAGAAATTACAACTTAACGACGCTTCGTTGACGTTCGTCCCAGAGTCTTCCTTGGCGTTGGGTTTCGGATTCCGTTGCGGCTTCCTCGGACTGCTGCACATGGAGATTATCCAGGAGCGTCTCGACCGCGAGTTCGACCAAGATGTCATCGCTACGGTGCCGAATGTTTCCTACAAAGTCCTGACTACCAAGAAACAGTGGTTGGATGTCTATAACCCGTCGGGGATGCCTGCACCGAACGAAATCGACCATGTGGAGGAACCCTACATCCGCGCGCAGATTATCACCAAAGACGACTACATCGGGTCGGTCATAAAACTCTGTATTGACAAGCGCGGCACGTTGGTGAACCAAATGTATGTGGCCGCCAACCGTGTGGAACTGACTTTCGACCTGCCGCTCGGTGAGATTGTCTTTGACTTCTACGACAAGCTGAAGAGCATTTCCAAAGGTTATGCCTCCTTCGATTACCATATCACCGATTACAAGCCAGCGCATCTCGTGAAGCTGGATATCCTGCTCAATGGCGAATCCGTAGATGCTTTGTCAGCGCTGATTCACGTGGATAATGCATACTCGTTCGGGCGCCGTATATGCGAGAAGCTCAAGGAATTGATTCCGCGTCAGCAGTTCGATATCGCCATCCAGGCAGCCATTGGCACGAAGATTATTGCCCGTGAGACTGTCAAGCAAGTTCGTAAGGACGTGACTGCCAAGTGCTACGGAGGCGATATTACCCGTAAACGCAAGCTTTTGGAAAAGCAGAAGAAAGGTAAGAAGCGCATGCGCCAGGTTGGCAACGTGGAGGTGCCGCAGTCGGCGTTTCTTGCGGTCTTAAAGCTGGATTAGCCTTCCAAGAGATTCCGTCCGCAAACGATATTGCAGGTCAGCAGGGAACTCATCGCGGTTCCTAACATGCCGTGCAGCATGAGGTTCTGTCCTGAGAGGAAAAGGTTGGGCAGGGGTGTTGCGGGTGAGGTGACCGTGCCGATGAGATTTGTACAGGACTTCCGTACGCCAAAAGCCGAACCTTGCGGTATTCCCGTGTAGTCGCGGTAGGTGAGGGGAGTGCTGGTCCAATACTCCACGATATTATCTTGTAATTCAGGAATATAGTGCATCGCTAAGTCGATGCACTTTTTTGCTTTATGCTGTTTGAAATCCTTGTAAGCCTCCGGGCGATGGCCTACAGAGCTGTCGGCCCATTCGCTCACGGCATCCCACGACATTGGGGTCAGCAGGTCGATAACAGAGGCGAAATTTCCTTCCGAAGGCACGTTGTAGCTGACCAGCATGTTGCGCACGGGGTCGTCTTTCCCGCACGGGGTTTGCCAAAGATCATCGCCTTCGAGGATACTGACGCTGCGGTTGCGGTAGGGAACCGTGCCGGGTTTCAGCGCAAGTTGCACCGTTAACATCCCGACGGTGTTCGCCATCCGTTGCATCCTGCGGCGGAGGATTCCACGTATTTGCGGACATTCTGGAACGAGGGCGATGGTCTGTGCGGGATGCAATGTGGAAATGAAGGCGTCTGCGGTGTATTCGGTGCCGTCGGTGCAACGGACAGTGCTCACCTTCCCTTCGTCGCTTAGCGTAAAATTGCTGACGGTCTTGCGGGTCAGCAACTCGCCTCCCGCAGCCAAAAGATTCTCCACCAGCCTGTGGATGAGCGTTTCGCCGCCGCCTTTCAGTCGATAGGAGCCTTGGATGAAGGAGTTGAGGGACTGAAGGAAGGAGTATAGTGGCAGTTCATCGGTGAGCTCGGTGGTAAGGCTTTGCCCGCACAAGATGTCGCGCAGTTCGGGACTTGTGAAATGGCTTTCTAAATACGTTTTCGCGGAGACGGCCATTAGTTTGCTCATCCGATTCTCCTTGTTGGGGAGCACGGTTTCGTAAATGTGTTCGTTGATGTCGCGCATGACGCGCACAAGCTCGTCGATGGCGGGCTTGTCGTCGGGAAATGCCATTGAGAGGGCTTCGGCGAAACGGTCGTGACCACGTTGCAGGGTGTATGTTTTGCCGTGTCGGTGGATTTCTAAAAAGTCGTCATCCAGCCGTTGCCAGGGCAGATCTTCGAGTCCGAAAAAGGTGATAATCGGGCGCATGACCTCGCCTTCGCCCGCACCGCCAACGTAGTGAAAGCCGGTGTCGAAAAGCTGTCCTTTCCGCCGGAAACTCTGGAATGCCCCGCCGGGAACAGGCTATTTCTCCAAGACTAACACCTGTTTGCCCGCTTTGGCGAGTGCCAGGGCGCAGGTCAGACCGGCGAAACCGCCGCCAATCACGATTACGTCAGCTCTTTCCATCTTTGTTTACTGTAGTTCGGCATCCAGTTGGAGACGCAAATCCTCTTCGTTTTCCGCACCGGTCAGCGTGGCTTTCATTTTCACCGTGCCGTTGTCATCGGAAATGTCCATTTTCAGCCGAAGGGTGTCGCCGGGGCGTACCATGGCGGCGAGACGGCAGCTCTTGATGGACCTGAAACGCAGGTTGCGACCAATATTCCGGCCTGTACATTCGCGAATCATCTGCATGGCCAGCACACCTGGCGTGATGGGATTTCCGGGGAAATGTCCTTGATAAACAGGGTGATTCGCATTCAACCGCACGACAACCTCGTTGCCGCCATCGTGCACAATTTCATAAAGGGTTCCGTTCTGGGTCATGGTGTTGCCTTAATTATCGGAAGCCAGCTTCATCCGGCAAGTGAGGATAACGTGTTCATTTACAGATGTCTCCGCCGACACCATAGTAATGCCGCCGACTTGGGATACGACGGTCAGGCAGGTGTGCAGCGTGTCGCCTACTTTTGGCATGCGATTGTCGAATACGGCTTTTTTGATGTCACCGATATATCCCAGCGTGACATTTTCTCCCGCTTGCTTGCGCAGGAAGCCGATGTGAGCGGCCGAGGTTTGCGCCACATGTTCCAACAATCCCTCCTCAGCCACATAACCGTCCTCGCCGAGAAACATATTGTCCGCAGCGATAGTCAACTCCGACTTGCAGTGAAGTTCGTCTTCGAAAAGGTAGCCGTCCACCATGAGGATGGGCGGCCGTTGCGGGATCAGGCTGGGAATGTCCGTCACCTTACATGCGGGTGAAGACATAGTCGTACAGATCAGCGAAGGTCTTGATGGTCGGAAGGTCGGGGGTCTTGATTTCCACACCGAACTCCTCGTTCACGAGGGCCACCATATCGACAAGGCTGAGGCTGTCGAGGTGCATGGTCTCTTTGATGTTGGCTTCGGGTTGGATGGTCTCAGCGTCAACTTCGAACTCGTCGGCGAGAATCTCAACCATCTTTTTGATCATTTCGTCTTTTTCCATTGTATTTTCTTTTTTTCGTTTGTCTTTATTTTTTTATTTAGTGACTTGTGATTTGTGATTTGTGATTTGTGACTTGTGACTTGTGACTTGTGACTTGTGACCTTGTGTCTTAAGTCTCAAGTCTATTATCTCATATCTTTAATAATCAACGTCGAGTTGGTACCGCCAAAGCCGAAGCTGTTGGAGAGGAAAATGTCGAAGTCTTGATTGTCAAGGCGTTGAGCGGGGATGTTGAGCTTGGCGGTGTCCTCATCGCCGTGGTCGAAGTTGAGGTTGGCGGCGATGAAGCGGTTTTTCATCATGAGCATGGAGTAGATGACCTCGCTGGCTCCCGCCATCCACATTTCGTGGCCGGTCTGGCCCTTGGTGGAGGTCACGGGCGGCATTTGGTCGCCGAAGACGGCGTAAATGGCCTTGGCTTCGTTGGTGTCGCCGACGCCGGTGGAGGTGGCATGGGCGTTGATATAGCCAATCTGTTCCTTGCTGACACCGCTCTGTTCGAGAGCCATGAGCAGGGATTTGCGGGGACCGTCTACGTTGGGCGAGGAGATGTGGTCGCCGTTGGAGGAGAATCCGTAACCGAGGACTTCGGCCAGGATGGGCGCTCCGCGTTTGACGGCGGAATCGTAACTTTCGATGATGACAGTGGCCGCCCCGCCGCCGGGCACGAGGCCGTCGCGGTTGGCATCGAACGGGCGGGAGGCCTGCTCGGGCGCGTCTTCACGTTTGGAGAAGGCACCGATGCCGTCGAAACTGCCGATGGAGAAGGGGTTTACTTCCTGGGCACCTCCGCATACGATGCAGTCCTGCAAGCCCCACTTGATGAGCAGTGAACCGAGACCGATGGCGTGCGAGCCGCTGGCGCAGGCCGCACTCACCGTCATGTTGATGCCGCGCAGTTTGAACAGACAGCCTAAGTTCATCGTCACTGTGGAGTTCATTGATTGAAAAATGGCACCGGAGCCCACCATGCGGGTGTTCTTTTTCTCACGCATGGTATCCACGCTCTTCACCACTGCGTCGGCACTGCTGTCGTTGCCGTAGAGCAGTCCCACGTCGTGGCTTTCCATGTAAGCGGCATCTAGGCCAGCCATCTTCAGGGCGTCGGCGGTGGCCATGTAGGCGTATTGGGCCTCTTCGGGCATAAACACGCGATGGGCACGGTCCACGATGCCTTTCAGTTCGGGCTTTTTCAAGAGTGCCGTGAGGCCCGATTCGAAGCCCATCTCTTTGCGCACCGGGTCGAACACGATTCCTGACTTCCCGTTGAACAGCGACTCCTTTACTTCGTCTAAAGTGGTACCAAGGCATGACCAGATTCCCATGCCGGTTATGACGACTCTTCTGCCGTTATTTTCGCTCATATCGTAGTCTTTTTAAGTTCTTTTAACATTTTTAAATCCCTTAAAATCAGAGGTCTATATTCAGATATTGGTATCAGTACCTCTCGAAATTTGGGTCGGCAAAGATACAATTTTTTTGATATGCCGCTTATGGATCCGGCGCGAGGATTTATCCATGGTTCATGATATAAAAAAAAGAGGTCGTGAAACCTCTTTTTAAGTGGAGCCGGGGGAAACTGACCTCCTTCTCCTTATTTTACTGATAATCTTTATTTTTCAAAATCCAGTTAGACAATTGGTCTCAGATTTTAAACAACTGCAAAAGTATAACTTTTTCAGATGCAAAAGCTCTCTGCAACGAACTTTTTTCCGAGGTCGATTGCTCTCTTTCCTTTCATATTTCAAACTCCTTCTTCAACCGTTTCACCGTACTCTCCGAGACATTGGTGAGCTTGGCCACTTTCCGATAGGGATAACCCTTTCGTAGTAGCTTCAAGGTCTCCTTGTACTCCTCGGCTTTCTGTTCCTTCGGTTTCCGGTATCCTTCACGGCCCAGTCCCGATTTCCCCGTCAGGGCCAGGTTCCGTTCCACATATCTCCGACGACCCGATTGGAGTCGGAAAGCGATGTTCTCTCTTTCAAGCGATGCAGCGGTACCCAACACGGCTATCATAATCGTGAGGTAGGGGTTCTCCTTTCCGTCCCGGTCGTAGATGGTAAGTCCTTCCTTCTGCAAATAGATGTTCAGGTGGTTGGCCTTGGCCCATCGGATGGAGGACAGGACTTCATCCACGTTCCTCCCCAATCTGGACAGTTCTGAGACGAGGAGGATGTCCGTGTCGTTGTCCCGACAATAGTCCAGACACTCGGTGAGGACCGGTCTCTCTGCATTCCTTTTTGCACCACTGATGTGTTCCTCATAGACCTGTTGGACGGTCAAGCCGTTGGTGGTTGCATAGTCGGTGAGGTCCATTACTTGACGTTCGGTGGATTGACGGTCTCCGGTGGAGGAGACTCGTGCATATATTACAGCGTTTGACATATTTGTATGGTTTATGGGTTCATTGGCTTGATGGGTTCATAACAGCTTTCCGGGTTCCCTTTGCACCCCGTCCATTCCGGGTTCATCAGTCTCTTTGACCGTGATGGCCCGACGGTTTCAAAAAAATCCCATTGGCTTCGAAAAAGTTGCAGGATTTCCGAATGGCTCTCCGAATGCAAAAGGGTTCAAAGGGTGATTGGCC
>JAFPVR010000001.1 GCA_017395245.1 Bacteroidales bacterium | reverse complement strand
TCCCCAGCAGTATCAGTAAGGTAATGATGTGTGGAGTCCTCAAACAGGGCTTTGTTGTATCCGAACACCATGGTATGGCAATATGCGTTCAAAGGGGTGGGCGGTTGGCTTTCCGGGGGGTAGTTCAAATAATCCTCCGGCTGATTCGTAAGGTAGGTGATGTGGTATTTCCACGTGCTGTCGCCGAAGAAGGACATGTATTGGGCTTGCCCGTTGAGCATGACGGACAAGAAAACGGAAAAAATGAAAAGTTTTTTCATATCTGGATGTTTTTTTGTTTGACTGTGGGACAAAGATAACCTTTTTCTATACAAAAAACACCCAAAAACGCATGTCGGAATAAATTTTTTTCGGAGACAAAACCATGTCGGAATAAATCAGCGGCTATTTTTTTAATTACAAGCACATTGCATGGCTAATGCTTTTTTTCCGATGTCGGAATAAAATGACCACAGGAAACGGATTCTTGTCGGAATAAACAGTGGTTTTGGCTTGAAAACAGAAGGGATTTTCGCAGGGTTTCTGAAAAAAAAATATCTTTGCCGCATTAAAACGAAGCGTACAATGAGTCAGTTTTTTCAAACACATCGAAAGGAAATCAACCTTGCAGCCAACCTGCTTTTTTGGATTGTCGCCTGTTTTATTTTTGTCAGGTTCTCTGCTCTTCGTCCATTGTGTAACATGCATATTTACAAGGAATTTGTCTGTTTTGGACTGATTATGGCGGTTGTGCTTGTCACACGCTGGCTCACCATTCCCAAATTCTTCTCCAGCGGCAGGTATGGTTTGTTTTGGCTGATTTCTGTAGTCATGCTCTTTGCGGCCACTGCAGTGGAAATTCTTATGATTAAACCAGATGTTCAGAACAGTTTGAGTTTTACTCGTGGTCACAACTACTATATTCAATACCTTTATACGATGATTTTTCTTCGCGATTCCTGCTTTTTCGCATGGTTTCTGGTGTTCCGGCTATACACCTTGCAGAAAGATGCGTTCAGGGCGAAGCAGCGGGCATCGGTGCTGGAGCACCAGTCGGTGCAGTTCTCCACCCCCGACCAAAAGGAGATTTCCATTCCGATAGATGCTATTGTCTATATTCAGGAGATTGACCATACCACGCAGGTTCATTGCACGCAAGATCAAACCCTCACCGTCACGGAACCCCTTTCCCGTTGCAAGGAGCTTATCCCCGCCCACCTTTGGGCGCTTGACGGTTCCCGCAAAATGGTTTTCCATGAGCATCTTTCTGAGTTCCTGCAGATCCAGACCAAGTCGGAAGTTCGAGAAATCAAATACATCACTTTGCTGAGCGACAGGCAGTTTCGCATTTTCGAAATCATCCGTCAGAATCCGGGCTGCAATGCCACCTTTCTCTATGAAAGCTTTCGCAAAAAGGTTACTTTGCGCACGATAGAACGTGATCTTGCCTCTTTGCGCGACAAGGGCGTTGTGGTGCACACAGGCAGCAACAAAGAGGGCGGTTACGAGGTTTGCACCCTCAACGTGGTGTCGATGGAGTAGGGGAAAAATCATGCGCCCGTGTATTCAAAATTTGTGTACCTTTGCAGGTTTTTTAGATTTACAAAAGGTATGATGAAAAAGATACACCTTCTGCTTTTGTGGCTCGGAATGTTCGCCGCTGTGTCCGCGCAAAGCCCTACTTGCTATCGTATCTATTTGAAAGACAAGGCGAACAGCCCCTATTCCATCGACAATCCGTCGGCCTATCTCTCGCAGCGGGCCATCGACAAGCGCACCCGTTTCAACATCCCGATAACGGAACAGGACCTGCCCGTGAACCCGCAATACAAGCAACAGATTATGGGATTGGATGCGGAAATGCAGCTCCTGGCCGTCTCCAAATGGATGAACACCGTCACGGTTTATTGTCCCGACAGCTTGGTTGCCCTTCAAATCGAAAATTTGCCGTTTGTGGATTCCGTGTGGGCGGTGGGTAGATATATTCTGAACGAACTTCCTGTGTATCAGATTCCAGAGAATCCGATTCCTATGGTTCACAACACGTTTTCTTCTTCTAAAGACACGGTCGATTATGGCGAAGGGTTTGCGCAGATTGCTCTGTTTAACGGCATCCCGCTCCATGAGGAGGGATTCCGTGGAGAGGGGATGCTCATCGCGGTGCTTGACGGCGGTTTTTTCGGTATTGAAACCTGCTCTTTCTATCAGGATTGGGTGAACAGCGGGCGGTTTTTCGGCCAATACTCGCTGATGCCCGACTTTGTGGATACCTTAGCGAGCGGCTGGTCGGAAGTGCACGGCACGATTGTGACCTCTGCAATGGCCGCCAACACCAACGGCGAACTGGTGGGTACGGCTCCCGCCGCCTCTTACGCCCTCATCCACACCGAATGGGTGGGCTCTGAGGAACTTGTGGAGGAGGATTTCTGGGCCAACGGTGCGGAAATCGCCGACAGCCTTGGTGCGGATGTCGTCAACTCCTCGTTAGGATACCGCGCATTCCCTGATTTCCCGCAAAACGATGTCTCCTACGAGGATATGGACGGAGTAAACAGCATTGCTTCGCGCTGCGCCACCATCCTCGGGCAGAAGGGTGTAATCGTCTGTGTGGCGGCGGGCAACGATGGCAACAACCAATACTACCACATCGGTCGTCCGGGTGATGCCTTCGACATTCTGTGCGTGGGTGCCTGCGCTTCCGACAGCATTATCGCCGAATTCTCGTCGCATGGCCCCTCCTACGACGGTCGCGTGAAGCCCGACATCACCTCCCAGGGCGTGGAAACGGCCTGCATCTATCCTGATGACGTGCTCTCCTTCGCCAACGGCACCAGTCTCGCCACCCCCGTGGCTGCCGGTATGTGCGCCTGCCTCTGGCAAGCCATGCCCGTCTACACCTCCACGGAGATGATGCAGATCATCCGCGAAAGCAGTCACCTCTACAATAACCCCAACACCGAATACGGCTACGGCATCCCCAACTTCTACCAGGCCTACGCCTCCCACGTCGGTATCAACGACTACAAACCGCTGATCCTCAGCGTCTATCCGAACCCTGTCACCGACCAGCTGCACATCGTCAACCCTGACGGCAACATCCAGACCGTTACCCTCTACAACGCCTCCGGCCAACTCGTCCTGCAAACCGCCGCCCCGAGCTCTCCGATTCTTGAAATCAACGTAAGCTCTTTGCCGAAAGGATTTTACATTGGAACGGCGACGCTCAACAACAATCAGATTGCCACGTTTAAGTTTGTGAAATAGTGAGTAGTGAACAGTGATTAGTGATTAGTGAGCAGTGAACAGTGACCAGACAATAGGTAATAGAAATGAATTCGAACAGAAATGATATATAGTAAACTTATTTCTTAAGCTGCCTCGAAGAGGCAACACGCGCGAAGCGCAATTAACCCCACACAAGGCGAAGCCGCAGTGTGGGGACATCAATAACCTATAACCCATAACCTATAACCATTAAATAATGAACGCCTTAACAAAAACCAATTACCAATTCCCGAACCAAAAGTCGGTGTATCACGGAAAAGTCCGTGACGTCTACTTCTTAGACGATGTGTTAGTGATGGTCGCCAGCGACCGCATCAGCGCCTTCGATGTCATTTTGCCGAAGGGCATCCCTTACAAAGGACAGATCCTCAACCAGATAGCTTCCAAATTCTTGGATGCCACCAGCGACATCTGTCCGAACTGGAAGATGGCCACGCCCGACCCGATGGTCACGGTGGGCCGCACCTGCAAGGGCTTCCCGGTGGAGATGATCGTGCGCGGCTACCTCTGCGGCAGCGCGTGGCGTTTCTACAAGAACGGCGGCCGCAACCTCTGCGGCAACATCCTGCCCGACGGCATGAAGGAGAACCAGAAATTCCCCGTGCCGCTCATCACCCCGACCACCAAGGCCGAGCAGGGCGAGCACGATGCCGATATCTCCAAGGAGGAAATCCTTGCCAAGGGCCTCGTCTCCCCCGAAGACTACGCCGTTTTGGAGGATTACACGATGAAGCTCTTCCTCCGCGGCACCGAAATCGCGGCCAAAAAGGGATTGATTCTCGTGGATACCAAGTACGAGTTCGGCAAAGCGGATGATAAAATCTACCTCATCGATGAAATCCACACCCCCGACTCCTCCCGCTACTTCTATGCCCAAGGCTACGAGGAACAGTTCGCCAAAGGGCTGCCGCAGAAGCAGTTGTCGAAGGAGTTCGTGCGCGAGTGGCTGATGGCCAACGGCTTCCAAGGCCAGGAAGGCCAGCAGGTGCCTGAAATGACCGAAGAGGTTGTCAACGGCATCACCCAACGCTATATCGAACTCTACGAGAACATCACCGGCGAGAAGTTCGTCCCCGCCCCCGCCGACAACGTGGAGCAACGAATATACGACAATGTAACGAACTGGCTTAATAATAGATAGACCTCTTCCAAAAAGGGCTGAAAGCCCGACCTATGTTAACCCAGGGTGAACGCAGTGAGCCCTGGGAGAGAACAGCCAGGGAGAATGCAGTGAACCCTGGGACATTAAGAACGAATACGAAGCAATATGAAATACGTCATCATAGGCGGTGTGGCAGGCGGAGCATCAGCGGCCGCACGACTGCGAAGACTCAGTGAAGATGCTGAAATCATCATGTTCGAGAAAGGCGAACACATCTCGTACGCCAATTGCGGCATGCCCTACTACATCGGCAACACCATCGAGGAGCGCAAGCGGCTCTTCGTGCAGACACCCGTCTCTTTCGGCAACCGCTACGACGTGGATGTCCGGACGTTGCAGGAAGTGACCGCCATCGACCGCGAGACGCACACCGTGGAGGTCAAGAACCTGCGCAACGGCAAGACCTATAGCGAGGATTACGACATCCTGTTGCTCTCGCCCGGCGCCGAACCGGTGATTCCCGAACTGCCCGGCATCCACAGCGAGAAGATCTTCACCCTGCGCAGCGTCAGCGATTGCGATAAAATCAAGATTCAAGCCGTTGAATCCCTGCACGATAACGCCAAAGTGGTCATCATCGGTGGCGGCTTCATCGGGTTGGAGATGGCCGAAAACCTCCACAAGATCGGCTACCAGATTACCGTGGTGGAGAAGGCTGACCATATCCTCACGCCCGTGGATGAACCGATTGCGGCTATCGCGCAGAAGCATCTGAAAGACAAGGGCGTGCAACTGATTACGGGTAACGGTATTAGTGGATTTGAGGAAAACGGCGACCAGCTGACCGTCTGCTTGGAAGATGGGCAGAAGTTGGACTGTGACCTTGCGGTGCTGAGCATCGGCGTGCGTCCGAACACGGCATTGGCCGAAGCGGCTGGTCTGGAAATCGGTCGGGGCATCAAGGTCAACGAGTTCCTGCAGACCTCCGACGAGCGCATCTTCGCTGTGGGCGACGCTATCGAATTCCCGCATCCGGTGACGGGCGTTCCATACTGCAACTTCCTTGCGGGTCCCGCGAATGCGCAAGCACGTATCGCCGCCATGAACATGGTCTATCCCGAAAGTGTGGTCTATCAAGGCTCTGTGGGCACTGCCATCGCCAAGATTTTCGACTTGGCTGTAGCGTCTACGGGCTTGAACGAGGCGGCCTTGCTGCGGGCGGGACTCACTTACGAGACCGTCATCGTGCATCCGGCCGCACACGCCACCTACTATCCCGGCAACACCCCGATGTCGCTGAAGCTGAACTTCTCCATGGAGGACGGCACCCTGTACGGCGCACAGGCTATCGGCATACAAAACATTGACAAACAGATTGATACCATCTCCCTACTGCTCAAACACCACGGCACCATCTTCGACCTCGTGAACAGCGAGCACACCTACGCGCCGCCGTTTGGCTCGGCCAAGAGTCCCGTGATGTTCGCCGGTATGGTCGCCGAAAACATCTTCGCCCACCTGATGAACCCGATTCACGTTCACCAGTTGGATGATATGATTGACAACAAGGACGACTTCTTCCTGTTGGATGTCCGCGAACTGCCTGAGTACAAGAGCGGTACCGTCGAGGGTGCGACCCGCTACTCCGTGGATGAGTTGCGCGAGTTCCTCGAAGAGATTCCCGAAGGGAAGAAGATCGTGGTCTTCTGCGAGGTCGGTCTTCGCGGCTACGTCGCCGCCCGCATCCTCATGCAGAACGGATTCGACGAGGTATATAACCTGATTGGGGGAATGCGGACGTACCGTCTTATCGGCAAATACAATGTTATCCCGAAATAAGACTTAAGACTTGAGACTTAAGACTTAAGACTTGAGACTTAAGACTTTGGACGAACACTATTGCCTACTGCCTACTGCCTATTGCCTTTTGCCTTATCACCAATCACTAATCACTATTCACAAAAAAACAATAAAACCCAAAATAATGAAAAAACATCAAATTTCAACGAAGTTTCTCAGCATTGAGAAAGTAACAAAAATCATTGAGCGCAAGCAGAAAATCGAGCTGTCGGAGGAGGCCATTGCGGCGGTGAAGAAGTGCCGCGACTTTTTGGACACCAAGGCAGCCAAGAGCGCAGATCCGATTTACGGTGTGACCACCGGCTTCGGTTCCCTTTGCAATAAGCATATTTCTGCTAAGGATTTGTCCACCTTGCAACGCAACCTCGTGATCTCGCACGCGTGCGGCGTGGGCGAGGAGGTGCCGCAAGAGATTGTGCAACTCATGCTGCTCATGAAAATCCAGTCACTGTCATACGGCCATTCTGGCGTGCAGGTGGATACCATCCAACGACTGGTGGACTTCTACAACAAGGGCGTGTATCCCGTTGTGTATCAACAAGGTTCCCTTGGCGCTTCCGGCGATTTGGCTCCGTTGGCGCACCTCTCGCTGCCTATTATCGGTATGGGTGAGGTCTATTATCGCAACAAGAAGTACTCTGCTGCCGAAATCAACGAGAAATTCGGCTGGAAGCCCATCACGTTGAAGTCCAAAGAGGGTCTTGCCCTGCTCAACGGCACCCAATTCATGAGCTCCTACGCCGTCTGGTTACTGATGAAGGCCCGCAAGCTGAGCTGGCTCGCCGACATCATCGGTGCCATCTCCTTGGAGGCTTTCGACGGCCGTATTGAGCCGTTCAACATGCTCGTGCATCTCGTGCGTCCGCATGCTGGCCAGATTATCACTGCCGCCCATATTACGCAACTGCTTGAGGGTTCGGAAATTATCGCCCAGCACAAAGAGCACGTGCAGGATCCTTACTCCTTCCGTTGCATGCCGCAGGTTCACGGTGCCTCGAAAGATGCCATTGAGCATGTGCAGAACGTGGTGGAGACCGAAATCAACTCCGTCACCGACAACCCGACGGTCTTCCCCGATGAGGATATTATTGTCAGCGCGGGCAACTTCCACGGTCAGCCGTTGGCGCTGGTTTTGGACTTCCTCTCCATCGCCATGGCAGAACTTGGTAATATCTCTGAACGCCGTATCTATCAACTGATTAGCGGCAAACGCGGTCTGCCGTCCTTCCTCGTGAAGAACCCCGGTCTCAACTCCGGCTTCATGATTCCGCAGTACGCTGCCGCCTCCATCGTGAACCAGAACAAGGCTTTCACGATGCCTTGCTCCACCGACTCCATTGAGTCGTCGCAAGGTCAGGAGGATCACGTGAGCATGGGCGCGAACGCCGCCACGAAATGCTACCTCGTGGTCAACAATGTGGAGAAGATTCTCGGCATCGAGTTGTTCAACGCCGCTCAGGCCCTCGATTTCCGCAAACCGCTGAAGAGCTCTGAGTTCATCGAGGAGTTTGTGCAATGCTACCGCGAATATGTGCCATTTGTGGAGAACGACACCTACATGCATGAACTGATTCAGGAGTCTATCGATTTTATCAAGGGTGTGCGTGTTGTGATGTAAAATGATGAAAAAGTTTCTCATCGGAATAGTTGTTTTGGCACTGGCGACTGTTATGCTCTGTTGCCGGCACGAGGATAAATTTTCCATAGTGCCGCACATCGAGTTCGTCTCGATGGAGAAGGTCGATGACGGGACGGGGCACGACAATCAGGCCGTGCTGACCATCCATTTCCAGGACGGGGATGGCGACATTGGGTTGGACGAGACCGACAAGAATCCTGTTTTTGCGGTTGACTCGCCCTATTATTACAACTTTTTCATTTATTTGTACGAAAAGCAGCACGGCGAGTGGGTGGAAATGGAGCTGCCCACGCCTCTTCACGCTCGCATCCCGCATCTTAGCAAGACTGTGCCGGAGTCTATTGAGGGCACGCTCTCCATCACCACGTTCATCAACAATCCGTACTCTGCTTACGACACGGTACGGCTTACCTGCTGGATTGTGGATCGCGCCTTGCACCATAGCGACACCATCACCACCCCCGAAATCATAGTGAAAAAATGAAGATCACAGAACAAGTTAAAGAATTGATAGCGTTGACGTTGCGTGAGGATATCGGCAACGGCGACCATTCCTCGCTCTCCTGCATTCCCGCAGAGGCTCAGGGCGACATGAAGCTGCTCATCAAGCAAGACGGCGTGTTGGCTGGCGTGGATGTGGCCCGCGAGGTGCTGCGTCAGGTTGATGAGAATATCCGCATGGATCTGCTGCTTCCCGACGGCACGTTGGTGCACAAGGGCGACATCGCGTTTACCCTGCACGGCTCGTCCCGCAATATGCTCACCGCTGAACGCACCCTGCTCAACTTCATGCAGCGGATGAGCGGTATCGCCACCACCACCCACGAATATGTTGATTTGGTGCGCGATACGAACGTCACCCTGCTTGATACGCGCAAAACAACCCCCAACATGCGCATTTTCGAAAAGTATGCGGTCACGGTTGGCGGGGCCCAGAACCACCGTTTCGGCCTCTTCGACATGATGATGCTCAAAGACAACCACATCGACTTTGCGGGCGGCATTGAAAAAGCCATTGATGCGGCGAACAAGTATCTGAAAGACAACAATATGCAGCTCAATATTGAGATTGAGACCCGCAGTTTGGACGATGTGCGGCGCGTGCTCGAACACGGCGGTGTGCAACGCATTATGTTCGACAATTTCACCCCGGACATGATTCGCGAGGGCGTGAAAATGGTCGATCACCGTATGGAAACCGAGGCTTCCGGCGGCATTGTGAAGGAGACCCTTCACGACTATGCTGTCACGGGCGTGGATTTCATCTCCGTCGGGGCGTTTACCCATCAGATTAAAAGCTTGGATATGAGCTTGAAGGCGGTTTGATTTTGACGATGAGGCGGTTTTACCGATATTGGATGCTGAAGCTCCGGCAGTGGAGCGGCGACCTGGAACGTGTTCCCGGCATCGGGAAGATTGTGGCCAAGTCGAAGGAGATTTCGCTGCCGGGTTTGCAGAAGGTGCCGCTGTACGATGTGATGCGGTTCTTCGGGATGTCGATGAGCAAGGGGGTGGTGTTCCAACGCGCGGCGGCCATCACCTACCGCGTGTTCGTGGCGGTGATTCCGATGATTATCGCCCTCTTTTCCGCCATCGCCTTCCTCGGGGAGGACTTCCGCAACACCATCATATCGCTGTTGCAGTCGGTGGTGCCGCCATACGCCTGGCCTGCCGTCGAAGGAGTGATTACCGATGTGGTGATGCGGCAGAATGGCACGCTTTCCACCCTCATGTTCGTCACTGGTGTCTATTTCACCATCGTCTGCATTATGGGCATCATAGCCGCCATGACCACCTCCTATTTCAACGAAGGTAAACGTAACTTCTTGCAGCAGATATGGTTAAGTGTTAAACTGATGTTGTTGACGTTCTTCATTATCGTCATTGTGGCGGCATTCTTCATTCTCGCCTCCTTGGCGGTGCATTATGTCAATACGAACTATGTGGACAATCCGGATCTCTACTCGTTTGTGGTGAACTTTCTCAAATGGGTACTGGTATTCGCGGCCGTCTATTTCCTCATCAGCATTTTCTACTATATGGTGCCGGTCGAGCGCGGCGACTACCGCTTTTTCTCAGCTGGATCCTCCATCTGTACCCTGTTGTTAGTCATCCTTTTAGGTCTTATCAACCTCTATTTTTCCAACTTTACCAACTACAACCTTATTTACGGTTCCTTGGGTGCCTTGTTCGCCATCCTGTTGTGGATTAACTGGAGCTCGACCATTTTCCTGATATGCTATGACCTCAATGTCAGCATTGCGAAAGCCAAGAGTGAGAACAAGAAGTTAGGCGATCATTTGGACAACGAAGAATCTGATTTTCAAAAAGATAATTCACCAATATAATAGTCATCATGGATTTTGATACAATACTTTATATTTTGCTGATGGTCGGTTGGCTCGGGTTTTCCATTTTGAAAGCCGTGAAGAAGGGTCAGTCGTACGACACTCCGAAGAAAAACACCCGCCCCATTTCGGTGGAGACGACCGAGAAAAAGGCGAACGGGAAGACCAAAAAGCGCGAGACCCATCCATTTTTCCAGGACAAGCCTCAGGAAGAGGAATATTTTTCATACGAGACGATGAGCGACCGAGACTTTGCCAAGGAGTTCGGGCAGGCAGAAGAGGAGGAGTCCGGTGTCATGGATGACACTCCTTCGCAGCCCGCCGCCCACCTCACCTTGGACAAGGAGAGCGTCTTCAACGGCGTGGTTTGGTCCGAGATTTTGAATCGGAAATATTGACAATGCAAGGTGAATAAACTGTCATTATTGTCACAATAAAATTAAAAATCCGCTGTTTATAAGTAATTTTATAGACAAAGAAACAGCTTTTTGAAAGTTGTATCTTTGTTCGTTTGTAAAATAGGTTATAATCAGTGAGATATATGAAGATATTCAAGGCAGTCCTGCCGTTGCTGATGGTAGGATTTTTCACCGTTCAGACCGTCTCTGCGCAACGTACGGAGAACTTCAAATCACCGCAATACGAGTACCAAACGGCGGTGGACCTTTTCAACAAAGAGAAATATGGCTCCGCGCAGCAGTATTTCCGGAGTGTCTATGAGAGCACTGACGACAGTCAGCACGACCTGCGCACCAACTCGCTCTTCTACCAGGGCGTGTGCGCCGCCAAGCTCGACAATCAGGATGCCGGCTACCTGTTGCAGTCGTTCATCGACCGCTACCCCGTGCACACCTCCGTGCCCGAGGCGCGCTTTTACCTCGGTCGTTTTTATTTCGCCCGCAAGGACTACAAGAAGACCATCGCGCAGTTCGATGAAATTTACGAGTCGCAAATCCAGCCCGAGAATGTGCAAGAGTACCACTTCAAGAAGGCCTACGCCTATTTCATGACGAAAGATTACGACAACGCCAAGATGCTGTTCCGCAAGGCACGCGAGGAAGAGGGCCCCTACAAAGAGCGCAGTGTCTATTACCTCGCCTACATGGCTTACCAGAACGAACAGTACGATGCCGCGCTTGAGGATTTCCTCACGCTGAAGGACAATCCCGACTTCAAAAGCGAGGTACCTTATTTCCTTACTCAGATTTATTTCAAAGATGGCGAGTACGAGAAGGTTTTGGAGGTTGCTCCCGATATTGCCACCCCGAAGGACCAAAACCAATCGCAGGTGGCACGCTGCGTGGCGTTGTCGCACTACAACCTCAACCAGTATGAGGAGGCTGCCGACAATTTCGCCAAGTTGCAGGAGAACAATCAGATAACCCTTGATCGTAATGACTGGTTCGCCATGGGCTTCACCGATTACCGTGTGCAGCGTTACAACGAGGCTATCACCGATTTTTCCCATGCCGCCAACGACAAGGAGCCCGACGCGATGACGCAGCAGTGCTATTTCCTCATTGCCGACTGCTACATGAAGACCGGCCAGCGCACCCTTGCGGCGCAGAGCTTCAAGGAGGCCTCCAAGTACGATTTCGATCCCACCATCAAGGAGGAGTCGATGTTCAACTACGCCAAGTTGCAGTGCGAGACTTCCACCAGTCCGTTCAACAACGGCATTGAGGCGCTGCAGGACTACCTCAACCAGTATCCGCACGCTGAACACAGTGAGGAGGCTGCCGACTATCTTTCGCGTATCTACCTTTCCACCAAGAACTACCAGGCCGCTATCGCCTCCATCGAGAAACTCAAGAGCAAGAGTCCGGCCATCCTCAAGGCTTATCAACGCTGCACCTACAACCGCGCTCTCGAACTCATCAACAATAAAAATTACAAAGATGCTATCACGCTGTTAGGCAAGACGTTGTCCGCGCCGTCCGACAAGAAAACACATCTTGACGCCCTCTATTGGAAAGCGGAGGCGATGTATCGCAACGAGCAGTACAAGGATGCCTACAACGCCTTCCAGACTTACCAGAACGCGACCGGGGCATCTTCCAATGAATACTATGTAAACTCCTACTATTCATTGGGTTATGCTGCTTTGAAGTTGAAACGGTACAAAGATGCCGGCAATAATTTCAAGACCTACCTCAACAAGTCGAAAAATTCGGAAGACCTTGATATACAAGCCGATGCCTCCGCACGTTTGGCTGATTGCTACTTTATGCAGCTCGACCTTCCGAATGCCATTAAATACTACGACCAGTGCGAGCGGCTCGGGCAGTCGAATGCCGACTATGCCGTCTACCAGTTGGCGAAATGTTACGGCTACCAGAAGAACAACAACAAGAAAATCCAGACTTTGGAGCGTCTGTTAAGTTCTTATCCGTCATCAAGTTACAAAGACGATGCGGAGTTTGATCTTGCGGTGACTTACCACACCCAGAACGATTATGCCAGTGCCATCTCGGCCTACAAGTCGTTTATCAAGAGCCATCCGAAGAGCCAGTACATCCGTCAGGCGCACACGCGGTTGGCGCAGGCTTACCTGAACAGCGACAACCCGCAGATGGCCATTTCCACCTACAAGTACGTGGTGGAGACCTATCCGGGATCGCAGGAGGCCAAGGACGCGCTCGCCAACTTGGAGACCATTTACACGGAAAATGGCAATACCAGCGAGTTTTTCGACTATGTGCGTTCCAAGAACATGAACATTTCCGCTGACCGTCAGGATTCCATCGCGTTCAAGGCGGCGGAAACCAAGTACAACCGTGGCGACTGTGAAGCCTCCATTGCCGCGTGTCAGGACTACCTGCGGCAGTTCCCCAACGGTTCGTTCGTGGCCAAGGCCCACTTCTACAAGGGTGAGTGCGAGTACGGAATGCGCCGCTACGACGATGCGTTGGCGGATTACGAAGCCATCATCAAGAAATACAAGACCGAGTACAATGTGACTGCGCTGCACAAGGCTGCGTCTATATTATATAATGACAAAAAGTACGCCAAGGCGCTGACTTACTTCAACAAGCTGATGGAAAACACCACTGCTGAGGAGGAGATTGTCTACGCTAACAATGGCGCCATGCGCTGTGCCTACAACCTGAAGGAGTGGCGGTCGGCACTGACGAGTGCGGAGAACATTATCCGTTCCGGCCAGCCTGACCAGGATTTGCTTTCCGAGGCGTTGCTCATCGCTGGCAACTCGGCCATGGAACTCAACGAAGTGGCAACAGCCAAGGGCTACTACAGCCAGTTGATGCCCAAAGGTAGCAACGACCTCTGTGCCGAGGCTGCCTACCATTTAGCTGACATCGCCCTCAACCACGACAAGAATCTTGACGACTGTGAGGCCCGCATCAAGGCGATCCTCGGCAGCGACTACTCTTCCGAATATTGGTATGCCAAGACCTTCATCCTCTACGGCGACCTCTACAAGGCGAGGGGCAACTACTTCCAGGCCCGTCACACCTACCAGAGTATCGTCGACAACTACGGCGGTGCGGATCTCGTGAATTTGGCGAAACAGAAAATCGCGGAGGTTGATGCGCTGGACAATTAGAAATGTTGAATTATGAATTATGAATGCCGAATAATGAATATTGGAAAAATGAAAAAGATAACGTTTTTATTGTCAATAATGTTGGTCTGTGGTATGGGTTTGCGGGCACAGGTGGTGGATTCTGCGCAGTTGCTGATCAAGTATGTGCCGAAGTTGGCCAATTCCAATAAAATCAACCAGCAGGCCGTGCTGAGGGACACGGTGGTGAGCGAGAAAATGGAGTTCAACTACGTGGTGGCGCCCACAAAACCGAATGTGCAGTTTGCGGCGGGCGACATGCAGGTGGGCAAGCTCAACCCCGAGGTTAAGGAGGGTTATTACCGCAACTACATCAAGCTCGGGTTCGGCTACCCCATAACGCCGTTGGCCGAGCTGTCGATGCATAATTGCCAGAGTCCGAAATACTCCTATGGGCTGAACTTTCACCACTTCTCGTCGTGGGCAAACCCGATTGGTAAGGAGCAGAAAAAGTACGCATACGCCCCTACGAGCGACACGCGCGTGCATCTCTTCTTCAACCGCATCTTCAAGAACTACACGCTCTATTCCGCTGTGGACTACAACCATGAGTTGGCCAACCTCTACGGATATTCACGGGATTGGGTGCGGCCGGAAATTTATACGGATCCCGACCAGTATTACGACAAACCCTACCGCGACAGCATCAAGAACAATTTCAACCATGTGCGTGCCGAGGTCGGGTTCCGTTCCAACTACACCGCCGAGGAACGCCGTCTCAAGGAGGACGTGCGTGTCAGTTACGACTTCCTCCGCACAAGCTGGAAGAACATGGAACATAATGTGGGTTTGCGCGGCATGTTGGCGTACGATGCCAAGTTCATGAAAATATCCGGCATGCAGCACTACCAGCTCGACTTGGGTTTCGACTATTACAACAACAGTTGGAACGACAGTGTGCCGATGGGCTTGGACGGTAGCCTGTTGCGCCCCCGCGTTGACAACAGCTTCAAGTTCGAGTTGCGTCCGACCATGCGGTTCAGCATCCGCGAATACCATTTGTTGGTGGGTGTCGGGGTGCCGATTCTTGTCAAACAAGGCATTAAGCCGCAGTGCCCGATCTATCCCGTGGCGGAGTTGCAGTTCGGCCTCATCCGCGAGGTGCTCAATCTCTATGTGGGTGTGGACGGCCGCAGCGAGTACACCTCCCTCAAGAGCCTTCTCTACGAGAATCCCTACGTGAAACCCGACCTTGACACTTTGAAGTTCACCAAGACGCAAATCAGCATCTATGGCGGTGTCAAAGGTAAGATAACCAGCAAGTTGAACTATCATGTTTCGGCACGTTACTCCTTCAGACGCGACCTGCCGTTCTACATGCTCGATACCAATAGCCTGCTCAAGAACCAGTTCGATGTGGTGTATGCCAAGAAGGGCAAGGAACTTGACGTGAATGCCAATTTGAGCTGGGAGGCCATCAACCACCTCTACCTGACACTATCTGGCCGTTACCACGATTTCTTCTTCCTGGAGAACTATAATTGGTTTGGTTCTGACAGCATCACGGGCGGCAAACCGCTCTATATCCCGCGTTGGGAGATTGGTTTCGAAGGCAAGTATATCTTGAAAAACCGCTTCATCTTCACGGCCAATGCGAAAATCGGCCTCGACCGCTGGGTGGTGGTGCCGGTTTGCACACAGCCTTATGATGAGTATGGCGATCCCACCGGACCGGCCACCATTGAATACAGGGTTGAGAATGACCTCAGAAGAGCTGCGGGTGACACACGGTCGGTCAAACCGGTGCTGAACTTCGGCATCGGGTTCGAGTACCTGATTACCAAGCAGTTCACCGCATTTGCGAACGTCAACAATATCGGTTGCCAGTATGCCACGAACTATTATGGCTTCAACAACTTCGGTATCAACGCTATCGTGGGTATCACCTATTCGTTTGGCAACGAGTCTATCAAAGTTGTGAAAAAGAGAAAATCCATCGCCGAAAAAGCCCAGTAATGAAGATAAAGTTCATCGTCACCGCCGTTCTGATGGGGTTGGTTTTCACCACGTGTGACATCAACTACCATCAAACTATCCCGTACAAAAAGGTCGATTTCGTCATCAACTTCGACCCGCTGCTTCCGGAATACTGGCCCCTGATGGCGTACGGCGGGTACGTGTATGTCACGGGCGGCATCAGCGGTATTGTGCTTTACCGGGTTGACGAATGGAACTTTGTGGCATACGACCGTTCCTGCTCTTTTGATTGGGAGGAAGACGGTTCTTGGATCAAGGTGCATCCGAACGGCATCATGTTGATTGACTCAATGTGCGGTTCCACTTTCAATATCCTCGACGGTACGGTGATTGACGGTCCTGCGAAATGGCCGCTGCGCGAATACCGTACCCGCTACGACGGCTATCAACTGCGGGTGTTCAATTAGGCCTCCTATTATAACAAATAAATTAAAATTGTATATATATATACATGTGTACAATTTTTTTTTATTTAAAGATGAGATTTGCCAAAATCCGTATTGAAAAATTTTATATTTTTGCAAGCTTATTATAGAGTGGATAAAAAGTTTTATGTTTAATATAAATTAAAGGCTATGATTAAAAAATTACTCGCA
Source organism: Bacteroidales bacterium (assembly GCA_017395245.1). Classification (GTDB taxonomy): domain Bacteria; phylum Bacteroidota; class Bacteroidia; order Bacteroidales; family WCHB1-69; genus F23-D06. The sequence goes on along the minus strand of JAFPVR010000001.1, from coordinate 98,231 downwards.
ACGTTAGGAGTAATCATCCTTTTCACCACAGCGGCATTCGCACAGAGCCAGATTAAAGGTAAAGTGACGGATCAGGAGAAAACGCCTCTGCCTTACACCAGGGTGTTCCTGAAGGTTGGTGACCGTGTCGTCAACATGGCGACCGCTGATGGTCAAGGTGATTACACACTGTTCAACATCGAAGCCGGAACGTACGATTTGGAAGTCGATGCAGTTATGCAGAACAAGAAGATGACCAAATCGAACGTGGTGGTTCCGAACAACGAGATCGTGTTTATCGATTTTGTGATCGATCTCACGAACGATGTCGAAGAAGTTATCATTGAGTGGGAACCCCCCGTATTCTCGCAGGATAACACGACATCGGGAAGCCGTCTGTCGGGTGAGAGCATCCGCACCACGCCTGGCCGTTCCATCAACAGCGCCTTGGCCACGATGGAAGGTGTCACCGGCGTAGACGGTGAGCTGGGCAACGTTCGTGGTAACCGTGCCGACGGTCAGCAAACCATCGTCGATGGTATGCGCGTGCGCGGCGGCGGTGTCACGATGTCTTCCATCGAGGAAGTGCAGCTCATCCAGGGCGGTATTCCGGCTGAGTACGGTGATGGTACCTCCTTCACGGTCATCACCACCAAGCAGGCCCCGAAAGAGTTCCACGGATCTGTCGAGCTTCGTGGTTCCATCGATGGCTACAACAACTTCCTTGTCGCAGCGAACGTCACCGGTCCGCTGTTGAAAGGCAAGACGAAAAACGACCCGACCCGCATCGGCTTCTTGTTGAGCGGTGAGGTTTCCTACACCCACGATGTCTATGGCCCCGCCCACGGCGGCACATGGACGGCCAACGATGACGTGATCCAAGCACTTGCGGAACATCCGCTTATTTACAGCAATACCAACTTCGGCCAATATTCCTTGGCTGGCGAGTACCTTACCAGCGAGTCTTTCCACAAAGTGCATACGCACAAGAATGCAAACGGTTGGAACGCCCTCGCCCAAGGCAAGTTGGACTTCATCCTCGGACAGCGTCACAATATGAAGCTCTCCGTCAGCGGTGTTTATGAATTTGCAACGAACAAGGCTGGTGGCAGCATGTTCGACATCGGTCGCTACTCTGTCAACAAGAGCAACACCGCCCGTTTGAACGCCCACTTCAACCACCGTGTTGTGAACGACACTTCCGGAAACGCTGTTCTTAAGAACCTCATGTATGACATTAACGCATCGTATTACTACAGCTATGCCACGACTTACGATCCCTTGCATCAGGATCGCATCTTCGACTATGGCTATCTCGGACAATATACAACCTATAAGACCGACGTTTATGATCCTACACGTAAGGATATTTGGGTAAACGATTCAACAGTGTTCTATGATGCTCATGAGTATTTGGGTCAGAGAGACTCCGTGGGCTTCCAGCTCAATCCGAATTATACCGCCAACAATGTTTTGGCTAACTATACGCTCGAGTTCCTCAATGAGTTCACGCCGGAGAGCGTGGCATCCATGGCCGGTGATCCCTGGAGCATGGAGACCTACGTGAAATATGGTGCTTTGCGTAACGGCGACGGTCCGCAATCCATCTACTCAATGTATTCTCCCCCCGGAATCGGTGGTACCACCTACGCAAAACGTGAGAACAGCATGCTTGCTTTCAAGGCCAGCATCTCCATGAACTTGAAAAACCACGAACTGAAGTTCGGTTACGACTTCGAGAAACAGAAAGACTCCTACTACGCAATCGGTGCTTACACCTTGTGGACGCTGATGCGTAACGAAGCCAACTACCACATCATGCAGTTGGATAAGGACAATTGGGAAGTTTGGGACGAAGACGGTGAAGTGTATGTCTATTACAATCGCGCTGTGGATCTCCCCAGCCAGACCTACTTCGACCGCAGCCTGCGTAAGAAACTCGGTCTCAACCCTGACGGCGATGACTGGATTGACATCGACAACCTTTCACCCAGTGTTTACAGCGTGGATATGTTCTCCGCTGAGGAACTCCTGCTTGGTACGTCCGGCGGTAACAGCTCCCAGGTCAGCTACTATGGCTATGACCACACCGGTAAGAAAAACAACAAGAAAACCTCCATTGAGGACTTCTTCAACAATGTGGGATCTAACGGTCAGAAGACCTATAGCATCGGTGCTTACGAGCCCATCTACATGGCCTTCTACATCCAAGACAAGTTCGCCATCAACTCCTTGCTCTTCAACATCGGTTTGCGTGTCGACCGTTTCGACGCTAACCAGTCTGTGTTGAAAGACCCCTACCTCTTCCGTGAAGCTTACACCGTGGGCGACCTGAAGAACATCAACAGCAATCTCGAATTTGTGGGCAACGCCACCAATGACTGGGTTGTTTACTATTCCGGTACCGACGTCTATATGAGCGAGGCTGACATCCAGGGCGGTGAATTCTCCACCCAGTCCATCGTGGGTTATCGTAATGGTAACACTTGGTACAATGCCAACGGTGAAGAGGTTGTCAATCCCGAGACGGACCTTTCCCTGTATGTCAATGGTCCTATCCTGAAGAACGAGATCGACCAAGTCAATTCCATCACGAAGGTTGAGGCCAGTGCCTTCACCGACTATAAGGCCCAGTGGTCTGTGATGCCCCGTATCTCTTTCTCCTTCCCGGTGAACGACAACTCCCTGTTCTATGCGCACTATAACATCATCACCAACCGTCCGGTCGGTCTGCAGATTTCCCCGGTTGACTATCTGTTCATCTATCAACGTAACACGCAGACCATCACCAACCCGAACCTGAAGCCGCAGAAGAGTATTGACTACGAAATCGGTTTCCGTCAGAAAGTGGGTAACAAGTCTGCTATCAGTATCAGTGCTTACTATTCTGAGAAACGTGATCAGGTCCAGACCTACCGTTTCAGCGGTGCTTATCCGACCACGTACTACTCTTACGAGAATATGGACTTCGGTACGGTTCAAGGTTTCACGTTCTCTTACAAGATGAACAGAACCAAGAACATGACCCTGACTGCTAACTACACCTTGCAGTTCGCCAAGGGTACCGGTTCCAGCGCCGACGGTCAGAAAGCCATTCTGCAAGCCGGTCAGCCGAACCTTCGTACACTTACCAACCTGAGCTTCGACCAACGTCACAGAATCGGTGTCAACTTCGACTACCGTTTCGAGAATGGTGTGAACTACGATGGTCCTAAGTCCGAAAAGGTCAAGATTGTGGACGGCAAGGAAACCGTCAAGGAAATCGAGTGGTTGGCCAACACAGGCTTCTCTTTCTTGTTCTCCGCTGCTTCTGGTATGCCTTACACCCGTTCCAGCACACCGTATTCCGCCATTCTGTCCGGTCTGGGCACGAAGACCATCTCCGGTACCATCAACGGTTCCAACCTGCCTTGGCAGTTCCAGGCCGACCTTCGTATCGACAAGACCTTCATGTTCAACTTCAACAAGAACAAAAAGGACGAGAACGGCAAGGCCAAATCCGCCAAGATCGGTTACCTGACGGTCTATTTGGATATCCAGAACCTCTTCAACTTCAAGAATATTATTTCTGTGTATGACTACACGGGCAACCCGGATGACGATGGATTCCTCTCCGCAGCCGCCTATCAGCAGAATATCAATTCCCAAATTGATGTGCCTTCCTTCGTTTGGTACTACCAGATGACCATTCAAAACCCGTATAACTACAGCCGTCCGTTCCGCGCCAGCTTAGGTCTTCAATTCGGTTTTTAATCAAAGAAAAAAATTAGATATATGAAAAATATTAAACAAATTTTCTGCTTGACACTTCTGATGGTGCTCGTGATGACTGGTTCATTGCGCGCTGAAAAAGTCAAAGGAGTGGTTAGAAGTTCCTCCTCAGCAAAAGCGGAGTCGGCAACCTGCCTTCCGGCAAGTGCCTCCAATGAGCTGACTGTGAACAATGTACGCGCCTACATTGAGACGGGCGGTACCATGTGGTTCAAGGAATTGGCCGAATATGAGGTGCCGAGAGGCTCCGGTAAGACGTCCATGTTCTGCGCCGCCTTGTGGATTGGTGGTCACGATGCCAACGACCAACTTAAATTGGCCGCCGTGCGTTTCAGACAAGTCGGTGACGACTACTGGCCTGGCCCGCTGAAAATCAGTGGTGCTACCACGACCCAGTCCATGTGTATCAAATTCGATAAGCACTTCAAAATCACCCGTGCTGAGGTTGATGAGCACATCAACAGCTACAACACCTCCGGCTACGTGATGCCCAGCAGTATCGCCAACTGGCCCGCCCATGGCGAAGAGGGTTACTCCTACTATCTTGCTCCCTTCAAGGATGTCAATGAAAACGGTGTCTATGATCCTGAGAACGGTGACTACCCGTACTATGACATCAACAACGACCTCTGTCCTTGGACGGAGGACAATATCGCCCTCGCCGCGCAGCACGCTCTTCCGAGAACTCCTGAAGATATCATGTACTACGGTGACGACTGGCACAATTCCAATGGTATGATTTATGCCGACCACGTGCTTAAGGGCGACGAGACCCTCTTCTGGATCTTCAACGATAACGCCGGCCCTCACACGGAGTCCCAGGGTAACCCCATCGGTCTTGAAATCCGTGGACAGTGCTTCGGCTTCTCCACCAACGACGAACTCAACAACATGACGTTCTATTCCTACGAGATTATCAACCGTTCCACCTACGCGGTGACGGATACCTATTTCTCCCAGTGGGTTGACCCCGATTTGGGTTATGCTTACGATGACTATGTAGGTTGCGATGTGGGCCGTGGTCTTGGTTACTGCTACAACGGTTCCAACGTCGATGGTTCCGGTCAAAAGTGGGCTTACGGCGACCAACCGCCTGCCGTGGGTGTCGACTTCTTCCAAGGACCTTATATGGATGCCGATGGACGCGACAACCCGAAGTTCTATTCCGACAGTGCCTCCATTATCGGATACTGCGACAGATTCCTCGCGAGCACCTACACGCTTGACCAGATGGCTATCAACGGTGTGAACTTTGGCGATAGCATTGTGGATAACGAGCGTTTCGGTATGCGCCGTTTCGTCTATCACAACAACGACAACAGTGTGACCGGTGACCCGAGAATTGCTGTTGACTATTATAACATGTTGCGTGGTTATTGGAACGATAACTCCAAGATGCGTTATGGTGCCAACGCTCACGTTTCCAACGGCGCCAATGGCCCTGAGTGCGACTTCATGTTCCCCGCTTTGACCGATGTCTGTAACTGGGGTACCTATCCGAATGATCCGAACCCGACGCAATATGGTGCTGACGGTTGGACGGAAGCCAACGTCGGCAATGCCCCGCACGACCGTCGTTTCATGCAGTCTGCTGGCCCCTTCACGTTGAAACCCGGTGCCGTCAACTACATCACCGTTGGTATTCCGTGGGCACGTGCCTCCCAGGGCGGTGCACAGGCTTCTGTCGAATTGCTGAAGCGTGCTGATGACAAGTGCCAGTCACTGTTCGAGAACTGCTTCAAGACCCTTGACGGTCCTGACGCTCCAGATGTCACCATCCGTGAGTTGGAGAATGAGTTGATTATCTATCTCAGCAACAACAACCCGATGCGTAACAACTACCACGAGACCTACGTGGAACTCGATCCTCAGATTCCGAGAACGCTTGCGTCTACGAGCTATATCAACCAATATGATACGATTTTCGCCTACACGGCCGATGGTCAGCCCGATACGATTGTGACTGTTTCCACGGTTCCCGTTGAGACGTTGGACACTCTGACGAATGAACAGCGTTCATACAAGTTCGAAGGTTACCAGATCTATCAATTGGCCAGTTCTTCTGTCAGTGTTACCGACCTTGGCGATGCCGACAAGGCGTTGCTTATCGCCCAGTGCGATATTGAAAACGGTGCTGGTCAGCTGGTCAACTGGATTTACAATGACGCTATCGGTGCTTCCGTCGCTACGGAAATGGTGAACGGCGGCAATGAGGGCATCTCCCACTCCTTCAGAATTACGGAGGATAAGTTCGCCACCGGTACCGACAAAAAGCTTGTCAACCACAAGGAGTACTACTTCTTGGTCTTGGCCTACGGTTACAATGAGTACAAGAAATTCAGCATGGACGGCGACCATCTTGACGGTCAGATGGCCCCATATCTCGCCGGTCGTAGAAACATCCACTCCTACGTGGGTATTCCGCACAAACCGGTTGAGACGTTGCTCAATTCCAAGTATGGTGACGTGCCTATGATTACCCGTATCGAGGGTCAGGGCAACGGCGGTATGTTCTTGGATATGACCGACGAGTCCCGTCAGTTGGTGCTCCAAAACAATGTCTATAACAATATTCAATACAAGAACAACTATGGTCCGCTGAACATTGAGGTTATTGACCCGTTGATGGTGAAGCCTTACGACTACACGGTTAAATTCCTGGCTAACAACATTAGCGACGATGTCAATGACAGCACGATGTGGCAGTTGATTATTTCCGATGAGGTCAGCGACCGCGAGCTTATCGACAATGGTCTCTACACGATTGTGGAAGGTGACACCATCCCGTCTCGCGCCACGACCGCTGCTATGCCTATCAGCATGACCAATGAGCAACTCTTCTTGGATTTGGGTATTGCCATTTCCATTAAGAATTACGACTTCAAGATTTACCAACAGAGCCTTAAGGAGCAAGTGGAAACCAACGGTGGTTACACTTACCAGAATGTCACGCAATTTGCCCAACCTGATGTTGTGGGTTCAAGCCTGCAGTTCGACGGTGACTATCCGTGGCTTTCCGGTGTTATCGATATGGAAGGTGACTATCCGGCCAACTGGATTCATGCTGGTCAGCAGACCGCTGCCAACAAGTGGGAGTCCAATTCTGTACAGGAAGGTGCCTCGAGCGACTACATGAAGTGGCGTTCGGAAGACTTCTTCAACCTGTTCACTTTCGACGATGGTGTCACCTCTCCGGAACTGGTTCGTGGCTTTATGGATCCCAACCAGCAGTTTGAGGATATGGTTTCCGGCTTGTGGGCACCTTACGTGATGTCCTCCCCGTATGATGGTGGTCCGAAGGCCCGTTTCCTCGTCCAGGATATTACTTACGGTACTGTCTCTCCTGCCCCGTCCGAGTTTGACTTCACTACGCTCAACAGTGTTCCGGCTCTTGCGGGTTACAACCAGACATTGACCAACCTCTATTCTGTGGATATTGTCCTGACTCCTGACAAGAGCTTGTGGACCCGTGCCATCGTGCTTGAAGCTGGTTCCGCCGAACTGGATGCCAACTACATTGTCACGCAGAATTTCAACGGTCAGACCTACCAGAATGTCCGTATGGAACCGAAGAAATGTCCGTCCGTTGATAAAGACGGTAATCCTGAGTCCGGTTCCACCGGTTTCGGCTGGTTCCCCGGCTATGCCATCAATGTGGAGACGGGTGAGCGTTTGAACATCATGTTCGCCGAGAACTCCGCTGATGAGTATAACAACGGTAACGACATGATCTTCAACCCGACGAATGTCTATGCCCTGTATAGAGATCCTCTCGCAGATACGTTGATTCTCGATGACGAAGGCAATCCGATTCCGATGTCTGCTTCTGCGTTCAACTCTTATAGAGACGTTTACAGTGTGACTTACGGTGAGCCGTTGAACGGTGGCCGTCACTATGTCTATGTCTTGGGCAGCTCCGGTAACACGGCCAACACCTATTATCGTTTCTCCAACCGTAAACGTAATTACAATGACTCCGATCAAACGGTTGTCAACACGGGTACGACCCTTGGCGGCAGAATTGCCGATGGCCTCCCGTACTATGAGTGCGGTCCGTACGATCAATGTAAGTGGGTTAGTGAGAAGTTCAAAACGTTGACGGAAGCGGCTTATACCTCTGCCGTGCGTAGAGCGAAGAAGATGTCCATCTTCAATAACGTGATGTGGACGAGCATCCCGATGCCGACCCAGATGTACGAGGATTACTGGCTTACCACCGATGCCACTATCAAGTTGCGTGTTTCCCGTCCGTATATGAGATATTCCTCCCGTTGGTATGACAGCCCTGCACAGGCGCCGAATGCCAGCTTGAACGACGGTTACCCGATGTACGAATTCACCACCAAGAACATTGCCCCCGAGAAGGTGGAGCGTGTTGAGGATGTTGAGACCCTCCTGCAGGAAATCAACATTGTCCCGAATCCGTATTACGGTTATTCCAACTATGAGCACGGTGCTCTTGAAACCTATGTCCGCATTGTGAATCTGCCGGCCAACTGTAAGATTCAGATCTATACCGTCAACGGTACGTTGATCCGGACACTCACCCACGGTTCCGATGCCACCTCATTCGTGACGTGGGATCTGAAGAACCACGCCAACATCCCTGTTGCCAGCGGTGTGTATCTTATCTACGTCAATGCTCCTGGCATTGGTGAGCGCACGCTGAAATTCTTCTGCAATATGCGTCCTACAGACTTGAATGGTTTCTAAAATTATTAATCTTAAAAAACAGAGAATATGAAAAATCTATATAAATCATTAATAATTTGCACATTTGTGGCACTTTTATCTGCCATCGCCAGTCCGGCGTTCGCAGGTAACAGAGACCGTTCAGGCCAGGCGGGAGCCTCCCACCTGCTGATTGATCCGTGGGCCCGTACCAGCGGCATGGCTGGTGCGGGAGTCGCAGAGGTCCGCGGCCTCGAATCTGTGTTCTCCAATGTTGCCGGTTTGACCGCTGTGCGCAAGACGGAGATTTCCTTCAACAGAACCCAGTATCTCGTTGGCTCCGGTTGTAACATCGGTATCAACTCAATCGCTATCGCCCAGCATCTTGGCAAGAAGAAAGACTTCGGTGTCATCTCCCTCTCCTTCTTCTCCCAAGGTTTCGGTGAGATTCCGATCACCACCACAGAGCAACCTGAAGGCGGTCTGGGTACGTTCAGCCCCACGCTGACCTACATCGGCTTGCACTATGCGAAGTCCTTCAACAACTTCATCAAGGGTGGTGTGAGTATCAAGATCATCAACGAGCGTATTTCCGACTCCAAGGCTACCGGTTTCGCCATTGACGCCGGTGTCCAGTATGTGACCGGTAAGTTCGAGAACTTTAAGATCGGTGTCACCTTAAAGAACATCGGTTTGCCGATGAAGTACAGTGGTGACGGTCTTTCCGTCCGTGCGAACATTACGAGCCAGGAGCATGAGCAGACCCTTGAAATGCGTTCTGCCGAATTTGAAATGCCCTCCCTGCTCGCTATCGGTATCTCCTACGACTTGTTGTTCTTCGGCAGCGAATATGCCGACTTCAGCAAGGAGGATCTTGCCGCTGAGGGTCTTACCCGCGACAACGCTGAGCACCGCCTCACTTTCGCTGGTACCTTTACGGCCAACTCCTACATCAACGATGTTGTCTCCGTTGGTTTGGAGTATGGTTTCCGCAACCTCTTCATGATTCGCGCTGGTTACGGTCTTGAAATCGGCAAGCGTTCGAACTCTGAAATGTCACAGGCCCAGGCGATCCTGCTCAACAGCGATTCGTTCTTCTCCGGTCCTGCCGTGGGTGCTTCCATTCTTATTCCTTTCACCAAGGAGCGTAAGAATAACACCATCGGACCCCGTATGTATCTCGATTATGCCTATCGTTTCACCAATCATTGGAGAGGCAATCACTACATCGGCATAAAAGTTACGCTGTAAGATATTTATAACTTTTTATATGTGAAAATAGAAGAGACTGTCATGGTCTCTTCTATTTTGTGTAAAATTAGAACCTAATTATGGAAGATGTTAAGTATTATACGCAAGAGGGATTGGATGCCCTGAAGCGTGAATTGAATCAATTGGAGGCTGTTGAACGGCCCAAAATATCGCAGGCTATTGCAGAGGCGAGAGATAAGGGCGACCTTTCCGAGAATGCCGAGTATGATGCCGCCAAGGAGGCCCAGGGCATGCTCGAATTGAAGATTGCCAACCTCAAGAACCTCATCGCCAAGGCTCGTGTGCTGGATGAATCCAAAATCGATGTTTCAAAGGTGCTCATCTACTCCATTGTCAAAATCAAGAATATGAAAAACGGCATGGAGATGACTTATACCATCGTTCCCGAGTCTGAGGCTGACCTTAAAGCCGGCAAGATTTCCGTTTCCAGTCCCATCGCCAAAGCCCTCATCGGCAATTCCAAAGGCGACACTGTCACCGTGGAAGCGCCCGCAGGTAAGATGGATTTCCAAATCCTTGAAATCTCACGTTAAAACCACCGCTATGGAAGAGACTATTTTCACCAAAATCGTGAAGGGAGAGATTCCCTGCTATAAGATTGCCGAAGACGACCGCTTTTTTGCGTTCCTCGACATTTCCCCGTTGGCGAAGGGCCACACGCTGGTCATCACAAAGCTCCAGAACGATTATATTTTCGATCTGGACGACCAGATGTTGGGCGACATGATGGTGTTTGCCAAGAAGGTGGCCAAGGCGATGAAGCAGGTGCTGCCTTGCCAGCGTATCGGCGTGGCCGTCATTGGCATAGACGTGCCTCACAACCATATCCACCTCGTGCCCATCAATGGTGTGGGGGATTTGGATTTCAAGGCCCCGCGCGTGCAACTCACCCAAGAGGAGTTTGCCGAGACTGCTGCGAAAATTGCCGCCGCCTTATAACGATTTTGTCAGTTAGTAGGAGAGTCGCCATTCCTGGCGACAGTAGAAGAGTCGCCATTCCTGGCGACAGTAGAAGAGTCGCCATTCCTGGCGACTGTTTTGCGCCAGGAATGCCGCAGCTCCTAAGAAGTTGCTAATATTGTGTAATTATGAACATTATCGGAATCACTGGAACTTTGGGTGCGGGCAAGGGCACCGTGGTCGATTATCTGCGCGAGCATTACGGCTACAAGCACTACTCCGTCCGCGGCTACCTCATTGAAGAGGCGCAGCGGCGAGGTATGGAGCTTAACCGTGATACGTTTGTAGTGGTGGCTAACGACCTGCGTGCCACCCATTCGCCCTCCTACATCACCGACCAGCTCTACCTGCAGGCTGTCGAAAACGGGGCGGATGCCATCATCGAGAGCGTGCGTACCCCCGGCGAGGTGGAATCCTTGCGCAAGCAGGAACACTTCCTCCTGTTCGCTGTGGATGCAGACCCGAAAATCCGCTATGAGCGCGTGGTCGTACGCGGTTCGGAAACCGACCATATCTCCTACGAGACGTTTCTTGAGAACGAGGCGCGGGAGATGTCTTCCACCGACCCGAACCACCAGAATATCGGTCGCTGCATGCAAATGGCCGACTATGTTTTCCATAACGACGGCGACTTCGAAGACCTCTATCGTCAAGTCGAAGCCGTTATCCAAGAGATAGGATGTTAGAATATTCTTAATTCTGCATGCTACATTCTGTATTATAAAGGGCTGTCGGATTTTTTATTGAGTAATTGCCAAATAAACTGATAGGTGGGATTAATGATAATGTGTAAAATAGGTGGGACTTACCGACAGCCCTTTTGTCTTTGTTTCTGACATGGCAAAGATAGTAAAATTTTCAACCAAATTCACTGTGTTGATAATTTTTTTCTAAGTACATTTTAACAATTAATTCTTAATTTTAAACAATTCAACTTTCGAAACAAAATGACACCAGAAGAGCGGATTTTAGCTGAATTGAATGAGCAGCAGCAGGTGGCGGTGACGCAAACCGAGGGCCCTGTGATGGTTTTGGCGGGTGCAGGCTCTGGCAAGACCCGCGTGCTGACGTACCGTATCGCGTACATGTTAGCTGTTAATAACATCAGTCCGTACCGGATTTTGGCGCTAACTTTCACCAATAAAGCCGCAGCGGAGATGCGCGAGCGTATTATCAACCTTGTCGGGGGCGACCTCGCCAAGTCGGTTACCATGGGAACTTTCCACTCCGTATTCTACCGTATCCTTCGCGTGGAGGCTGAAAAGATCGGTTTCTCCACCAATATCACCATTTACGACACGGACGATTCCAAATCGCTCATCAAGAGCATCATCAAGGAGCTGGGTCTCGATCCCAAGCAGTACACGCCCGGTTTTGTGTTGAACCGCATCTCCATGGCCAAGGCCAGTCTGCTTTCAGCGCAGGAGTACGCGGACAACCCTGAGATCCAGGCCAACGACCGCATGTCGAACAAGCCGATGATTTCGCAGATTTTCGCCAAATACAACGACCGGCTGCACAAGGCCAATGCGATGGATTTTGACGATCTGCTCTACTTTATGAACGTCCTCCTGCGTGACTCGCCCGAAGCGTTGTTCAAATACCAGAACCGTTTCCAGTACATCCTCATCGACGAGTACCAGGACACTAACTATGCACAATACCTGATTATTAAGCGGTTGGCTGCCTTGAACCACAACATTTGTGTGGTGGGCGACGATGCACAGAGCATTTACGGCTTCCGGGGCGCCGACATTCAGAATATTCTCAACTTCAAGCGCGACTATCCAGGCACGCGCATCTTCAAGTTGGAACAAAATTACCGTTCCACGCAGAATATCGTCAATGCGGCCAACGAGGTGATTAAGCACAACAAGGACCGTATGCCCAAGGATGTGTGGACAGACAATGACGAGGGCGCGAAAATTGAGATTATCCGAGCCGGTAGCGACCTGGACGAGGCGCAGGAGATTGCCGACAAGATTTTCGAGCTGCAGATGCGCGACCATATCGAGAACGGTCAGTTCGCCATCCTTTACCGCACCAACACGCAGTCGCGGGCGCTGGAGGAGGCGATGGTGAAACGGCATATCCCCTACAAGATTTTTGGCAGCATTTCGTTCTATAACCGCAAGGAAATCAAGACGGTGCTGGCCTATTTCCGACTCGTCATCAACCATTACGATGAAGAGTCCTTGCGGCGGGTCATCAACTTCCCCATGCGTGGCATCGGGGATACGACCGTGGCGCGTGTGGCCGCAGCCGCCCAGCAGGCTCGCGTACCGATGTGGGATGTAGTGGCGAATCCTGAGAACTTCAATACCGGGCTTAACGGCGGTGTAATGGCCAAAATGCGCGATTTCGCTGCCCTAATCGACGGTTTTTCCGCCCAGATCACCAAAAAGGATGCCTACGAGCTTGGCTCGCAGATTGTCTCCAAATCCGGCGTGGCGCAGGCGTTGAGCGAGAATATCGAGGAGAAGGAGCGTGTGGACCATGTCAATGAGTTGCTGAATGCTATGAAAAGCTTTACCGAGCGCGAGCCCGAGAATATCCTCAACGAGGAGACTGGCGAGATGCTCGAAACCTATTTCCCGTCGCTTGACCAGTATATGGAGTCCGTTTCTCTCTTGGATGAGCGGGATCTCAACAAGAAAGGTGAAGATGCTGATGACAATGTGGTGCGTTTGATGACCATCCACTCGGCCAAGGGATTGGAGTTTGACTACGTGTTTGTGTCGGGTATGGAGGAGAACCTTTTCCCGTCGTCGCTGAGCCTTGACTCGCGGCATGAGATGGAAGAGGAAAGGCGTTTGTTTTACGTTGCGCTCACCCGCGCCCGCAAACAGGTGTTCCTTACCATGGCGATGTCACGGTTCCAGTACGGGCAGCGCCGCCCGTGCGAGGACAGCCGCTTCCTCGACGAAATTCCCACCCGCTTCCTGAAAGTCACGATGAAAGCATCCGAAGGCAGCGGTATTTTCGGTCGTTCTTCGTCGGAATCCTCGTCGGATTCGTTCCGGTTCAGCTCGGGATCGTATTCGTCGTCAGGTGGTTACCGACGGGAGGTGAAAAAGCCCGCCCCGACAATGCCTTCCGTGCAAAAGCCGGTGGTGAAGACCAAGACGGAGGTACAGCTCGATCAGATTGGGGAGCTGGCCGCTCCGGAGGCTATCCAGCCTGGTGTTCGGGTCTATCATGGTAAGTTCGGTTTCGGCCGCGTGCAGACGGTCGATGGCGTTGGCCCCGATGCCCGCGCTGTGGTCGCTTTCGACACCGTCGGCACCAAAACGTTAGTCCTTAAATTCGCTAAGTTACTGATACCCAAATAACAGAATATGCAGTTCAGAACCGCTATCCCCGCCCCGCAATACCCGTTCCACATCGGCGAGTCCGACCCGGTGATGCTTGTGGGCTCCTGTTTTTCCGACAATATGGGCCACTATTTCGACGCGCACCGCTTCGATGTGCTGTCAAATCCGTTCGGTGTGCTCTTCAACCCCGTTTCCATCGACCGGGCGTTGCGTTTCATGCTCCAGCCCGATCTTTTCGACAAAAATCGGTATTTCTACAAGTACCGTGACCTCTGGGTGAGTTTCGCGCACCATGGCCGTTTTTCCAAGGAGAATTTCGAGGAGTTCGAGGCCAACATCGACGAGAATTTGGAGCAATGTGCGGACTTCCTGCATCGCACGCGCTACCTGTTCGTCACTTTCGGCACGGCGTTCTGCTACAAGTTCATCCCCCGCGACCTCATCGTCTCCAACTGCCACAAAATTCCGAACCACCAGTTCGACCGAATCCGATTGGACGTGAAAAAGATTGTGTCACAATGGAATACCACGTTGTCGCTGTTGAAAGAGGCTTGTCCCGACATGAAGGTCATCTTCACGGTGAGCCCGGTGCGGCATTTGGGCGACGGCGCGCACGAAAACGCCCTGAGCAAGTCCGTGTTGCTGTTGGCCGTGGAAAAGCTTGTTGACAATGAGTTCTCCTACTATTTTCCCGCTTACGAGTACCTCATGGACGACCTGCGCGACTACCGTTTCTACGCCAAAGACCTCTGCCACCCCAACGAGATGGCGGTCAGCTATTTGGAGGAAAAGTTGGCGGAGTCGTTTTTCACCGAGGAGACTCGGGCGCGGATGGTGGAGATAGAGAAGGAGAATCGGTTTCTGAACCACCGGAAGTTCAGATAAGGGATTCAAGTTTCAGGTTTCAAGTAGAGACGCAAAATTTTGCGTCTCTATAACCAAGTCATACCCGAGTCCACCTAAGCCCACTCGATTTGGGGTTATTTGAAATTATAGCACCTCCGAATCGGCTCCCCTAACATTGGTCGCAGGTGCATGGCGCCGCCGAGACATTGTTTGAAGTCTTTGCAGGAGGCGCACATTCCGCAGCGCATCCAGGTGCGATCGCGCATGACGTGGAAGCGGTTGTCCCAGACATCCAGCAAGTTGTCTTCATAGATGTTGCCCTGTCGGAAGGAGCGGTCGATATTCGAAAAATATGTACCTTTGCGGCCAATATGCCTTGATTACATGCAGTAGAAAATCAGGCATTTTTTTTGATAATCAAGTTGTAAATAAGCACTGAAATAGATTATGGCTCAACAAAAAAAGAAGACCAAGTCTTCCGAAAAGAAGGACAGGATGCCCGTGCGTATCAGTCACATTGTCAAACCGTGGAACATGACCTTGGAGGAGTGGCAGCGCACCCTGCGCAAACAGATGGCCGAACGGGAACCGCTGGGCGTGGTTGCTGTGGATGATAAGCTTTGTCCTGGTGAGTATAAGGTTTTCAACCCCAATAAGAAACAGGAATACAAAGTGGTCTATCGCGGCGCCGGAAGCCCTTGGAATTTCTGCTCCTGCATGGACTTCAAGACCTCGCAGTTGGGTACTTGCAAACATATCGAGAGTGTCAAGCTGAAGTTGGAGCTAAACCAAATCCGCCCGCATGTCTTTACGCCGGCCTACACCTCTGTTTATCTCTCTTACCGGAACGGCCGTCAGGTCTCTATCCGCATCGGCAGCGATCACCGTAGACAGTTCCAAACCCTTGCGAAAGGATATTTTGATTCGGAAGGGCATCTTTTAGAGAGTGCCTATCCGCATTTCGACCTGTTTCTTTCGGAAGCGGCCCGTATTGACCCGAATTTTCGCTGCTATCCCGATGCGATGGACTTTGTAGTCGCACACCGCGAGGCCATCCGCAGACAGCGCGTAATCCAGAACAAGTATGTGGACGAATCTTTGGACGGGCTTCTGCGCAACGCCACCCTCTATCCATATCAAAAAGAGGGTGTGTTGTTTGCTGCTCAAGCCGGTCATGCCATTATCGCCGATGAAATGGGTCTCGGTAAGACCATTCAAGCCATCGCCACAGCCGAACTGTTGCGCCGTGAGGGCTTTGTGGAGAACGTGATGATTATCTGCCCCACCTCCCTCAAATATCAGTGGAAGCGCGAAATTGAGCGGTTTACCGGCTGCGAGGTGCTGGTTGTGGAAGGTTCGCACGTGAAACGTTGCGAGCAGTACGAGATGCCGCAGCCGTACAAGATCGTGTCATACAACTCCATTTCCAATGACCTCAAAGTGCTTGAGCAGATGGAAGTTGACATGGTGATTATGGATGAGGTGCAGCGGCTGAAAAACTGGGACACGCAAATTGCCCGTTCCGCCCGCCGCATCAAAGCATCTTACTCGGTGCTGCTGTCCGGCACGCCATTGGAGAATAAACTTGAGGAATTGTATTCCATTGTGGAGCTTGCCGACCAGTTCTGTCTCGGACCCTATTATCAGTTCCGCGACAAGCACATTATTGTCAATGAAAACGGTAAAGTGGTTGGCTATAAGAATCTTAACGAAATCAGCGAGGCACTCAAACCCGTGATGATTCGTCGTCGCAAGCGCGATGTGGCTTTGCAATTGCCCGGTCGCATTGATCAAAACTTGTTGGTGCCGATGACTAAGGAGCAATGGGAGATGCACGACGAGTTCAAGGGGCAGGTGGCGCGGTTGGTGCTGAAATGGCAGCGGATGCACTTCCTGAGCGAATCCGACCGTAAAAAGTTAATGCTCTATCTCTCCAAGATGCGGATGGTGTGCGACAGCAGCTTTATCCTAGACCAGAAAACCCGCTACGACACCAAGATTGACGAGTTGGTGAACATCCTCGACAATATCATATTGAGCGGTGATGAGAAAGTGGTGATATTCAGCGGATGGGAACGCATGACTCGGTTAGTGGCTTACGAGCTGAAGGCCAAAAACATACAGTTTGAATATTTGCACGGTGGTATTCCTTCACCCAAGCGCAAGGATTTAGTGAACAATTTCACGGACATTCCCGAATGCCGCGTCTTCCTTTCCACCGATGCGGGCAGCACAGGACTGAATTTGCAGGCCGCTTCGGTGATTATCAACCTGGACTTGCCTTGGAATCCCGCTGTTTTGGAGCAGCGCATCGCCCGCATCTACCGTATCGGGCAGCAGCGTAACATACAGGTAATCAATATTGTGTCGGCAAAGAGCTTTGAGGAGGAGATGATCGCCCGCCTCAAATTCAAGTCCTCGCTGTTCGAAGGGGCGCTGGACGGCGGTGAGGACACCATCTTCGCCAACGACGAGAAGTTCCAAAGCATCATGTCCATGGTGGCCGGCTTTGTGGAGGAGGAACCCGAATCTGGTTCTGTGGCGGAAACTACCGAAAAATCTGCTACTAAGCCCGGCGAAACGTTGGATCTTTTCGACGACCCAGTCTTCGAAGAGGATTTCACCATTACCGTTTCTGAAGATGGTTCCTCTGGCAATAGCAATGAAGGCTTGGTTGTGCCTTCTACAGAGCCAAAGTCTGACGCTGACACTTCGTCTAATAGTTCCGGGGCATCGGCATCGAAAACGAATGTGGGTGGTGGCACGGATCCAAAAGACCTTGTCAGTCAAGGAGTTTCCTTTTTATCAGGTTTGGTGCAGACGCTCTCCAACCCCGAATCCACCGAACAGTTGGTGAACACGTTGGTCAAAGAGGATCCCGACACGGGAAAAACCACGGTCAACATCCCCGTTCCCGACAAACAGTCGGTGCGGAATCTGTTCACGCTAATTGGGCAGTTGATGAAGCGATGAGACGAATGGACGATGAAACGATGACTGGACAAAAGGGAAATCCTCTCGATTCCCTATAACTGTTAACTAATCACTGCTAACTAATCACTAATCACAAAATAATGGTACGAGCAAAAAAACGGTTAGGACAACATTTTCTGAATAATCAGGCGATAGCGATGGACATTGCAGATGCCATCCTCACGCCCGACGCGCATGTGTTGGAGATAGGGCCGGGTATGGGCGTGTTGACGCAGTATCTCCTGCAGCGCGAGTTCCCGCAGTTTGCCGTCATCGAGTTGGATGAGGAATCCATTGAGTATCTGCAAGTTCACTATCCAGAGTTGGGCAACAACCTGATGCACGGCGACTTCCTGCAATACTCCTTATCGCAGTTCTATGAAGGCCCGAAGGTGATTGTGGGCAACTTCCCCTACAACATCTCCTCGCAAATTCTTTTCAAGGTCTTGGACGAGAAGGAGACCGTGGTGGAGGTGGTGGGCATGTTCCAGAAGGAGGTGGCCGACCGGGTGTGCGCCCACGCGGGCAACAAGCAGTACGGCATTCTAAGTGTTTTGTTACAAGCCTATTACGATGCGGAGTACTTGTTTACCGTGCAGGAGTACGAGTTCACGCCGCCGCCGCAGGTGAAGTCCGCCGTCATCCGCCTTACCCGCAACTTCGACAAGCGGCTGCATTGCGACGAGAAGACTTTCCGCACAGTAGTGAAAACGGCCTTCAACTACCGCCGCAAAACCCTCCGCAACGCCTTGCAAAATCTGCCCTTCGACAAGGCATTCGTCGAAAGCGAGCCGCTCTTCACGAAACGCGCCGAGCAATTGTCGTTGCAGGATTTCGAGTACCTGACCTCCAAATTGTAGGGACGTTGCGCACCACGCCTTTACCCCACAAACGGTAATCACACACATTGGCCAAAAAATGCCTATATACGCATCGGCCAATGCCTATATACTCATTGGTCAATGCCTATATACGCATCGGCCAATGCCTATATACGCATCGGCCAATGCCCTAACCGTGTAACCTTTTAACCGTGTAACCTTTTAACCGTGTAACCTCAAAAAATGTATCTTTGCACGCTTGAAATTCCGTGTCATGCAGAAGCAGCCGTTGGCAGAAATTCTTCGCCCGCATTCGATTGAGGGCTACATCGGTCAGGAGCACCTGATGGGTGAGGGGGCGGTGTTGCGCACAGCCATCGAGAGCGGCAACATCCAGTCGATGATTTTCTGGGGGCCGCCCGGCGTGGGCAAGACCACCCTTGCGCTGCTCATCGCCAATGCCATTGATGCCGAGTTCTTCACCCTCAGTGCCATCAGCAGTGGCGTGAAGGATATCCGTGAGGTCATTGACAAGGCCAAGAAGTCCGAACGGCGCTGTATTCTCTTCATCGACGAAATTCACCGTTTTTCCAAGTCGCAGCAGGATTCATTGCTTGGCGCGGTGGAGCAGGGCGTGGTTACGCTTATCGGTGCCACTACGGAGA
Source organism: Bacteroidales bacterium (assembly GCA_017395245.1). Taxonomy (GTDB): domain Bacteria; phylum Bacteroidota; class Bacteroidia; order Bacteroidales; family WCHB1-69; genus F23-D06. The sequence continues at coordinate 78,959 of JAFPVR010000001.1, read as the reverse complement.
ACCCCTCCTTCGAGGTTATCTCCCCGTTGCTCTCCCGCTGCCAAGTCTATGTTCTGAAGGGCCTCTCCAAGGAGAATTTGGAACAGTTGCTGCAAACCGCCATCGCCTATCTCGAAGGGCAGATGAACTGCAAAATCAAACTGGAGAACACGGAAGCCCTCTTGCGTATCTCCGGCGGTGATGCCCGCAAACTGCTGAACGCCATTGAGTTGGTTTCATGGATGACCCCGCCGGTAGATGGCGTGATCACCCTTACTCGCGAACAAATCGTCCATGTTATCCAACAGAATCTGGCCATTTACGACAAAAAAGGTGAGCAGCACTACGATATTATATCGGCCTTTATCAAGTCGTTGCGCGGCAGCGACCCCAACGCGGCGGTCTATTGGCTGGCCCGGATGTTAGTGGCCGGCGAAGACCCGCTCTTCATCGCCCGCCGCATGGTGATTCTCGCCTCCGAGGACATCGGTAACGCCAATCCTAACGCGCTATTGTTAGCCAACAACTGCTTTCAGGCCGTCAATGTCATCGGGATGCCGGAAGCCCGCATTGTGCTTTCGCAAACCGCTGTGTATCTGGCTTCTTCGCCCAAGAGCAACGCCTCCTACATGGCCATTGACAATGCTATCGCACTCGTCAAGCAGACTGGCGACCTGCCCGTGCCGTTGCATATCCGCAATGCCCCGACCAAGCTTATGAAGGAGCTCGGTTACCACAAGGGTTATCAGTATGCCCATGACTTCGAACACAACTTCGTGAACCAGGAGTTCCTGCCTGAGCAGATTGCCGGCACCACGCTCTATGAACCGCAGAACAATCCCCGCGAGAACGAGTTGCGCCGCTATCTTAAGAGTTGCTGGAACGAAAAGTACAGATACTGAGGTGAAAAAATCGCCACATAGACGTCGCATGATCCAACGCTTTTTGAGCAGATTTGCGTTGCTTGCGACGCTGTGCCTGCTCTGTCGTGTGACAACCGCCCAAGACTACCATTTTTCGCAATTCTATGCCAATCCGACTGGCGTAAACCCTTCGTTGACAGCGGCTTTCGACGGTATTGTACGTGCTTCGGTCATCACGCGCTCGCAATGGTTAGTCGTGAGCAAGCCGTTTATGACCCTCGGCGCGGAGGTTGACGGCGCGATTTATAAGAACCATCGGCGGCAGGAACTTGTCGGCATCGGGATTACTTTCAACGGCGACAAGGCCGGCGACGTGAACTACAGCTCGGTGCAGGCCGTGGTGTCGCTGTCATATATCAAGAACTTGGGCCGCCACAGCCGCCACAAAATCGGCTTGGGACTCTATGGCGGCATTATCAACAACCATTTCGACCTTGACCTGAGCACATGGGACAACCAGTTTGTGGACGGCATCTTTTATCCCTATCTGCCAAGCGGTGAGAACTTTGAGACTATTCATCGGCTTTATCCCGACTTCGGTGTTGGCGCGTTTTGGGGCTTTGTGCCGAACAAAAGCACGCTTTTCCGCGTGGCCGTGGGCGCGTCGCACATAAACATGCCGTTTTACGGTTTCGGGGAGAGCGATGCGCGGCTCCCCATCAAATACACCGCCCATTTCTACTCGCAGATTGCCCTCAACCGCGAAATCTCCCTGTCGCCTATGCTTTATGCCTCATGGCAGCGGAAGTTCAGCGAGTATCTCTTTGGCTGCAATGTCGAATATTTCAAGAAGAAGAACAGCTACACCACGCTCTACACCCTCGGTGGCGGACTCTTCTATCGTTGGGGCGACGCGCTGGTTTTCAACGGGTTCGTGAGTTGGCAGAACTTCCGTTTCTCCATCGCCTACGACGTGAATGTCTCGCCGTTTGTGGTGGCCACCCACGGACGCGGTGGCATGGAACTCGCCATTTCCTACATTTTCAAGAAGCGGACTATTACCCGGTCTGGAAAGGAGCCGTGCCCGTATGATATTATGTAATGGTTATAGGTTATTGGTTATAGGTTATTGAACCCTTTTTCAATATATATAATTCCCTGAGCGGTCCCGGTAGGGACAAAAGCTCGATAGAAAAGATAAAGAATGCAATGTAAGTCGCACATATTATGGGTTACGGTTTTTGTGCTTTCGTTATGGGTTCCGGCGAGGGCGCAGAATGATGTGCCGACGATTTTGCCTATATCGGATTCCATTATCGTGACGATAAAACCTTTGCCGTCAGCCGTAAATTCTCATTTTTCGGAGTATGCGTGCCGCTTGTTAACGGATTCTACGTTTTTGTTCTCTTCCCTCCGTAACGATGCCGCTGAGGATGTCGAGCATTTCTTCGAAACGAACTGGTACTGTTATCTTTACGAAAGCAAGATGCTGGATGACGACCGCTTTGCCGTAGCGAAGGCATTGCCGCTAACCGTCAACCATCCAAAGTATTTCAACAGCAACTTTTGTCTGAGTGAGGACGGGCAGCGGATGATCTTGACCCGTTGCGTGCGTGAGGGGGAGGGCGACCTTCAATGCTCGCTGTGGCATTCTGAAAAGACGAAGGGCACATGGAAGAAGCCTACACCCCTGCCTTCGGTCATCAACCAAAAAGGAAACTCCTCCATGCAGCCTTGTTTAGTGCAATACCCTGAATATGAAGTACTTTACTTTGTGTCCAACCGCGATGGCGGGTATGGGAAAGCGGACATCTGGTACACCATTGTCAAGAACGGGCACTATCAGGAACCGGTGAATGCAGGCCCGGTCATCAACACGGATGGCGACGAGGTGACGCCGTTTTACGACAAGACCCATAACATCCTGTATTTCAGTTCGGACGAACATCACAGCATGGGCGATTTCGACATCTTTTGCAGTGAGGGGGCGTTGGGAGGCTGGCAACCGGTTCAGCATCTGGAAAAGCCGTTCAATTCGGTTTACAACGACTTCTATTTTACGGTGAATCAAGATGATAAGAGCGGTTTCCTCAGTTCCAACCGGCCCTATCGCGATGCAGTGGATGACGATACCTGCTGCAATGACATCTTCTATGTGGAGTGGGAACTTCCTGAGAGAGAGGTTGTTGTAGTTGAATCCACTCCAAATATACACGAGAAAATCGCCTCCGTGCTGCCCATCACGCTCTATTTCCAGAACGACAGTCCCGACCCGAAGTCCGTTTCGGACACCACAAGCATGGACTACCTGGAGTTATACAACACGTATATTGCCGATATTCAAGAACATATACACAAGGCAGGCCAGGGATTGACGGGCGAGGAGCGGCGTGCGGCGATGTACGCCGTGGCGGGGTTCCTGCGCGACTCCGTGCAGACGGGCTACGCACGGCTACAGCTGCTCACGCAATACCTTACCGAAGCTATGCAGAACGGCGACACCGTGGAGTTAGTCATCAGCGGCTTTGCCAGTCCGCTGCATAACAGCGACTACAACAAGCATTTGTCCTATAGAAGAATTGTCAGCCTCCTCAACTATTTGAAGAAGGCTGACAATGGTGCTCTTTCCCCTTATCTTACGGGTCAAAAGCCTGGGCTTACGTTGCATGTTTCTCCCGAAGGAGCTGTGAATCACACCTTTGAAACAGACGAGGTTCGCGAGACCGTCTTTGGTTTGCGTGCCGCGAAGGACCGGAAGATTGTGATTACGGGGCGGTGATTAGTTGTGGACGCAACGGACGGAAAAACCGTTGCCTCTGTCCTTATAGCTGAAATCCGTGCTTGCGCTGTTGTGTCCGATTAGGAAACGCCCTGCGTTGCCGTTACCGTTTCCGGCTTCCGTGGCACTCCAGAAGATTGCATTATTTCCGAAATTCTCAAATCCCCAGTTGTAATGACGGTCTCCTGCGGGCATTGCACCGAATCCTGTGGCGTTGTTGACGCTCGGATTGTTACCCACTGCACAAGTGGTGGAATTGGTGTTCCATCCAGTCGTGCTTGCCAATGCCTTGGCGATATTGGCGGTGTTGTTGTCGCACAGATACTGGCTCTGACCGCTCACGTATGTGGTCAGCTCCGTCCATTCCGCGCTGCTTGGCACATGCCAGCCTTTCGGACAAACGCCCTGTACTTTGCTCGGGTTCGCGTCACTTGACGCTGCACCGTGCATCACGGCCGCCCAGTTATAAAGATAACCGTAATTTTCCACATTGGCGGAATTGTTGTTAGGATAGTAGCGATAAGGTACGGAACCGTCGGAGTAGGATCCCAATTCAATGGGCAGACCGTTGCTGTAGTGCGTGGTGCGCAGGTTTTCGGCCATCCAGCACTTGCTGCCCAATTGCACGGTGTTGTAGGTGTTGCTGTCGTAGTCGAGAAGCGGGGTGACGCCGCATTCGAAAGCGGAACACCCGCATTCATCCATAAGGCTGCCCAAACTGTCCGTAACGGTCCCCAAGCTGTCCGCACGAGCTTCCAAACTGTCTATTCTGGTTTGCATCTGCAAAATCTGCTGTTGCAAGTCCTCTATCTGATTCGCGGTTTCGTCACCATTATGGGCGACGGCGAGGCCACCCACGCCGTTGTCGCGGAGGCAGCGGACGGAAAAACCGTTTCCTTTGTCTTTGTTGTCGCGATTCACAACAGCGGCATTATAACTGAGATGGCGGCGCCAGGCATTCCCGTTGGAAGAATTTTCGGTCGAGGTCCAAAACAGGGTGCCATTTCCGAAATTTTCGTAGCCCCAGTTGTAGTGGCAGTCGCCGGCCGGCATCGCGCTGAAACCGGTGGCGTTGTTGGCACTCAAGTCGTTACCCACTGCGCAAGCGGCCGAACTGCTGTTCCAGCCCGTGGCGGAGGTTAGCGCCTTTGCGATATTGGATGTGCTGTTATTGCACAGATATTGATCCTGGCTACTCACGTAATTTTCCATCTGAGTCCATTCCGCTTCGCTCGGCACGTGCCAGCCCAAGGGGCAGATGCCGCGCACCCCACTTGGGTTCGCATTGCTTGACACTGCCCCGTTCATCACAGCCGCCCAGTTGTACAGATAGCCGTAAATGCCTACATTGACGGAATCGTGGTTAGGATAGTAACGTGCGGGAGTGGAAACACCGTAACTGGTGCCTAATGCGATGGAGGTGCCGTTGCTGTAGTGCGTGGTGCGCAGGTTCTCCTTCATCCAGCACTGGTTGCCGATGCCAACGGTGTTATAGACATTACCGTCATAGTCGGAGACGGTGGACGTGCCACACTCGTATGTGGTCAGGATGGCACCCTCCATTAGAAGTGTCTCAAGACTGTCGATATGGGATTGCAGCTGTGAGATCTGATCCAACAAACCCTCTAACTGCTCTGACATCTCATCATCGCTGACGATATTGCGGATGCAACGGACGGAGTTGCCGTAATACTTATAAGGGGCTGTTTCGTTATCCACTTGGGCAGACATGTTTTGTAGATAAACACTCCACGCACTGTTATGGCTGTATTCAGAAGCACTCCAAATATAGGCTCGGTTTCCAAATGTAACGGAACCGCCATTGTAATAACCTGCAGGAAGGATGGAGAATCCAGTGACATTATTCTCTTCGGGGTATTTTCCGGGGGTGCAGTTGTTGGTGGATCCGTTCCATCCGTATGTTGCGGATAATGCCCTTGCAATGTTTTGCGTGTCGTTCCCGCACACGTAGTTTGCTTGTCCGGAAACGTAGTCAAAAAGTTGCGTCCACTCCGCTTTGCTCGGCACATGCCATCCCTTAGGACAGATACCCTGTACTCTGCTCGGATTCTCATTAGAGGAGGTGTCATCCCGCATCACCGCCTTCCAGTTGTAAAGATAGCCATATTCGGCCACAGTGGTGGGGTCACTGTCGGGTTTATAACGATATGGGGTGGTCAGATCGGTAGTGGTACCCAATTCTATGGCCGTACCGTCACTGTAGTGCGTGGTGCGCAAGTTCTCCTTCAGCCAGCACTGGCTACCAATACCGACCGTGTTATAGACATTGCCGTCATAGTCGGTGACCGTGGCCACATCGCAGACGTTTGCCTGTTGCCCGCAACCGCATTCCTCCAAAATCGTTCCCAAACTGTCCGCAAAAGCCCCGATACTGTCCATATAATGTATAAGGGTTGACATTTCCGCATTTTGCGATGAAACAACCGTTTGCAGACTGTCCATTCTACTGTTTAATACGGTCAACAACCCTTGCAAGTCCGCGCTGGTAATATACCCCGCATCGTTGGTGAAAACACTGACTTGCGTCGGGATAGCGGGTACAGAGTCCATGGTAATGTACCCCGCATCGTTGTTAAAGGCCGACACATCCGCGGGAATCTGCGGAATCTGTGGAAGATTGGTCAGGTCGTTGTAGTCGCCGCTGAATCCGTTGCCCGCTTCGTTGGCGTACAACGCATACGGCACGCTCAGCAGCTGCTGTGTCGAGGTTATCGAATAGGAGCTGCCGCCGTTGGGGTCGATCTCCGACTTCAGGAAAAAGACCCCGTTGCCCCAATTCACATTGTTGAGGCTGCCATAGACCGCACTGCCTTCGCCGATGTTCAGCGTCACCAAGCCATTGGAGTTGGTGCTCAGCATCTGCGTCTCCGAATAGACCACACCACCGGTGGCGGAATTTTGCAGTATGCTGATACGGATACCAACCAACGTGTTGGTTACCAGCTGATTACTGGTATTTCGCACCACGGCCTGATAGGTGAATTTGTTAGGAGCTTGTGCCATTAAACCTAATGCACAAAACAACATACATAATAACAGATGGAATTTTTTCATATTTATTGTTTTTGTTGACTAATTGACATACTAACTTTCTTCTACCATTTTGGATGAAATCCTAATCTTTCAGACAACGGACGGAATACCCTTGCCCTGCCACGATATCATCTGCATGTTTCACTGCGGATTGATCATAGTACATTTGAAAACGGTACAGTCCGGACGAGAGAGTGGAAGTGGAAGAGTGGAAGTAGGCCCTTTCTCCGGAATAGAAAGCGTAGGGGTAAAAAATCCAGTGGTAATCGTCTATTTGATCACCATGGGCGCCTCCTGCATAGCCGGCAGGCAACGCACTGAAACCAGAGGCGTTGTTGGAAGACAAGTCGTAGCCAACCGAACATGCGCCCGCCATCCATTCGAATGTTCCGGGTGTGTAATTGTAAAGGTTCCAACCCACCGAATCTGCCAGCGCCTTGGCGATGCAGTTGACGGCGTTTCCCACAATCATGTCATAACAGTCATTGTCGCAGTGGTATCCATCGCTATTAAGGAGATAAGTTGTCAACTGGTGGAATTCATCGGTGGAAGGCACATGCCATCCTTGGGGACAGATGCCTCTGTGCTGACCGGTGATGATGTATTGCCATTCCTCTTGCGAACCATTATCTCCACATGAACCGTCATGAATCTCGGGATAGGACTGGTTGAAGACATCCATAGCCGCACACCAGTTGTAGAGCACTCCGTAAGCGGGATCTTGCGAAAAACGGTCGGAGTACATCGCACACTTGTTATATTCCGATTCGAAACAGCCGGAGGTGTAGATCCAAGCGGGAATAAGGTTGCTGCCCGTGCTCGGCGAGGTGGTGCAGCGCATGTTCTCCTTGGTCCAGCACTGGCTGCCGATCTGCACCGTGTTGTAAACGTTGCCCTCATGGTCGGCCACTGTGGGCGTGCCTGGGCAAGGCATGCCGTCCACGATGCTGTCGGACGGTGTAATGGTCAGGTACAGGGTGTCCACACTGGGACAACCGTTCTCGGTGGTGTAAGCATACGTGTAGGTGCCGCTTTCGGTATAGGTGGAATCATGCCAAGTGTAATCGGAACTGGTGTTCACCGTATAGGCGTTATTGGCAGGATAGATGGTCAGATACAGCGTGACCACACTGTCGCAGCCGTAGGCGGAGGTAAAGGTCTGCTCATACTCGCCTTCTTGCGTATATACCTGCCCGTTCCATGTATAGGAGTCGCATGTGGCAGCATCAAAGTCCTCATAAACAGGGTAATGGATGGTCAGGAGCAAGGTGTCCGTGACGGGGTTGCCGGCCGCGTTCGTATAGTTGTAAGTATAGGTGCCGTCCCAATAATAGGTGTTCCCGTGCCAAACATACTCTTCGCAGGCGTCAACCGCAACGAGCCCGCCCGTTGGCGTATTGATGGTCAGGTGCAGGGTGTCCACGCTGGCACACTCGTTCTCGTTCAAGTATTCGTAGGTGTAAGTGCCGCTCTCGGGGTAAGTTTGCCCATGCCAGGTATAAGGCTCATTCGTGATTTCATTAAACACATTATGCGTGCCGTGATATAGGGTCAACAGCAGGGTGTCCACGACGAGGCAACCATTTTCATTCGTGTCGGCATACGTGTAAGTACCGCTTTCGGTGTATAAGCTGTCATGCCACAAATAGTTTTCGCAAACTGAAACAACAACAAGTTCACCCACTACATCTTGGATAGTCAAGTGGAGCGTGTCCGCACTGGCGCATCCATGTTCGTTGAGGTAGGGGTACAGGTAGGTGCCGCTCTCGGTGAGGGTGCTGTCGTGCCAATTGTAGGATTCACAATCTTCTACCGTGAAGTTATTGTGCGTGCCGTTGTGGATGGTCAGAAAAAGCGTGTCCGCGCTGGCGCAATCGTCTTCGTTGGTATAATAATAGATAAAAGTGCCGCTATGGGTGAGCGTGGAGTCGTGCCAAATGAAAAAATCACACTCTTCAGCTGTGAAGACATGGTGGGTGCTGTGCAGAATGGTCAGATGGAGCGTGTCCGCACTGGCACAACCATGGGCGTTAGTGTAATGATGGGTATAGGTGCCGCTCTCAGTGTAAGTCTCCCCGTTCCAAGTATAGGAATCATAGGCCGTTTCATAAAAGACGTTATGCGTACCCTTATTAATGGTCAGTTGCAGTGTTTCTGTGCTGGGACAGCCCTGCTCGTTGGTGTATTCGCGGGTGTAGGTGCCGCTTTGCGTGTACGTCTGTCCGTTCCAAGTGTAAGATTCACAGGCTTCTGCTGTGACAATATTGTGTGTGCTTTGATGGATGGTGAGGTGAAGGGTGACCACGCTGTCGCATCCGTTGGCAGCGGTAAGCGTCACCGTATAGTCGCCGCTCTGCGCATAGTCGGTTCCGTTCCAGGAGTAGGATTCGCAGGCGGTGGCGGAGAATTCCGAAGTGTCTGGTTCGTGGATGGTCAAGTGGAGCGTGTCCACGCTCGGACAGTCGTCGGAATTGGTGTAGTCGTAGGTGTAGGTGCCGCTCTCCGTATAGGTGTTCCCGTGCCAAGTGTACGAAACGCATGTGCTTTCCGTTTCCACGTTGTGCGTGCCGATGCACTCGGTGGTGTCGGGGTCGATAGGGTTAATGGGGTTGATGACGGTTCCCGTGTCGCGCAGGCAGCGGACGGAAAGTCCAAGATTCTTTGTGAGGTCATAAGCACGAGTCACCCCGGCCGAATTGCTTTGGGTAAACATGTACCTGCGCCATGCAGTGTGTGTGCTGCCATTGACCTGGGTGGCGGAGCACAAATTCAAACCTATGCCGAAATGAGTGAACATCCCTTCATAAAAACCTGCGGGAACAGCTGTGAACCCGGTCTGGTTGTTGGTAGGACTGTTGCCCACGCCACACGAACTGCTGTTGACACTCCATCCAGTCTCTGAGGCCAAGGCTTTTGCTATATATCCGGAAATGCCGTTGCATCGATATTGTTCCTGACTGTTTACATAGTCGGTGAGCTGCGTCCATTCCGCATCGGAAGGCACATGCCAGCCTTGCGGACAGATGCCCCTGCGCTGCCCGCTGAATGTGACGGACACCGCATTGGAAGAACTTGAGTTGGTGGAGGTCTCTCCGAATGCCGTGTTGAACGTATCGACAGCGGCGTTCCAGTTGTAGAGCAGGCCGTAGAAGAGAGTGTTGACGGAATCGCCGTTCACGTAGTAGGCTTTCTTGCCGGTGTAGGAGGTGCCGCTCGGAGATGCTATAATCGGGGTGCCCGTGCTTGGCGAAATGGTGCAGCGCATGTTCTCCCGCATCCAGCACTGGTCGCCGATCTGCACCGTACCGTAAATGTTGCCGTCAATGTCGGTGACGCAAGGAGCCAGAGGACAAGACTTTTCATCAACCGTGACAACCCTCACTTTCAGGGTGTCCACGCTGGGGCAACCATATTCGTTCTGGTAGGCGTATGCGTAGGTGCCGCTTTGGCTATAAGTTTGCCCATTCCATTCATACGAACCGCATGCACTATGCGTTTCCACATTGTGCGTACCATAATGGATGGTCAATATGAGCGTGTCCACAACGGCAAATCCGCTTTCATCAGTATGAGAGTAGGTGTAAACACCGCTCTCGGTGTAGTTGCTGTCATGCCAAATGAACGATTCGCAAGTCGTGTGAGTGCCATGATTGATGGTCAGTTTCAGCGTGTCCGTACTCGTACATCCGTATTCGTTGCTATAGGAATAGGTGTAAACACCGCTTTCGGTATAGGTGGTGTCGTGCCACGTATAGGAATCGAGCGTCGTCATGGCTTCCACATTGTGCGTGCCGTTATGAATTGTCAGATGCAATACCAGCACGCTGTCGCAACCAAGGCTGTTGGTGAGCGTGTGGGTATATTCGCCGGATTCCGAATATGTAGCGTCATGCCAAGTATAGCTTTCACACGCTTCTTCCTGTAAATGGGTGGTGTCGGAATGGTGGATAGTCAGATTCAATGCCTCCACATTGTTGGATCCGTCTGTGTTAGTGAAGCCGTACAGATAAATCCCGCTTTGGGTATAGGTCTGCCCATGCCACTCGTAAGCACTGCAGGCCGTCTCGTTCACCACAGAGGTGTTCCATTGGGTGAATGCTGTGTCTGCAGCCATGCCATTCAGAATCAGCGTCAAACTGTCAATCTGTTGCTGCAAAAGCAGTTGCTGTTGTTGCCACTGCTGTTGCATCTGTTGCTGCTGTATCTGCCACTGCTCTTGGGTCTCCTGCCATTGTTCCTGTGCTAACTGCCATTGCTGTTGTGATTGTGACAACTGTTGTTGCATTTGCTGTATTGCAGTGGCAGCGGAATCCATCATCTGGGTGAGCGAACGCAGGTTCACAGCATCGTAGTTGTCGGTCGGGTCGGCCACATCCTTCAGCTGCCGGTTGCCGGCGGAGTTGCCCTGCAAGGTCACATCGGCAAGGGTCTGGGATTCGGTGTAGGAGGTAAGGTACCCTGCGTCATTGTTGAATGCCGATACGTCTGCGGGTATCTGCGGGATCTGCGGGAGAATTACGCTGTTGCCGTCAGAAATCGACAGGTTGTTACCATCAAGAGATAGCGTCTGCGGCACGCCCACGCCGGGAGCTCCTGGAGGTCCTTGAGAACCAGTTTCTCCCTGAGGACCTTGCGGGCCTTGGGGACCCGTAGCACCGATTTCGCCTTGCGGGCCTTGGGGACCGGTAGCACCCGTTTCACCTTGCGGGCCTTGCGGACCGGCAGCGCCCGTTTCGCCCTGAGGACCAGCAGGACCCTGAGGACCGGCAGGCCCTGGTGTTCCTTGGTGAAGCACAAAAGTCTGGGGCGCACCACCATCTTGAATGATGCTGATAACATAGCCCGTGTCGGTAGGCACCACCGAAAAGGCCGGCACATTGCCCGCCTCGTTGGCGTACAGCGCATACGGAACGCTCAACAGCTGCTGGGTGGACCATATCGAATAATCGCTGCCACCAGCAGGATCAATGCCCACATCTAAAAAAAACACACCGCTTTTCCAATTGATAGTGTTGAAATTGCCAAAAAGGACGGTGCCTTCGCCAACTTTCAACGTCACCAGACCATTGGCATTGGTGTTTTGTACGTGCCTCTCCAAATAAACAGGAGTGCCTTGATCACCAGCACCATTTTGCAGAATAGCCACTTGCACACCTACCGAGGTGTTGGTGACCAGTTGGTTGCTGGCATCCCGCACCACAGCCTGATAGGTGAATTTTTCGGGTGCCTGCGCCGCTACAAACAGAGTGCTTATCATCAACAAGAGGAACAAGGATATTTTTCTCATAGGTATATATAAGGTGTAAGGTGAGTTATTTTTTCAATGGCAAAGATATTGTTTTTTTAATCTCGAGCGGTCGGATGGGTTCTTTTCACCACCCAGATCGCTAATCCTGCGAGAAACGCCGCAATCAGCCAGCCGAAAAGGATGTCGGTCGGGTAGTGTACGCCGACGTAGATGCGGCTGTAGCATGTCAGCAAGGTGACGCCAAAGACGAAAATCGCCAACAGCCAGCGTCTTCTGACATTCGGTCGCAGGAAAAAGCAGAAGAGTAGGGAAGTGGTGAGATAGTTGATGGCATGGTTCGATGGACAGCTGTAAAGGCCTCCGCGATAATAAGTTCCATCCTTTTTCTGAAGCAAATGCACCTGATAGTCCCCGTGGTATTCCGCGTCATGCGAAGGGCGCAGTCGCTGTATGTTAGGTTTGAGCACTCTCGCGCCAAACGCATCGGCCGACAGCGCAACTAGCCCAATAAACAGCAGAATTTTCCATGATTGTTTACGGTAGAACCAAACAGTCAGGGCGGACAAGATCAAAAAGAAGATCACGCCGAACTGGGCGCTGGTGATGACCCACATTACTTTGTCCCAAAAGGGGGAATTATGGCCGTTGATGCATTGGAACAGATTTTTGTCCCAGTTGAACCAGTCACTATAGAAAAAACTATTTAATAAGAGCATAGTGGTAAATTTCGGGCGGCAAAGATAGCATTTTAGGGAATAGGGTCGAAGGTGTTGTTAATTACGGCTTTCGGATTTGACGGGTTTGCTGTTCACGGAGCGGCAGACGGAGTTGTCCACGCAAACCACAAACGGGAAATCGGGCACGGGGCTCACGGCTTGTGAAATGGTAACATCGCCGCCGGCCGGAATAACCAGGTCGGGGATGGCGGGACAGAACAAGGCCTTGTACTCGTCATCGCGCACAAATCCAAGGAGCAGAGAGGTGGGGAAATCGGGGTTGTCGAAGTGGTAGTCAAGTGAGTAGGGGTTGTGGATGGTCATGCTCAAGTACAGGGTGTTGCCCACTAAGCGGCATTTTTTGACCGTAACGGAAAGTCGGTTTGCGCCTTGAAACGCTTTAACCTTGCGGATGGCAAACTCCGTATGAGGTGTTCGGATAGTTTCCGAACCTGGAATCGGACGCTTCGTAACCGCTTCCCCGATAAGGCAGACCTGCTTACCCTGCAAGGCTAAGTCGCTCTGCCACAGGTCGAACTGCGTGCGTCGCGAATAGAACGAACTGATGACGGTCGCCTCCTTGCCGTTGTAAAATGTGTATAGCGACGGATCTTGGAAAGAGGTGGTGAAGACTGCAGGGGTGTCGCCGCAGTATTGACCGATGTCGACCATTTCTGCCTGTCGTCCGAAGAGGTGGATTTTTTCAGAACCTAAAATGGGTAGTGCAATGCGTCCGATAAGCAGTAAAGCCGTGATGGGCAAAACCCCACGTACGAGCCAGTTCCACCATTTTGGTTTTCGTAATTCACTGTACAACAGGATTATCATCGGGATAGAGGCTGCTGCCGTCCAGTGCGGTTCAGTGTGGCCACGCATCGTCATTATCCAGAAAAAGAGAATGAAACCGGCGATGGTGAAGACCTCCGCCCGTTCGAAAAGATGCTTGGAACGGCGTTTTTGCCAGCAGAGCCAAAGTGCGATTCCAAGGCACGCCGGGTTGAAGACAAGCAGTTGGTTGGGGATGTACTCCAACGGGTAGCGCAGCCTGAACTGCTTGCTGCGATCTGCTAAATGGTACTGAAGGCTGGGGAAATCGTTCTGGAATTGCCAGCGGATATGGGGGATAAACAGCAACGCGGCAACGAATATGGCTATCCATGCCTTCGGGTCTTTCAGCAGCCTGGGATTCGACAGCACTACAAACCCCAAAACCAGCACGGCCATGTATTTGCTGTAGAGCATGGCGGCCAGTGTTACGCCCAGCGCGAGGGCTAGCGGCCAGCCGGGTTTGTCAAGGTAGTGCTTGTAGAGGAGGAAGAACAGCGCAGTGAAGAAAAGCAGCGGTGCGTCGGGGGTGGTGACGAAGCCGTAGACCGAGAACATCACCAGGGAAGCGGCCACGGCGAAGAATGTCAGTACGTCGCGGCGGGTGGGCGATTTGGCGGCTATCGTTTTCCAAATCAGCCAAACGGTGCCGCCGTGGAGCAGTACGGTAAGGAAGCGGATGGAGAGGTTTCCCTTGAAAAGCGCGCTGCTGGCAGCGGTGAGCAGCGCCACCATCGGCGGGTGGTCGTAATAGCCCCAGTCAAGGTGCCGTCCGTAGAGTGCGTAGTAGGCCTCGTCTGCATGCATGGGGGTGAAGATAGCCACCAACAAGTCAGCTATCACCCATGTTATCAGTAAGATATAGAACAGTCTCTGCGGTTTCATAACGGAGGCAAAGGTACATAAAAAATGTAGGAATGCAGATTACGCATTCCTACATTTTGGAGGTCTCGTCCAGATTCGAACTGGAGTGCCTGGTTTTGCAGACCAGTACCTAACCACTCGGCCACGAGACCTTTAATTTGACGCGGCAAAAATACACTTTTTTTTGATACGCCAAACGGTTGGGGAAAAAATTCTTGTCGTAAGAATATTTTCCCGCAGAACACGCAGATTAACGCTGATTTATTCTGCGCAAATCTGCGGAATCTGCGGGAAAACCAAATAACGCATTATTTCACCGGGTACGGCACCACGATGTCGTCGCAGTACTCGCAGCGGTAGGAGCGCTTCTCCTTGTCCACGAGGTGGAAGACGTGCGGGAAATAATGCTCCACGGAGGTGACGCAGCGCGGGTTCTTGCAGCGGATGATGTTCTCCACGCGGTCCGGAACCTCTAATTTCACCTTCTTTATCGTCTTGCCGTCCTCGATGATGTTCACCGTGGCGTTCGGGTCGATCAGCCCGAGGAAGTCGTAGTTGATGTCGATGACATTGTTGATCTTGATGATGTCTTTCTTGCCCATCTTCTGGCTGTAGGCGTTGCAGATGAGCGCGACATTATAATCGGCCTTGTCAAGGTTCAGATAGTTGAACACCTGGATTCCGTAGCCGGCGGTAATGTGGTCGATGACAATACCTTTCTCTATACTGGTGATTTCTAACATGATGATTCTATTTAAGGATGATTTTGACTTTGACCTATGCCCCAGGGCTACGCTTCGCTCCACCCTGGGTTGACATACGTCGGGCTTACAGCCCTTTTTGGAATAATGTTTGTTATAACTACTTTACTAATCACAGGTCACTGTTCACAGATCACTGTTTGCTTAATAAATGCCTAAAAGTTTCAAAATCAACGCCATACGGACATACATGCCGTTCTTGGCCTGCTGGAAATATTGCGCTCTCGGGTCGTCATCGACCTCGGTGCTGATTTCGTTGACGCGCGGCAGCGGGTGCAGGATATAGGTGTCGGGGCGGGCGTAGGACATCTTCTCCTTGTCGAGGATGAAACGGTCTTTGAGCCGGATGTAGTCCTCTTCGTTGAAGAAGCGTTCGCGCTGCACACGGGTCATGTAGAGGAAGTCGAGCTGGCCCATGTAGGGCTCCATCTGGTCCACCTCTTGGAAGGGGATGCCTTTCTTGCGGACCACCTCCTCGCGGATGTACTCGGGCACGCGCAACTCTTCGGGAGAGATGAAGATGAACTTCACGCCCTCATAGTTGCTGAGGAACTTGACGAGGGAGTGTACGGTGCGGCCGAATTTGAGGTCACCGCAGAAGCCGTAGGTCTTGTTTTCCACGTTGCCGCGTAGCCGCTCGATGGTGAGGATGTCGGTGAGGGTCTGCGTGGGATGTTGGTGGCCGCCGTCGCCAGCGTTGATCAGCGGCATGTGGATGTAGTGGCTGGCCAGACGCGGAGCACCTTCCTTGGGATGGCGCATGGCCGCGATATCGGCGTAGCACTCCACAGTACGCAATGTGTCGGCGATACTCTCACCTTTTGCAGTGGAAGAGGAAGCGGCTTCGGAGAAACCGATCACCTGGCCACCCAAGCGCAGCATGGCCGTCTCGAAACTCAAGCGCGTGCGCGTGCTCGGTTCGTAAAAAAGAGTTGCCAGGATCTTGCCTTCGCAACTCTTGCTGTACTTCGCCGGATCGGCGATGATCTGGTGGCCCAAATCGAAAATTTCACGGAACTCCTCGCGCGTGAAATCGTTGGGGTCGATCAAACTTCTGTTCTTTAACATAATAAACCTCCTATATTTTTAATTATTAACAACTTCCACACTTCGCAAAGGCCTTTATCTCCCCTAATTTACCTAAACAAAAAGCCATTGCAAAAATAGTATTTTTTTTAGTTGTTCGCAACCCTTCCAAAAAAAAATGCAGAAATACACATTTTTCGCATTTTTGCAAAAATCGTATCTTTGCCGACCAATATTAAGATTTCGAAAAATGGATTGTTTCTTAGGCATTGATTTAGGCAGTTCCTCTGTGAAAGTCTCCGTTTTGGACGGTGAAACCGGAAAAGTTGTTGCTAAAGGGCTTGCGCCGGATACAGAAGCCCCGATTCTCTCCGTGCAGAACGGCTGGGCGGAACAGAATCCCGAAGATTGGTGGTCGTATATGAAAACGGCGTTGCGGCAGGCGATGGCCACCGGCAATGTCAAAGCCGAAGATGTGAAAGCCATCGGCATCACCTACCAGATGCATGGTTTAGTGCTGGTTGACAAAGACTTGCGCGTGCTTCGGCCTTCCATTATCTGGTGCGATAGCCGTGCGGTATCGTATGGGGAAAAGGCGTTTGAGAAGCTCGGACACGATTATTGCCTGACGCACCTGCTCAACTCGCCCGGAAACTTTACGGCGGCGAAGCTGGCTTGGGTGCGCGAGAATGAGCCCAATACATTCAATAGTATATATAAGTATATGCTGCCCGGCGATTATCTCGCCATGCGGATGTCTGGTGAGGTGCGCACTACCGTGCCGGGACTTTCGGAGGGTATGAGTTGGGATTTTGCTGATAACAATGTGTCAGACAAACTGTTATCCTTTTTCGGAATTCCAAGAGAAATGGTTGCGGAGACCGTTCCCACGTTTGGCGAGCAGGGCAGGGTGGACAAGAGTGTTGCGGCCGAGTTGGGCTTGTGTGAAGGCACGCCCGTATGTTATCGTGCCGGCGATCAGCCCAACAATGCATTTTCCCTTAATGTGCTGAATCCGGGCGAGATAGCGGCCACGGCAGGCACTTCCGGGGTCGTCTATGGCATTAGCGACAAGGTGAGCACCGACCCGCGTTCGCGCGTCAACATGTTCGCGCATGTGAACCATTCGGTTGAGAAGCCGCGTCTTGGCGTGATGCACTGTACCAATGGTGTGGGCATTATGAATGCCTGGATGAAGCGGACGGTGGCACCGCAGGTTTCTTACGATCAGTTCAACGATATGGCGGCTAAAGTTCCGATTGGCTCCGACGGGGTGACGATTTTGCCGTTTGGCAATGGCGCGGAACGCATTTTGGAGAACCGCCAGTTGGGTGCCTCCATCCATGGAATCAACTTCAACAATCACAATGCCAATACGTTGGCTCGTGCTGCGCAGGAGGGTGTCGCTTTCTCGTTCAAGTACGGCATGGACATTATGCAGACCACGGGCATGGACACCAAGGTAATTCGAGCGGGCCATGCCAATATGTTCCTCAGCCCCATTTTCCGCACTACCTTAGCCACGGTTGCTGATGCGGTGATTGAGTTGTACGATACAGATGGTTCTGTTGGAGCCGCTACCGGTGCTGCACTGGGTTGCGGTTTCTTTGCCACGCCCGAGGAGGCCTTTCGTTCGCTGCATAAAATAGAAGTGGTGACCCCGGACCGGGATCACCACAATCAATATTTAGAAGCGTATTCCCGCTGGGAGCGTATCCTGCGGCGGGAACTTAATGCTTAGTCGGCAAATCCGTGGAAAACGTCGAAGGTATCGTCCTTCAGCTCGTAATAGGTTGGGCTGCTTGGTTCTTCGACGGCCACCTGCTGGCGGCTTTGCTGCGTGGCGAACGCATCGCTGCTGCGGCTGAAGGTGGGTTGTTCCACTAACTGTTTGAAAACGTCATCATTGTCGTAATTGAGCGAGGGGGCGATGAAGCTGTCGCTTCCGAAAATCTCCTTCGTATTGTCGGCGAAGGTAATCACGGGGCTGGCGGCAGGTGTTTCAACGTTGCTTGATTCGGGGAAGATGGGATCATTGATGACGGGAGTGGCTTCCTGTTGGGCCGCGGGCTGTTGCGTCGCGGGGATTTCCTTGCTTTCCTGTTGCTGGGCAAACTCATCAACCTTCTTTTGGGTCTCTTCAACTTGAGGATTCTCTTCCACTACATTGTTGATGGTCTCGCCGGTATTGTCGATGATGATTTCGTTCTGCTCATCGCGGGCGGAGTCGAAATTAGTGACCACGAGGGAGAGTTTGATGCTTTCGCCCAAACTTTCGTCCACGCCGTGTCCCCAGATGACGTGTACGTTGTCGGCCTGCATGTCATCAAAGCGGTCTTGCAGGATTTCGAGTTCTCCCATGGTGATTTGCTTGGTGGGGCCGTAGGTGACGAAGAAGAGGAAGTTTTTGGCGTCACTGATGTCTGCGTTCTCAAGCAGCGGGCAGTTGAGCACATCGTCGAGCACCTTTTGGATACGATCCTCGCCTTGTGCGGTGGCGATGCCGAGAAGGGCTTTGCCGCTGTGCTCCATGATGGACTTCACGTCGTTGAAGTCGACGTTCTGGCCGTGGGTCACGGTGATGATTTCGGCCACGCATTTCACGGCGTTCTTGAGGATGTCGTCCACCTCCCCGTAAGCCTCGTTGATAGGCAGGGAGTTGTAGTATTTCATCAGGTTCTGGTTATTGACGATGATAAGAGAGTCCACATACTTGGACATTTCCTCGATTCCGGACTCTGCGGCAGCCTTGATGCGCTTGCCCTCGAACTTGAACGGTTCAGTGACAACGCCGACGGTGAGGATGCCCATCTCCTTGGCCACTTTGGCGACCACAGGCGATGCGCCGGTGCCGGTGCCTTTGCCCATGCCGGCGGCGATGAATAGCATCTTGGTGTTCTCGCCGATAAATTCCCTTATTTTGTCTTCGCTCTTGGAGGCAAATTCGCGGGCCACGTCGGGGTTCGCGCCGGCGCCGAGGCCGTTGCCTAATAACAGCTTGTCCTGTATTTTGCAGGCGTTCAGATGGCACTGGTCGGTGTTGCAGACCAGATAGTCCACGCCTTGGATGCCTTCCGCGTACATGTGCTGCACGGCGTTGCTGCCGCCGCCGCCTACGCCTATCACCTTGATGGTGGACGTGTTCTCTTTCGCTCCGAAGTCGGGGGTGAATTTGATTGTTTCTTCCATATTTGTTTCTCTATTACGTTCGGTTAATGGTTTGGTTTTCTATGAAATTTGTTCGAAGAAGCTGGTGAGCGTCCGTTTGAGCGTCTCAATCAGCTGACCGGATTTCCGGTTGCCGCCATTGCCTTTTTCGGTTTTTGGTCCTTCGTTGCCCCCATTGAAGGGTTCGGTTTCGACTTCCTGGCTGTCAGACGGTTGGAAACCTTTGGTCTCGCATTCGATGCCGTATTTGAGCAGGCCGAGGGCGGTGGAGTAGAGGGGTTGTTTGAGCTCGTTGGAGAGGGAGTCGGCGAAACCGATGCCGGGGATGCCGATGCGGGTGTTGAGGCCGAGGTCGAACTGGCAAAGCTCGACAAGGTGGCGCAGTTTGGCACCGCCGCCGGTAAGTACGAGACCCGCGCCGTTTTGCAGCATCTTCATGCAGCCGGAATTCTCAAGTTCTGCCTTGACGATACCGAGAATCTCCTTATGGACACGGCTGTAGATGATTTTGGCGAGTTGTTCGTCGGTGATTTTCAACGGGGGTTGGCCGTGGGGGCGGAGGATGGTGCTCACGCGGCTGGGGCTGCTCTTTTCGGGAATGCAGCTGCCGTGGTTGACCTTCAGCTCCTCGGCGGTGTCCTCCGGGATGTTGCACACGCTGGCGATGTCCTTGGTGATGACAGAGCCTGCGAACGGAATCACCTTGCAGAATTTCGGCCGCCCGTTCTGGAAGATGACCATGTCGGTGGTGCCGCCGCCGATGTCGATCAAGGCGACGCCGCGCTGTTTCTCATCTTCGGTGAGGCAGGAGAGGCCGGAGGCGATGGGCTCCAGGATGAGTTCCTTGGCTTGAATGTTTGAAGAGGTGATACAAGTGTCAATCTTCTTGATTTCCTGTATGTTACCCGTGATAATCTGATAGAAGCCGGTGATTTTGGTGCCAATCTCCCCGACGGGGTCGAGGGATTCGTGGCTGGCGCCGTCGGCGGAGTCCTCAATTACGTATTTCTGCGGGATGATGGCGATAATTCGCTGGTCGGGCGGGAGGGCGATATTCTCGACATCGTGTTTCATTTCGTCGAGTTCCTCCTGGGTGATCAGCGCGTTGTGGTTGGCGCGGAAGATGTAGTGCTTGCAGTTACCTGTGCGGATGTGGCGTGCGGCGATGCCGGCGTAAACGCTGTTGATTTCCTCCATCCGGGCATGGCTGGATGCGAGTTGCACGGAAGTGCGGATGCTCTCCTGCGCTTTCAGCAGGTTTTGGATGAGGCCGTACTCGACGCCCTTCGACGCGGACTTGCCGTGCCCGAGGATTTCGATTTTGCCTTTGTTGTTCAGATAGCCGACGATGGTGGCCACCTTGGTTGTGCCAATGTCGAGACCGACCACGATGTCGCTCGCCATGTTGTTGAATGTCAGATTGCTGTCCGAGTAGTTTTTCTCCATACGCACGGGTTATTTTCTTGTTGCTATAATTCGGTTCTTGTAGCGGGCGTCGAGTTGGGCGTAGGTGTTGTAGCCCTTGTGTGACAGCCCTTTTTCGTAAACGGTCTTGAGGTTGGCCAGTTTTTCGGCGGCGTTCTCAACCGACCCGAAGAGGATGGTCTGCCCGCCGATGGCGCTGGTAAGTTCGATGTCGTTGGCGCTGTTGAGGTAGATCTGCCGGAACTGCGCCTCGTAGAAGGCATCCCCGCGGATGACCTTGGTCAGTTCGAGCGCGTTCTGCACGCCTTTCGGGGCTTTCTTGCCCACCTTGTAGGTGTCGCCGACATTGCCGTTAACTATCATCAGGTAGTCCTGCATTTTCGAAGTGAACGGGACAACAACACCTTCATTGTCAACAAAATAATGTTCACCGCCGGGGGTGAACACATGTAACACGATTTCTCGCAGGGTATAGTCGATGACCAGTTTGCGGCCGGCAAAATGCACGAAATTCACGTTTTCGATGTACGGATTGGCTTTCAAAAGCGTGATGATTTCGCCTTCGTCAACCTCCTTGACAGCTTTGCCGATCACCTCGATGCCGGCATTCGCAATCAGTGCGTTCACGTCTTCCGGGCTGACGGTGACGCTTTCGTTTTGCGTATGGACCACGGATGAGATACGCTCACAGCGCTGCTTCGGCATATAGACGAATGCCAAAACAAGCATCACTATCAGCGTGACACTCAGCAATATACGAACTACCGGTTTGACGTATCTCATACAGGTTTGCACAATTACTTTCAATCTGACAAAATTAAAAATAATACCTGTTTTGAAAAAAGGTATTTCGAAAAAAAATAAACACAAAAATGTTGAAAGATTGAGTTCCTCGGGGAGTGGGTTTTAATCGTTGCGCTTGTCGAGTCCCCAGAGCAGTTTTTCGCGGATGGTGGCGTAAAAATCCGCGTTGTCGAACAGGACTGTCTTGATGTTGAATTTCTCTTTCGTGATGAAGAGTCGGACGCTGTCGTTAAGGATAACCCGTTGTGTGTCAACGCAAAGTGAGTATTTACCGCCGCGTCCGTCCACGGCAATTTCCAGGGTTTGTCCGGCGGGGATAACCAACGGTCTCACATTGAGTGAGTGCGAGGCGATGGGGGTGAGCACCACCACGTCGGTCTGTGGGTGCAGGATGGGACCGCCGCAGCTCATCGAATAGGCGGTGGAGCCCGTCGGGGTGGCCACAATCAATCCGTCGGCCCAGTAGGTGTTCACATGCCGTCCGCCCGCCGACACGGTGATGGCGTTGATGGAGTCGCTGTCGGTGGCCCGAACGGTCACGTCGTTGACCACAAAATGTGTGTCCAACGACAGCGGTTCACTCCCTTCAATATGAAGCAGCGAGCGTGACTCCAGCGTATATTGGCCGTCGAGCAGCATGCGGAGGCAAACTTCCGTGTTGTCCTTCTTGATGGCGGAGAGAAAACCTATGCGCCCGGTGTTCACGCCTACCAGCGGGATGCCGAGGTCGCCGACTAGGTTTGCTGCGTCAATGAACGAGCCATCGCCCCCGATGGAGACCATAAAGTCCACAGTGCCAATTCGTTGCAGGTCATAATATGTTTCAAAACGCTGTAAGTCAGTGTTTTTACATAAAACATTCTGATGCAGAACCACCTCGCAGTGGTTCCGCACCAGAAAGTTGACAACTGAATCGACGACAGGTTGCAGGGTTGCGGCCTGCCGGCTGTAGAGCGCGAAAGTGGACATTACACGTACTCCTGGATTTCGATTTCCTTGTTGAGAATCATGTTGGCGTTGAGGGCCATGGCGGCCATCTCGTCCTCACCAGGATAGACGGCCACAGGAGCGATCCACTCCACGTATTTCTTAATGCGGGCAACGACCGGCTTGCCGTAGGCGATGCCGCCGGTGAGGATGATGGCATCCACCTTGCCCTTCAGCACGCAGGCGTTCTCACCAATCTGCTTGGCCACCTGGTAAGCGAAAGCCTCTTCGAGAAGTTCAGCTTTCGGGTCGCCGGCGATGGCTGCCTTTTCGACCGCGTAGGCGTCGTTGCTGCCGAAGTAGCCGACATAACCACCCTTGCCGACGAGCATCTTCTGCATGTCTTGCTGGGTGTATTTGCCGCTGAAACAGGCTTTTAGGAACTGATTCATCGGCAGGGAACCGGAACGTTCGGGGGAGAACGGACCTTCACCGTCCAAAGCCTGGTTCACATCGATAACCTTGCCCTTCTCGTGTGCGCCGACGCTCACGCCGCCGCCCATGTGGGTGATGATGAGGTTGAGGTCCTCATACTTCTTGCCGCAGTCTTTGGCGTACATGCGGCCGATGGCTTTGTGGTTGAGGGCGTGGAAAATGGACTGGCGCTCGAACATCGGGTGACCGGAGATGCGGGCGATGTCGTGCATTTCGTCCACCATCACGGGGTCGGCGATATAAGCGCAGTCGAGGCCGATGTATTTGGCGATGCTGTCTGCGATGAGGCCGCCGAGGTTGCAGGCATGCTGACCGCTATAGCCCATCTTCAAATGTTCCAGCATCAGTTCATTGACTCTGTAAACACCTGATTTCAAGGGTTTCACGAGGCCGCCGCGACCCATCACGATGTTGATGTCGTGGAGGTTGATGCCTTCCGCCTCCAAGGTGGAGGTGATGATGTTCTTGCGGAACTCATATTGGTCGGCGATGGTGGCGAACTGTGACAGCTCCTCGGTGGAGTGCTTGATGTTCTTCAGGAATATCTGCTCGTTGCCGTCGAAGATGGCGACTTTGGTGGAGGTGGCTCCGGGATTGATGGCGAGAATCTTGCTCATTATCTTTATTATTGGTTAATACTGTCTTTGATTGAATAAGCGGTCACGTTATTTTGCGGGGTCGGGCTGGGCGCCGGTGGATACACGCACGGCGGGGCTGTAAGAGAGACCCGCGCTGTTCTTCACGTAGGCGCACACGTAGTAGGCCGTGTCGACCATCGGCAGGGTGAAAGTGGCCGAGAAGACGGCGGAGTCGGCCGGGACGGTGTGGGCGACATTGACCTCGGTGGTGTAGATGTCGTTGAGGTTCGGCGGGCAGAAGAGGCTGTAGCAGAATCCCTGCTCCATATAGTAGCCGCAGCCGCCGTTGTCGGTTATCAATGCCGTGACTGTCAGCATTTTATTTTCGTATTCCGTAGAGGTGATTTCGGAAACCGCCGTGCCGAATTTGGTGCATCCGGCCAGCAGTGTCACCGCGCAAAAACAGAGTGCCGTTAATCTTTTCAACTGTTTCATTTTCTAACAAATTTCGCGGTGGCAAATATACAAAATTTATCACAAAAAAAATGTATCTTTGCCGCTTAATAATTTTAAAACCCAAAAACTATGGCATTAGCAATTAACAATGAGAATTTTGAGACCCTGATCAAAGGCGACAAACTGGTCGTCATTGATTTCTGGGCAACCTGGTGCGGCCCGTGCAGAAGCATCGCTCCCATCGTGGAGGAGGTCGCCGCTGAATTTGAAGGCAAGGCCGTGGTCGGCAAATGCGACACCGACGAGAACGGCGACATCGCCATGCAGTTCGGCATTATGAACATCCCCACGCTGGTCTTCATCAAGAACGGCGAGCTTGTGGATCGTCACGTCGGCGTCATCAAGAAAGACGAGCTGGTGGCGAAAATCAACCAACATCTGTAAATAATTAAAATCCAATAAATTATGAGTATAGCTGGTATTATTTGTCTTGTCGGCGCACTGGTTATTGTGCCGTTCATTATTTACTACGTGAAGGAAGCGAAAAACCACCCGAAGGGCCTCATCGCTGCGGCGTTGAGCAACATGGGTGAGCGTTTCGGCTACTACATTATGAACGCCGTGCTGCTTCTCTTCTTGGTCTCCAAGTTCGGTCTTCCCGATGCAACGGCCGGTGTCATCTATTCTGTATTCTACTTCGGAATCTATGTCTTGAGTCTGGTGGGCGGTATTATCGCCGACAGAACGCAAAACTACAACAAGACCATCCAATGGGGCTTGATTATCATGGCCATCGGCTATGTGGTGATGGCGATTCCGTTGTTCAGCAAGACAGCTGACGGTGCCATCCTCGACAGCGGTACGGGTTGGGCCACCATTTTGATTATCACCTGCATGGCGCTGTTGTTCATCGCATTCGGTAATGGTCTGTTCAAGGGTAACTTGCAGGCTATCGTCGGTAAGCTGTACGACGAGTTCGAGGAAGAGGCTGCCAAGAAGGGTCCCGAAGCACTCGCTGAGGCTAAAAAGCGTCGTGACTCTGGTTTCCAGATTTTCTACGTCTTCATCAACATCGGCGGTTTCTTCGCCCCGTTCATTGCCCCGTTCCTTCGCGAGTGGTGGCTGAAGGCGCATCATCTTGTCTATAACGCCGATATGTCCGGACTTTGTCACCAATTCCTCGCTGATGGTCAAATGACCCAAAAGTTCACTGAAACCATGCAGGCAGTTCTGCAACCCGGTTACAACTTCACCGACACGGCAGCTTTCTGCTCCGACTACATCACCGTTTTCAACCAGGGTGTGCATTTCTCCTTCATCGCGTCTGTTATCGCAATGGCTATTTCCCTGACGATTTTCATCATCAACAAGTACAAATTCCCGCAACCGGCCAAGAAAGAGGCCGCTCAGGTGGTGGAATATACCGCTGAAGAGAAACAGGCCATGGCTACGGAAATCAAGCAACGTCTGTATGCGCTGTTCGCCGTGTTAGGTATCGCCATCTTCTTCTGGTTCTCGTTCCACCAGAACGGCCAGTCGTTGTCCGTGTTCGCCCGCGACTTCGTCAAGACGGATGCCATCGCTCCTGAAATCTGGCAGGCTCTGAACCCCTTCTTCGTGATTGTGCTCACCCCGCTGATGATTCTCTTCAACAAGCGAGTCACGATGTCCACCCCGCGTAAGATTGCGTTGGGTATGGCCATTGCCGGTAGTGCATATCTCTTCCTGATGATTTTCTCTATTGTCAGAAATTATCCTTCCGGTGAGGAATTCCGTTTGTTGGATGCCGCCCAGATGGCTGCTGCCGGCCTTGCCAAAGCCGCTCCTTGGGTGCTGCTCGTCACCTACTTCCTGCTGACTGTCGCTGAGTTGTTCATCTCCCCGCTGGGTCTGTCGTTCGTCTCCAAGGTGGCTCCGCGCCACATGGTGGGCTTGTGTCAGGGCTTGTGGCTCGGTGCCACTGCCATCGGCAATCTGATGATCTGGCTCGGACCGGTGATGTACAACGCCTGGCCGATCAAATACTGCTGGGCCGTTTTCGCAGCGGTCTGCTTCGTCTCCATGGCCGTCATGCTCGGCATGGTGAAGTGGCTCGAAAGAGTGACGGAATAATCGGAACCTTTACCATATTATATATAAGGAGAGACCTGTCGCGAGATGGGTCTCTTTTTGGTTTCAGGTTTCAAGATTCAAGTTTCAAACTTCTTCTAAAAGGGCTATAAGCCCGAAATATGTCAGCCCAGGGTGAAGCGAAGCGGAGCCCTGGGTCAAAGGTCAAAGTCAAAGGTCAAATAAAATACGTGGTATCAAAGGAATTTCTATTTTTGCCGCAGAATTGACAATACGTTTAACGAATAATAGGACAATGAAACAAACAATGACATTAAAACCGTTGTGCATCGCGATACTGCTGTGCATAACGGCATTGACGGCCTCCGCTCAGTGGTCTGTGGGGGTGAAGGGCGGATGGGACTATACCACCATCATGCGATCCAATGCGGGGCGCATCGACGAATCCTATTCCGGGTTCAGTGGCTTCGATGCGGGCGTCCAGGCCCGCTACGGCTTCACCGACTGGTTCGCCCTCCGCGCCGACCTCAGCTTCATGCGCCGGTCGCACCGCATGGAGCGGAATCTCGACTATCTGGATCCAGTCTTTACCAACCATCACAACTATTACCTCATGCTGCCCGTTTTGGCCGACTTTTCCTTCGGGGGCGAAAACCTGCGCGGACACGCGTATGCCGGCGGCTATCTGGGTTACTGGCTGAAAGAACGCCGAGTCGGCAAAACCTACTGGATGACAGACTACTGCATCTACTTTGACAACTTTGACGAGATTCGCGTGTTCACAAGCGAGGATGCCCGTTTCTGTGCGGGTCTCGTCGGCGGCCTCGGCTTGAGCTACAAGCTGGACGACCACTGGGGCATCAACCTCGACGCGCTCTACTACTACGACCTTACCTCCCACCACCGCAGTTCCGAACATCTACGGGATCCCCGTTATCTCAGTACGTTGTCCATTACTTTCGGCGCATCATACATTTTCTGATTTTTTTTCCTTATGCAGCCCATTCCCCTCCTTTGGAGGGGTGCCCGGAGGGCGGGGTGGTAGGGGTCATCAAAAACCAAAGTCATGAAGAAAATCATCACAATAGCAGCAATATTAGTCCTGATAGGCACCTCCTGCCGCAAACAGGCCGACTACATGCCGTACATCGGCGAGAACGGCGAACTGGTCTACAGCACCTACACCGAACAGTTCGACTACCTCTGGAAAGTCCTCAGCACAGGCTACGTCTTCTGGGATGTCGACACCACCGACTGGGATGCCGCGTACAGTCGGTATTATCCTAAGTTCCAGGAACTTGACAAGAAATACGAACAAATCGGATATGTTCCGACCGATGAATTGAAAGAACTCTATACGGCTTTGGTGGGCGGCATGATTGACCACCACATGTCGTTCAGTGTCCGAAACCTGCATCCGGCACCCGATGACCAGGTCAACTATGTGACCATCCGCCCTTATGAGTTGGAAATTCCTACCCGCGACTACTATTTTGAGTCGTCGGGCGAGGAGAGTTATGCTATCCAGATCTTTTTGCAGGATATTGAAAGCCATTACACGGTTGAAGTTCATGAGGAATGTACGGACTATGCGCCGGAGTTGGGGATGACAATTCGATACCACTATATCCTCTTCAAACTGCCTGACGGGCGGAAAGTGCCCTATCTGTGGCAGTCGTTGGCGGGCATCACCCCCGTGATGCTGCAGAACGGCGTGGGTGCCCAGTTGCTCGACCACTATTTCCGGGCCATTATGGAGACTCCGCGCGAGCAGTTGGCGGGCATTATCCTCGACAATCGCTGCAACCGTGGCGGCTATCAGGACGACCTTGACTATCTCATCGGCAGTTATCTCAACGAAAAGACCGAAATTATGAAGACCCGATACAAAGAGGGTCCGGGACGCTATGAGTATTCTGTCTGGACACCCTATTACATCTTCCCGAACACGCGCTACCACCGCGACATCACGGCGGAAAACATCCCGTATGTGGTTCTCTGCGACCTCAACTCGGTGAGTATGGGCGAGATAGAGCCGATGACCATCAAGGCGGTGCTGCCCACGGCGCACACCATCGGCGAACGCACGCACGGCGGCACCGGCCCGCTGCAGCCTGCCAACTGCATCGACCTCAACTATGGCGGTCCGCTCGGTGACATTAACACCGGCCACTACGTCTACACCTCCACCTTCGAGGCACAGATCAGCGGCAAGGTGTGGGAGGGCATCGGCTACACCCCGGATGAGATTGTGTTGCGCAAGGACTACAACGGCAATCTCCTCCCGCAGTTGGACGCCGCTTTCCGGTACATTCAGGAACATTGACCGTAGAGACGTGCCATGGCGCGTCTCTACAATTTGTTGCCTTTTGCCCATTGCTTTTTGCCTAAAAAAGTGTACCTTTGCCGTCACGAATTTATAAACCCAAAAAGATATGAACCCCTTATTTGAACCCCAAGTTTATCAGAACAGAAGAGCGAAACTGACGGCGGCCGTCAAGAGCGGCATTGCCGTGTTTTTGGGCAACCACGAGGCCCCGATGAACTATCCCGACAATACCTATAACTTCCGTCAGGACAGTGACTTCCTCTATTTCTTCGGACTTTCCATCGCCGACATCGCCGCCGTCATTGACTTTGACGCGCACCAGTCCATTATCTTCGGCAACGACTTCACCATCGATGACATCATCTGGATGGGCGACCAGCCGACGATTGCCTCCTTGGCTGAGAAAGTGGGCGTGACGGAGACCCGTCCGTTCGCGCAGTTGGCCGAGTTTATCCAGCAGGCCCAGGCCCAAGGCCGCAAGGTGCATTTCACCCCGCAATATCGCGGCGACAACCAGATTTTGATGGCCAATCTCACCGGTATTGATGTCAACCACATCCGCGAGGCCGCCTCTTTGGACTTGATCATGGGCATCGTGAACCTCCGTTCCGCGAAAGAACAGTGCGAGATTGACGAGATGGACAAGGCCTGCGAGATCGGTGTGAAGATGCATACGGCCGTGATGCGCCGCGCTGTGGAAGGCGAATCCGAGCGCGAACTGGCCGGTTTGGCCGAGGGCATCGCCCTGTCGTACGGCAACGGCATCTCCTTCCCGGTGATTCTCTCCCAACATGGCGAAACGCTGCACAACCACCTGCACAACGGCATCCTGAAGGCCGGCAACATGCTGCTGATGGACGCTGGCGCGGAAGGCCTGATGAACTACTGCTCCGACTACACCCGCACGCTGCCTGTCAACGGTAAGTTTACGCAGAAGCAGCAGGAGATTTACGAAATCGTGTTGAAGGCTAACATGGACGCCATTGATGCGGCGCATCCGGGCATGTACAACAAGGAACTGCACCGTCTCTCTTGCGAGGTTATCGCTCAGGGTCTCAAGGATTTGGGATTGATGAAGGGCGACGTGAAAGAGGCTGTAGAGTTAGGTGCTCACGCCTTGTTCATGGTTCACGGTCTGGGTCACCAAATCGGTTTGGATGTCCACGATATGGAAGGTTTGGGCCAGATTTACGTCGGCTATGACGACACTGTCCGTCCGAGCAACATCTTTGGCTGGGCGTCCTTGCGCATGGCCCGCGAGCTGAAGCCGGGCTTTGTGGTCTCCATCGAGCCGGGTATCTACTTTATCCCGCACCTCATCGACATCTGGAAGAAGGAGAACAAGTTCGCCGACTTCATCAACTATGATGTGGTGGAGAAATACCGCGATTTCGGCGGCATCCGCATCGAGGACGACCTGCTGATTACGGAAACCGGTCATCGCGTTTTGGGTCCGCATTTGCCGAAGGGCGTGGACGAACTGGCCGCGATTATCGGGAAGTAAGTATTATCTCCACGTATCGCGCGGATTTACGCGTAAATTGTAGAGACGGGGCGCGCCCCGTCTCTACATATAAGGAGACGCGCCGGTCTCTACTTAAATAAAACCTATGGTCTCAATTTGGCAGCTCTTTTGGTCATTTTTCAAAATCGGCACCTTCACCATCGGGGGTGGCTATGCCATGATTCCGCTGATGGAGAAGGAGTTAGTTGACCGTCACGGCTGGCTGACGGAGGAGGAGTTTATGGAAATTCTGGCTCTTTCGCAGACCATGCCCGGTATTTTTGCCGCCAATATGGCCACGTATGTGGGTTGGCGGCTGCGTGGAATTTTGGGAGCGGTGTTTTCCGTCATCGGAAACATCCTTATGCCCATCCTCATCATTTTAGCATTGGCGATGGGGTTGCACTATGTGCAAGGAAACCCTGTGGTGGAGGCGATTTTCAAAGGGGTGCGCCCTGTGGTGGTCGCGCTTATTGCCGCGCCGGTCTTCCGCATGGCCAAGACGGCGAATGTCACACGCTACAATTTCTGGATTCCCGTGGTGGCAGCCCTGCTAATTTGGCTGCTGGATGTTTCACCCATCTGGGTTATCGTGGCCACCGTCATCGGTGGCTTCCTGTACGGCAAATTTGTGGAAGGAAAGGAGGCAACGTCGTGATTTTCTGGAAGTTGCTCTATACATTCTGCAAGATTGGGATCTTCAACTTCGGAGGTGGCTATGCTATGCTTGCGCTTATCCAGAACGAGGTGGTGGAGAAAAACGGTTGGATGACTTCCGCCGAGTTTACGGACATCGTGGCCACAAGCCAGATCACGCCGGGGCCTATTGGGATCAACGTAGCGACATACGCGGGCTATACCGCCGTCATCAATGCGGGCTATGATCCGGCATTTGCTGTCTTTGGCGCGTTTCTCTCCTCTTTTTCGGTGATTTTACTGCCGTTCATCGCCATGTTGGTAGTGGGTCGCTATCTGATGCGCCACAAAGACAACCCCATTGTGCAGACGGTGCTCTCGTATCTGAAACTGGCTGTGGTCGGGCTGATTGCTGCCGCCGCATTATTGTTAGTGAATCCCGAAACCTTCGGCACGTTTGCGGAAAGTCCGTTGCAGTTATTCCTCAGCATCGCCCTCTTCGCCGCCGCCTTTTTTGCCTCCCTGAAATGGAAAACCAGCCCCATTTTGTTGATTGTGCTGGCCGGGGTGGTGGGATTTGTGGTCTATTACCTGTAGAGCCGTCATAATATGGCGGCTCTACTGTCATAATATGGCGGCTCTACGTGTCAAGGTCGGCGCTCTCACATTTTTTTCAAAAAATATAAACTGTCGGGGTTGTGGTTTGAAAATATTGTACATTTGCTATTTCAAAACTGAAATTAAAAAATTGCCGCTTATGAATAGAAAGTCTATCCTCTCAACACTTTCCATATTGTTGTTTTTCAATGCGTTACTGTTTGCGCAGACTGAAAACCAATACAGTCGGTTCGATCCGGTGTCGCTGAAAGAAAATGCCAAATATGTGCGGAATTTCGCGCCGAACAACTACGACGAGAAAATCCTCTACCAGTGTTTCACCGACATGGTGGATTTGGCGCGTGCCGAATTTCGCTATGTCCCCAAGTTGAAACACGATATCAGTCTTGACTCCACGGCGCAGTATCAGGCTGATTTCCAGGCTTCCAAGGACGAGAAGACTTTGGAGAACAATGCCCCGTACAAGACCACATATTTCCGTTTGCGCAAGTACGGGCTTGCGGGCAACGGCGAAGAACTGGTGGCCAAGGCGAAAGCCTACCTTGGCGAGACGGAGTACACCTATTACGACCTCTGCCTCTCACTAATCCAGTCTATCCTCAAGAACGTCAAGACAGCCGACGTGATGTTGGACGAGAAGTACACCTATATGGGTTTCGGTGCCAATACGGACCCTGCGATGAAGAGTATGTATGTCTCGCTCGTCTTGGGCAACGACCGTACGTTCAACCATTACAAGGCCGGTTTCAACGAGAGAGATGTTCCTTACACCAAGGGCCAGGCCGGTTTGAAGGGCTATGACGATAAAGTTTGCAAGAAATGCGCCTCCGAACCTGCGATGGAAATTCTTTCCGAGTGCGTCAGCGTGAACAAAAACGGGGAGATTTACCTTATCACCGACAACTATAAGGAACTCAAGCGCCTCATCGGAAAGGAGGGTGACGCCATTGCCATCGACATTGTGCAGGAAGGGCAGTTCGAGTGCGACAACCACCAGGTTGATTACGACCTCTGGCACCGCGGAACGGTCACAAAGCCGATCACGTTCGAGAAGCTGTTGGCTGCCAACGAGAACGCCAACCTTAAAACGGGCAAGCTTATTGCCAAGATTTGCGACCTGCCCGAGAGTATTGACGACAAGAAAGACATAGATCTCATCGTGCTGGTTTTGAAGGAGGGCAACCGAGTCTGTCGTGCCGTCATGCCCAAGCACATTGAGAGCAAGGGTGCCGACTATACCGAGAAAATCAACTTCGTGAAGGATGAGACCGGTATCAAATCCACTGGCGAATGGACTATTTCGCCCGAAGACGGCACTGTTGTGCTCACCTTCCCGTATGAGGTCAAGAAGACCGACTATACAGCCGCTGGCTTCGAACTGGACAAGAAAGATCCCGACCTGCCGCCGTACAAGGTCAACAGCGTGACCCTCATCACCCACGTTTCCCCTGACTATTACCAGGATGCTGCCTACAAGCCCATTATGGAGAAGCGTGCTGCCGCCATCAAGAAAGACCTGCAGCGCTATTTCCCCGGCGTAGACATCAAGCTGGAGTATGATTATGGCTGGGACATTTTTAAGGAGAAAGTCACCCAACATGAGGAGTATTACGACTTGAGTTTCAAGACGTTGGAAGAGGCTGCTAAAGAGCTTCGCCTCTACAACCGTTACGCCGCCAAGGTGTTGGATTCCGCCTATCTTGCCCCGTTGCGCTACATGGAACTTCGCCAGGATGTGACCTACTACGCTGATTCTCCTGTCGGGGAGGAGACCTTCGCCCTTTGGAAATTCAACAACGCGGTGAAGGATTCCAAGAAGCTTGGATTCGCCATGGCTATCGAGAATTACATCGTGAAACAGGTGGAGAATGGCAAGTTCTCGTCCTCTTCGCTCGAAAAGATGAACATTTCGTTCAAGAAAGAGTACCAGACGCTGCTCAACAACAAGCTTTATGCCCAGTACTACAAGAGTTCGAAGCTCACGCCTGCGATGGCCGAGCAGATGGTGAAGATCTATAACCTCAACACTGCCAACCAGTTGCTGCTGTACAACACGACGGTTAGCGATGTGCTGGCGGCCACCATCAACTCCACCGCCGACATCACCAAGACGCAGGCTGCCATTGACCGGCTTTACAGCATTCCCGCCATCCCGAAGGATCGCGTCAACGCCCTCAACTTGGAGTACCAGTTCAAGATTATCAACTACTTGGACACGGTGCCTGCCACTACCGAAACAACGGCCTTGGTTACCAGCACCTATCAGAAAATCAAGGAAATCCGTAACGAAAAGATGGACAGCTGGAAGAACGCCTTCAAGTTGGCCTCCTATTTCAACAAGCGTTACGAATACATGTATTCCCTCTCGCTGATGACCCCGTTCCTGGATGACCCGACCATTTCCGAGGATTTCATCTTCGCCTACGTCTCGTTAGCGGCCCACCGCGAGGAGACCTACCTGAGCGGTCTTTTCACCAAGGCCGTCGGTCTGGCCGCCGAGAAGAATTCCGTGCGCCTGTGCGGCTTGGTTGACAAACTGCCGACCTGCATTTTGGAGAACGAAGAAGCGAAGAAGATTATCTGCAAAGCGTGCAATCGCTAAATAACATTCCTTAAGCAGCCCTGAAAGGGCAAGATATGTCAGCCCAGGGTAAGGCCGCAGGCCGCAGCCCTGGGTTATGAATAGCAAAAAATGAGCGATACAGAGAAAAAAACCGAAGAAAAAGACGAATTATACGAGCACTATCGGTTTGAGGTGACGGCAGGAACGGAGATGCTCCGCATCGACAAGTACCTCTTCAACCTGATTGCCAACACGTCGCGCAACAAGGTGCAGCAGGCGGCCAAGGCGGACTGTATTCTGGTAAACGGGAATCCGGTGAAGCAGAACTACAAAGTGCGCCCCGGCGACACTATCTCCGTGCTGATGCCCAATCCGCCCAACGACACTGAAATTCTGCCCGAGCACATCCCGCTCAACATTGTGTATGAGGACAAAGATCTGCTCATTGTGAACAAGGAGGCAGGCATGGTGGTGCATCCGGCCTACGGTAACTACACCGGCACACTGGTCAATGCGCTGTACGGCTACTTTGAGGGCCAGACGTTGGAGGACGGCTCGCCGATGAAACCGCTGTTGGTGCATCGTATTGACAAGAACACCTCCGGCTTGTTGGCGGTGACGAAGAATGAGCTGGCGCAGATGCGTCTGGCCAAGACCTTCTTCGACCACGATTTGGAGCGCAAGTACTGGGCGCTGGTTTGGGGCGATTTCGAAGAAGATTCTGGCACGATAGTAGGCAATGTGGGCCGCAACCCCAAAGACCGCATGGTGATGACCGTTTTTCCCGAGGACAGCGACCAGGGCAAGCACGCGGTCACGCATTGGCGGGTGGTTGAACGGTTTGGCTATGTGACGCTGGTGGAGTGCCAGTTAGAGACCGGTCGCACGCACCAGATTCGCGTCCACATGCAGCACATCGGGCACCCGCTCTTCAACGATGAGGCCTACGGCGGCAACCGCATCCTCAAAGGCACCACCTTCACGAAATACCAGCAGTTCATCCGCAACTGTTTCTCCCTCATGCCGCGACAGGCACTGCATGCCAAGTCGTTAGGGTTCAAGCATCCCATCACCGGCAAAGACATCCTTTTCGAGTCGGAGCTGCCTGAAGATTTCGCCGCAGTTGTGGAGAAATGGCGTGGGTTTATCGGAAATAAGGAATAAAAAGAAGGCTGTCACCATGGCAGCCTTCTTTTTATTCTCCTCCTTTCGCTTTTGCTTTACGGATTTTGCGTCTTCTGCGCACGCCGCCGTCAAGCAGGTCGCAGATGTTTTCGCGAATACTGACGGGTTTGCTGGAAATGCGTTTGGAGTGCTTCTTGAACTTCTCGAAGAGTTGCGGCTTCTTCATCATAATCATTTTCAGGACGAAATAGAGGCCGGGAATCAGTAAGATAGCCGTGCCAACCACCACGAAGAACTGCCCGTTGATGGAGTCCATGTAGATGCTGGTGAGGTACCAGACACCGATAACGAGCATGTTAATGAACAGCAGGATGGTGGTAATCATGATGTGGGGATAGCCGAGGTCTACGAAGATATGGTGCAAGTGCGTGCGGTCGGGCTTGAAAGGCGAATTGCCGTGCATCAATCGCACGCCCATCACGCGCAGGGTGTCAAAGACGGGCAGTGCGTAGATAGCGAACATCATGGCCACGCAGTATTGGTCGTTCCAGTCCATGTGGCGTGTGTGGATGATGCGACAGGTGAGCACGTAGGCCAACGTGCCCATAATAAGCGATCCCGAATCGCCGATGAACATCTTGTACTTGCGGCTAAAGACGTTACAGACAAAGAACGGGATCAGTGCCCCCGCAAACACAATCGATAGCAGGGCGAACAAGGGGTCGTGATGGGTGATGAAATAGGCACCACAGATGGTGTTGGTAAGGATACCTAACCCGGAAGCGAGCCCGTCCACACCGTCCACCATGTTCAGTGCGTTCATCAGGCCCACACCGGCAAAAACCGATAGCAGATAGCTCCAAACCATGGGTATGTGGTTGACTCCGAACAGTCCCACGAACGTGTCAATGCGATAGTCGAACACCCATAGTAGGGAGATGACTCCGATTTGCACGACGAACTTGAACTTGTAGGAAAGATCCAGCATGTCATCGAACAGGCCGAGGAAGAACATGACCGACATACCGGCGATGACCACGTACAGTTGGTCTGTGGGATGGAACAGGTTAGCGAAGAAAAGTCCCACGACGAAAGCAAGGTAGACGCTCATGCCACCCACCACTGGAATAGGTTTCTTTTGCAGTTTTCGATGATTTGGATTGTCGGTGAGTTGCTTTTTGAACGCCAAGGTGATGATGAGGGGGTTCATCACAATAGAC
The DNA here is from genome assembly GCA_017395245.1 of Bacteroidales bacterium. Lineage (GTDB taxonomy): Bacteria > Bacteroidota > Bacteroidia > Bacteroidales > WCHB1-69 > F23-D06. The sequence goes on along the minus strand of JAFPVR010000001.1, from coordinate 42,926 downwards.
GTCCCCATTGCCACCAATGCGCAAAGTACCGCCGACAATATGAAAGAGATATGTTGGTGCATAACACTTCAATTACAAACCGCAAAAGTACAAAAAAATTATACGCTGCAACAAAAAAAATGCACAGTGTAGTTTTTTTGACGCTTTTGGTAAGCAGTTTTACCCCCCCCCCTTTATGAATGTTGTAAATATGTGATTGTCAGTTATTTATATAATATTTTTTTTAAGCAAAAAGCGTCTGTTTGCTATTGTGTTGGCATAGAATATTACCAATAGCAGTGGCTTCCACATCGCCGGTGGAGACTGTCAGACCTGTGGTTTTGGCCGTAAGTTCGTTCAGAAGGGTGTTTTGGGAACCGCCTCCGATGATATGCAGTCGTCGGACAGGGTGGGGTAGCATTTTGTTCAGGTTACGGATGGCGGTGGCGTAGCGGTGCGCCAAACTTTCCAAGACACAACGTACGGTCTCGCCGCGCGTGAGTTCCCGTCCAACCGCCTCAAAAATAGCCCGCTGCATGGACTCTGGCGCGGTGAATGTGCTGTCGTCCACATCAATAAGCGGTACGTTGGTGGCTTTTCGCGCTTCGGAAGTTAAGGCGGCCCAATCATTCGTTTGCCACTCTTTGGCTAACTGTTGCAGAATCCAGAGTCCGGTGATGTTGCTCAGGAAGGTGATTTTGCCGTTAGCGCCGCCTTCGTTGGTAAAGCCTGCATCACAAGCCTCAGGGGTCAGAATCGGCTCGTCAACAGTTACCCCGAGCAGACTCCAGGTGCCGGAAGATATGTACGCGGTCGGTTCCTCAAATTCGGGGATGCTCATGACGGCCGATGCGGTGTCATGGCTGGCCACGGCGATGACCTTCACCTCCTTGCTTAGTCCGGTCTCGTCGGCAATGTCTGGTAAAATAGTGCCACAGTCGGTGCCGGGCATCACAATGGGTTGGAACAGCGAACGGGGCAGACCGGTATCGTCGATGAGGTCCCAGTCCCAGTTTCGGGTGCTGGCGTTGAGCAGTTCGCTGGTGGAGGCGATGGTGTATTCGTTGGCGATATGGCCGGTGAGGAAATAGCGGAAGAGATCGGGCATAAAGAGGAGTTTCGTGCCGCTAAGAAAGGTGATACTTTCGCTTGGAAGTGAAAGCTCCTTAGCCTCGCTTGGAAGCGAGGCCTCCTTTGGAAGCGAAGGCTCCTTTGGAAGCGAGGCCTCCTTCATGGCCAACAGCTGGAACAGGGTGTTGATTTCCATCACCTGCGTACCGTTGTGGCGATAGTGCTCATGGCGGTCGCGGGTGCCGAAGTATTGTTCAGGAAGACCTTGCGTGCGTGTGTCGCGGTAGCAAATGGGCAGTCCGAGCAGGTGTCCGTGGCGGTCGATGAGCCCGAAATCCACGCCCCAGGTGTCAATGCCGATGGAGACGATGCGGTCTCCGTACTGGGCGGCGGCCATGCGCAGTCCGTCTTTCATGTCTTGAAACAGGGCGGGGAAGTCCCAGTAGAGGGTGTTGCCGAGTTTGATCTGTCGGTTGGCGAAGCGGTAAACCTCTTCTAAACAAACCTTTCCGCTTTCCAACCAACCGGCCATCACACGGCCGCTGCCGCCACCGAAATCACAAGCGAGGTATATCTCTTTCATCGTGTTACTTTCCCAATAAAATGTTGCTCCAATTCATCCACTTCCTCTTCTGTGAGCACAGCAGGTTTCATGTCGGCGAGGACGCAGATGCGGCAGGCCATTTCGAAGAACATGGCCCGTTGAATTACATCATCGAAATCCTTTCCGCAGACTACCTGTCCGTGCTGAAGCATGAGGGCGGAGTTCCGGTTTCTCAGCGCATCAACTACCGCTTCAGCCAATTGGGGACTGCCGGGACGGTAGAAGGGTATTTCGGGAATCACGCGCCCGACATGCAGCGGAATCTCCGCCGTGACGTTGTAGCTTTTAGGGCGCACAGCTGAACAGGCGACCTGCGTGGCGTAAGGCGATTGAAAGTGCAATACTACACCTACATCGGGACGTTGACGCATTACCCCAAGGTGGAAGACACTCTCCATGGAAGGTTTCACACCGTTGAGGATTTCGCCAGTGGCTACATCGCAAAGGGACACTTGGTCGGGGCGCAAGGAAGGTACCCATGAACCGGTGCCGCTGATGAGGGCTTGTTCGCCGATTCTCCAACTCAAATTGCCGCTGGAGCAAATCGTAAGCCCAAGCTCACCTACGCGGTGCGCCTGGGCCACGAATGTTTGGATATGTTGATCAGAAATCATTGTCGGTTTATTTATACGTTGGACCGAAATTCGCACAGGCACGGAAGTCCGCGCCCTCCTTGTCCATACCGAATGCGTTCCAGGCGGCAGGACGGAAGATTTGGTCATCGGGAACATTGTGCATGCAGACGGGGATGCGCAGCATGGAGCAGAGGGTGATGAGGTCGGCGCCGATGTGGCCGTAGCTGATGGCTCCGTGGTTAGCTCCCCAGCAGTTCATCACGCTGTAAACGTCTTTGAAACAGTCTCTTGTCGGGTCGAGACGCGGCACGAACCAGGTGGTCGGCCAGGTTGGGTCAGTGCGCATGTCGAGCACTTTGTGGATTTCCGGATCGATATCGACAGTCCAGCCTTCAGCCAGTTGGAACACGGGGCCGAGACCTTTCACAAGGTTGAGGCGCATCATGGTCACGGGCATGCCGCCGCGTGTGAGGAAGTTGCTGGAGAATCCACCGCCACGGAAGTAGTCCCTGTCGGCGGGCATCCAATGGGTGTGTGCCAGAATCTGTTTCTCGTCCTCATCGGTGAGATCCCACCACTGTTTCATCGTCGGATTGCCTTCATTGTCAGTGGCATAGCCGTTTCCATCCAAGGTGGTGGCACCGGAATTGATGAGGTGGATAATGCCGTTAGCCGCTTTGCCGGTGAGTTCTTTGCCGGTGACGCGTTTCACTGCCTCGGGGCTCCAGTAGGTGCGCACATCGCTGAAGATTTGGGCGCGTTGGGTCAGCAGATGGCCGAAAAGCATGGCCGTGCCGTTCAAGGCATCATTCTCAGTGGCTAAGACCACCGCCTCACGCTTGCCGTTCCAGTCGAACTGCGTGTTGAGCAGCGCTTCCACAAAATCGCCGTTGGGTTTCCAGTCGGTCCATTGTCGCTGTCCTTGGAAGCCGCCGGCAATGGCGTTGTGGCCCAGTGCCTCTTCCTTGAATCCCATTTCGCGGAGTTTCGGGTTGCCATGCATCAGGTCGCGCATGATGAGGTACATCTTGGTCACAAACTCCCAATCCTGATCCTTCTCCTCGCGCGTTTTCTGCTTCTCGGGACGGTTTTTGTCCCATCCTTCGTTCACTTTGCAGTATTTTGTCACCCATTCGAAGGCTTTCTTATACTCCTCGTGGTCGTAAATGCCTTCGTCCATGCGGCGGAGGATTTCGGTCTCATCAACCTGTTCGTTGCGCATGCCAAGGTATTCTTGATAAAAGTCGGGGTTGACGATACTGCCGGCGATACCCATGGCGACGCTGCCGAAGGAGAGGTAGCTTTTGCCGCGCATGGTAGCCATCGCCATGGCTGCACGGGCCCAACGGAGGATTTTTTCAGCCACGTCGGCGGGGATGGTATTGTCGGCAAGATCCTGTACGTCATGACCGTAAATACCGAAGGCGGGTAGCCCTTTCTGGGCATGAGCGGCGAGCACGGCGGCCAAATAGACCGCGCCAGGACGTTCGGTACCGTTGAAGCCCCAAACAGCCTTGGGCCAGTGCGGGTTCATGTCCATCGTTTCGCTGCCGTAGCACCAGCAGGAGGTCACCGTGATGGTGGCACCCACGCCCTCGCGCTCGAACTTCTCCTGACAGGCGGCGGTTTCCGCCACACGTCCGATGGTTGTGTCGGCGATAACGCACTTCACAGGCGAACCGTCACCGTTGCGTAAGTTATTGCTAATCAAGTCGGCCACGGCATGTGCCAAGGCCATTGTTTTTTCTTCCAGACTTTCTCTAACACCGCCCTGACGACCGTCAATGGTGGGGCGGATACCGATTTTTGGATACATATTGATGATGATTTATTAATAGACAAAAGTCGGCAAAAGTACAACCCTTTGTCGTATGGAGCGGTAACGCTGGGTAGTGTGCTTCCTTTTTTTGCTTTTATCTCAGATTGCTTAACCGATTAAACATGGACAACCTACTCTTTTCCAAACATCTCCACCTCCTTGTCGAAGTCTTTCCGCGGCAAGGTTGGGAAGGCTTTGTAGGGTAACTCACTCTTGGGAAATAAGATCACCCAGACGGTGAGGAAAATGATTTTGCAGTCCACCCAAAGGTTGCGGTTGCGGAAATACCAGATTTCTAACTGTCCTTTGAAGGGTTGGATAATCTGGCGCAGGAAAGCCATGGGATCTTTGACTTTCGAGATATAGTACTCCTCGTCGCGGAAAACAATGCTGCCGATACCCGACAAGCCGGGTGTCATCTGGTTGTAGCATTGTTGCGCCTCTTCGGTGTAAGCGTCATAGTCGGGTTTCACCATGGGACGGGGACCTACCACGCTCATGCTGCCCAACAGGACGTTGAAGAGCTGTGGCAGCTCGTTCAGTTTGGTTTTGCGGAGAAATTTGCCGAAGGGCAGCACCCTGGGATCATCGCGGGTGGTCACCAATCCGGCCCCGATGTTAGGACTGTCTTTCAGCATCGTGGCAAATTTCAGCACCCCGAACATGTTTCCGCCTTTGCCCACGCGCATCTGCTTATAGAAAATCTCATGCTCACCCGTGCAGGCGAGAATAATCATGATGGGAATCAGCAACCAACTCAGACAGATAATCGCGATAAGGGATGCGACAATGTCAAATAATCGTTTGATAAATAAATACATGATTTTCGGTTTAATCGTGATGCTTTTTTACATTTTCTGATCCAAATTCTTGCCCTTCTCCTCATGTTCGAAGTTGGGGACAAACTCCTTGAGCAATTCCACCACGTCGGCTTTGGTGAAGTCGGGGCGGGCAAACAGGGCCTGCAGTTGGTCAAAATAACGGTCAATGTCGCTCAAGGGCTTGCACGGATACTCTTCAATCACACCTAAGGACGAGAACTTCTCCATATTCAGCTTCTCCCCCGGAATGTAGAATTCTTCGAACCCTTTTTCGCCGGTGGTGTCCGAACCGAAGTAATATACCGGGTAGGTGTCGCTGTTCACCGGCATTTCGGCGGCAAACTTGCGGGCTTCCTCCTCGCTGCTGCAGTATTTGATCTTATAGCCCTGCTGCGTGAGGAATTTGTCGCAAATGCTGGAGAAGGTCATCATCTGCTCTTCGCCCAATTTCGGGAAGAAAATCTCCCCGCTGCGGCCCAACATGCAGGCTAACATGCAGATTTGCCCGCTCTCTTCCGGACTCACGAAGTAGCGTTTCACGTCATTGGGCGAGCTCAGCGGCTGGCGTTTCATCATCCGTTCCAAAAAACCGGCCAACAGCGAGCCGTTGCTGAACGCCACATTGGCGAAGCGGGCCGTGCAGACCTTGAATTTCTTCGAGTAGGCCATAATCATCTCCTCCATCACCTTCTTGCTGCAACCCATAATGTTCACGGGATTGGCCGCCTTGTCGGTGCTGACGCAGAAGAAGTGCTTCGGGGGCATTTCCACCAATAAATCCAACAGTTTGCGGGCTTTCAGCACGTTGTTTTCGATGAGGGCTTCCACCGAATAACGGTCCTTTTCGCTGCGCACATGCTTGTGTGCCGAAAAGTTGGCCACAATGTCGAAGCCGCCTTCCGCCCGGAAGATCTTCTCAAAAATCGGGTCGGCGTAGTTCAATGGATAGGTTCGGTAGTCCTCCGGCACATACATGCCATACGTGGAACGCAAATCTCGGGTCAGTTCCGTGAGGCCGTTTTCGCTAATGTCCACCACCACCAGTTTGGAGGGCTTGAAAGGCAGCAACGCCCGGATATAGGAAGAACCGATGGTGCCGGCACCTCCGATCACCAAAACACTTCGGCCTTCAATCTCGCGAGTGAGCTGCTCACGGTTATTTTCAATATCCTGCAGAAACATCGACTTTTTGCGAAGCGTGATGTTCTCTGAAATAAAGGTGTTTACGTTTATCATAATGCTTGTTTTGGGTTAATCGTGATTTGAGAATTGATTGACAATCAGAATGTTCCGTTATCTATACAGTCCTTTCTTGATGTTTTCGTAATAATTCGGAATAATGACGGTGCTGGGAATGTTGACCACACGGTCTTCGAGCCATTCGGCATTGGTGAGGTCGCCGCATTGGCAGCCCTTGTACATGTCCAACCGGTTGTTGAGCACCCAGATGGGGCGAGTCATCACCCCATGGTCGTTAGTGAAAGTGAGAAAAGCGTCACGTTCTGCCCTGTCTTTCAGGATAACGGCGTTGAGCCAGTAGTTGGAACGGCAGTTTTCGGGTTCGGTGAAGAACGTGATATCTTTGTCGGCAAAGAAGGCTTTGTATTTGTCCGTGAGCTTCCGTTTTTGTTCGATAAAGAACTCGCACTGCTCAATTTGGCCCAAACCCAACGCCGCCGCCAAGTTCGTGAGGCGGTAGTTGTAGGCCGTATAGTCGTGGTTGTATTCCCAGCGGTGCGGTATTTTGGCCGTTGTGGTGATATGCTTGGCCAGTTTGGCTAATTTTTCGTCTTGCGTCAGAATCATGCCGCCGCCACCGGTCGTAATCACCTTGTTTCCGTTGAAACTGAGGGCGGAAAGTTTGCCGAACAGACCGGTATGCTTGCCTTTGTAAAGGCTGCCGATACTTTCGGCGGCATCCTCCACCAAGGGGATGTTATATCGTTGGCAGATGTCGGCAATATCCTCAATAAGGCAGGGGTGGCCAAAGGTGTGCATGGGCACCACTGCGGCAAAGCGTCGGCCCGTTTTGGCGTTATAGCAATGGCCATCCGCATCCTTGCGGGCGTGGGCTTTCAGGAAAGCCTCCAATTTTTCGGGACTCAGGCCCATAGTGTGGCGGTCCACATCCACAAACACCGGATGCGCCCCCGTATAGGCGATGGCGTTGCAGGTGGCGATAAACGAGACGGGCTGGGTGATTACCTCTTCATCGCGTTTCACGCCCGCCAACAGCAGGCAGATGTGGAGGGCTGAGGTGCCGTTCACTGCAGCCACCGCGTACTGGCTGCCCGTATAGCGGGCCACCGCTTCCTCAAACTTGCCCACATATTCACCCACGCTCGACACGAAATTCGAGTCCATGGCGTCCATGATGTATTTGCGCTCATTGCCGATGAAGCGAGGATCGTGCAGAATGATAAATCCCTCAGGATCATCGAATGTTTCCCGAACAAAATCGATAAAGTCTTGATACATAATAATTTGTTTGTATATTAGTTTTTATTATAATCTATTTGCCATCCTATCGCTGGCTTGGTTCTATGAGGAATATTTCATTCCTCAAATCATCTCTCCGGCATATTCCATCTTCTTGCCCAGCACGGTGCAGAAAATCATCTGGATATCCTTGATAAAAGAATAATGTCGATAGTAGTAGCAATTGATGCGCACCTTGTCGGGATAAATCACCGTGTCATTGTATTCGACGGCAATGTCTTGCGCATCACGTGTGTCTCCCTCTTTCTGTTTCTGGGCCACATACTCGGCTATCATTTCATCTTCCAGTCGGTATTTCAAGGTGGCGGGGCCCGTGATGCCGGGACGGAGTTTCAGCACATCCCGGTCGTCCCCTTCGAGCTTGTCGGCATAGCCGGGCACATCCGGACGCGGCCCCACGAAGCTCATGTTGCCGATCAGCACATCCCACAAGCCCGGGAGCTCATCCAATTTATAATGACGCAACTTGGCACCAAGAGGCGTGATGCGGCTGTCGCCTGCAACGCTCACCGTAGAACCGTTGTGCTTGACCGTCATGGTGCGGAACTTATGGCATTTGAACAACTTGCCCCCTTTGCCCACGCGTTTTTGCACAAAGAATGCCGGACCGCCGGGCATCTTTACTTTAACCATAATGGCCACCACGATTAAAACCGGCCATAGAATTAACAGGCCAATCAGTGCCACAAATCTGTCAAACAACCATTTTAGTATCATAATTTATTCGATTTTAAACCCACTGAGTATCATAACTTTTCCAATCTTCTAAACCGCCGCAAAGATACTATTTATTTTCATATCCGAAAAAAACGAAAGATTAGTTGTAACATTTCCGGATTTTCATTACTTATGGATAGAAAGTCGAACGAAATTTATAAGAGCGATGAACAAGGAACACTTATACCAACCTCTGATGCGCAGACTGCCAAACCACGGGCACGACAACCACTTTATTGTTGATGGGCGCAGTCAAGAACTACTGATGAAAATCAGGGATCTGCTGGATGTTTTTGCGCCTATTGGTGACGACCACCGGCATGGAATTTGGATAGAGGTGCCGCGTGGGAAGCCCTCTGATTGGGCAACATTAAAAGAGGTGAAGGAGTGGGAGGAGGATGTGAAAACACACAAGGACTATCTTGAGTATTGGAAGTCGGAGTTCCCTCGCGAGACGTACTGGTATTTCATCTCGGTGAGCCAGTACAAGGGTCACACCTACCTCCACCTATCCGACCACGACCATCATTGGTGTGTCATTCACAACGACGCAAAATGGAATGGGCATAACATTGGTTCGTTGGATTGGTATTTGGAACCGCTGCTGGCCTACCTACAGGAGCGTATTGCAGAGATTGTGCAAGACCCGGAGGCATACAACCGTTATGTGGACGAACACCTCCCCAAGCGGCAGCGCACGGGCAGCATTCCCCGCAAGGAGATGAACCGCATTGTACCATGGCAGCGGTTGGCACCGAAACAACTGGAGAAAGGTTTGCAGATGCTTTGCGAGTGCATCGTCAACGAGACCATCTACGAAAAAATTAAAAACGGTGAAGACCCGGGCCCGTTACCGCCATTTTACCGCAAACCGCTGGACACGATGAGCATCCGCATCTACAGCAAGTACTTCCGGGTGGCGCACGAGGTCTTTGATTCCCAACATGAGCCTTGGTCGGAGCGGGATAAGAAGGAACGGGAGCAAAGACGCTGTAAAAATGGCAAGTTGGACGATATCGGATATTATCGCCGTTATCAGCTTGGCCGTCACGGGGAGATTACAGAAGAGACCGACTTCGACAGCGTCAAAGCATTCGAGGACATGGCCTTCGACCACTATGGCGAGCTTGGGCTGTCGCGAATGGATGTCCATGCCACAGATTACTATACGCCGGGGCGGTGGCTCATCACTTTCGGCTTCAGCTACTCAGCCTATCTGGACGATGCGGTGGATATCGCTGTGGCTTTGTACGAGACCGGTTGTCCGCTCATCATCCACGATGCACAGAAGATACTGGATGTGCTGGAGGAGAAGGACAATGTGCTCCTCACCCCACACTACTTCCACGACTACTTCTGCCACCACGACGAGGGTAGCGTCTTTCCGCTTCCATACGAGTGCTATTTGGGTGATAAAGATGAACTTACTCGAGAACAGTACGACGAAATTGTCTCTCTGGCTGAATGGTCGCCCGAGGAGCTCGTCGTTTTAGACACTCTTGTGCCTTTAGACGATTCTGTCTATGATTTGATTCGCGATGAAGTATCTAATCCGCTGACGCTATGCGGTATCCTTACCGTGCTGGAGCGCAAGTACGATGTCGTTTTCGGCATATCAAGCTATTCCGATCATCAGCATTGCTACCTGTTTGAGCACGGACCCGGCCAACTTCGGATCGAGGAGAACAAGAAGCGGTTCGATACGGTTAATGCCGCGATGCATTATATTATAGGACGATTTGTTGAAGAAAAGAAAAATCAAAGACTAAAAAATCATTAACACAGAGGAACCATGAGCTTAGATTTGTACATCACATCAAAAACGCCTATCCGCAAGTTCGGAACGGGTGTCTATGTCCGAGAGAACGGACAGACTGTTGAACTAAAGACAAAGGAAGATGTCCGCTCGCATTTTCCAGACGCAGACCTCTCGCATATTTTGGTCCATGAATATGAGGACGAGGATTTTTGGCACGGAAACATCACGCACAACATGAACAAAATGGCCTCAGAGGTCCCCATTGAGGGTACGGAACTGACGCTCTATGATTTGCTGTGGCGACCAGACGAGCACAACTTTGCAACGACAGGCTCACCTGGCTATCGGGAATACGTGCTGAAGGGATACCTGTATTTGCGGACTCATAAAGAAGAACTTCTCCCGCTGAATCCCGACAACGGCTGGGGCAACTACGACCAGTTGCTCGCCTTCACATTGGATTTCCTGCAGCGCCTGATTGCTGCAGACGATGATTTCGAAATATATGCAACAAGGTAACGTAATTACTGAACAAAATAAACATCAAGACAAGACTATGCAAGATCTTAAAATTCAAAACAAACCGAAAAACCTGCGATTGGGTTGCCACTTCTATGACGAGAAGATGGAGTTAGACGTATATAACGGTGAGACATCAGATACTGCCACAATCAGATACCTCGTCCCGCTAAATAAGCACGTCCTTGAACCACTGGGATTTGAAGCCGTATATGACGAGTACACCTCAGAAATGTACTTCCAACGCGACATTGAAGGCTATCGCATCAGAACATCGCCCATAGGTGCCAGAATCATTATCATCAACTTGAAGTATCTCCATACGTTGGTCGATGCGAACGGCGAAAGTCTAAATGAGTTGGAGAACTTCTTCCACGCCCTCGGAATTCCTTACGAAAACATCTTCACCAAAGAAGCGCTCAATGGCATCAACAGCTTCGGTCAGCATTATTACGAGTACTACGAGGAGCACGAGAAGTTCCTCAAGCAGTTCAATGAAAGATTTAATAAGAGAACAAGTAACAACAAATAATTATGGAACAGCGAACAAACATCAACGACACCTGCCTCACCCGCCAGAAGTGGGTGAACGAAGGCGGAATATACTTTCCAATCAGCGGTGATACCGTATTATTAAAAACACCAGGTAAAGGTATCTTCAACGTGGTGAAATCACCCAACCCAATGGATGCAAGACTGGGACTTCAAAGGATTGCCGACACTTTCGAGTTCAACTTCAAGATCTACGAGTTGGGCTCCGATGAGATGCTGAAGACAATCAAAAAGACGTGGGAATCAGACGTATTCGTCAAGGGCGAGAAAAATTTGGGCGTAATCTTCAATGGTCTGAAAGGGACAGGCAAAACACTGTCAGCGAAACTGCTCTGCAATGCACTCGACCTGCCTGTAGTCATCGTGCAATATCCGTACGAGGGCCTGGTCAACTTCCTTCAGTCGCTTTGTTTCGAGTGTGTCGTGTTCATCGACGAGGCAGAAAAGACCTTCAAGAAAGGAGAAGATGACGATGTACTCTTACGCATGATAGATGGCGTCTATAACCAGACTCGCAAGCTCTACATCTTGACCACTAATCAGTTAACGCTCAACGACAATCTGTTGGGTCGTCCTGGTCGCATCCGCTATCATTTTGAGTTCGGTAACCTGCTCCCAAAGGCCATCAACGACTATCTCGACGATAACCTTCTACCCCAATTTGTAAATCAGCGCAGAAACATCCTCAATCAGGTTGATCTCCTTGAAATCTCTACTATCGACATCCTCAAGGCTTTGGTTGATGAGGTGAACATCCATGGCCAGTTACCCGAGAATATGTGCTTGAACATTCCGACTGCCAAGCACGCCTTCGAGATTCTGGAGTTCTACAGCATCACAGAATTCGACCGTTATAAAGAGATCAAGGTGTTCATCAGCAGGCAGATGAAAGAAAGCGATGCCGCAACCATCAGCGAGTGGCTTCACAAGCCTCAGAAGGCCAACAAGAAGAAAACTAACGAAGACCTGCTGGAAGATAAGTTCGATTCGGTCTATATCACGACCATCACCACCCATTCGAATACTCTTACCCGAGAGACTTACACCTCTCGCGGCATCATCGGCACAACTCCTAACAACGATGGTTACTTCTTGATGAACGACCGCTACGAAGACGGTGCTCACCTCTGCCTCCTGTTACGCAAAAAGAACAGTCCATCACTCTATCGCGGACAGTTATAAATGAAATTTTCAACTAATAAAACAACCTCCTTGAGCAGCCTCGGTAGGGGCAAGAGCTTGATAGCCCAGGGTGGAGCGAAGCGAAGCCCTGGGGTTAACGGTCAAATGTCAAATGTCAACGGTCAACGGTCAACGGTCAACGGTCAACGGTCAACGGTCAATGGTCAACGGTCAACGGTCAACAACGGTCAACGTTTCCAAACAAGGTAGGTCACATTAGGCTCCTGGTTCCATTTTGGGTCGCCGTGTTCTATTGCGAGGCCATCGTCAGCCTTGTGGAAACCGTACGCATCGGCGCCCACGAGATAGATGGCGTTTTGCACACCGAAGTCGGCCAATGTCTGGGCGAAATCGTGGAACGTGATAGCATTGCATTCCACCACGATGATTTCCCCGTCGCGCTCGCAGAGGGCCCGGCGAAGGGCGGTGCCTTTGGGTTTGTTGTCGATGACCAGCCCGTCATACACCAGCGGGTACTGCCGGAAGAAGTAGCCGCCTTTTTCGATGGCCTCTTCCAAATAGGGGGAATGCTCGGCCGCGCCCACCACGACTTTCCCGTCGATAATGGCGCAGAATCCCTTCTTGGCCTGGCCTTTGGAGACGAGCTCCCCACGGTTCACAAACGCCCCTACAATTCCTCGGTTGTCGGATCGGATGTCCGCCGCCTGTGTTGCGAAAATCACATCCGGATCGTCCGTGCCGACAGCCCCGATTCGCAGTTCCGCATAACCGCCGTCGAACTGCCAGATTTTCAGAGTCTTGCCGTTTACTGTGGCTTCGCTGACGATTACCTTGCCGGGTTGCGCAGAGTCACTTTGGAACTTCGGATTCCGGCCAACAGCGTTGGTGGAGAGATTTTCGGTGGTAATAATCAACTTCGGTGATGCATCATTATGGTTCCTCGTGGCCAGTTTGTAAACAATCACGGCCGCCACGATACCAAGCGTGACCAATGCATAAAACCACCATTTTTTGTAGAAAGGCTTGCCGGCGTGACCTCCTATGATATAGGACACGTCATCGTCATCGTATTTGTTATAGTGGGTCTTCATAATTTCTCGAATTGGTTTTTGAATTCTTCCAATGCTTTTTTCGAGGGGTTCAACGTGTGCGTGAACATCACTTTGTCCGAAATCACAAGCTCCTGTCTGGTTATGTTGATGGAAAACACAAACTTGAGGTTCACAATCAGGCTTCGGCCCACCTTGCTGAACTTCCCTGGTGTTTTTCGCACCAGAAGACTCTCAAAATCATGCAGTTGCATGGTCAGCACTTTGGTGGACGAATCCCGAAAATGCAGGGTGACATAGTTGCCGTCCGCCTGCACATACATCAAGGTGTCCGCGTCGAAGTGGAGGAGACTTGTGGGGGTTGAGTATAGGAAATAATTTCGCATAAGATTAAAATCGCGGCAAAAATACGATTTTTATGAAAACCATTTCAGATTGACTCCAGCTTCTTGTCCAAGTTAGTGAAGAACTCTTCATTCTCCGTCAGGCCCTCGGTTAAGAGACGGTATTTTTTGAGTCTGGCCTTTTGTTCGGCGGAAATGGCCTCGTGCTCAGAGTCATCCTCATCTTTGTCGGACATTAGGGTGAACAGCTTTATCTGTTCTTCAATGTAAATCTCAAAGAGACGCAGGATCTGGAAGGACCACAGCTCCTCGATTTTCTTCACAACCTGTTTCCCGCCGGATGTGACGGAAATGTAGAGCTGGTACGTCGATGAGATGTCATCGGAGGGCACAAACCGGTATTCGGAGGAGAAGGATGCTGCCGTCAGCTGTTCAAGCAGTTTCCAGTCGAAATCGTGCATCAGTTCACTGGGCACGATGAGCTTGAAGTGCTTCGGCACGGTGAATTTACTCACATACTGCTTGTAGATGTCGGTTTGTTTGAAGTCGGATGGCATGGGGCCGAAGATGGCCTCATAGTTCTTGATAATCTCGCTTTTGTCGGAATTCTCACGACATTCATCGATAAATTCCTGAAAAGAGAAAAGGAACTTGTTCATCATAGTGTTTGATTTATATGGGTTAAAAATAGGTGAAAATTACAGAGACAGATTCAACGTTTTGGCGACGTAAGCCTCGTTGATGTTCAGCACCCGTTCGCGTTTGTTTTCCTCGGAAAGAAGGTGGGGCAACTCTCCGCGCAGGACAGTATAGAGGACGCTTTTCATGCCGCGCACGCCAAGCTGGTTCTTGTAGGAGACGGCAGCGATAGCCTTTTTCCCGCTTTCGGAGATCTTAAGCTGGATTCCGTGTTTCGCCAGCTTCCGCGTAAAAGGAGTCAGCGGCGAGGAAAGTTCCGAGTCCAAGGTGGCCACCAGCTTTTCCTCGGTGAGGTTGACTGTGTGAGTAACAGTCTGGATACGGCCGATGATCTCAGGCATGAAGCCGATTTCTTCCAGGTCGCGAGGGGTCACGTGTTCAACCCAGTCGGATCCGGCGGCCTTTGCCGCTTCGGTTGCATATCCCAGACCGCCGACGTTCAATCTGCGACGGGTGACATCCTCCAGACCCTCGCACACGCCCGTGAAGATGAAGAGCATTTTGTTGGTCGGCACGGTGATTTTCTTGACGCTGCCAAATGCGGAGAACTGTTCGTCGAATGTCACCTCGCCTTTGTCGTCAATGATATTCAACATCTCGCTCATGATGCGTTCGTTGAAGTGACCGTTCAAAAGCAGTTTGTCAAATTCGTCGAAGACCACGACTGCACGCTTTATGATTTCTTCGTCCTGGTTGTTGTTTACGTAGAACTTTGTGAAAATATTGTTGAAGTTATTTCCTACAATGCCTTCCTGAACCAGGGAGTTGCAGTGTACGAGCAGCATGGGGGCGTTGAAGAGCTGGCAAAGCATCTGAATGGCGTACGTCTTCCCGCTTCCGCTCGGCCCCAGGACGAAGAGGCTGTCGCGCATCGCGTTACGACTCTCGTATTCGTCCAATTCGAGCCTGTCTTTGTATAGGTAGAAGGCCAGGGCGAGTTGTTCGCAATAGTTGTCCTGACCGATGACATACATCTGCAACATCTTCTTGATTTGCAGGGGCGTCAGTGTTTTATTGTACACCGACGTGATGTCGCAGCCCCAGGTATCGCACAGTTTCACAAGGTTTTCGATAGAGGGCAGTCCGACCGCCGCTCCCCATTCCTTCACATGATTTTTGATGATGGTTTTCCGCTCCTCTTCCGACAGAAGCATCAGCTGTTTTCGGGAGCAAGGAATCCTTGTGGTCTGGAATTCATTCCAAATCAAGTCGGCGACTTGCTCGTTTTTCTCAATACGCTCCAGATAACCTGTGGCTTTCTTGATGGGGCACATCACGTCGAGAAACAGGGTTTCAGCGGCGCGGTTTTTTCGTTCTTGGATTGTGGTTTTCATTCTTTTTTGGTTTTAATTTGTGATAATTCCATTCGGCAGAGCCTGAAAGGGAGCGCAAAAATAGGATTATTCAAAATCGCCACATTACTGGGAAATGGTGTTATGTATCAACCAGATAGATTATTGTACGAAGTGAACATCGGAAAGTGTATTTTGTATAAAAGCTGTTTGTAGAAGTTTGGCGCCTGTTTGTATTTTTTATATCTTTGCGCTGTTTTTTTTGTCATTAATGCTATCAAAACCATTATGGGAATTTTACAAGAAGGAGCACAAGTTGGGGCTTACAAAGTGCAACACCTGATTAAGGAAAATGAATATACGGAGACCTACAAGGTTGTGAGTGAGGACAACAACACGTACTTTCTGAAATTGTATGTGTTGAAGCGCACGCCGGCGAAACTTCTTAAGGAGGATCGTGAGGTGGCGGAGATTGTCTACTTGCGGAGTGTCAACCACACCAATCTGGTCTCTTACATCGCCCATGGCGTGATTGATTCGCCTGTTGGGGAATGCCAGTACGTGGTCACGAACTATTTCACCGGTGAGGTGCTGGCCGACAAGCTTTCGCGGGAGGGCACGATGGAGGAAGCGGCGGCCACGGAGATTCTCACCGGCATCCTCAACGGGTTGAAGTGCCTCCACGAGGCCGGCATCTGCCACAACGACATCACCCCTGCCAACATCATGCTTTCCGAGAGTATGGGCGGTGCACCCGAACTTATCGACATGGGACACGCCTCGCCTGCCTGTTCCGGGAGCATCCCGTTTGTCACCTCCGACCTTGACGTGCGCTTCTGCGCCAATGCCACCACGGCAGGCATTTTCAACGAATACACTGACCTGTTCTCCGCCTTTATGGTTTACTACAATATGCTGGCGGGGAAAGACCCATGGGATTTGGACGTTAAGAACACCGGCAACTTCGCGCAGGTGATGAACCAGGTGAAGCGTCACAGGAAGAGCAACCCGCTGGATCTCACGGATTTATCGGTGAGCGACCGTGCAAAATATATGCTGGAGAAAGGCCTTTCGCTAACACAGCAGGACGGTTATCGGTCGGCGGAAGAGGCGCTCTCCGACCTTCAAGAACCCGACCTTTCGAAAAAGAAGCGCAATAGTGATACGAAGAGGTCATTCGACCCGACAGAACGCAGTTCGTCTCGTAAGCAGGAGTCGGAACCTCTGTTCAAGGCGAAAAAGGGCTCGGGACACGGTTTTGAGGACATTGCCGGCATGCACGCGCTCAAGAATCTTCTGCAGCAGAAGGTGATTTTCGTCATCCAGAACAAGGCGTTGGCCGAACAGTACAAGCTGACCCCGCCCAACGGCATGTTGCTTTACGGGCCTCCGGGCTGCGGCAAGACCTTTTTCGCGGAGAAATTTGCCGAGCAAACGGCCTTCAATTTCATGCTCATCAAGGCATCGGATTTGGCGAGCATCTATATCCACGGCACCCAGGAGAAAATCGGGCAGCTGTTCAAGCAGGCCGAGGAAAACGCGCCTACGGTTATTTGTTTCGACGAGTTCGATGCGTTCGTGCCGAACCGTTCCGCCGTCAACGACTCGCACTCTTCGGGCGAGGTCAACGAGTTCCTCTCCCAGCTCAACAACTGCGCGAAACGGGGTATATTCGTCATTGCCACCACAAACCGTCCGGACCGGATCGACCCGGCGGTGTTGCGCACGGGCCGCATCGACAAGCATGTCTTCGTGCCGCTGCCCGACAAGGAGGCACGGGTTGAAATGTTAGCCATCCACCTGAAAGGGAGACCGTTTGAGGAGAATGCAATCAACCTTGAGGCGTTGGCCGACATGACCGAAGGGTACATTGCCAGCGACATCGCCTATATCGTGAACGATGCCGCCATGACGGCCGCTTTCACGCACAGTCTGATAACGCAGGAGATGTTGGAGCAGTCGGTACGCGATACCCGCCCGTCGGTCAGCGGCGAGGCCATGGCGATGTATGACGCACTGCAGGAGAAAATGGCGGGACTGGAGCGACAGAATATGATGTCCGAAATTGGATTTAAACAACGATAACTTATTTATTCACCTTAAAATTAAATTGTTATGAAAACTTCAGAAATGGTGCTCAATTACCTGAAAGAGCAAGGTCTTTGTCCTCAAGTCGACGATGATGGCGACATCATTTTCAAGTATCAGATGTTAACATTCATTTATTTTGAGAACGATGAGGACGAGAAGTTCTTCCGTCTTGCGTTGCCCGGCATCTATGATGTGACGGAGGACAACCGCATCTCTGTGCTTGAGGCGGCCAACGAAGTGAACAAACGGCTCAAAGTGGCGAAGGTATTTATCCCCAATAATGATGTCTGGGTTTCGGCGGAGACGCTGATGGATGACACGCCGGAGCTTGACGATTTTGTGCCGCGCATCTTGAACATCCTGCTCGGATCACGGCAGACATTCTACGAAATTGTTAACGAGTAAAACGGAAGAGAGGGCCACCTGTAACGGGCGGCCCTCTTCGGTTACATTTTTACCCTGAACTCCACCCCGTTCTTATACTTTCCGCAGGCCGTCACCGAATGAGGCGTATTTTCGTTGTCGAATTTCACCTTCACGCGGTACTTGCCGTCCCTTTTGGCGATTTTCCCGCCTTCCACCACCCAGTACAATTCTGCCACATTCTCCGTGACATCGACTCTGTACCAGCCGTCGGATTCTTTCACAATTTGCACTATCGGTCCACCGGCCATCTCCTCACAGAGGAAACGGGCCATTCCGGGAAGGATGGTGTCGTTGAAATAGTCAGTGAGGGCTTCCCTGTCTTCGTATACATGGAGCGAATGTCCAGCGCCTTCAAGGGTGTGAAGTTTGCTGCGCATGCCCATTGCCGAAGCCTTATCGTGGATGCTTTTGGAACCGTGCATGGGGTTGAAGGCCCATTCATTGATGGGTTTGCCGTTTGTCACCCAGTCTTTCATCCATTCGGCAAGTCCTGACATTTCCTCGGGAAGCGCGTCAATGATATCATCCACGTATGGGTCGAGCATATTGTCAAATGGATAGCCGTCACCGTAAGGCACGATTTGGTCGGCATCACCGTGGAAAGCCAGGATACTGGTCTCCTTTGAGTTGCTAATCATTGAGAGGTCGTGCACTGCGCCCCACATATTCACCACGGCCTTGATTTTGAACGGGCGATCCTGCGGACCGCTGACAGCATTGATGGGACCCAGGTCGGAGTTAAGACCCAACGCTTCGCAGAGATTGTCGCCGTTGATACCCCAGTCTTGGCCGAATAAGTTTCCGATGACGTTTATTCCCCTGTCAATCCATTCGGAAATCGCTTTAGTTACAGTGGAAATCCATCCTTTCACGCCGTTTTGTTTTGTCGATTCGGGGCGGTTTTTCTCTTCCATGAAGGCCAGGTTGAGAGCCGTGATAGCGCCGGCGCTGGTGCCGGCGGCAAAGATATTGGTGGTGTCGATGCTGAATTCATCGGCGTTTGCAATCAGGTAGCACACGGCGGCATGGGCATCCTGCAACGCGCGATAGCCGGCACGGTCGACGCTGGGTGCTAAGGGGAAGAATCCTAGGCGATAGTTGATGGAGGCCACCACATAGCCCCGTTCGGCAAAATAGTGTCCCATCTCCGGATAACCGATATCATGCTTGTCGCCGTTATAGAAAGCCCCGCCGTGGATAAGCACCAGCAGTGGCCTGCGTGTATCCGTCACGGGTTCCTTGGGATAGTACATATCCATGTCGAGATTTAAATTCTTCTTGAGAACCAAATCGCGTATTTTTCGAGTGTAAATCTTCCCGAAGTCCTCTCTTGTGTCGGGATAAGAGGACCAATAGCCTTCCACGTTCCGGGCATACACCCTACCCTCCTCGGCCACCTCGTAAAGAGGCTCCATGTACATCGGCTTGAAGTCGGTCTTCGGGGGCTTGCAACACGACAGCAGCAATGCAAAACTGCTGATGAGGATTGTTGCGATTGTTATGGGGACGATCTTTTTCATTGTTTTTTCTTTTAAGATGGATTTGGAAATACAATCAACTTGCAAAAATACATTTTAAAATGGAATCGACAAGATGGAAAATCGTGGTTGACCCTGATAAAGCCAACCAGATGGCACACAAACAGCGAAAGATATTTTAAGTTAAGTTTCGCATGTCCATTTTCGTTGAAACAGGAGCCGCTCAAGGCAAACCCCGATTGCCACCTCCGCAGCGCAGATGCGTCTCAATATCAAAATGCACTACGGCCAATATGTCAAAGAACGTCTGAAATCCGCACATGAGCAGATTTCAATTTTGGGTATGCGGCATACCGGACGGATTTCAGACGGCAGGCACGACGAATACGCCAAAAACTTTGCAAATATACAAAAAAAAGGAGGCTTTGTCAAGGGGTAAATGCATTTTTTAACAATTTTTAATAGATTTCAGCCCCTGGTTCCCCATTTTCCGTTTCTATTTCACTCATTATCCGTCAATTCGGATAAAAACGGTTGTAAATTACTGGTTGTCAGTTGTTAACAACTCACCAAGGGCGTAGATTGACTGGAGATAATCCTGGTCAGCTGCCTTCTGGTACCAACGGACAGCCTCATTCCCATCTTTCAGTGTTCCCAATCCGAATCGATAGCAATCTGCAACAACATGCTGGGCCCTGGCATAGCCCAATTCGGCAGCTTTCTTATACAAGGCAAAACCTCTCTTTCTGAAACCTTTGTCATAATACTCTGTTGCGAGTTCAAAGATTTTCTCGGCTTCCATCGCGTTATCCGTAAGTGCATTTGTAAACTCCTGTAACGCTTTTTGATCATTATTGTCAAAACACTCGGCATCAATTTGAAGGATTTCCGTTCCCTCTGGAACAGCTGTCTCACGAAGCATCTCCGGCTTGTTAACAAAAATCCTCCGCAAGCTTTCACATCCCATAAATACATATTTTCCAATATATGTAACGCTATTCGGGATGATGATGGAAGAGAGAGAGGAACACCTACTAAAGGCCTCTGCACCGATACTATGAACCGTATCCGGCACATTGATTCTCTCAAGTTTCATGCACTTATAAAAAGAACATTCACCTAACTCATAAACCCTATCGGAAAGGCTGATGCTTGTAATGTTCTCACAATATGCAAAAGCCCAATGGCCAATGTGATGTGCATAAATCGGCACACCGAAGTCCTTTAGGTTCCGGCAGCCTAGAAACGCATTGCCGCCAATTCCGGTTATCGGCTCAAGAAAATGGAGTTCCTCAAGATTGTTGCAATGCTCAAACGCAGAGTTTCCTAAAATGGTCACACCATTCATGACGACAGACTTCAGGCTATCACAATGGGAAAACGCGGAATCTCCAATTTCTTTGACGGGGTACATCTTACCCTCATACTCCTGTTTGGCAGGAATAACCAGTTGATCTCCGACCATTTCTCCGCCAGACACTACAAGGTGTTGGCCTTTGGGATCTAATCTGAATGTTAATATTGTCGTTTCGTTGTCCATATTTCTTTTTGTTAAGCAAAAAATATAATTGTAACCCTTTCCAAAACAACTTTTTTACCCTTTACCTTCGCGCTTGGTTACTTTCTCTTAACCTCTATCGTGATGGGAATTCCTTTTTCTTTGGCGGGCAGGAGGTGCATGCGCATAAGTTGTTCCCAGCGGTCTTTGGAATTTGAGAGGCCACCCTTGCTCGTGTTGTCGCCAACCAAAAGACAACCTTCTGTATTGTCTTCTCGGTTGCCGCGATGTATCAGCACGCCCTCGAAGCCCGGTATGCCAAGTAGCCTTGGCATATAGCCGTCACAAAAGTCTCTGTAGTAATCGATTTTAGAGAACTTCGGGCTTTTCCGATTCATCGTGATTCGATAGGTTCCCGTTGGGATGGCCGTTTTCCCGGGTACTTTTTTAGCTAACAGTTCTTCCAAGGGCATCGCTTGGTCTAACTCCCGATCGGTGTCCTCCAGCGTGTCGCAGAAAGGTGTTCCGTTAATGTAAAGTTTTCCAATTGTGTAGTGGTCCCTGGCAGCTACGCGTTTCAAGACGAGTTCAAGTTTTTCCATTTGTAGACATCATTGATTGGTAGGGAAAATTCCGTTTATTTCTTGGTAAACTTAAAATCGTTGCCTTCCCTTGAGGTAGTAATAAAGGAGGTGCCATCGAACTCTCTTATATCGATGCTGCTGGTTTCCCCATCTTCATAAGAAAACACTATGTTTTTTTTGTCAGTGGACACTTCCCATATTCCCGTAACCTCATATAATAGAGAATCACCATATTCGCCAAAAACAAAAGTTCCGTCTTCGTTGAATGTGAAAATCTCATTGTTGTAAACGGGAGTGACCTCTTTGCTGTCGTTAATGCTGACGGTCCCAGCTTGAATGGGATGCACCCATGTTCCCACCAGCTGCTCTTTGCTGGGTTGGTTTGAATTGCACGCGAGAGCAAGAATAAAAGTTGCGAAAATCGCAAGTAAAACGTAAATTTTTCTCATAATATTACAGTTTGTTTTGAAATAAAGGAAATCTCTGTTTTTATCATTTTCACGCCACATCTCCAGCCCCTGCGAGGTCCGTTGAACAAAGTCTGAAAATATGACGCTACAAAGTTACATAATTTTCTCTTATCAAAAACTCTCTTGGTACATGACAAAACTTCAAATTTTTCCCCATCTAAAAGTTTGCACGTATTTGTCGACTTGAAAATCAAGACGGTTTGTTATTTGCATATACAGGTTCACGGCCTCACATCCCCCACACCATAATCGTGCGCCCGCCATATTCGTAGGGTTGGTGCCAGATGCGCTCGTCCCATGTCTTCTCTTGGGTACGGTCAAAGATGATGAGGTGGCCTTCGTCCACAGAACCCACCCTGTCCATATAGTCTGCCGTCTGCTCCAGACCTTTCTGAATCACTTTGTCAAGGTCGCCCCGCTTGATTTTCAGTTCTAAAACCACACGCTGAACAGGACCGCCGTAGTGGTCGGTCAACGGCTTTCGGATGAGCAGGTCGGTGCGTTTGCGCCCCAAGCCGTATTCGCGGTCTATGTAGCCTCCGCCATTGATAATTCTTTGCAGGAAAGCCTGTAACAGCAGCTGCGGTCCGGCCTCGGCGTAGTCGAATCTGCCAATCCAGGCATCCGCATTCTGGCGGAAGAACTGTTGGAAATCAAGCAGCAGTTTCTCCACGTTGATGCTATTGTCGGGGTTCTGGTACCATTGGGGCTGCTGCGTCAGTGCATCTTGTGTACTCCATGTGAGCTCACGGGGGATG
The DNA here is from genome assembly GCA_017395245.1 of Bacteroidales bacterium. GTDB lineage: Bacteria > Bacteroidota > Bacteroidia > Bacteroidales > WCHB1-69 > F23-D06. The sequence continues at coordinate 20,179 of JAFPVR010000001.1, read as the reverse complement.
ATTTCACGATAGATGCCATTGGCGATACGACGGGGTTTGCCTCGTTCACGCTTGATCAGCCCCATATCCTCCACATATTGAATATCATCCGTCGGAATCAATGCCTCACTCACTTCGTCTTCATTGGCCAGCATCGGTTCAATAACCCGCCGCACGCGAGGCTCCTCCAACTTGTCGATGAGGATGTCGATGTGTGTGTCCCTCCGATAGATGATGTTTTCGATAGCCTTGTCAATCATCTCGGGGATGATGCGGACGTTGCGATCGCGGTTTTCGCGGATGTTCCAAGTCACTTCGGCGCCCAATGCATTTACTAGCCATGGCTGGCCTTCGGTGGCTTCCCAGACCATCGGGAAACAATCCTCATCGAATTCCTGACCCGTCTCACGGGTATGCTGCATGTACAGCTCGTGTATTTCCTCTTTTGAGAAATTGCCTAACCGAAGCGATTTCGCCTTAATATTGAAAGCGGAGCCGCCCGTGATGATGTCCTGGTTGGAGAGCACGATGCGGTAGTCGCGCACATCGCGCACACCACAGAGAATGATGCTCTGCGGGAATGAAGCTGGACGGTCTGCATAGCCTGAACGGATTTGGCGGAGAATGGCGACCAAGCTGTCGCCCACCAAGGCATCGATTTCGTCCAAGATAAGGACAATAGGTTTAGCCATTTTTTCCGACAGGCGGCGCAAATAAGTTGCTAACATCGAATCTTTACCCACTTGTTGCACCTCATCACGAATCTGCAAGGGCGTATCGTTTTTAACGACACCTCTAAACTGTTCTGCCAGCGTGTCAACAGTGGATTTCACCACGCTTTGCGCATCGTTTCGCGATGCCTGTCCGCCCTCCACATTGGCATAGACGGCGATATAGTCGCCTTCTTGGTTCAAGTAATCGCGAAGGGCGAGCATACAGGTGGTCTTGCCCGTCTGCCGGGGCGCATGCAGCACGAAATAGCGTTTTTGGCGGATCATCAGCAAAACATCCTCCAAATCAAACCGGCTCAGCGGGTTGATAGTGTAGCTGTCAGAAGTCTGCGGTCCAGCGGTGTTGAAGAATCTTTCCATCCGTAATAATTTTGGCGCAAAGATAAACAATATTCTGGTTCAATCCTGAGGTTTCAAAAAGGCGGACATTATTCTTATCCATTGGTATAGTTGGCTTGATTCTAACTGGTTATTGTATAATCATTGAATCACAGCGTATTGTGGGCGAATCCCAAACTCTCTTCAAACGTATAATCAATCAGCAAATCCCTCCTGTCGAAAGCCACGCCTCTCAATTCCTCGTATTTCCTCCGGCTCTTGTGCGTGCGGAACTTCATGCCCGACAGGAACAGCCACTCCACCACCTTCATGAAAGCAGTGCCATGCGAGCGTGTCACTGCCGTGGGTGATGAGAATGGCGGGATTCAGCGTTTGCATAGGATTAGTGATTATTATTTCAATTGGCAAAGGTAGACAAATTTGTCACAGCATCCCCTTATCCCATATTCTTACAACCTTATGTCTGTCTTTTTCCTTCTCAGTTACTTGTTGGTCTGGCCCTTTCTTACTGCTTTAGAGAATAAGGTTGGTTTTCTAATTGTATAAAGATATTTAATTCTAATTGTCACATTGGTTGACCAATTTTTGCAAATCTTCTGAAGGCATCCAGTTTCTTGCCTTTACCCAAAGATAAGGTAACTTTCGCAATTGTTCTTGGCAGATAGCTTCGCTTTCAACAAGTTTAATATACTCGCTCTCATTCCACTTTATCTTTTTGTCAGCTGTTTTATTCATTTCATTGAACATCCGACGGCACAAGCCGATGATATAGTCATGAGGCATCGCTTGGAGAACACGGTCTTTTTCTATTGGAATATAAGTGGCAGAATCTATTTGATGGTCAACCAAGGAGGCATATTTTATTCGTATTACAGGAAGATTATTTTTTTTGGAACAATAATAATGTTTTTCTTGAGCATTATCTGCATCCTTTTTGATTGAAACAATTTGTTTTGTAGCTATATCTGGGATATGGCCGAAAAAGCCAATCATAACTGTGATAAGTTCCGCGTCAGGATTCCATGTGGAAATGACAGTTCTGACGCCCTCCCACAAATTTGCCAATGTGTTTAGCTCTTTTAGTGGAACACGCATTTGTCTTACCTTTTCAGTATAAATTGTCTCAGCACCTTTAAGTGCTTGCTCAAGATAAAAATCCCTCGATTTGTAATAACCTTTAAGCTTACTGATATATTGCATCAGATGTATATACCCCATCTTGATAAGCCTTTCTTTGATTATCTTTTCCAAATCTTCCGACATATACCAATTGCTGCACATAAGCAGCGGTGGTAGACTGTCTATCTGTTTCGAATCAAGTTCCCTATTTTGTATTTTCTCAATGAATGTGTTTTGCTTGGACTTGGTTTGCCCATTCTCTTTTTTGGAATAATTCTTGGGACTTGCCATTCTGAAACATAGGTCAATTATGAACGGATGCGGCATGATTTTTTCCAACTTTTCGGTAGTTACCTCTTTGTAGAAATCGATATTATTTTGGAAATCTCCTATCGATTTGTAGTACACGCGAGTTATTGGCTTCTCGTGTTTTTGAGCAAAGCTTAGTGACCTGGATATGTCTACAATATATTTTGCAGTTCGAGCAGGTTGCTGGAGGTATACACGGATAATGGATAAAATGAGTTCCTCACTTGGTCTCCGACGAATGGAACACCAAAATTTCGGCAATGATGCAAGTTCTTCCAAACATATTTGCCATTCACGTATTCTGTAGGCATACATTTCCTCAGCCCTGTGCAGTGCCTTAAATTGACTTCGGTTTATGTCTAAATCAAGGTTGTCACAGAGACTATATAATTTGATGAGAGTTGGATAGATGTTCTGCTTTCTCTCGTCAAAGAGATCATGGATGGCGAGACAGTTGAGCGAAGGATGGCACCAGTCCTTATATTGATCTGGTACTTTTTGTTTTTCCATAATCAAGTCGCCTTGTCTCAACCAGTTTTGAGTGATATTGATATAGACTTTTTTCAATTTTTCAGTTATCTGCTTTTTCCATTCCTCTGTTATCTGCTCGTCACAATCGTAGCCTGAAAGGCATTGGAGCAGATTGGGGACAACGGATTCGGGGATTGCGCAATTGTACTCATAAAACTTCCTCATAAGCTCATTGTATTTATTGATATCGTGACGGGGTAGTTGTTGCGTAAGATAGCGAAGGACTTTGGTTGAGTAGTTGCGCCGCTTATTGAAAAAAAGCGGGACGTAGTCGTGCAAATTTTTGTCGTCAACAAGGCGAGTCATCAAGCCTGTGATGGTGTCATCCGAACAAATTGCCGATATTTTGGCGGCAAGTTCCGTTTTATCTCGATAAATCTGGGTTTTGTAATTGAAGGAAAGTAGTGTATGGAGTAGTACTGCAGAAATATTGTGCAAGTCTTTGTAGGTGTCTAACAAAAGGTATTTGCGTTCCTCTGTTTGAAGCAGCGTCAGCTCTCTTTCTCTTTCATCGCTAAGGATGTATTGCATAAGGTCTGTCAATATAGGCTTTGCGTGTTCCTCGTCGGAGTTCATGAGGTTGCAGTTCAGCCAGAAGACGTAGGTGTCGGCCGTATGGGCGTTCGGCTTACAACCGAGATTACAGATGGCCTTCGTCTGCTTAATAAGGGCATCTACTGTTGTAACGGTTCTTGCCAATTCACCTAACAAGTGCGGACTTACTATGATATTAGACGAATATTTTTTTAATTGGCAAAACAACCATTTCCTATCTTCAGGTTTGTTGAATTGGGTGAGCGATTTTGCCAAAAGAGTAAAGGTGAAAGATGTTGGAACATATTTTGGAACGATATATTGGTTGTAAAAACTCGTTATTATGCTCCACATCTTGCCATTCAAAGACTCTCGCCTGTTTTCGACATACTTGTCCAATATTTCGGTTAAAGCCCATAAAGCCGAGTTGATATCATCCCATCTGAGTCTATTCAAAGTTTCTTCGACCTCTTTTCTGGTGATGTTTTTGGTGTCATTTCGAGGATGAAGGACTTTGAAATTCCATGAGATGCTTTTGTTATAGTCCAAAGTTGTCATACGGCTATAGCTATATACTTCCGGAAGTTCGTTATCTTCGCAATAAGGTAGGATAAGTTCCCTGACAGTACGGATGTCTTCCGCTGTTGGCGTATAATTTTGGACGCGGATTTGTTCAGCAATGTCTTGATAGGTCTTTCGGCTTTTTATACTATTTATTTTCAAAAAATCACGAACAACAGAAGCGTCTATTGGAAAGTTTAGGGAAACCATTTGTCTAAGATACTGGATTGGGGAGTAACTTTCTTTAGATATGGGTTTCTTGTTCTCGTCAAAAAAGACAAGAGTCAATGTGTCTCCCTGTTTGCGGAACAATTGTATACGCCGGGATATGATAGTCTGGTTGAGGCAGTTCGGATGGTTGATGATGAAATTGTTCCAAGCGCCAATTGCACCGAGTTGATCGATGCCCTTCAACGCATACACTCTCGTCAGTAGTGCATCAGCTGTGTAGCCATCAGGCTTGAAGCCATGAGGTATCAACGTATTCTCAATGTAGTCAATGGCTTCCTTTAAATCTTGGAAAAAGCTGTTGTTTTCTAACAAAACATTGTAAATATATCCATCAGTCAACAATTCGGCATGTTTTTCCCTAAGATGTTCGAGGCAATGCTCCAAGTTTTTTTTGTCTCGATCTTCTCTTGCATTTTTTCTAAACAAACTGATCCATGCCTGTTTCATCGAGTGGAGATTCTGTCGTATTTGTTCTCCTGGTGTTATATGCGAAAAGATGTCGGGTGAATTCCCAGAAAGAGAGCAACCTTCTATAATACAATCACTGTTATAAAGGAATCGTATTGCCTCTTGGAAGTCAATGTCATTGTTTCGCAGTATGTTTAGGTAGGTGTAGAGATCGGGGGTTAAGTTTTCCTCTTTGATGGTCTCAAGTATTTTATAGACTGACGGCAAGTTGCGGGCAGTATTGATGAGAACGTTGTAGGTGAAGATATCACGTTTCAGCCCCAGTTGATTGTATAAGTTGTTGATTTGGTCTATATAGGTGCTCTTCTCGTTATAGCATTTGGATAGCATCCTGTTTAGAGTGTAAGAGGTAATAGACAATGGGTTGTCTCTGTCTTCCGCATGACGACGTAAGTCGTTTGTGAACAGATTCATGGATGTTTGGACATCTGTGTTCCGGCATTCCATCATAGCCGTATAGGTGTACACGTTGCGGAAAATAATCTTTTGTTCTCTCCTATTCGGATGATCTATTTCCAGAGGGGCGAACAACACATCATACACGTCTTCGTAATCGCTGTTTTTTGCAATGCCTCTGATTAGTTTCTCGCATAGTGTACTTACTATCATTCTCATTTGCAGTTCAGTGGTGAGCTTGTTGTCCAACGTTTGTTTCAAGCAGTGAAGCAGATCCTGCTCTAACTTCTCGCATGATTGGAGGTTTTCGCCAAAGACGTTCATCACACACTGGGAGGAATACCACATTCCCAAGGCCGAGAACAAGTCAATCAAGGTTAAATTGTTTTCGTTTATTATGACCTCCTGATTTTTGATTTTTTCCAGCAGTTTTCGGTCGGATAGCAGGCAGACATAATTTTTGCGCAACAAAGAGACCAAATCGTCAAAGTCTTTTTTGGTATGCACCTTTTTGGCCAATTCGCGCAGTAGATGACCATAGAAGAAGATGTCGTATGGTTTTCCATTCGTGCTGAGCATCATTACTGCTATTTGAATGTCGTTCTTTCCTGAACATGGATTTGTGACTCTGTCAAACAGCTCTTTGTCCTTGTCGTAATCATCGTACCAATCCATTTCCGCAATTACTGAAACGGGCTTATTTTGAAACTCTTTATAGTCTGGATGATTACAAATCCTCTTCCTTTCTTCTGGACAGTTAGCCACACGTATAAGCTTCGCAAAGAGCTCGTCTTTGCGAAATTTTTCGGGTACATTATCATACACGTTTAAGGAAGAATCCAAGTTGAATGATTTTTCATACTTGGTCATTATCGAGAGATATACTTTGACGATGCCTGCATAGAAATGATCCTCTTTGCCTTCTTTACTTCCCTCGCATTTTTCTCGGTCTTCTTTTAATGCATTTTCTATAGTGTCCTCGTTCCCATTCCGCCACATATTGAAGAGCCAGGGCACCACATCAATCGGGTGGTCGCATCGGCGCATAATGCGTGATACCTGCCGTGTAAGCGATTCCTTACCTACCGAACTTTGAGGTACTTTTATTTGCTGGTCAATGCAGTAGCTGATAATGTCCAGGATGAGCCCTTTTTCCAGTTCAACCTGATCATCGTCATCGAGAACGCTTTCAGTGGGTTTGCCATCATATCCGATGACATACTGGTAAACATACTCTTCGATGTGCAATTGTTTATTGAACAAAGCCCCGTGATTGTCCTTCTCCAATTTTGTTACGCCCATCTTTCCGCGTTCACATAATGCACTTATAGCATCCTGATAGACGGCTGGATTAAAAATACGAGGTTCGTTTTGCCCGTTTTGCGCGAAATAGTTGGTCATACTTTTCAGCAAATTTTTGTCGCCGAAAGCATCGTCACGCCATATCGATTGGGCCTTGATTGCTTTCAGCAGTGCTAGGCGTACAACAGTGTCCGTTTCCAAAAAGTTACGATATAGTGTTTCCAATTCGGAAAGGTCAACAAATAATGCTCCGATTTGTAGATAGCCCTTGTTCCGGTCAGTCACAATTGTATCTCCGCAGGACTTGAACCATGCAATGGCAGTGTGGTATTCTGTTACTGACAGTGGCGGTATGACAATTTGGGAGAAATTGTTGTTGTTTTTATCCAAAGAAAGGGCGTTTTCGACCGTTTTGGAATTAGAGGCGGTGGCTACAATCGTGTCATAGCAGTTATCAGTCATTACCATGTTAACAAGGTCCTTCAACGGTTCTCGAAATGCTTCTTCGGTAATAAGTTGGTCGAGGTTGTCTATCTCAATATACAGCTTCACGTGACTGTCCACACGCAGGTGTTTTCTCAATATTTCCAGTTCTTTTACTAATTCGTCCCTTCTGTCGCCTATTACATACACCCAACCGTCGTTCACCTCTCGCAGGGCCTCCATCACGCTACGTGTCTTACCACTAAGCGAGTGTCCCGTAACGAGAATCACTCGTTGGTTTTTCATCCTTTCACAGATCATATCGTCAACAGCGGGCCTAGGGTAATAGTGCGTAGGGAACTTGTCTAAACGGTTGTGGTCGGTGTAGAAATCCTCTTTCACCAATTGGCTGCCAAGTTTTGCTTTTGTTGGGGGCAACCTCTTCGGCAGACGTTCCAACTGCTCCAATATTCTGTCCTTTAATCCTGTTGTGTCGGAAAAGGGGATATAGTACACTTGGGGATATGTTATTAATTCGCCGTGTGAATCAATCCTGTAGTCGTTTAGACCATACTTTTTCAATAAATTCTCGCCTTTTTCCGTAAGAATATCCTTCTCGGTTCCGCTATTGAAAATGAAAATGAAACGAGGCAGCTCTTCGTTGCGAAAATGTTCCAAAGCCAACTCAAATTCCTTTTCCGACTTTTCTTTGATTTTGTTTTGTTCTGCAATAAGGAAAAATATGGGCGATTTGACGAGAAAATTGTTGACCTCACGTTGTGCGCTCTTTTTGTCAAGACACTGGGTTATATCTTTTTCATACCTTATACAGGAATAGGTTCCTGGATGGTTTTTGTTATATTCAGCGACGGCTTCTGTTACGGCATCACGTTTGTCTTGAAGTTCTAACGATGATGCCACGAAAATTTGATGTTGGTGATTTCTTCTTGTTTTATCCATTGTTTTTTTCTTCTGTGATTTTATTAATTGAGTCCGCTTTAAAAAGTGCTCTCTTTCAAGAAGCCAATAGGCTACGCCGCCGTTTTTCTTGATGTCTGAATAAGTGCCGCCATAGTTGGGAAAACTTCCCAACCTGTCTTCGATCGGCCAAACATCTCCCAAAGAGGCGGAAAGAAGGCCAAAATGGCGTTTTTGGTCTCCGCCAACTGGAACAGAATCACCCTTCGGAGGTTCATCCACATCGAACGGGCGTATGCGTGCATGCGGTGCTTGAACAAGCCCCGATAACGAGTCTTGCCGTTGCGCGTGTGGAAACTGTATTGGAACATGGCGGCCTCGACGTTGTTCCGCTTGTGTTGCTCTTCGGGCGGCAGGCTCTCTATTTGCTTCCGTAACTTGTAAGCCTCTATGCCCTTGTCCTCGAAATAGCGCCACCCGGCCTTGTTGTTCCACGGTATCCGCCACCGCTTGCGTTTGCCTTGCGCGGTCTTGGCTTTGACGGCCTCGTATGTCTTTCCTGTGGCGATTTCCCTGACGGTTAGACCGTCATCATGCTCATGCGGTATGAGTTCCCAGCGGGCACCGCCCTGCATCTTGCCGGTTTTCAGGCTCATTTCCCCATGCCCCTCCGCAAACTTGCGGTTTTCGGGGCTTTGGTAGGCTCCGTCGGCATACAGGTGCTCGACCGTCTCCCCTGTGACCCTCTCGCTGTTCCCGACCGCCTGTTCAACGAAATGGCAGTCCGCGAATGTCGCCGTCTCCACCTGCACCGAGGTGATGATGCTGGGCTTGCCCTCCTCCACGGTCTCCGTGATATTGGTCACGTAACCCTGCACCTTTTGGCCGTGCTTGTCGCGGAAGCTGGCTTCGGGGTCGTTGGGGTTTTGCACGCTGTTCGCGGATATGGTCTTCTTGTCGCGCAGTTGCACCCGACCGTCCTCGCCAATGACATACTGTTCCTTGAAGACACGGGCGAGAAGCCCGCAGGCGGCAAAGCCCTCGGGAAACTGCTGCAGGAGCGCGTGGATGTGTTCTCCGATGGTCTGCAGACGACTCTGCAGTGTTTCGGCATCTGAACGATAGACCGTCTTGGAGGGGTCCTCTGTCAAGTAGGCTTCCGCCTGCTCGCGCAGCTCTTTCGGGAGACCGCCAAGCGCACAGTTCCTGAGAAACTTCACCAGCGTGCTGTGTATCAACTCATAACGCGACTGGCGGGCGATGTTGCTCCCGATGAGCTTGCTGTCCATGCGGACGCATTTGCCGGATATCTCCAACGTCCGGACCTGCTCCCCGGTGACCTGCTCGAACACCTGCTGCATCAGGTCGATGCCCGTTTCCTCCTGGTGAGCATAGATGCGGCGGCGGAACAGATACCACGTGTCAATGGACGGGGCTGCATCGCTGATGTTCTCCAATCCAAGTGCCCTGCGGGTCAGCATGTCAAAGTCGCATTTCTCGAACAGCTCCGCATCGCTGCAGCCGAACCCCTCCTTCAGGGCCGACATGCCGACCAGCACACGAATGGGCGCGTTAGGGCGACCGCTTTTCTTGCCTTCGGGGAAAAGGGCTTCGAACGGACTTTCGTCTATTTTGGAGGTTATAAGGCTGTAGAATTGATTCTGCCAAGCCTTCGGGTCGCTGTACTTCTTGGAGGCTCGTTTGCAGAGGCGCATCTCCGGGGAGGTGAACATGTCAAGCTGTGAACTCGTTTCGCTCTTTTGGAACATATCTCAAGTCATTGATTTACACCGCAAATATACAAAAAAATCAAATATCTCCGACATCCCCGACCGATAAAATTTACTTTTTAAAGCGGACTCAATAACATAATTCTTTAATTCCGTAAATTCCTTTCAATTTTAGCTGTTGATAAGAAAGGTGTCCCGCGTAAAGTATTTCTATCGTATAGTCGTTTTTTTGTATGGTCGTTTGAGGGTTATTTCGAGGGGTTGTATAGCGGCTGAAGTTACGGAAGGTTTGGGTGTTCGTACAATCAGTCGTCTTCTTTCTCCCAATAGTAATCTTTCTCAATATCGTTCAGAAGATTGAGGATCTTGAAGTAGTTGAAATTGCCCATGTGTATGGGATAGGCAGGGGCGTTGTGCCGATGCCACTCTTCCTCCTCATAACCCAAATTGTCGTGCATGTGTCGCCATTCATAATCAGGAACGAAATATTCATCTTCGGTTTCGCCCCAGTGTTCTCCGAACATACTTCTAAATTGACTCTTACATTCATCCACTTTTTGGTAGATGTAGTCGAAAGGAAAATTCAAACCTGGGTCACCCCATTCTTTTTTGCATTTCCAATATGGGATTAGGGAATCCGTTTCGTAAGCCAGACTCAGCAAACCGAGCAGCATGATGGATGTGTCAATTTGTTGTTCATTCATTTTTTCCTTGTTGAAGTCACCCTCGAAACACACTCCAACAGAATCGCTGTTGTATTCTTTTAGGAAAGCACCTTTGGTGTCATGTGGTCTTCCTTCATAGATTTCTCCATCCTTACTAATGAAATAATGGTAGGCGATGCCCGCCATGCCATATTTTTTTTGGTGAACCTTATGGATGTCTTCTACGGTGTGTGGCTTTGAGTCTGCGGAATGGAGCAGGACAATATTGGATGTATAACCTCGGCGTTGCAATTTTTCGCTGAATGTCAGATTGGTGCGATGAAACATAATGATTTGGTTTTTAATGGATTATTAAAGTTTTCTTATGATAAAAAAGTCCGGCATTTCATCAAAATGTAAATATGTTTTTTTAGTTGTTATTCCTCAAGTGCCTTAATGTAATATGAAACGCTCATTTTTCCATCTTGAACGACCACTTTGCGAAGCGAGGCGTTTTCCATGGGAATCGACCTGAAATGCTGGTTCTCCTTGTTCTCAATAAGTTGCACCATGATTCTTCCGATGGTTTTATGTGTGACGACCAGTATCCTCTTTTCTTGCGACACCTGATGTTGGGTCAGGTAATCCAAAAAATCTTTGGCGCGTGTTTGGTTGCCTTGGTAGGAGTCTTGACTTCCAGGAATATTATAGTGTTGGTCATGAACATACTTCTCATATTCTTCTTCGGGGATATCAGACCTTTTCACACCTTCCCAGTTCCCGAAATCCACTTCAACCAGCTTTTCATCCCTGATGATTTTCCCTCCTGTCACACTTTGAATTTCCGTTGCTGTTTGGACACAACGGGCCATTGGACTGCAATAGATAACATCGATTTGCCCGACCATGTCTTTAAGGAAATTGCCGACATTGCGGGCTTCCATAATGCCTTCATAGCTGATGTTTTCTTGCGGAGACCCGCTCCCGATGAACTTGTCTTCGGCATTGGCCGCAGTATGGGCATGGCGCATCAGGAAAAAACAGGCCTCAAATCTTTCGGGAATCAATTCTTTCAATCCCAACTCGCGCTTTTCGGCCTCCTTTGGATTCTTCCATGTTCGCAGATAATTGATTTCTTGCCAAGGCAACAAACAATCATATTTTTTAGCGATTCCAAAATAGTCAGGCTTCCCTGTTTGACCTGGATAGCCAGTTTGAAAATACAGCACACAAGTATGTATTTTCTCTGCACCGATGCTTTCCAGCCACTCCTTGAACTCCAGCATAGTATCACCCGAGTGGTACTCTCCTGCGACCAACAACACATTTTTGAGCCATGGAGCGGGGATGTCAACCGGAAATCGTTTGACCTGACGTTGGTCTTGCTCATTTTTACCATACAAACGATCCAAAGCAATAATCGGTTTCTCTCCCATCAGGTAAGACAGCATGCTTCCGTAAGTGGCCCCTCCACGTCCAATACCAACGATAAAGGTGGGCATGTTTGAGTCTTTGAACATGTCGTCACACGCTTTCTGGGCATATTTGTAGGCATGCCGCCAAGGTAGCTTCCTGATTATCTTAAGCTTAAAGCGGTGTTTAGGCTTCTTTTTTGAAGGGCTGCATTTCTCCTTATCTTTATCTTCCTCTTGGGGCGTAAGGCTAAAATCAATATAGTAGAAGTCGGTCAACAACTTGCCCACTATATATATGGCGACGGCACCTATGGCCGAAGCTATCAGATTCGCTAAAACTTCCGTGATTAACATGCTGCGTTTCTTGTAAAAAAGCTCTTTTTACCGATAAACATCCACCAACGCCACACCGTACACAATTTGCCTGATGTTCGCTGCAACCGAGGAAAGCAACTCGACGAATCACAACACCTCCGGCAACGCAAAGGAGATGTCAGATAGTATTTGGTGTTCTCCGAAGTACTTGGTGATTTGGGGGGGGCTGATAGTTTCATGTTGTTTATTGTGTCCTATTTCACTCTCCTTCAAGCAACCCTTTGAGATATGCAACAGTTTCAGTGCTTTCATCTGACACATCGTGAAACAATATTTCAACCAAGATTTTGTGGTATTTTGCTTTAAGATTAGACAATTGTCGGCGCTGGTCTTGACTAAGCTCGTCTTTCTTTTCGGAAAATTCGTCAAACTGCTTTTCGACATGCTCAATCTCTTTTTTTAATTTTTCAGGAGAATACTTGCTATAGTTTTGCTCCAATTTTTCAATGGATTTTTCCAGCGAAGAGAGGCGCATGTCATTGGCTTTCGACGTGCAAGATACTAAAGCTCCGGCTACAAACAAGGCTAGAACGATTAAGAATGATTTTTTTTGCATAATTGTTTAATGTTTAGGATTTGACATAATTTTGAGAGAATCATAGGTATAAGGTTTTGTAAACTATGTTTAATGAATGTTTCTGTTTTCACATTGATTGATTTTGATACTTAAAACAGATAAGTATTAGTTAATGACACAAATACCATTTTTTAAATTTTAGTATTTCTCACACAACACCCATCAAGTATCCCAGCAACAATAACACCCACCAAAGAAATCGTAATATAAAGAGTATCATAATTATCAACAAGTCCAAAGCAACGGCAAAAACCCATAGAATAGCAAATATTACGTCACCGAAAAAATCTGCTACAGAATTTATTTCCCAGTTGACATGCGAATTTAGAGTCTTAACAAGATAAAAATACTGGATTGGTGTTTCAGGAAAATCGGGTTTGTACCCAGCGCCCTTCCCTTTCTCTTCGTGCAAAAAATTGGAAATTTTATCAGATTCCACAGTGACTATGGTGCTATAAGAACGATTTACAACCGTGATTTTACAATTGGTGGATTCCCAGTTAACAGTTTCGCCCACGTTTTCGAGCTTAATGACATACTTTTCATTATCAAGTCGGTTTATAAGTTCTATATAAGTGGCATGTTTATTGTAATATTGTTCAGGGAGGAAAGCAGTAAGACTAAAGACACCAATAGGAGTGGCAACAGCTCCTGAACAGGATACATAAATACCGCTGTTATTTATTGACAACGTTATCGGAACGCCAGTTGGAGTATAACCGAGAGTCAGATTGTCGGCACAACTTGTTAATGACAGAAGACTTGACAAAAACAACAAAGAATAGACCAAGCGTTTCATATTACTTGAATTTAGGTTATGCGAAATTTTCAAGGACATAATGTGGTGACAGTCTGAGCAATGTTAAACTCATTTTGTCATCATCTCTGAAAAGCGCATCTTGCAATCTGATATCAGGTGAAAGTTCGGTCCTAAGGAAGTTTTGTGTTTTCTGATTGGCTCCATTACAAACGCTATCTTTACATGTTTCAATAAATAAAAGATGCCCACTGTTACCTTGGCCTCTTTGGTCGGCAATTCTATTTCTGCTGAACAAGTAAACCGCATTAGTTAAAGTTGTTCTCATTATTTCTTCCGACAATAAGTCTTCAAAGTTGAGAACACCCAAAGTCAACAGGCCAAAGCTTTCATGAAGAACCCTTTCAATATCTTTGGTTATCTCATTTTCAGAAGCATTTTGGGTCAACTCACGCTCTAATGAGTTGAAGTCTGCCTCCTGAATGCCGAAAAACACCACGACACCAAAATTATCCTTAATGAATTTAATATCAACATTCTCATAGTGCTTCCCTTTGACATTTTCGTCAGCACTATGGTCATTCCAAGGATTGAAGATGTTGAAAGTTCCATCATCATTAACTGATTGCAGCGCGTATGCATGGTAGTGGACTATGCACGGATCTGCAAATTGAGCATCATCCTCGTCAACGGAATACAACGTAATCGGAAGTTTGTCATCGCAGAAATGCTTTCTCATCATCTCACGAAGTTTGTTTCCATCTGGCACGTTTTTGGTATTACAATAGAAAGCACTCTTTCCTGTTACGGCAAAGCTGTATTCCACTCGACGCATAATCTCTTTAGAATCGCTTGTTCCTACAATTCCATCATAACCATCATTATTAGCCTTGGCCCATGCTTTTTCGACCACCATCACCCATGGATCGTAAGACTTGCCGTCTGAATCGTTCGACCTGCCTTGCTTGGCATATAAAGGTTGGCCATCCTGATTCCAAAACCTGTTGTCAACATCAATGTTAACTCTATTTCTATCCTTGTCGTAGAATTTCACTCTAAAGAACCGATGTTCCTCTTCATTGCCCAAATTCTCCACCATACCATTCTTTCCGATGATATAGTCTGGATTCACATTTGCGATAGCAGCCAAGGTGGCCATAAAGTAGCAGTCGCCACACTGTCCTTGGTGTACATCATCCATCTCAACATCATTTGAATCAGCCGGAAGGACTGAACTTTCTTTTAGCGCGGTGTACTGTACACCAATTCCTTCATGTACACGCATACAGGGAACAACTTCATTTTCAAGCGCAGTTTGGTCAAAATCCAACGAAGTATGGCTAAAACTGCTCCGAATAGTTTCCCAGCGCGCTCTTTTGCGTTTATATTCTGCAAATGCGTTTGATAAGACGATATTGTCTTGGGCAAAGCAGTAAGGAATATTGTTTCTGCTGTCTTCTTTTCCAAACAATATCGTGGAACTTGCGTTCGGGTCCTTCAACTCAATGGTATTGTCATCTTCCCACATCAATTCGGCGAGGTCTTCAACGGAAAGCCTATACCGTAACATCATTTTGAACAATGTCTTTTTGAAATTCACAAGATCCTCTTTCTTCCATGCTGCAAATAGCATCAACTCTCTAATTGTTTTTAGACCATGATAGGATAGAAGGTGTTCGTAATGTTTTTTTGCAACATCGTTCATCTCTTCCACGCAGGTGTTCATATAATTCCTTTTCCTTTGTAAAGCCCTATCTAATGCTTCCTCGGCTTCTTTCCTGCAGCGTATGGCTTTCACGATAAAAACCAATCCGACAATCATGCCTGTCAAAATGAATCCGCCAAAGATTTCCCATTGGAATTTGTCATAATGTTCAAAAGAATCTTTCATGAAGTCAGACAAATAGCGAATAGAGACAATCGCCCATACAATGGCGGTTAACACACCACAACCAAAGGCAAGCACCGACCTTGTTCTTGCAGTCAGCTTCTTGTCGGCATCTTCGTCAATCCAATGGTCAATCTGGAAATCACACCGCGTCTTTTCATCTTTGTTTTCTTTAATTATTTGGTCTATTATGCCAATCTCTTTCTTCACCTTCGAAGGCTGACCGTCTTCTTTCGGCTCATACTTGTCTTTAATAGCATTTTTTTTGTCTTCGTATTCCTGTCTGCGTATGCTTTCCTCTTTCTCCAGGGCATCTTTGATGATCTGAAAATTGACATCGCCTACAGCAACGTCTTGGTCAGTGAGATAGTCTCCTTTCCCAGATTCTATGTATTCCAGGAATGCAATGCCGTTGTCAATGTTAGATCGATGTCGGAGTGTCTCTTGCTTGGTTAGAATTTCTTGCAACAAAACATAGTTTTCGTCACCCCGTTGGTTGAGGATGCTGTTCAGGTGATTGTCAACAACCTGCTTGAATCGGTCAACGTGTGCTTTGCGTCTATTCGAAATTTCATTGTTGATTTTGTTGAAATCTTCTTTTTCGTGGATGATGTGTTTTTCGTTGTATAGCTTGTCCAAAAAGTCATTGCTGACGACTTCCGGAATCTCATTATTATGTCCGACCTTTTTCTGATAGGTGGTCAAAAACAGATCAATTTTTTCCAGCTGCCAGTCGTTGTTATTCCGCAATTCTTGGAGAAACACCAATTGGTTGTCGGAGGCATTGACAAGGTATTCTTCGTCATTATCTAAGCTTTTCAGCAAAACTCCTTGTGTTTTCTCTGTAATCAAAGAGGCTTCAATGGGCACGCGTTCTTCTTTCAAAAAATTCTCCGAAGAAGCTTCGATTCTTTTGTCGAGTGCTTTTTGGTCATTCACGTAAGGTGCCACGTTCACATTCATGTATGCAACGATACTGTTGTCGGAGAGATTCAACAAATGCTGAATACTTTTGTAGCAATAATAGTTCCACACCGAATCTGTCCTTTTCTTTTCGTCGAAAAACACGCAGGCATCGCCAAAGAAGTTAAAGATAGGTTTTGCTGTTTCTGTATCTTGGGTCATTGGCAAAAGAGAGGTACTTATACTTCCATAGTGTTTGCTCATCATCCCAACGAATCGTGCGATGGCATGGGCACGACGCCCATCGCTCAATGGTTTGACACTATTGTAGTCATATTTGTCAAGGAACCATGAATATACGCATACATCATTTTTTGTTAGCAACCCTCCGAGTTTTTCTTGAAATTTCGCGATGTCAAAGCCTTCTTGCATGATGAAATTACAGACAACGTGTATTTCATCATGCTCTCTGTTGAAGTTAATGTGGTCATTTTGGATATCTTTGAGACAATTGGAAAACGAATCCAAAATGCTGTTATCATTATTAATGACAAAGAAAAACAGATGCTTATCTACCGAATCTTTGGTGTGGCGCATTACGTCATCACGTATCTCAAGAACTTTCGTTTTGCTCAAGTCCGTATGGGAAATTTCATAGTAATACATCTTATCTAAATACGGAATGTAAACATCCTCTTTTTTCAACAGGCTATTTAGATCTATGATATATGCTATATTCATCGTTGATTATTTATGATGTTGTTGATTCAAAACAAGTGCGGCAGAGTTTTTTTCTGCCACACTTGCTGTTGAAAGCGATTATTCCTCCGGATTTGCCTTTTTTTCACTTTCCTTGTCCTCTTTTTCCAGAAGTTCCAGTGCCGACGAGTATGGGTGGTTGACTTTTCCGTTATGATCCAATGTGAGATTAAATCCTAACAAACGCACAAAACGCTTGGCAAGGTGTTGTATCTCGTTCTGTATTACTTCTAATTCAGCTGGACGCATGGATCCTCTTTCCTTACCTCTGACATCTCTATTCCACATACCACCATCATTCACCCATTTCTTTATTCTGATGATACAGGCAGGTGGATTACTCGTTAGTTCAGCCATTGCCTGTTCATAGATGTCCTTGCTGATTTCTTCATCATTGATGAATTTCCGGTGACAAACGGCAATGTCACTATTATTTTGGGTAGTTGCGAAATAGTTGTATTCATTGCTGCCATCGCCATCGTATGTTCTGCCAGATTTCCTCGTCATATAAGCATAAGTTGGCTTCACACGTATTCCTCTTTTCCTTTCAGGATTGGTGATCAACCCAAACAGCCATCCGTAGGCCCAGGCAATCTCACCTTCTTCATTGACGTTAGGCGTAATCATGTCTATTTCTTCAAGGTTCCTGTCGGTGAAAGTGTATATTTGGTTCTTTTTCTGTTTGAATTCACTAGCCCATGCGTCTGCGTCAACCAGTTTGAACGCAGGTATTGCCGTTTCTGCCAACATGAAAGTGATTCTGTCAGGATCGCCCAAACCAACAGGACGCATGCTTAAATCAGACGGTAAGATTGCACTATAACCACCAAAAACAGCATCGAAGATATTCCGTTGCATTTCGTAAACACCATAAAGCATACATTTGGAAGGTTGAAGCGACCCCTCTTCTCCTTTGAAATTCACATAGCTCCACAGCGGATCAAATAGTGAGACAACTTGGCGCAACAACTTGAGTTGAGGATTGTTGTCCAAGTCTTGTGGATTTGTAATCTTCCCATATGTACCAAAACAATGGATGAACAATTCGTCAATAGACATGATTACTTTGGTTGTTGTTACAGTGCCATTTGCGTCTTTTGTTGTTTGAGTATAGCCATGAATCCGCTTGACAATATCATCATTACCCAACAACTCTAACAGTTTCTCCCGCATTTGGGATAGAAGATTAGCATCTGCAGTTGGTTGGTCGCTAAACAGACTGCCGATGTATTCGTAAAAGTTTCTTTCTGCCTGCTCCGTGAATGTAAGTGCATTGTCCCAATGGCTTTCGAAGTAATTTTTGAAGTAGGCATCGGCAAAGACTGTTTCGTTTATGGCTTCTAACGTCGGCCTATAACAGTTGTTCTCTCCAGTAAGTAGATTGTCCAAACTATCATACATACCGTCAATCTGAAGGTATGTGCCAGTATTTATCGTTTCATTACCGTTAATCGTTTCACGAATTTCCTTTTTGTAGTATTCCTTCACAATATTGATCAACTCCCCGAAAACAGCAATAGCCTCCGCTTTTCTTGCTGATTCAACTTTAAGCCATGCAAGTGTGGGATTTGTTCCACTCCCTGTAGTGAAACGGACTTTATGGCAATAACTTTGTATGGCAGCCTCCTGCTTCTCCCTTTTATTACCCCTAAAACCTCTGCTACTGTTTTCAGAAATGGTGTTCTTGATGATTTGCAACTCGGCCACAAGTTCATTGTATTTTCTCTCATGGGATTCCAGTTCGTCTTCAAGCCCTTTTTTCATTACAACAAAGGAATTTGTTAAAGACAGAGCTAGGTCGGGAAAACTTCCAAAGCCCATCCCTACTTGGTACTTGTCGAGAGTTTCCCTAAGCTTGAGACACAAGTCCACTTTCTTGGTTCCAAATTCGCGAACAACCTCGTTGGCTTTGGCACCTATAAGATTAAGATAAGTTGTCTTTTTCGCCTCTATGTTGGCATCTGCATTTTTTCCTGTATCAACGCCCGCCATCGTAATGCTTGAGAATCGCTCATCGTTCATGTTGATGATGGCATCGGTCAGTTCATTCATTTGCGAACGAGTGTCATTGCCTTCAGAATCAGACTCCACTCCTTCGTTGAGATGATTTGTATCAATGAAAGCTTGTGCTATTTCACTTGCGACGAAAGCGTTCACCCCTCCTTTATAGTAGCTAAGAGACTCCAACAGTTTTCGGTTCAGCAGGTATCTGACCAACTCTTGGCGGTTGAAACGAAGTTCGCAGTATCCGAGAGAGCTGTATTTCTGATACTTGCCCTGCACTGTATGTGTCTTATGAAATGAGTTAACATAACTTGACAAAATATCATTGCTGGTAGCGGCAATCGAACTGGCTATGAAAGAAGCCACATAGCTGGAAGCATCCGTTATTTCGTGTGTTTGGCCAGTGCTAGTTTTGGAATCAATCAAAAAAACACCAGAATAGTGAACTCGTTTACCGTTGCCTGTGTTGCCATGATAATCTTGGTTGTCATCGGCCAAGGCTTGCGAACCCACAGGAAATCTAGTCGCATCACCCAAATCCAATGTATAATCCAACTCCGAGAGTGCAGTATAGGCATTAACTTCAATGTTTTCGGTATTTGCATAATTCTTGAAAAACGAGGGCAAAAAGAAAACGCCAAATATCATGTCTTGACCAGCCGCAGTTGCATACTGTGTATTGACTCCGGCAATCTGCAACATGCGTGACATATCCTGAAAAGCACTGCTGCCCGTACCGCCGGCTAACGAAGCTATCACATAAGCGGTAACATTATTATTTACAATGTTGTATCCTGCAGCCGTACAAGCTGCAGCTCTTCTCGCATCGTTTAACTCTCCTACTTTTTCACTCAAAAGATTGATAATATAAAGAGAATCATTAAGGAAATGGGAACGACCAATGATTCGATATCCATTAGCACCTCTACCACTCAATCTATTGGATACATTTGCCAATTCATCAATATTCAAATGGGCAGCACAAATGGCATCCCGTCTCACTGCATCCAAGCCGGGATCTAAAATTTTTTTAAACTCACGGCCTTGAATGTGGTATTTGAAATCATCATGCGATACACCATTGTAATAATACTTAAAAGATGTGTTTTCGTTTTTTAGTTCGTCTGTGTCAAAGGCAAGGAATTTCGGGGCAGCGGAAAATGTCCGTGGGAGGCCTAACCAAATATCGTAGCTATTCGGTACATGAAGAAAGGTCTGTCGGAGACCCCGTGGAGCATGGAGCGGAATGCCTTGATTTTGGCATTCAGGGATTCAGCCGCAGCGTT